>JAOAPV010000097.1 GCA_025463055.1 Candidatus Acidiferrum typicum
CGAAGCCTTCGCCAATCTCCAGCGCTTCCCTATGGCGCAAGAAGTCTTCACCAGCTACGAGCAAGCTTTCGAGAAAATTCAGCCGAACGCTTCCACTTACCTCGTCATCGTCACTCGCGGACACAAAGAAGACATGCGCGTGCTCGCCTGGGCCGCACGCACCGAAGCGCGCTACATCGGCATGATCGGCAGCAAACGCAAAGTGATCTCCGTCTACAAAGCTCTCGAAAAAGAAGGCTACCGCCCCGAAGAATTCGAGCGCATCTACGCGCCCATGGGCCTGGAAATCGGCGCCCTATCGCCCGAAGAAATCGCCATCAGCATAGTCGCCGAGTTGATAGCCGTGCGCCGCAACGCCAACGCCGCCGCCCACAAAAAAGTGAGCCTCGAAGCGCGGTCCGCCGTGCGCGCCGGCTGAACACTCCTTTGTAGTGGCGCAGTATGCTGCGTCCTGTCTTAACAAACTGTCGGGACCAGGAAAGCCGAGCGAAAGAGGCGACAAGAAACAACATGCTAGCCGCCGTAATCCTCTCGGGCGGCGCTTCCAGCCGCATGGGCTCCCCCAAAGCGCTCCTCGCCTACCAGGGACGTCCGTTCCTTGAACACCTGCTGGAAGTCACCGTGCACGCGAAAATCGGAGTCCGCCGCGTAGTCCTCGGCGCGCACGCAGAACCGATCGCAAAAAGCATAGCGCTCGCCGCCGACGAAATCGTAATCAACGCCGACTGGGAAAGCGGCCAGCTAAGCTCCATTCAATCCGCGATTCGCAGCTTATCTACCAAGGAGGGTCAGTCCGCGGCGACATCGTCAGACGCAACGCAGCTTGTGCAGCACGGCGCGCAGGGCGAAGCGCACAGCACAGACGGATTCCTTTTATGCTTGATCGATCATCCGCTGATCAGTGGCGCCTTGGTCAACGAGCTGATCGAGGTGTTCTACGCATCGTCGTGCGCAAAAATCGTTTTGCCCATATACGAAGGACGCCGCGGCCATCCCGTAATTTTTCCCGCGACCCTGTATCAAGAATTGTTGCAGGCGCCAGCAGACAAAGGCGCCCGCGCGGTAGTCTGGGCACATGCCCCCGCGGACCTTCTTGAAGTTCCCACCAATGAGGAAGGCTGCGTCCTGAATCTAAATGATCCTGAAACCCTACTCCGCGCAACAGGCCGCAGCAACTGAGGAATTTTATTTGCAGAATACTTTACAAACAGCATCGCCCAAGAAGACGCGCGGTTGTCAATATTTTGAGGCGACGCTTCGCAACATCGTCGTAATGGAGTTGTAAGGGAAACGACGGCTACTTATATCTCGCGGCGATATTTCGCAGCATCGTTTCGACAGCATCGGCGGCAAGTTCCGCGCCGTGAAATGTTGCGGGCGGAAGTCCGCCTAGCGATTCCGAAAGAGTCTGCGCGGTAAGCGAGCGTGCCTCAATAAGTGTTCGACCAAGAAGTTGCTCCGTAAGCAGCGAAGCACAAGCAATGGAAGTCGTGCAGCCGCGGCAGAGGAAGCGCGCTTCCACAATGCGCTCGCTTTCTACGCGCACGGCGAGCTGAAGAACATCGCCGCAAACTGGATTGCTCACTTCGACTTTCGCGGTGGCGCCGGAAAGTTCGCCGGCGTTGCGCGGATTCTGAAAATGATCGAGCACAGCGTCGCTAAACATCAGCAAGAGTATAGCAATGCGGGATTCTATTTCTTTGGTGGCAAATATTTTTTGTCGATCGCAGCGATAACCACGTAATTGGGGTCAACCATTTCCGTGAGATGCAGTTTTCCGACCTTTGAGAATAATTCGTATGCATCGAGTTCCGAGAGAGAGTAGTCGGAATGAATCCAATGCACCAACTCCGTCACTGCGATTCTCGTTGCGTCATCCACCGGGCGATAAATTCCAGCGGCCATGATCTGGGTTCCGTTTTCAAAACGCGGCCACTCTATGCGCTTGCCCTTGATCACATCAATTTTGAGCCTCTCGCGCATGGGCACTTCCACCGCGCTGCCAGCCACTTCCCCATCGCCCATCGCAGCGTGGCCGTCGCCAAAATAAAGCAGCGCGCCCGTGACATTCACGGGCAAATACAGAGTATTGCCCGCGGAGACTTCCTGCGCATCCATATTCCCTCCGAATTCCGCGGGGACGATGGAGCTGCGCGCTTCACCGTTCGCGGGGCAGACTCCGATACAGCCGAGAAATGGGTGCAAAGGAAAGCTCACCTTGAAATTCGAATCGAGGGCTTGAAACGTTGCGGTATTTTTGTCGCGGTCGATAGGATAGAACCACATTTTTTCTGGCAGCGGTTTCGTTTCTAAGACCGGAGTGTAATGCGTGGCATTTGCTGCGCCAAATCCCGAAGAAAATGTGCCCACGCCCTGATTGCTGTCGACTTGCAGATCCAAAATGTGCACGACCAGCGTGTCGCCCGGTTCCGCGCCTTCGATGTAGAAAGGTCCAGTGAGAGGATTGTCGCCTTTCACCAATGAAAATGAGTCGCCGGGTTTTTGCAATACGTTGCCGAAACAATCGAGAGAATTTGCTTCGAGAATATTTCCGGGCTTTAGCTTTGCCACCGGCGGTGCAACGCCGTAGACATATTTTACCGTGTCGATCGTGGCTTTGTAGCGCACGGTTTGCGCATCGGGGGCTTGCGCGTTCGCGGCCGCTTGCGATTGCGGCCGAGCAACAGCAGATGTAAGCAGGATCGCACTCAGGACTATTTTGCCGCGCATTCAAAACACCTCGCAGAGATTTAGCCCGCGAGAGTGCATTACGAGCGGCCTGAAGTCAATGCGGAAAAGGATGAACTGAAGGCGGCAGGCGCTCTGGCAGTGTCGTCATGAGCAACAGGTGAAGAGCGAACGGGCGCAAGTGATCGAGAAACGTTTGTTGCATTGAGGTTGCGTTTGTTTCGGCGACGTGTTAAAAGCGCGGCACAAAAAGTGTGAGGCCGGAAGAGTATTTGACTTATTCCGTAAGGCAGATCGCTTATCTTTCACCGCACTGATACTGAGGAGAACGGGATGAAGCATTCGTCTATATACCGAATCTGCGCCGCGGGATTGTTGCTGGTGGGCATGCTGGCGGGAAGCGCATCGGCCGTTGCAGACGACAAACCCAAGGAGTGGGACACAACTCAGGCGCGCGGCCAAACGCGAGACATCGATTTTGATACGACCGAAGGTACATGGATGAACGTGGACGTGTCGCCGGACGGCAAATGGGTTGTATTCGACCTGCTGGGACACATCTATCGTATGGCGGCGACCGGGGGAAAAGCGGAGGGCCTGACGCAAGACTCCGGCGTGGCCCTGAATATGAATCCGCGCTTTTCGCCTGACGGAAAGACCATTGCGTTTGTCAGTGATCGCAAAGGGCAGAACAATCTATGGTTGATGGACGCAGACGGCAAGAACCCTCGCGCCGTGTTCACCGACAAAGGCAAACGAGTGCTGAGCCCGGTATGGATTCCGGACGGACGATTCATTGTGGTGCAGCAGCAGGTGTTAAAGCCGGGCGAGGGTGATTTCAACTGGGCTCTGGTGATGTACCACAAGGATGGAGGAACCGGAATCGAATTGGTGAATAAGGACAAGGCGGCAGGATGGCATTCGGCGTCTCGGGATGGAAAGTATTTGTATTATGACGTGCTGCAGTGCTCTCCCCTTCCGTTTGGGCATACCGACCCGATGATCGGCTGTTACCAGATTCGGCGGCTGAACTTGCAGACGCGTAAAGAAGAAAAAATAACGGGAGGATTGGCGGAGCAGCAAGATCGCTCGACGAGCGGAGGCGCACTGGCACCGGAGGTATCGCCGGATGGGAAATTCGTGACTTTTGCACGGAGAATACCGGACGCGACGGAATCGTACAAAGGGCACGTGTTTGGTCCGCGTACGGCATTGTGGCTGCGCGATTTGCAGAGCGGCGAGGAACGGCTGCTGATGGATCCAATTGAGCTCGACGAGGCAGAGGAGATTTCGCGGCAGATGCCTGTTATACCCGGTTATGTCTGGACGGCGGACGGAAAGAGCATTGTGATTTCGCAAGGGGGGAAGATACGGCGGCTGGCGGTGGACTCTGGAAAAGTGGAGACGATTTCCTTCACTGCGCACGTACACCGGAAGATTTCGGAGATGGCATGGTCGCCGCTGCCGATCAAGGATGATGCATTCGAGGCGCGGTACATACGCTGGCAAAGCGCCTCGCCGGATGGGAAGGAATTAGTGTTCCAAGCGGTCGGCAAGCTGTGGCTGATGGATATGCCCAATGGAAAGCCGCGCCGGTTGACGCCGGAATCGTTTACGGCGAACGAGTTTTCTCCCGCGTGGTCGCCGGATGGGAAGACGATTGCGTTTGCGAGTTTTGACGACGAAAAGCACGGGCAGCTCTGGACCATTGCGGCAGGCGGCGGGGACCCGAAGGCCTTTGGGCACGAGGCGGGAGAATATCTGAATCCGGCGTGGAGCGCAGATGGAACGATGCTGGCGTATTCGCGCGGGTCCGGTGCGACGTTCCGCGGGCGCCAGTGGGCTCGCAACGAGTGGTACGACATCGTGGTGCAGCCGGCGAGTGGAGGCGAAGCGAAGGCGATTGTCCGCGTGGAAGCAGAGGAAGCGCCGGGACCGACGCCGCGGTTTGCGCGTGATGGGCGCATTTATTTCACGTCGCATCGGGAAGAGAAAGGCGAAGGCGGGCGGAGCAAATCCGTCACCGAACTAATCTCTGTACGCAGCGACGGCACGGACCGGCAGGTGCACGCATTGTTTCCATGGGCGACTCAGGCGACAGTCTCGCCAGACTTGACGCAAGTGGCGTACGAGGAAGGCGACAATCTCTACCTTGCTCCGGTACCGCTGAACGCCACTGGGCAAGAAGCAATCCGGCTGGAGAGAAAAGCGGCCGTGCTGCCGATCAAACCTGTGAGCCTCGACGGCGGCTTATTTCCCCGCTGGCGTGACGCGCAGACTCTCGAATACGGCGGGGCGAGCAAGTATTTCGCGTATCACGTTGATTCGGCGAAGACGGATACGACCGAGATTCATTTGAGTGTGCCGCGAGCGATTGCGCGCGGGAGCATTGCGCTGACGAATGCGCGGATTGTTACGCTGCAGAATCGAAAGGTAATCGAGAGCGGAACGATCGTGGCGAAAAAGGGGCGGATTACCTGCGTGGGCGAATGCAGCACGGCGGGCATGGATCACGTGGTGGATGCGAAGGGAAAAACAATTATTCCCGGCTTCGTGGATATGCACGCGCATCATCATAGTGAATCGGCGGGCGTAACGCCTTCGCATGGGTTTGATTCCGCGGTGTACCTGGCTTATGGCGTGACCACAACACTTGATCCTGCTGCATGGTCGCAGGAAGTGTTCACCATTGCAGAGATGATCGAGGCGGGACGGGCGATAGGCCCGCGTACTTTTTCTACCGGCGACCCGCTGTATGCAGGCGACGGGCCGCATCGCAACGAATTGACAAGCTTCGAGGTGACCGAGCACGAGATCAGCCGGCTGCAATCGTTCGGCGCGACTGCACTGAAACAATACTTGCAACCCAATCGTGAGCAGCGGCAATGGGTGACGGAAATCGCGCGGAAGAAGGGCTTGCGCGTTACCGGCGAAGGGTCGTCGGACTTGTTACATAAGGTGTCTATGCTGATGGACGGGCAAGCGGGATTCGAGCATCCGACACCATACGTGCCTCTGTATCAGGACGTGGCGAAATTGTTTGGGATGTCGCACACAACGTATTCGCCGACGCTGATGGTGGGCGGTACGGCGCCGTGGAACGAAGAATATTTCTTTCAGATGAGCGACGTCTGGAAGGATGCGAAGGAGCAGCGCTGGATTCCGTGGAGGCAACTGATACCGCACATGCGGCGGCGAATGATGCGTCCGGTGACCGATTATCACTTTGGCGTGCAGGCGCAGGGCGTGGCGGACATCATCGCCAATGGCGGATACGGCGCGATTGGTTCGCACGGGCAGGCGCACGGGATCGGGTCGCATTGGGAAGTTTGGATGCTGGCGTCCGCGCTGGGGCCGATGGGCGCGTTGGAAGTGGCCAGCGTACATGGGGCGCACTTTCTTGGCGCGGACAAAGACTTGGGTTCTCTGGAGCCGGGGAAAATCGCGGACTTGATGGTGCTGAATGCGAATCCCTTGGAGGACATTCACAATACGGTGAATATCGCCATGGTGATGAAATCGGGCACGCTGTACGACGCGGACACGCTGGATGAGATTTGGCCGGAGAAGAAAGCATTTGGGACGTATTACTGGGTGAACCTGGACGCGTTGCGGAATGACACGCGCGGGACGGATTGGTGGGACCTGAAGAAGTAGGCCGAGACAGCCACACCGTAGTGTTGTGGTTTGCTAAGCTTTTCCTGTGGTGAGACCAAAGCACAAAACACGTTTGAGGATTGTGTCTCTTGCGCCTAGCGCTACTTCAATTTTGTGTGCGATTGGCGCAAAGGAACTTTTGGTTGGCGTTACGAAATGGTGTGGCGACGTGGCGCCGGTTGCGGGCTTGCCACAGGTTGGGGATTGCTGGCACATGGAGTCAGTCGCCGATATTGTGGCGCTGCAGCCGTCTCTGGTGATTGGGTCAGTGCCGTACAAACAGGAGACTGTGGGGAAATTGCTGGAGCAGCGGTTGAATTTTTTGGCGATGAATCCGCGGACGCTGGAGGATGTTTATGCGGATATTCGATTGCTCGGAGGAATCGTAGGGTGGGCTGCGCGCGCGGAGGCGCTGATTCGAACTATGCGGGCGGAATTTGCGGCTCTCGCACGCGCGTCGAAAAAAGTGAAGCGTCGCGTGCGGGTTTATTGCGAGGCTTGGCCGAATCCGCGGATTAGCTCGCCGCCCTGGGTAGGGGAATTGTTGAATATTTGCGGCGGAGAAATGATTGTGCCGGCGGGAGAAAAGGTCAGCGATCAAGAGGTCGCGGAGGCACGGCCTGAGGTGATTGTCCTGGCGTGGGCGGCGACAGGCGCAAAGTCAGTGCCCGCGCAGTCGTATAAAGTGGAGGCGTGGAAGGATGTTCCGGCGATTCGCGAACGGCGGGTTTTTGTGGTTAGAGACGAATTGCTGAATACGCCGGGGCCTCCATTGGTTCCAGGAGCGCTAGAGTTGTTCAAGGTGCTTCATTCGCGGCCGGCAGGAATGAAGGAAAACGATAACGCAGAGACGCTGAGGGCGCGGAGACTCGCAGCGAAGAAAAAATAGGATTAACCCAAAGCGCACAGAGCTTGGAACACAGAGGACGCAGAGAAGACATGAGAACGGTTGTGGCGGCAGTGATTGAGCGAGGGGACCGGAGATTCTTGATCGGGCAGCGGCGGAGGGACGATACGTCTCCGTTGAAGTGGGAATTTCCTGGCGGAAAGGTACGGGACGGAGAGACGGTGGAGGCGGCTCTCGCCCGCGAGTTGCACGAAGAGTTGGGCGTTACGCTGACAAAGTGTGTGGAGATGGGGCGCGTTCGGCACCAGTATGCTGCATATCCGGAGGAGTTGGAGATTCGATTCTTTGCGGCAGCGCTGGCGGAGGGCGAGCCCGCGCCATTATGCTTTGAGCAGATCGCGTGGGTACTGCCGAAGGAGTTAGGCGATTACGATTTTTTGGCGGCGAATCGGGAATTGATTGCGAATCTGGCTACTGGGCGCATTAAGCCGGCGGAGTACCTGGAACGAGTACAGACTCCTTGAAGGCGCCTCGCAAGCCGATTGGGCAAATCTGTGCTGCTTTAATACCGAGGTGAAAATGGGGCGCAGCGTGCTGCGCCCTATGGGCAACTTACGAGATAACCGGGTTGGGTTTTTCTGGGTCGATACCTAGGTCTTTTATGGCTTGGCTTACTACTTTGGGCTCGATTCTGCCGTCCTGCTGCAGTTCGTGCAGGGTGGCTAACGTTATGAAACGTGCGTCTACTTCGAAGAAGTCGCGCAGGGATTGGCGCCCTTCGCTGCGGCCGAAGCCGTCTGTGCCGAGTGTGGCCATGCGACGCGGCATCCATTTGCTGATCATGCTGGGCAGCGTCTTGATGTAGTCGGTGGCCGCTACTAGCGCGCCGGGTGCATCTGCTAAAGTTTGTGTGACGTATGGGGTGCGCGGCTTCTCGCCGGGGTGCAGGCGATTCCAGCGCTCGGTTTCGACGGCGTCTGTGTAGAGCGATTTGTAGCTGGTTACGCTCCATACGTCGGCTGCTACGCCGTACTTTTCTGCGAGAATATCCTGCGCTTGCAATGCTTCCCGCAAAATGGAACCGCTGCCGAAGAGCTGGGCGCGCAGTTTGGACTTTTTGTTTTCGCTAGCGCGAAACTTGTACATGCCGCGGAGAATGCCGTCTCTCACATCGCCGGGCATAGGCGGCATGGCGTACGGCTCGTTCATCAAAGTGATGTAGTAAAAAATGTTTTCGCCTTCTTTGTACATGCGGCGAATACCGTCTTGAATGATGACGGCGATTTCGTAGGCGAATGCGGGATCGTAGGCGAGCAGATTGGGCACGGGCAGCGCGAGTACGTGGCTGTTGCCGTCCTGGTGCTGCAAACCTTCGCCGGAAAGTGTGGTGCGTCCGGCGGTACCGCCGAGCAGGAAACCGCGCGTGCGCATGTCAGCAGCGGCCCAGATGAAATCTGCAATGCGCTGAAAGCCGAACATCGAGTAGTAGATGAAAAACGGAATGGTGTTGATGCCGTGCGTGGCGTAAGCGGAACCTGCGGCGATGAAGGAGGCCATCGAGCCGGCTTCGGTAATTCCCTCTTCGAGGATCTGGCCGTCTTTCGCTTCCTTGTAATACATCAAAGTGTTGACGTCGACCGGTTGGTATTTCTGACCGGAGCTGGAGTAAATGCCGGCCGTCCGGAAAAGCGATTCCATGCCGAAAGTGCGTGCTTCATCGGGAACGATGGGGACGATGAGTTTGCCCATCTCCGGGTCGCGCAGCATTTTGCGCAGCATGCCGACGTAGGCCATCGTGGTGGAGACTTCCCTCCCCTCGCTGCCTTCGTGAAATTCCTTGAAGAGCTCTTCGTGATTGGCGACGAGCGGCTGCGAACGCACGCTGCGCGTTGGGACGTAGCCACCGAGCGCTTCGCGGCGCGCGCGGAGATATTGAATTTCGATGCTGTCCTCGGCGGGACGATAGAACGGGACCTCGATGCAGTCCTGATCATTCAGCGGGATACCGAAGCGCGAACGAAAAACCTGGAGCTCTTCTTCGTTCAACTTTTTCTGCTGGTGAGTGACGTTCTTACCCTCGCCGGCTTCACCGAGTCCGTAACCTTTAATAGTGCGCGCGAGGATGACGGTGGGGCCGCCCTTATGTTCGACGGCTGCTTTGTACGCGGCATAGACTTTGCGCGGATCGTGACCGCCGAGACGCAGGCGGCGCAACGCCTCGTCGGGAAGCGGCTCGACGAGCTGCAACAGGCGCGGATCGCTGCCGAAGAAATGCTGGCGAACATACGCGCCGGATTCGACCACGAGCTTCTGGTATTCGCCGTCAACGAGCTCGCCCATGCGCTTCACGAGCAAACCTTCGGTGTCGCGCTCGAGAATGGGATCCCACTCGCTGCCCCAGAGAACCTTGATGACGTTCCAGCCAGCGCCGCGGAAGGCGGATTCGAGCTCTTGGATGATTTGACCGTTGCCGCGCACGGGGCCGTCAAGGCGCTGGAGATTGCAGTTGACGACGAAGATCAAATTGTCGAGCTTTTCGCGCGAGGCGAGCGTGATCGCGCCGAGCGACTCGGGCTCATCGGTTTCGCCGTCGCCGAGGAAGGCCCAAATTTTTGCGTCCGTTGCAGGCTTCAGGCTGCGGTTTTCGAGATAACGGCTGAAGCGGGCTTGATAAATGGCCATCAGCGGGCTGAGGCCCATCGAAACAGTCGGGAATTCCCAGAAATCGGGCATCAGCCACGGGTGCGGATACGAGGAGAGTCCGCCGCCGGGTTTCAGTTCGCGGCGGAAATTTTCGAGCTTTTGCACGGAGAGGCGACCTTCGAGGAACGCACGGGCGTAGATGCCGGGCGAGGCGTGGCCTTGGAAGTAAACCGTATCGCCTTCGAACTCGGGAGTGCGCGCGCGGAAGAAATGATTGAAACCGACTTCGTAAAGTGTAGCGGCGCTGGCGTAGGTGGAGATGTGGCCGCCGATATTGTGCTCGACGCGATTGGCGCGCACAACCATGGCGAGCGCGTTCCAGCGGATGAGGCTCTTGATGCGGCGCTCAAGTTCCTGATCACCGGGGAACAGCGGCTCTAGCCGATTCGGAATGGTGTTGGCGTACGGAGTATTGGCGGTAAACGGGAGATCGATGCCGGAGACGGTAGCGTGGGCGCGGAGGCGCTCGAGAATTTCGGTGGCGACTTCGGGCCCGCTGGATTCGAGAAGGGAGTCGAGCGACTCGAGCCACTCCTGCACTTCGAGGTCGTCGAGGCCGTGAGGCACTGGGATTTGTGTCCCGTAATCGACGGTGGCGCCGTTGTTGGCTGTAGTTTCGTTATTTACCGCGGTTGCTTCGTTATTTATCACGTCCGACCGGTCCCTATTCATTCGATTGGCCTGAGCCATAGCGCTTCCTGCGTTACGTCAAAATTTATTTCGCTCATTAGTCCAATAGAATACACCGAGGAGCGAAAGTCTGCACGAGTTCTCAGCGGGCATATTGAAAGTATCTGTTCACTTTACTTTGTTGCTGTCGCGCAGCTGTAAAGCGGCGGCCCTTCGATGCTCAGGATACAAGACCGCCGCACTCCATAAACTACAGGGTGCGGCCGCCGTCGAGGATTAGGACTTGGCCGGTCACAAATTTCGCGTGGACCAGGTAGGAGACGGCATCGGCGACGTCGGTGGGCGTTCCGGCGCGGTGGAGCGGAGCGCGGCGGATGAAGTCGGCTTCCCATTCGCTCGGGTCGCCGGACATTGTAATGGTGCCGGGTGCGATGGCGTTGACGCGGACTTCGGGAGCCAGAGCTTTCGCCAGGCACTTGGTGAGCATGATTACGCCGGCTTTGGAGGCGCAGTGGGGGATGTAGCCGGTCCAAGGGAGAATGCAGCCGATATCCGCGAAATTGATGATGACGCCGCCGGATTTCTTTAGCAGTGGGGCCGCAGCTTGCGCGCAGAAAAAGGGCGCTTTCAGATTCGTGTCCAGCGCGGTATCCCAAATTTTCTCAGTCGTGTCGTCCAGACGGGCGGGGAGAAAATTGGCGGCACTGTTGACGAGGATGTCGAGACGCCCGAACTGGTCCGCAGTTTGCCGAAACAGTTGCTGAATTTGCGAGACGTTGCACAGATCGGCTTGCAGCGCGGCGCTTTTTCGTCCTAGCTTTTCGATTTCAGCGACTACCTCGTCCGCCTCAAACTTCGACTGGTGATAATGGATTCCGACATCGGCGCCTTCGCTGGCCAGCCGCACGGCAATCGCGCGACCGATGCGCTTGGCGGCGCCGGTTACTAGCGCGACCTGTCCCTGCAATGCAGCATCCATGTCGAGCGGAACGGTAACACAGGATAGCGAGAATTGGCTCCCCACAGGGGGTGCTAGAATCAGCGCGGTCATTGAGGAGCCTCGATGAGGATTGATCTGCTGGCGATTGCTGCGCATCCGGATGACGTGGAGCTGACTTGCGGTGGGACGTTGATCAAGATGGCGCGGCGCGGATTCAAGACCGGCATTCTGGACCTGACCGCGGGGGAAATGGGAACGCGTGGCACACCGGAAACCCGCGCGAGGGAAGCGGCTAAGTCAGCTAAGTTCCTGGGCGTGGCGTGGCGCGGCACATTGGGCGTGCCCGATTCCGATGTGCAGCCGGCGCGACAGCACAAACTGAAGTTGGCAGGCGTGATCCGCGAGTTGCGGCCGAAAACCGTGATACTTCCCTATTGGGAGGCGCGGCACCCGGATCATTATCATGCTTCGACGCTGGGGTATGAGGGATGCTTTCTTGCGGGATTGAAGGCCTTGCCGATTGCGGGCGAGGCCTATCGTCCGTTCAAGATTTTGTACACGACTTCTTTCGCAGAGGTGCGGCCGACTTTTGTGGTGGACATCACGAAGGAGTTCAAACAGCGACGCAAGGCGATTCTGGCGTTTGCTTCGCAGTTCCGGCCGGTCAAGGGCAAACCGAAGAGCAAAGTATTTTTGGCGATTGACCGCCTAGAGGATGAGATGAACCAGCTCGCGCGACATTATGGGCAGATGATTGGGGCGAGATATGGCGAGGGGTTCCTGAGCAAGGAGATGATGCAGGTGGAGGATGTGGTGGCTTTGCCTGTACGGTCGATCTGAAGAATCTGCAGCGCGGCAACTTAGTCCGAGCGCCCCTCTACAACTTTTCTTCTTCTTGGGCGGGGGAGAAACCGGGGATGCTGTGGCCGGCAGAATTGCTCTGGGCGCGAACACGAATCAGGGCTTCACCTTCGGCTCCGGACTTGCGCATAACTACCATTGTACTAAGGGCTTCCGTGTAGAGCCGGGTCACCAGATAGATGTCGCGGGTGCCGTCTTTCTTCCAAAGCTGGCCAATCTGAATTTTCGAGACGCCCATACTTAGACTTTAACTGTAGTGGCGATAGGCAACGGTGTCAACTTTGCGGCTGCCGGTTGTTGCTCAGGAACCACAGGCTATGAACAGACGTAGATGCTATGCCGATAGCTGGCGGAAGGAAATCGCCCCCATCCGAACTCGGTCGAGTGGACGCAATATTCGCGGGGAAACCTTCTTTGATGGCACTACATCGTACTTGCTGGGACGGAACCAGGCTCCATCTCTCATTCTGGGTGTATACTCGAGGCAGGCCAGCGGAAAGCAGGACCATCATGAACATTACCCTAGGCAAGGCGCTGCGGTTAGGAATTCTTGCTACCTTTGCGGGTAGCACAGTGTTTGCGCAAAGTCCTCCGCCCGCGCCTGATCCGGCAAAGTCGCAGCCGCAGTCGGAAAAGCCGCAAGCCTCGCAAGACAAGCCTATCCAGCAACAAGATAGCGTCAACCCCAAAAATTCCAGGGAAGATGTCGAAGCCATCGGCAATCGCGGCGTGGGCAAGGGCGTCAATTTCTACTCGCTCGAGCGCGAGATCGCGCTAGGTAAGGGACTGGCGCAAGAAGTAGAGCGCTCGTCGAAACTGATCGACGATCCGGTCGTCACCGAATACGTGAACCGCGTGGGCCAGAACCTCGTGCGCAATTCGGATGCGCGCGTACCCTTTACGATTAAGGTGATCGACTCCGATGAAGTGAACGCGTTCGCGCTGCCCGGCGGATTTTTCTACGTCAATAGCGGCCTGATTTTGCGCGCGCAGGAAGAGTCTGAGCTTGCGGGCGTGATGGCGCATGAAATTTCGCATGTCACCGCGCGCCACGGAACGAGAAACGCCACCAAAGGCGAGATGATGCAGTTGGCCACCATTCCGTTGATGCTGCTAGGTCCGGTGGGATGGGCGGGATATGGAATCTACGAAGGTCTGAACATCGCGATTCCGCTGACGTATCTGAAGTTTAGCCGCGATGCCGAGCGTGAAGCCGACTTCCTCGGTTTGCAGTATATGTACAAAGCGGGATATGACCCGAACGCTTTCGTGACATTCTTCGAGCGCATCCAGGTGGACGAGAAGCGTCGCCCGGGCACAATCCCGAAAGTGTTCGCCACGCATCCTCCGACGCCAGACCGTATCGAGTCGGCGCAAAAAGAGATCGCGCGCATCCTGCCGAATAAGCCGGAGTACATTGTGACGACGTCTGAGTTTGACTCCGTGAAGGGCCGCCTGCGCAACATCATGTTCGCGCGCAAGGTGCAGGATAACTCGCCTGGGAAGCCAACCCTGCGCACGCGCACCGAACAAACCGATAAGCAAAAGACCGGCGGCAACGACCCCAATTCAACGGATGACGACCGGCCGACGCTGAAGCGCCGCCCGGATTCCCCGCTCACTTACTAGTATCAATTGTTTTTGGAATGCGAAAGGGCGGCCGAATGGCCGCCCTTTTTTATTTTGCGATCAGGGATGAGCGGACTTGCGCCCGCGGTTCGTAAGCGTTCTCATGTGCTGAACAAACCAAACTGTAGCTAACTGGGCCACTTTCTCCAGAGTTCCCGGCTCTTCAAACAAGTGGGTTGCGCCCGGGATGATTTCAAGCTTGGTCTCTGCAACCATGTGTTGCATGGCTTCTTCATTCAAACGAATTACGACAGTATCGTCACCTCCCACTATCAAGAGAGTAGGCGCTTGAACATTTGGGAGATACGGACCAGCTAAGTCTGGCCTGCCGCCGCGAGACACTATGGCTCGGATGTTCTCAGGTTGTCGCGCCGCGGCCACGAGCGCAGCCGCACTCCCCGTGCTTGCGCCAAAGTAGCCGATCGGGAGGGTGGATGTGTATCGGCTCTCTCGCGCCCACGCCGTAGCGCGAAGCAACCGCTCAGCGAGGAGACCAATGTTGAAGCGCAGCTCTCCCGCCGGAGATTCTGTCTGTTCTTCGCGGACGGTGAGCAAATCGAGCAAGAGCGTGCCGAAGGCATGCTCTTGCAGCACGCGAGCAACGTACCTGTTCCGAGGACTGCGCCGGCTGCTTCCGCTTCCATGCGCAAAAATGACCAATCCGAGCGCGCCTGCCGGAACATGCAAGTCCCCTTGCAATGCCGCATGGTCGATTGGGATAGGAACGCTTTGCTCGATGGGGGCGGATGCATTTGTTTCGGGATTCGGAGATGCCATCGAAGAACTCCGTTCGCTGCTGGCCGGTGACTATCTCAGTTAAGTGCTTTCGCTCTGCCGAAGCCCATCCGGTGGATGCTGTAACCGCGCTTGCGCCCGGTGTTTAAAAGGCGGTCCAAGGTTTCCGAGAAGGAGAGCGTTGCCCTGCTCACTGACTAACTGCTTTGCGTGCGATTGATCGCGGCAGTAGTCGCACAATCGCACAATCGCACAATCGCACAATCGCACAATCGGGGACAGACGGGACGTTTTCCAGTATTTTGTACCTGCGGGACGGCCCGTTTTAGGGTTTTATGTATAATCCTGCTTCCGGTGTCCACGTGTACAAAAGAGGGAAACGTTCAGTCCGCTCGCATCTCCCCAAACTGCTCCGGCTATCTGCGTTGGTTTGCGTCACACTGTTCCTTGATTTTTCCGCCGCACTGACGCAGAGCTCCCAAGCCCCGCCGATTGTCATCACCCACGTCACGGTCATCAACCCCGGCTCCTCTTCGGTTCAGCGCGATATGACCGTGATCATCAACGGAGATCGCATCATCTCCGTCTCCCACTCTGGTTCGTTCCTTCAGAGTGAGCGCAAACCAACGCGCCTCGACGGCACCGGACAGTTCCTGATTCCCGGCTTGTGGGACATGCACGTGCATTCCGCTTTCGGTGATTGGTTCCCCGGCGGGCGCGACATCATTCTCCCGCTCTTCATCGCCAATGGCGTTACCGGGGTTCGCGATATGGGCGGCGACCTCCCGATGCTCGCAGCCTGGCGCAAACAAATCGCCAGCGGCGAAATCATCGGTCCGGGGATGATCATTTCCGGACCGATGCTGGACGCGCTGTTGCCAGATGGCAAGTTGCGCTTCCCCAGCTCCATCGCGGTCACGACGCCGGAAACCGCTGTTGCCGCGGTCGACTCCCTCAAAGCGCAAGGCGTGGATTTCATCAAGGTGCAGTCCGTGATCTCGCACGACGCCTATCTCGCGGCCGCCGCCGAAGCACACAAAGTCGGCTTACCCATCGTTGGCCACGTGCCGGACAAAGTGCGCTTGGCCGAAGTCATTGCCGCCGGACAAAAAAGCGTCGAGCACCTCATGGGGATCTTCGAGGGCTGCTCCACGGAAGAAGATAGATTCATTGCCGGCCACGGAGATTTAAAACTGCTGCTCAGTACGCAGGACAAACAGCGATGCGATGCCTTAATCGGGCAGCTCGCGCAAAGCCAAACATGGGAAGTTCCCACACTAGCATGGCAGCGTGGCGGCACCTTCCTCGATCAGCGCGACCTGAAGCACGATCCGCTCGACAAATATGTTCCCGCTTACTGGCGCGAGGTCACCTGGAAGCGCTTCACCGAGGAGATGATGCTCGGCCTGCTGCACGATCCACTGGAGCTGCGCCAGAAATACTTCGCGGGCAATTTGCAAATGGTGGGAGCGCTGCATCGCGCGGGCGTGCCCTTCATGGCCGGAACCGACGCCGCACCTGGGGTCTACATCATGCCCGGCTTCAGCCTGCACGACGAACTCGCGAATTTCGTCGAAGCTGGATTCACGCCCATGGAGTCTTTGCAGACAGCCACGAGCGGACCCGCGAAATTTCTAGGCACCGAGAGCACCAGCGGCTCCATCGCCGCCGGCAAAGTGGCCGACCTGGTACTGCTCAGCGCCAACCCGCTCGACAACATCCGCAACACGCGTCAGATTGCAGCCGTTATCGCCAGTGGCCGCCTCTTCGATCGCGCCAAGCTGAACCGCCTCCTCCAAGACGTGGAAGCCGCAGCCAAGAAGGCGCCCCCAAATTGAGCGCTCATGACGATCATGGCTGGGTATGGCGTTTGCCCTTCATCGCGGCGTAGGCAACGAGGGTGGGGCTTCTTCTTTCCCCTGTTCTTTCCCTATCGGATCGATGGCGGAGGTGCTCGTTCTATGCATACGATGAGCATGGCGTTTGCGTTTCATCGCGGCGTAGGCAACGAGGGTGCCCTACCCTTTGCGGTTTTTGCAAAGGGTGGGGCTTCTTCTCTCCGCTGTTCTTCTCCCGTCGGATCGATCTTGACTACACCTTGCACACCTGTGGCGTAGAACGCCCAACTGCTCCACGGCCAGTCCTTCGGATGCATTGCCAATCGACGCTTCACCGAGTTTGCGTGAATATAATCCAGTTTCTCGTTGAGCTTCTCCGCGCTATACACGTTGAAATCGTAATATCGCCGCTGCCAAAATCGCCGCAATCCACCGAACGAGTCCGGAAAATCCACCGATAATTGCTCGCTACTCCCAGATTCCCTTTGTCGGCGCAGCGCGCGCGACACACGTTGCTTCAGCACCTGCAGCAATTGCGACAGCGTCCCCTTTCTCGGCTCGCTCAACAATAGATGCACATGCTCGGGCATAACCACATAACCAACGACGCTCGCGGCGCAGCCCCGCCGCACCTCCTCCAGCGTCTTCAAGAAGACGTCGCGCGCACCCCCCGTCCCCAGCAACGTCCGCCGTTCATAGCAACTGAAGCTGATGAAATGCAGGTCTCCCCGCCCGTGATATCGTCTTAGATTGCGCGGCATAAAGAGCGGAAATCCCCACCCTTTCCAACCCCGAAAGGGTAGGGCACCCTCGCACGAAGTTGGTCAAACTTGGCGATGATATAATAATTGTTATCTTCATATCCGGACAAAAGATCAAAGGGGGTGGGCCACCCGCCTAGTTCTAGTCTAGGAGGTACTTGTGAAGATATTGAGTCGCGCTCGAATCGGCTTCTTAGGGTTGGGGATAGTATTAGGCCTTGCCAGCGCTGTGGGCCTTTTCTTATGGGAACCGGTTTGGTTGTTTCACAGGAGCGAATTAAGAGCTGGGAATGAAATTGTCGCTCGGATCGAAGCATTTCGATCAAGCCATGGACACCTGCCGGCGGCGTTGAAAGAAGTTGGGATCGACGGCCCGAACCTGAAAGTCTTTTATCGCAAGGTCAACGACGACGAATACTGGGTGTGGTTTGGCAGATATTCACTAGGCGAATCGGAGACCTACAACTCCCGTACAAAGAAATGGGAGTGAGGTGGCTATCGGATGTTCCAAATAAATCACATAACCGCCACACTGGCCATCCTTTCCACAATCCTTGGGGCATTGACGGCGACCTCACTCGGGTGGAAATACCGCGCTAGAGTCCGACTGCAACCGACAGAGTCGCGTTGGAGGTCGTTAGTTAGCGTCATTGCCCTTTCGCTGGTGACACTCTCAGTGCTACTGTTCGCCGCCTATGTAACGCGCAATGCGCTTATTAGGGGGGACCGGAATGGAAGCTTGACGATGCTAATTTTCATCAGGGCCGGAAACTATCTCTCCTTAATCGGAGCTCTTGGGAGCCTAACGGGCAAAGGAAAAACCCGATGGCCAACTTTCGTCGGCGCGTGCCTGATGTTATTCATCTGGTTCTCGGAAGGCATGAGCCTATGACCACGACGTGTACCGGCTGATTGGATGACGCCGTCGGCTCCTTCGACCGCATCCGGGACCAGGGAGACGGGACGTCTTGGAAACCGGGGGACCAGGACGGGACGTTTCCCAATCTTTAGAACTTGACCGCCTGTCCCTCAACCGTACCTCCGACCAGTTGTCCCCGCGTACCCCTCCTGCTACTTTTTACCCCGAGTGGAATCGAGAGGTAGGCAGTGAACTTCGCACTGGACCGCCGGCGCACGTGCCCCCAGCTTGAGCGCCACAGGAATGTAGTGCACTCCTAAGTACCTTTAGAATGAACACTTGCAAAAGTGTATCAAAACAATGGACTTTAAGTACCTGCACAATGAAAACTTACGCAAAAACCGGGGGGAGGGTGTCAGCACCAAAGGGGTACGGACCGGGCACATCCTGACACAGCAAGCACTTTGGGATTATCGCCGAACGCGTTGCGCGCTTCCCTTTCGGTTCCGAGCTTCTAATTTCGATTTTCGTGTTTCGAGTGTCGCGCTTAGGTCCGGCGTTCGCGGCGGTCGTCGGGGGCGGCGGCGATTCCCATGCGGCGGAGTTCGTCGGCGTAATACTTGCGATAGAGGACGTCCCACTCTTCGCTGCCTTCGAGGATTTCTTTTTTCTGGGACGTGATGCGCTTGCGGACTTCGGCGTCGGCTTTCTCTTCGTCCTTGAGCGTGGCGGTAAGGATCTGGACGACCTGCTGGCGGATGGTGTCGCGGTCCTCGACGAATTCAACTTCGTCGCTGGCGACAAGCACATCGGTGATCTGATGCGACAAGCGAACGATCTTTTCGCGCGTGAGTCTCATGCGCGGTGTCCCGGTTTAGAAAACGGCGCTGTGCTCCGCAATTCAATCGGGAGGAAGGCGATTAGCAAAGAATCAATTGTCACGCGGACGTGTTGCGATGCGCTCACCGCAGCACCAGCTTACGGTCGCGCGCCAACTGCGCTTTCACCTTTTTGTACATCTCCTGATAGGAGACGCCGGTGCGGCGCATTTCGTCCTGATGCTGGACGAGGATCTCGCGCACTTCGTCGTTCAAGCGGTCTTCGACGGTCAACTCTTCCATCATGCGCTGGCGCACGCGTTGCGTCACCGCTTCCGGCGCCTTGCTCTCTATCTGGTTTTCCTCGATGAGCCGCTTTACCACTTGCGAGGCCATATGGCCAACATAATCCCGAACGAGCAGCATTCCAAACGTGTCCTTTACCCAGTCGCCCTTAGTCGATACAAGGAAAAGCAGTTTACTGGCAGCCCCGACAAAGTGCAACTCAGCGCAGCAGACTTCGCCGCAATTGAGGGGCGACAAAAATTTAACGAGCTGCGCAATTCATTGACGCTCCGCGCCGCTTGCTGTACGATGAATTGCTGCGGGCGGTTAGCTCAGTTGGTTAGAGCGCCTGCCTTACAAGCAGGAGGTCGCAGGTTCGAGCCCTGCACTGCCCACCATTTGTGACTGTTTCCCACCGCGGGGACGTAGTTCAGTTGGTTAGAACGCTGCCCTGTCACGGCAGAGGTCGCGAGTTCGAGTCTCGTCGTCCCCGCCATTCTTTTCAAACACTTGCAAAGAATTGGCAATTTCCGTCATGGTCCGTATTGGTCCAATTAGGCCACTGCCTTTCCTCTCTTTAACACCATCTCCACAACTTTGCGCTGTGCTTCGCGCTTCCCCGCCATTCCCGCTTGCGCGTACAGATCGAGCGTAATCCGACTGTTCGCGTGGCGAAGAAGTTCCTGCACAACCTTTACGTCTTCGTTGTTTTGCGTGAGTAGCGTAGTGTACGTATGACGAAACGTGTGGAACGCAACGCGTTTCGTTATTTTGGCCGCCGTCACCGCCGGCTTTCCGTAGCGTCGCCACATGGTGTCCGGCCACCACGGCTGCTTCCCTTTCATCTCCGGCGAAGCAAAAACCCAGTCCGTTGGTTGTTGGTACGGACTCACGAGTTTCAGTTTCAGCAAAGACTCGGCAAGGGCCGCGTCGAGTGGCAGATCTTTGGCGGACGCTTCGGTTTTGGGAGTTCCCTCGACCCTCATCACGACCGAACGCCGAACGTGAACCAAAAGATTCTCGAAATCCACGTCCTGCCACTGGAGCCCAATCAATTCTCCCCGTCGCAAGCCCGTAAATGCGTCGAGCTCGACGGCGGTGTGAAGTGGCTCCGGCAGCTTCCCGAGAAGAGCTGCAATCTCCTCGGATGTGAGAACGTCGGGGGTTCGCAATCGTTTGGCGCTCTGACGAACGCTGCGGATTGGATTCTTGTCGGCCCATTCCCAACGGATCGCGTGCGAAAACAAGGCACTCATAATGTTCCT
Organism: Candidatus Acidiferrum typicum; assembly: GCA_025463055.1. Lineage (GTDB taxonomy): Bacteria > Acidobacteriota > Terriglobia > Acidiferrales > UBA7541 > Acidiferrum > Acidiferrum typicum_A. The sequence goes on from JAOAPV010000097.1 coordinate 20,517, forward strand.
GATTTTTGCCTTGGTTCCCCGCGCAAGAGGTAGAGCTTTGAGCCACGCTTCGACATCCACGGCTTTCACATCCGAGAGCCGGTAGGATCGCCAGCGTGGAAGAATCCGCTTCTTCAGGTACACCTCGTACGCATACTGCGTCGAATACGCCTTGTGATGGTCGTCGCGCTCTCCTGGTTCGGGCAGCCGGTCGTGATAAATCTCCGGCAGCTCCTGTTCTCGGTAGTGCTTGACCAACGCTTCGACGCTCGCCTGTTTCAGAGCTTGTGTCGGTGTTTGACGATTGATGGTGAGTCGAATCGAATCCGCCGCGCTTTGCGCGGCCGATTCGCTGGGGTACTCGCCAAGAGTACCGATGACGACGTTCTTCCGCCGGATTTTCCCGTCTAGTTGAACCTCTCTCCACCGGAACTCCCAGACTTTCCCGTTCTTTCGAGTTGCTAACTTCAAACTTCCGTGCTGATACCGCGTGCGCCTCATTCTTTCTCCTCTCATGAGGCGACACGGATGGCTCATCGGAGAGTACCGTAGCGTCTCTTCGCCGTCGAGAGTGTTTTCGAGAGTGCGGTGGAAGTTACTTGCGGCGTGTCCGGTCGAGCCACGAATTCAGCACAGAGGCGCGAAAGCGCCATAGGCGTCCGATCTGTATTCCGGCTATTTCGCCATTCCGCGCCATGCGTTGAAGTGTCTTCGGGTGAATTCTCAGGAGTGAAGCAGCCTCAGCGCTGTCGAGTAGAGGCTCAAAGGCGTGGTCGGAACGAACGGTGTTCTCAAGCTGCGAAGGAATGGACGTAGCCATAAGTCTGGCCCTCCACAAAACGTTCTGGCGCTCCAAAAGTAGCCGAGCTTGTCCAAGAGAGTCCAATACCTCCTTCTTGCTTCGACATATCCCTCCGATATACCGGCTCGGAATTCCAAACGCTCTCCGCTAGCGCCGAGGTCTCGCCACCGATAACCCGCAGTGGCAAGCCTCGCGCCATCCGCTCCGACCGCTTCCTCAAGGAAAGCCTTGTCCTCGGTGAATGCGTTGGCCCCTGCGTCCCTGATGCCCGGTGAAGGGACGCAGTCCCAACTCACCGAAAGGGCAAAAAAATGAAAGTAGAAGAAGTAAAGCAAATCACAAACAAGGCGTTAGAGGAACTAGCCGCTTCTCTTGAAAGCGGACACAGTGAAACTCTGACGAGCTATCTCAAGGCGATGGCGCTGTTCTCGAAATATTCCTTGAACAATCTGTTTCTGATCGCAAGGCAGCGTCCGGACGCACGCCGCGTCGCCGGGTATCAGACTTGGCGGAAATTGGGTCGCTTCGTCAGGAAGGGCGAAAAAGGCATCGCCATTATCGCTCCGTTGATTCGTCGGAAGCCTGAAGTCGAGAATTTGAAATCAGCTGAAGAGGAATCCGTCGTCAGCGGTTTCAAGGTTGCTCATATATTCGCGGAAGAGCAAACCGACGGCGAGGCAGTGCCGGAAATCGGCTGTGTGACGGGCGACCCCGGCTACTATCTTTCCCGCCTTGAAGAGTTCGTCCGACAGAATGGCATCGAACTTCGCTATTCGGATGAAATCGCGCCAGCGCGTGGAATGGCAGAGAAAGGCAAAATCACTCTGCTTCCCGAACAGACTCCCGCGGAAACATTCGCAACGCTCGTGCACGAAGTGGCGCACTCCGAAATGCACTTCGGAGAACGTCGCTCGGAAACGACAAAACGCATCCGCGAAACCGAAGCGGAGTCTGCCGCGTATGTCGTTTGCTCAGCGATTGGTCTCGAAAACGGGACAGCCGCTCAAGACTACGTTGGGCTCTACGGAGGAGACTCGAAGCTGCTTCTTGAGAGTCTGCAATTCATTCAGCAAACGGCAAACCGTATCCTCACGGCCATCGCACCAGAAAATTCGGCGACTCCCGATTAGCGGGAGTCGCTTCACTGCATCATTATTCTGAAGAAGATTGGCAAAGCCTGTGGCGTGGACTATACCTAGCCAAAAAACCTGAGCAGTAGCAGTAGAATTCCAAATCTATGGCCGAAGCCCTGAAAAACCCGGACCTCGAAGCGCAACGTGCCGCAATGAAGAAAGTCGATTTTCTCGTTGGCACGTGGACGGGCGATGCGCTCATCACCCGTGGACCTGGCGAGAAAACGGAATTACTGCAGACGGAAGAAGCGGGCTACAAGCTCGACGGGTTGATCCTGGTGATCGAAGGAATTGGGCGCACAAAATCGGACGGAGTGCCCATACTCCAAGCCCTCGGCATCATCTCGTACGACGATGAAAGTAAAATCTATCGCATGCGCGCATTCAATGATGGCCGCTTCCTTGAAACCGAAATAACGCTGTTTGAACAGGGCAACGGGATGACTTGGGGCTTCATGTTCGGAGAAATCAAAACAAAGTCTGTACTGCGCATCAACGAAAATGGCGACTGGACGGAACTTCATGAAATCATTGTTGGTTCACAACCTTCAAGAAAACTCATGGAAGTCGCCGTTAGACGACACACCTAAGAAATTGACTCAAAAGAGGTTTCCCACGTTATGTGTCAGCGCCAGACCATACCGATGAGACCTATGGTTTCTGCTCACGCATCGACGGAATGAATGTGACGGCGACCAGCAGGCCCTCGGGTGAGAGGAACCGGCTTACGGTTTGGCCCCACGGTTCCTTCTTGTTCTTGATGAGCATTCGATGTCCACGCGATTCGAGACCGGCCGTCGCTTTCTCCACATTTTCCACTTCAAATTCGAGCCATGCTTGCGGGATGGGAATCTTCTCCGGCCAGGAATCCGTGCCAAAACAGGACTGCGCAGCGTGCGAGAGAGGCCATAGGGCAAATGCTTTGCGCCTGGAAGAGCGGCGGTATACAGATAAACCGCCAGCGTCCTCTTTGAAGGAGATGCCCAGGCTGTCGGCATACAGCTTGCGACTTTCCGCAATGTCGTGATCGATCGGCCCAAATCCCGCAATGAACAGAACCTCTGCGCCCATGTCCGCCATAATGCCCCTCCATGTCCGTATGTCGACCATCAGAGCTTCGCGCCTCGGCGCTAGCAAACCCCGAGTCCTCACGGATGAACGCGGATGATCGTCTTTCCCTTGCGTCGATCGGTCGGGTTGAAGGCGGCGACGGCATCGTCGAGAGTCGAGACGTTGCCGATGTTTGTCCGCAGCCGACCAACCCGGACCCGCTGGACGAGCTCACTCAATTGGGCGCGATCGGGTTCGACGACGAAATCGATCGTCAGGCCGCCGGAGGGCCGCGCCTCGGTCGGGCCGGTGACGGTCACCAGCGTTCCTCCGGCGCGAATCAAGCACGCAGACCGCTTCCCGATGTCGCCGCCGATGACATCGAAAACCAGATCGACTTCGCCCACGTCTTCCAGGGCGTCGTTATCGAGGTCGACGAACTCCTGTGCGCCGAAGTCGAGAGCCGTCTGACGGCCGCCAGCGCGCCCGGTGCCGATGACGTACGCGCCGGCCTCACGTGCGAGCTGGCTCGCCATCGAACCGACTACGCCGGCCGCACCGTGCACGAGGACGCTCTGCCCCGCGTGAAGGCG
>JAOAPV010000112.1 GCA_025463055.1 Candidatus Acidiferrum typicum
GTGGCGCAAGATGGAGCGCAAACCGCGGGCGAAGGTCAGGCCCTTTTTCTCGTTAACAGGAATTTGCGTGATGCCGCGAAGCTGATACTCAACGGGATCTTCGATGGTGACGATTTTATCTTCGTCCGTCTTGATTTCATTCACCGCGGCGTAAAGGGTGGTCGTCTTGCCCGAACCGGTGGGTCCAGTGACGAGCACCATGCCGTAGGGCTCGCGAATATAACGTCGAAAGCGGCGCGTTTCTTCCGCAGAAAAGCCCACGACATCCAAGGTGAGGCTTTGAAATTTCTCGGAAAGCGTTTCTTTGTCTAAAACGCGCAGAACCGCGTCTTCGCCGTGGCTTGCAGGCATGATGGAGACGCGCAAGTCGATAAAGCGGCCCTTGTACTTCACGCGGAAACGGCCGTCCTGCGGGACGCGGCGCTCGGCGATATCTAGATCGCTGAGCACCTTGATGCGGGAAAGGACCGTGGAATGCCATTCCTTGGCGATGGGCTGCATGGCGTGCTGCAGCACGCCGTCAATACGGTACTTAACGGCGACTTCGGTGTCGCGCGCTTCGATGTGAATATCGCTGGCGCGCCGTTCGAGTGCGGTGAAGATGATGGTTTCCACCAGGCGGACGACCGGGCTGACGGTAGTGTCGCGCGTCAGACGGTCGCCGGAAATTGTTTCTTCGCCTTCCTCTTCTTCCTTGGCCACCTGCAAAGTGAACGCTTCGGTGGCTTGCTCGAGAACGCGCTGCGATTGCTCGGTGCGCTTGAGCAAATCGGCGATCTGACGCATCGTGGCGACTTTGATGGAGAGCTTTTTGCCGAGTAACAACGGCAGCTCGTCGCTCATCTGCACCTGGCCAGGGTCGGCCGCGGCGATGGATAGCACATTCCCGTGGCACTCGAGCGGCACGAAGTTGTAACGGAACATCAAGTCCGCGGGGATGGTGCGAATTAGTTCGGGATCAATGCGCTGCTCGCGCAAGTCAATAAATGCGTAGCGGTAGCGTTCGGCCAGTTTGCGCGCCACCTCTCGCTCTTGCTGCTCATCTGCGGCGGAGGTGACGCCCGCTATCACATTGGAATGTTCTGTCGTTGCCATGAATCCTTAGCCTGCCGTTCCGCTTGCGGAGAAGGAGAAAATCGGTAGGTAGAGAGAAATTAGAATGAACGCTACGAGAGCGCCCATGAATACTAAAATCGCAGGCTCGATAAACGAGACCAGCGCACTCAGCCGCAAAGCCACTTCGTCTTCGTAGAACTCCGCGACGCTGGTGAGCATGGGAGCCAACGCGCCGCTGGATTCGCCGACTTCGATCATGTCCAGCGCGAGTACCGGCACCACCTGCTTAGACGCCAGGGCGTGATGCAAAGATTCCCCTTCGCGAACCATTTGTGTCGCTTCCGTAACCGCTCCGCGCACCAACCTGCTGGAAATCGCGTCAGAAGCCGTTTGCAAGCCGGACACTAACGGAGTTCCGCCCGTCAATAGCGTTGCGAGGGTGCGGGCAAATTGCGCCATTTGAAACTTCAGCATGGTGCTGCCGATAACGGGGAGACGAAACTTGAGGCGGTCAAATACCATGCCACCTTCATCGGTGCGGGACCAGAAATACACGCCAAACGCGAAGAGCACGAGTACTGCGATGGAACCGAGAAAGACATACCGATAATCAACAGTCAGAGCGATGAGAAATCGCGTGGGACCAGGCAACGGAACATTGAGATCTTTATACAGCGTTGCGAACTTGGGAATCACCGCCGTAACCAAGTAGGACACAATCACGGTGGCCATTACAATCAACAGCGCTGGATACACCAGGGTGGCGAGAATTTTTTTGCGGACACCGCTGCTCACTTTTTGGTAGGCGATGTAATATTCCAGGACGCCTGAAAGGTTTCCGCTCTTTTCCCCCGCGAGTATCGCCGTCGAATACACCTTGGAGAAGACGCCGGCTTCCGTAATTGCTTCGGAAAGCGATTTACCCTCGCGCACACGATCGCGAATCTGAGACATTACTGGACGGAGCTTGGGGGAAGAGGCGCGATCAGCTAGCAGGTCCAGCGCCCGCAGAATGGGGAGCCCGGCCTTAATCAGCGTATTGAACTGTTGGTTGAGAATGAGGAAGTCATTACCACTGACGGAGCGCTCGCTCCGCTTGAGCATCCCGGACAGGAGTCGATTGCGCTGATCGACCGCGTACACGTATAGGCCGCGGTCGGCGAGCTTTTGGCGCGCTTCCGCCACGGAACTCGCAGCTTCTATGTGCGAAAATATGCGACCGTTGGCGTCTGCCACACGGCAAACAAACTCTCCCATAAGAACTCAGTTTACCTCATCTACCTGATATGCAGGGAAGCTGGCTGGGGTTGGCTGTTATTTGAAGGGCACGGGCACGGCCAGACCGCTTACGCTGTTAATTTCCCTGAGGTTTTCCGTTCGCTAACTCGCCGTTAACAATCGCTACTCCCGCCGGGAGCTCGAATCGAAACATCGTTTCTGGAACAGGAGGATCGAATCGCCAATTTTCGAAACGAAACTCCACCTCCACGCCGCCCGCCTGACGCACAATCAGCCGCATCAGTTCCCCGCTATCGCGCGCGACTTCGAAAAAGATAGAATCGGCTCCGTTAGCGCCGAGAGCGCTGTCAGGTTGATCCGCGCTTGCCGCGGTTTTCCTTTCGCCTCGCACTCTGCAGCGCAATACGGCATCGCCTTCGCGCGAGGGCTTCTCACCCTCGGCGAACTCCACGCGTGCGCAGATACGGGAAATCTTCATCTCGCCCGCCAGCAACGCCAGCGGAGTACGCAGATCTTGGCTTTGCTTCGCTGGTATGCGGGTCACGGTATGATCCGAGGGAACGTAAAACCACGCCGTTTTCCCGTCCACTAGGAACAAATCCTTTTCCGGGCGCTCATACTCCCAGCGCATTTTCCCTGGGCGGCGGAAATATGCCGTTCCGGCCTCGCTGCGAAGAACCGTCCCATTCTCGGCATAGCGTTCAAGAAACGTGGCCTGAAGGGTTTTCGCGCCGCGGTATCGCGCTTCCATGCGCGAGGCAAGCTTGCCAGCCTCGACGCTCGCTCTATCTACTGGGAGCATCAATACAAGGGCGCAGAGCAACGGAGTCATCTTTCCAGTCTAACAGCTGGAGAAAAAAAGATGTTGTGGTGGGCCCGCGATGCGGCTTCGGGGAGGGAGTCGAAGCTCATAGAAAAAAAGAGCACGGAACCGAGGTTCCGTGCTCTTTTTTGTTTCCGTAGCCGACCGGCGGGTGGCACTGCAGGCCGCGAGTCGGCGAGGACTAAATCGGGCTGTCGCCCGCGGCAGCAGCGGCCCCGCTCTTGGCACGAATAACGACCGTCTGGTCCGAAAAGAATCCACGAACAC
>JAOAPV010000087.1 GCA_025463055.1 Candidatus Acidiferrum typicum
TCTTCCGCCACTTTCATCAGTTCGCGGGTTTCCAGCGTGTTGTAGAACGCCTGGTCGACCGCCAGAGTGATGTCTGCAGCCGTCGCCGCCGCGTTTTTGTCTTCCGCCTTGGCCTGAAACTGCGAGCTAGAGACCTGATTCGTCGTACGACCGAAATCGGTCACAAGTTGGCTGACCGTCGCGCCGGCAGCCGCACGTGTCAATAGAAGCGGACTATTGATGGCGCCCGCGGCCATGCGGCTACCGGACTCCGTATCCACTCCCGTTAGGCTTAGATATGCGGTCGGCAATAGGGCGGACCGCGTTTCGCGCACGTATTGTTGCGCTTGGAGCGCCCGCAACTTTCCGATCGTGATTTGCGGATTGTTTCGCAGGGCCGTTGCTTCGGCCTGCGCCAGCGTCAAGGGCGTCCCCGTCTGTGGTGCGGCCTGCGGCGCTGTTTGCGCAGGTTTCTCGGGAGCTTGCGGTTGCTCTTGGGCTAAAGTGCCGAGCGCGGCAAACAGAAAGATAATCGGGGTCATCAAGCGTTTCACGGATGCACCTCTTGCAGACGCGATTCCTTCTTGCGGTGCACCATCAAGTATGCAGCTGGGACTAAATACACCGTCACGACGACGGAGACCAGCAGCCCGCCGATAATCGCGCGGGCCAGCGGTGCGTACGCCTCCGACCCCTCCCCCAATTTCATAGCCATAGGAATTAAGCCGAGAACCGTGGCCAGCGAGGTCATCAGGATTGGCCGCAAGCGCAGCCTGGACGCGAGCGACACCGCTTCCTTCAGCGGTTTTCCCTCGTGATGCATGTGCCGCGCAAACTCCACGATCAAGATGCTGTTGGAAACCACGATGCCGACCATCATGACCACGCCCATTAGCGACATCACGTTCAGCGTCGTCCCAGTGGCAAGCAGAAAGAGCAGCACCCCTGCCAAGCCGGGCGGCACCGCCAGCAATATGATGAAGGGGTCCTCCCACGAAGCGAATTGCGCAACGAGCACGAGATATACCAGCACCACGGAAAGAATCAGGCCGATGCCGAAGCTCTTGAACGACTGCCGCATGCCTTGCACGGACCCGCGCAAATTCACCCGCACGCCTTCCGGCAGCTTCGTTTTCTTGATGATGCCTTCGATCTGGCGGGTGATCTTGCCCAGGTCCTCATTTTTCGGCGACACGTAGACATCGACAACGCGAAATAATTGGTAGTGGTCGACTTCGGTCGGCGACGGCACGGTGCTGATCTTGACGACCGAATCCAGATACGTAGGCTCGCTGCTTTTCACTCCCCGCAGCGGAATCTGCTTCAAGTCCATCAGTGACTTCACCTGGTTTTCGGGATATTGCACGGTCAGCATGTACGGATTGCCGCTCTTGGGATCGATCCAGTAATTCGGCGCGATCATTCCGTTGGAAGTGAGCGCGGTAATCACGTTGTCCACGATTTCCTTTTGTGAGAGGCCCAGCAAGCTTGCCTTCTCGCGGTCGATATCCAGTTGCAGCGCCGGATAATCGATGTCCTGCGGAATCAGCACGTCGCTCACTCCGCTGAGCCGGCGCGTCGGACCCGCGATTTGCGTGGCCACTGCATACACCTTGTTAAGGTTGTTCCCGCTCACTTGCACATCAATCGGCGCGGGCAAGCCCAAGTTCAGCACCGCGTCAACAAGTCCCCCAGACTGAAAATAGGTGGTGAGCTGCGGCAATTTTTGACTTAGCTCTTCGCGCACACGCCGCATGTATTCGTAGCTGCCGACCTTGTGGCCTTGCTTGAGGCTGGCTTGCACAAACGCTGTGTGCGGGGCGGAGTTGGACGTGTAGATCGCGGAGAAGTCCGGCGTGACGCCAATGTTCGACACAATCATCGAAAGCTCAGACGGAGGTACCACCTGCCGGATGATATCCTCCACCTGTTTGACGTAGTTTTCGGTCAGTTCGACGCGCGTGCCGGAAGGTGCTTTGACGTTGATCAAAAATTGACCCGGATCGGTGCGCGGGAAAAACGCCACGCCTAAGAGGGGGTACAGCGAAAGACACAGCAACGAAACACCGACAAGTCCGGTGAGCGTTGCCAGCGGACGCAGCAGCGACTTGCTCAGCGTACGATCGTAGCCTCCCAGCATCCTCTCGAAATAGACATTGAACTTCTTCGCGATCGACCCAAGGCGTGAGCCTGCGAAGTCATCTCCTACCTCTTCATCTGCTTGATGCTTCTTGATGAGCTTCGCGCAAAATAACGGCACAACCGTCATGGCCACGAAATACGAGGCGACCAACGAGAGAATGACGGCCATCGCCAGAGCCACGAACAGGAAGCGGCTCACGCCATACAAAAAGACCACCGGGAAAAAGACGATGGCCGTCGTTAACGTTGCCGCTAGCACTGCAAGCGCTACTTCCTGCCCGCCTTTTTCCGCGGCAACGCTAGGCTCTTCGCCCATCTCCAGATGCCGGAAAATGTTTTCCAGCACGATCACCGAATTGTCGATCAAGCGAGAAAATGCCAGCGCCAGTCCGCCCAGCACCATGGTGTTTACGGTCCCACCGCCGGCGCTGATGGCCAGGAACGCAGCCAGTGCGGAGAGTGGAATGGAAAGAAATACCGCTGCTGTGGCACGCAGGCTGCCGAGAAAAAGCAAAATCATCAGTCCGGTGAGCACCAAGCCGATGGCGCCTTCGTGCATCAAGTTGTCGATCGCCGTCTTTACGAAAATCGATTGGTCAAACACCGCGCGCGTAACCAATTGCTTCGGCACATCCACCAGTTTCGTCAGCGCGTCTTTAATCCCATCAACAACGGCAATCGTGTTCGTGTCGCCGCCCTGCTTCAGAATCGGCAAGTACACAGAGGGCTGGCCATCGACGCGCACAATGTTCGTCTGAATGGCCTGCGCGTCCACCGCTTTGCCTACGTCGCCCACCAGTACCGAAGACTGCCCGACTGTTTTCAGCGGCATGCTGTTAATCGCGTTGGCCGACGGCACCTGGCTATTCGAGTACAAGTTGTAATCGAACGGCCCAATCTTCACGTCGCCGGCGGGCAGAATCAGGTTGCTCTCGTTCACCTGGCGAACCACGTCCATCGGGCTCAATTGGTGGGCCTGCAATTTCATGGGATCGACGTACACCATGATCTGCCGATAGCGCCCGCCAAAGGGCTGCGGCACCGAGGCTCCCGGCACATTCGCAATCTGGTTGCGCACGGTGTACTGGCCGATGTCGTGGAGTTCCGTTTCGTTCAGCCCCTGCCCTTTCAAGGTGATCAGGCAGACCGGCAAGCTCGATGCGTCAAATTTCAGGACGACTGGCGGCAGAGTGCCGGGCGGCAGACGCCGCAGATCCGCCATCGCCAGGTTGGACACCGTGCTCAGGTCCGCGTCGGCGTTCGTGCCCGGCTGAAAATAAATTTTGATCAGGCTTACGCCCGGCAGTGACCGCGACTCGATGTGATCGATTCCGCTCGCGAGTGTGAACCACCGCTCAAACGGATTGGTGATATTCGTTTCAATCTGCTGCGGCGGCATTCCGGAATAGAACGTCGCTACGACCACTACGGGAATATTAATCGGCGGAAAAAGGTCCACCGGCATGCGTGCCAGCATCACCGTGCCCACAATCGCCACGACCAGGCACGCCACAATTATAAAAAATGGGTTGCGTATCGAAAATCCCGACATCAGTTCTCGCTTCCTGTTCTCGCCCCGCCGCTCACGTCCTTCGGCTGAATCTTCTGCCCGTTGTGGTATTCGCTGCGATTCCCGATGATCACCCGCTCGCCATCGCTCAATCCGGAAAGCACTTCGGTTCGCATGCTGTCTTCCACTCCCAGCCGCACCTTCCGCTCTTCCACCACATTCTCTGCGTTGACAGCCAGCACGGTCGCTTCCTCGCCGTTTCGGCTGACGGCCTCGAGCGGAATCGTCAGAGCATTCTTCTTTTCTCGCAGCGACAGCCGCGTTTCCGTGTACATTCCCGAAATCAGGTGCCCGGCGCGATTGTCGAAATCGATTTCCGTTTCCATCGTGCGCGTCTGGCGATCTAGCGAATCGGCAAAACGCGATACGCGGCCCTCAATCTCCTGGTCCAGCGCCTGCACTCGCACTTTGACCGGATCGCCCAGGTGAATCTGCGCGGCCACGGATTCAGGTATCGGCAGGACGAGCCGCAGTTTCGAGGTCTGCGCCAGCCGCACCACCGGTATCGCTTGCGTGCTTGAAGATGTTCCAGCGGCGATCAGCGCGCCGGTGTCCGCGTAACGGTTGGTGATAACTCCCGCAAACGGCGCCACGATGCGCGTGTAATCCGCCATGGCGCTGTATTGCTTCTGGTTGGCTTGCGCCACTTCCAACTGTTGGCCGGCCGAGGCCAACTCCCCCTCTGCACTAGCCGTCTGACCCTCTGTTTCTAAATCTTTCGCCTGTGCATCGTCGACTTCCTGCTGTGCCACTAAGCCCACGCGCGAATCCGCCGCTTGCTTCAAACGTACGTAGGCCGAATGCGCCGCTGCGTGTGCCGACCGCGCCCGCTGCAGGTCGCCCTGCGCCTTGTGAATCTGCTCCTGAGCTGCCCGCACCGCCGCTTTCGCGCCGGTCAACTGTGCGGCAATCTCTGGCACTTCCAGAACCGCGAGTGTTTGGCCTTCCTTTACGTGGTCACCGACGTCCACATAAATCTTGCGGATGTATCCCGCCACCTTCGCGTGCACATCCACGTCCTGAAATGGCTTGAATTCCCCGGCAATGGCCAGCGTGCTGCCCACGTTGTGGCGTTCGACGCGCGCCACCGCGGCGGGCGGCACATCTCCATCTGCATCAACGCGATGAATACCCGCCGTGTCCGCCGTTCCGCGTCCCAGCCAAATCCACGTCAACAAGCCGCCGGCGAGCAGTGCGACTGCGGCGAATATCCATTTTTTATTCATTATCAAAATGATCCTGAGCGACGGTCCAGCAGTTACGGCCGGAGAGCCAGAAAAATCGGGGTAAATACTGGAGCAAGGGATAAACCGCCCTTGCAAATTAAAACTTGCGAAAGAAGAAACTCAGGATTAGGCGGAGGGCGGTGGACGGAACCAAATGCTGTCGCAACTCGCTTGCGACATTGGCCCAGCAGTATCGTTCGGCTGGACTAAAGTAACTTCATGGGATGGACAGAAAAAGCTGGCCGCGTAGAGAATTGCGGTTTCCAGCTCGGGAATCAGCGGGTTCGCGGCCTCAAGCATGCCCCGCTGCAATTCCGTTCCCGCCAGAGTAGCGCGATAACTTAGCGGATGCTGAACGTTAAGGTCCCGCGAATTACCCAGAATCGTGAAAAACGGATTGTACAGAAGAAATGCGACAAGCACGAGGCAAACCGCAGACCGCTTTCGCGATTCGTCGAACTCGAGTCCAAACTTTGAGTCTCGCGTCATTGCACTCACTATAACCCAACACGATAACGATAGTTAAGACGTCGTACCCACGTCAAGCAATGCCTGGAAAACGTGACGATGAAGCCATGATGCAAATGGAGCCGAGGGCGAGAGTTGAACTCGCGACCTGCCGATTACGAATCGGCTGCTCTACCACTGAGCTACCTCGGCTTGGTGGAGAAACTACATTAGCATCCGCGGAAAATTTCTGTCAATTTTACAGGAAAGGCATGTTGCTGCACTGGCCGCCCGCAGTCCGCTTTCTCAGCGCCCATTAGCGCGAGAACGGGTACATAGCCCAGCCAATCCCGATGCCGAACAGCAGAAACAGCAGCAACGACCAAACAATATACTTCACGCGCTCCAGCGGTCGCCGCCGGCTAAGGAAGCCGAATGCGATAGATATCATCAGCGCGAACAGCAGCATCGCTTGCAGGTGGCTCAAATGAAATTTCATCTGCGCTTAAGCCTTCCGCCCGCGCGCGGCTTCGTAAGCGTGCAACGCGGTCAGCAGATTGAGTACACCCGCAGCCGCGAGAAACCGTGTGCCATAGTCTCCATACGCATGCGAAACGTCGGACCCGCCGACCTCGATATATTTCGCCAGCCAGTAGAAACTGCCGGTTCCCAGATCGGCGAAATATCCCAGCGCTGCGAACGCGTCTCCACCTTCCGACCTGAACAAATTCCCGCGCATCCCCGCGCCGACGATCACCAGCACTCCCACAACCGCGAAAAACATTATCGCGCGGCCCCACATTTTCTGCAGCGCGTGCCCGAGCCCCGGCACGACCCAGCCTGCGACGCCGATAGCGATTGCGCGAGCTTCGCGCGCTCTATCCGGCGGTGGATCAGCGACTGAATTTGCTGCGGTTTGCGTTTCGTTTGTCATTGTCTCGTTGTATGTTTACGGCGGCGCACCAATATTCACGCGAGCAGCGGCAAAAGCTCCTGCTGCACCGCTCCAGTCACGCGCGCTTCCTTCTCGCCGATGTAAACATTCACTTCGCTGCGAATTCCAAATTTCTGCAAATAGATTCCCGGCTCAATCGATGTACACGTCCGCGCAATCAGGTGGCGCGTATCGCGCGTTTCGAGCCCATCCATGTTGACTCCGTTGCCGTGCACGCTCTCGCCGATACTGTGGCCGGTGCGGTGAAAAAAATATTCACCATATCCGGCGTCATTGATAACGGCGCGCGCCGCGTTATCCACTTGCCAGCCCTGTAGCGGCCTCCCTTTTGCAATCGAAGACAGAATCAAGTCGATCGCCTTATCGCGGGCTTCGCGAACCACCCCGAACACTTTCACGTATTCGTCCGGCACCTTCGCACCCAGAAACCCCGTCCAGGTAACATCGTAATAGACGCTGGCCGGTGTCTTCTTCTTGGCCCAAACATCAAGAAGCAACAGCTCCCCTTCGCGGATGGGCGAAGAGCTTCCTTCCACCGGACCGTAGTGCGGATCGCTGGCATTCGGGCCCACCGCGACGTCGGGCCCTTCGTCCGCCATCAGGTCTGCCGCGTCAAATTCCTTCAAAATCCATTGCTTCAGAACAAATTCGGTCAGCGGCTTGCCGTCACGCGCCCCTTTAGCCGCAAGTTGAAACGCCTCGCGAATAATTCGATCCACCGCCTCACCCGCGGCAAGGTGCGACTCCAACTGTTCCGCAGTCCAGCACGCCTCGTACTTCTGCACCAGGTCGGCGGAGCTGAATATTTTCGGCCCGACGCTACGCACCAACTCGATCGTGCCCGCGTCCACCATCGAGACGTAAGGAATCGCGTTCCGCGGCGAATATTGCATAGCGATGCTTTGCGCATCGCCCACAAGCTCTTGCAGGTTCTCCTGCAGCTCATTCTGTCCGGCGTAATACAGCGTCTCGCCCGGAAGCGCCGAAAGCGATTCTGACTCGATTTTATGTACCAGCTTCCGTGGTAGGCCCTTCGTTGGGACAAAATAAAACCAACGCCGTGTGCGCATCCCCGGAGGCAATTGCAAAATGCGCAGCGCGATGGGGTCGCGGCCACGAAAGTCGTAAAAAAGCCAGCCGTCCAGGTTCGCGGCCTTCAAGTCTTTCTGTACCGCTTGCACGTCAAAACTCATCGAGCGGCGCACCCCACGCCCCAATCAACTGGCCAGCCTGCTAGCCAGCTTTGTCTCTCGCTGCCTACGCCTCGCGAGTCACGAGCGCCAGCACCTGCTGCTCCGTAACTCCGCGCACTTCCACACGCTTGCTCCGACTGTGATGACCGCTGAGGATTCTAACAGCCGCTTTCGGCGTTTTCAAAACGTCCGCCAAATGCTCGCACAACGCTTCGTTTGCGCGGTCCTCCAACGCCGGGGCCCGTAAGCGCACTTTGAGCGCGCCATCCATCACGCCGGTAATCTCGTCCTTGCTCGCGCGCGGCTGCACCCGCACAGAAAAAACCACAGTTCCTGCTTGTATCTTTAATTCCAGCATCTATTTTACCGGGCGGCTGCCAAAGATCGCGGCGCCAACGCGTACTTCCGTAGCCCCTTCCTCGATTGCCACTTCGAAATCGTGCGACATCCCCATGGACAGAACCGGAAGGTCGCGGCCGATTTCGCGTACGAGCGAATCTCGCACCTCGCGCAGCCGGCAAAAGTAGGGTCTCACCTTTTCCACATCCTCCAAAAACGGCGGAATGCACATCAGCCCTACAAGCTCGATGTGCGAAAGTGCTGCTACCTTTTCAGCAAGCGCGCCCGCTTCCTCGATCTTTACCCCGTTCTTGCTTTCTTCCTCCTCGACGCGCACTTCCAGCAGAACGCGCAACTTTGGCGATCCAGTCACCTCGCCACGCGCCCGCTGCAGCCGCTGCGCCACCCCAGAATCGTCGATCGAATCCACGCTGTGGAATAATCCCGCAGCCCGCGCCGCCTTGTTGCTCTGCAAATGCCCGACCAGGTGCCATGTTGCATTTAGATCAGCAAGCGCAGCGCGCTTCCCTTCCCACTCCTGCACGCGATTCTCGCCGAAATGGCGCAAGCCCGATTCGTACGCAGCGCGAATCGCCTCCGCCGGATGCGTCTTCGACACGCCAATCAAAGTAATCTCTTCACCCCGACGGCCCGCTCGCTGCGCCGCGGCCGTGATGCGTTCCTGCACTCGCGAAAGATTTTCCCGAATTTGCTCTTGCTCGACCATGGGCTGTCCGTTCCGATTCGCATCCTAACACGCACGGCGTTGCGAGGCCGAACGCCTGCGGTTAGACTGACCTACAAGCGTGGCAACGAGTATTCTCGGAATGAGGTTGGTTTGCGTCCAAATGTAAATAGACGAGCTCTCGGCAAGCTTATTGCCATCGAAGGAATCGATGGCAGCGGTAAACGCACGCAGATGGATATGCTGCACGGAGTTATTGCCGCCGGCGAAGGCGGGCACAGTGTCTACTCCACTGGCTTTCCGCAATACGATTCCTGGTTCGGCAAAATGGTGGGCCAATTCCTGAATGGCGAATTAGGCCCGCTCGAAGCCGTGGATCCGCATTTCACCGCTCTGCTCTACGCCGGCGACCGCTTTGAAGCCAAACCAAAAATTGAAGCTGCCCTGAACGACGGCAAAATTGTTCTCATTGATCGCTACATTGGCTCCAACCTCGCCCATCAAACCGCGCGCGTCCCCGCGGACAAACGCGCCGACTTTCGACGCTGGATTGAGCATCTCGAGTACGGTATCTACGATTTGCCGCGCGAGGACCTCATCCTCTACCTTCGCATGCCTCCCGCCGAAGCCCAGAAATTGGTCGCACAGAAATCACAACGCAGTTACACCGATGCGAAACAAGACTTGCTGGAGGCCAGCTTGCGCCATCTGCAAGACGCGGCCGCGATCTACGATCAACTCGCTCGCAACGCGCCTTGGGTAACCATTGAATGTTTTGATGACGCTAGGGGAAGCATGCGGCCCGTGAAAGAAATCGCCCGCGAGGTGCTGTCCAGAGTGGAACCCCTTCTGCGGACAGCGGTGGAACATCAATCGGAAAAGGGTGGCTGAGCGCATGGGCTTTTCGGAATTTCTCGGCAACGAACGCATCGTGGCAGCCCTTCGCGGCGCTTTGCGCACCGGACGCGTTCCACACGCATTGCTTTTCACCGGCCCGCGCGGCGTCGGCAAATTCACCCTCGCGCGCATGTTTGCCCAGGCCGCGAATTGCGAGCGCCTCACTGACGATTTTTGCGGTGAGTGCGCCACATGCCAGCGCATCAGCTTGCTAGCGGATCC
>JAOAPV010000143.1 GCA_025463055.1 Candidatus Acidiferrum typicum
AATTGCTTCTCCGCATTATCCCAGTCAACCACTGAATCAAGGTGGACCAGGGCACCCGCCGGAAGCATGGCCTTCAGCTCATCCTCCAGTTCCTTTTTTCGTCCAGCCTCGTCAGTCTTCAAACCACTCAGCCTACGGGTTAACGCTTCCTCTCCCGCCCATCCGATGCCGATCTTCCCTGTAGCGCTGCCATCGTCGCTTAATGTGAGGCGTCCCACCCTCTTGCTGATTGCTTCCTTGTAGCTGGCGCCAGGTGTGGGTGCGAGCTGGGCTCCGTCGGCGCTCTGGCGGAGGCCCTGGGTTGCAGTATGTTGCCAGGCGAGGTGCCCAAAAGGACAAAGAGGCGTACCCGGATCAAGGAAAACCTCTTTGCCGTCTACGTTCACAATTACGATTTCAGACGTAAGCTGCGACGGGTTGGGAATGTTTGCCTGGAAGAAATATTCGTCGCGATCTGCAACCCGCATTGCAAACGCCTGCAGATTGGCTGCTCTAGCCATGGCCCAAAAAAGTCGCGCAATCTCGTCACGAAAGCCCTCATGCAATTGTAGGACGTCGTCTACCGTCCGCTTTTCCCTGCTCTCGTGGTTCAGAAGCTCTTCCAGCCGGCCATCACTTCCGGTATAGCTAAGGTTCTTGATTTTCTGCACATAGGCATAGATCTTGCGCGCTTTCTGATCTGGAGTGTCAGTTGGAAGAATGGTTTTCGACACTGCTGCAGCCACCGCCGCGGAATGCGCGGCAAATTTGTCGAGTTCCTTGCTCCAGTATTTGCCTTCGCTCTTCCAGAATTCCTGCGGTTTGCCCATTTTGTCGCTGCCGTAATAAAAGTCAACGCGCATTTTCAACATCTCTGACGGCGGCGTGAAATCCTCCTCTTCGAAGGCAGGAATGTCCTTGAGTTCCAACTCCATCCGATTGTTTGCCGTGGTCTTAATAGCCGTGTTGGCGGGAAGGCCGACCGTGGTGTAAAAAACTCGGTCTTTTATATCTCCCCGGCTGTCCTCAATGTAGTGTCCTGCTTTGAACATGGGCACAAAGGTAAACTTGGCGCGCTTGGTCAAGAGGTCGTTTTGCAACACCCAGTGTGGCGCGAACACATAGCTTTCCCAGTATTCGGTGTATTTCCATTCAATAATGCTGCCCACCTGGACATTCGGCAGAGCAAGGACCTTCGCCAGATACTTGACCCCGTGCGCTTTCACAATGGTGCTGTTAAAAGCCTTGCCTGCGAATGGCGTAATGGCGCCGTCCGGAGCGATGCTCCGCGCCCGGATGTCGGAAATTCCCACATATTTTGCGTCATATGGGATTTCCACGCTGGCGCGGTCCTTACCCTTTTCCGTGAGCACTTTCAGGCGCTTGTAGACCCAGCGATGGCGGGACATGTCATCGGCGGTTTCTTCATGGTAGAGGATAATGGCGTCGCCCTGATGGGCTGCGTCCGCTGTCATCTTCAACTCCTCTGGATTGATTGGTTGCCAGTCATCAAAGGCAAGGACGCTATAGGATGAAGCCAGGCAGACAACCGCCAGCAATAGAAAAAACAGCTTTGGGCGAAACATGAAGTACCTCGCAGAAAATGAAAACCAGCTTGGGTGTAGGCAGGTTATATAACAACAGCCGCACGCCTGCAAGACCCTTTAGGGATGGGCGGCAATGCGCAGGTACAAGCTTCCCGAGAGATTGCTACGAGAGCTTGCTAGAAGATTGATCTATCGCCGATGGGCATTCGAAATGATTTCAATGGATGATGGCGTTGTCATCCGGGCTATTTGTTCTGATCCTCTCAAAGACGGCTTTCACCACGCGATCACAGCGCACGGCGTGAAATTGATAGAGATCTGTGGCACGGCCCCTGGCGCGGGCGTAAAGGTCTTTGCGCAGCATGGCATGGGCGCGATGCAGGCGCGTCTTTACCACCGCGTCGCTCACACCGAGACTTTCCGCGGTTTCGGCCACGCTCATTTCTTCCACTTCGCGCAGCATGACTACAGCGCGGTAAGCTTCCGGCAATTGATCAATCGCCTGTTCCAATAGTTCGCGGGCCTGCGATGTGGCGGTGCCGTCTTCCGGACTAGGCGCGGATGATTTGAGAATGGCCATAGAATCTCCGTTTTCAGGGAGGGCGTCCAGCTCTTCCATGCGGCCACGGCGACGCTTGCGCGCGAGCGCTTCATGAATCGCGATGCGCGTGAGCCAGGTGGAGAATGCCGCCTTGCCGGCGAACTGGTTCAGATGTTCATAGGCGCGGACGTATGCGTCTTGCATTACGTCTTCCGCCTCGCCGTCATTGCGCAGAATCATGCGTGACATCCGGTAGAGCCGCTGGTTGTAGCGGCGCATCAGGATCTCAAAAAGCGCGGTCTCGCCGGCGAGCACGCGGGCCACTACTTCTTCGTCTCGCAATTCACTTTGTGCCGTCACTGGGACCAGTATGGTACTCACCTGTGGATTCGCTCCATGCCTGAATAGAGTAAGCTGAACGGCAAAGGTTACAATCTTAAGTCCTTTGGGAGCATAGAAATGCGCGCCGCTGGAGCCTTCACTATCATACTGCTCATCTCGTCGTTTGCTTGCGCACAGGTGGCGCAAGACAGCAAGACAGATGTGCAGTTGCGCGGCATCAGCGCCGTCTCAAGCAAGGTGGCCTGGGCCAGCGGGGCCAAGGGAACGGTCTTGCGGACTATCGACGGCGGCGAGATGTGGGAGACGATGGTCATCGTGGGTGCGGAAGCGCTCGACTTTCGCGACGTACAGGCTTTCGACCAGAACACCGCGTTCGTGCTGAGCATTGGCCCCGGCGACCAGTCCCGCATCTATAAGACCGCTGATGGAGGCAGAATATGGCAGCGGCAGTTCACCAACAACGATCCCAAAGCTTTTTATGATTGCTTTGCCTTCTGGGACAGAACGCACGGAATCGCCGTGAGCGATTCGGTTGACGGCAAGTTCCCGCTGATCTCTACCTCCGATGGCATGAACTGGAGCCCAGTGGTGGTAAAGAAGATGCCTGCGGCGCTGCCCAGTGAAGGGGCATTTGCCGCCAGCGGCACGTGCATTGCAACATTCGGGATGAACGATGTCTGGTTCGGCACCGGAGGTCCGGTGGCGCGGGTGTTTCATTCTGGAGATCGGGGAAAAAACTGGACGGTCGCCGAGACGCCGATCCTTCACGGCGCTGCCACGCAGGGAATATTTTCTCTGGCTTTCTGGACAGCGAAGGATGGCGTTGCCGTTGGCGGAGATTACAAAGAGGCGACAAAAGGGGAACAGACGGCGGCCTTCACCCACGATGGCGGCAAGACGTGGTCGCTGGCGACGAAGCCTCCGCAGGGGTATCGCTCGGCTGTAGCGACGGACTCTTCGCGTCTGGTTGCTGTGGGTACAAGCGGCGCTGATGTTTCCCGTGACGGCGGCAAGAGTTGGGCTTCATTATTCGCCAACAATCTGAACGCCGTGGCTCTTGTGGGAAACTCAGGATGGGCCGTCGGCCCGGACGGCAAGATTGTCACGATTCAACTCAATTTTCACTGACCTGTTTCTGAACTGGTTTCCACGCGTGCGCCCCAGTTTTCTTTTTTCAAGCCCTAGCAGCCTCCTGTGCTGTTGCCACCGAACGAATGGGCGCCGACAAGCCCTTCATCAGCCTGGCGAATTCTTCCAGCGTGAGCGACTGCGCGCCATCCGATAAGGCTCGTTCCGGGCAGGGATGGACTTCGATAATCAAACCATCGGCGCCAATAGCAAGTGCGGCGCGGCTGGCAGGAGCGATCAGTTCACGCTTACCGGTTCCATGTGATGGGTCGGCGAGAACGGGCAGATGTGAAAGTTCGCGCACGAGTGCCACGGCGGCGAGATCGAGCGTGTTGCGGGTCATCTCGCTCTCGAAGGTCTTGATGCCGCGTTCGCACAAAACCACATTGTCATTGCCGCCGGCCAGAAGATACTCCGCAGCCAGCAGCCATTCTTTTACGCTGGCGGATGGTCCGCGCTTGAGCAAAATCGGTTTCTTGGCCTTAGCGAGTTGGCGCAGCAGATCGTAATTCTGCATGTTGCGCGCGCCCACCTGAAGCATGTCAGCATGGTCACTGATGAGCTGAATGTCATTGGTGCTCATCACCTCAGTCACCACAGGCAGGCCAACTTCTTCGCGGACTTCACGCAGCAGCCGCAAGGCTTCAATGCCGAGGCCCTGAAAGTCATAAGGCGAAGTGCGTGGCTTGTACGCTCCTCCGCGCAGCAGCGTGGCGCCAGCGGCCTTGATGGCACGTGCCGTGGAGAAAAGCTGTTCGCGCGATTCCACTGAGCACGGCCCGGCGATCACCACGGCATCTTCACCCCCGATAATGACGCCGCCAACGTCAACCTGCGTGCGGCCGCTCTTGACGATCTTGCTGACCAGCTTGAATGGGTGCGCGATGGGAACTACGTCCTCTACGCCGGGCGCGGCTTTGAGAGCTTCCAGGGCCATCCGCGATCCTCCCGAGCCAACCGCGGCCACGATGGCGCGCTCCGCGCCGCGCGTGACATGCGGCTGAAAACCGCATTCGATGACGCGATCAATAACGTGTTGAAGTTCCGCTTCCGACGAACCCGCTGCCATATTGATGACCATGAGAAATGCTCCTAAGCCGTTAGCTACTAGCTTCTAGCCAAATCAAAAACAAAATCAAAATCAAATCGTTGACTGCAAACTTTTTTCTGCTGATACTGCAACTTTCTCTGCCGAGCCAGCTTTGCCTTAAGACTGAACTCTTGCCGCGGCTTCGCCGCTTTGTTCCTGCATACGCTGTGTGCCAAGACGGCGAGTCTCGCGGATGATTCCAGCGAAAATGTCGGTGATGCTCTGCTGATCGAGCGGGCCCGTATTCTTTTCCACTACGCGGGCCAGCACCTGACGCTCGCGATTGCCATCGTACGCCGGCAGGCCCGAAGTAACCTTGATCGAAGCAATCTCGCAGGCGATGGCGGCACGCTGATTGAGCAGGCGAAGCAGCTCGGTATCGAGCGCGTCGATCTGCCGGCGCCATTCGTCGAGCGTTGTCGCACTGTTAACGGTTTGGTGGTCCATGCTGGTAATGCTCCCTGAAAGCAAAAACCGCGACCCTTTGGGGATCGCGGCTTGCGGTAATTTATGATGACTAACTTCTAGAGCACTGTCAGCACAGATCCGCGTAGCCGCTACCCGTAAAGTGGTAGCGGTAAGTAAACGCGAAAGTAAATCGGCTGGCGTGCATGCTCAACGGATAGTAGTCTAGGTTTTCAGCTGTTGTCAAGAAAGTTAATGAGGTAATGGCCGGTTTTTCCGGCCTGAGAAGAGCGTATGAGCAAACCGACTGATTCTAAAGACGCAGCAGCAGCCCGGCAAAAGACCGAGTGGCAGGCGTACGTGGAAGACTTTCGCGAGGCCGGTCACCAGACCGTGGACTGGATTGCGGCATACCTGAGCAACGTGGCCGAAATGCCGGTTCTGGCGCAGACAAAGCCGGGCGACCTGCTGGATGCGCTGCCAAAATCGGCGCCGGAAAAAGGCGAGTCATTTGATGCGATCCTGGGCGATTTTGAGCGGCTAGTAATGCCAGCAGTGACGCA
>JAOAPV010000107.1 GCA_025463055.1 Candidatus Acidiferrum typicum
ACCACCGCGGCGCCAATTCCGACTTAGCCGAAAACGTAAACTGCCGCGCCGCCCCGCTCGCCGCGTCATAAATCCAAATATGCGTCAACCGCCCAGTCCCCTTCGCCGGCTCCGTAACCACAAAAGCCAGCCGCGCCCCACTTGCCCCGAGTGAAGCCGAGGGGTCCGGCGAAAACTGCAAATCCCCCACATTCCGCAAGTTCAGCGAAGCCTCCGGCGTCAGCGTCTTTTTCTGTTCATCGCTCGCCGTACCCTGACCAAAAGCTATCGCCGCCCCCGCTAAAGAAATCGCAGCCACGGCCCACCCTCGGCCTCCAATTCGATTAGCCCCACGCATAGAAAATCGTTCCTCCCCAGAATCCGCCCGCCACTCTATGAGCCAATCCGAACGGAGTCAATGTAGAGGCAACCTAAAGTGCTCGCCACGCATGGTATTTTCCGGGCATCTCGATTGTCAGGCTAAAGATGGGAATTTGTCTCTTGGCGTTAGACTTTGTCGTGCCAATCCAATCCCTGAGGTAGTTCTCCAGCCGCAAACTCAAGGTGAATTACTCGACGAGACTTGGGAATCGCACACGCAGATGATGCATGAAGCAGCAGCGGGCACATCACTAATGCTCCGCCTCTTGGAACGGTGCAAGTTACAGAGTTCTCCTTCTCCCAACTGCCGATCTGCTCCGCGGAGAGTCGACCTTCGCGATGAGACCCGGCAATTACGCGTAACGGCCCGTTATCAAGCGCACTCTCGTCTAGATGCAACCTAATAGCGAGAATTCTGCTCATGACCTCCACTGGAGGTTGCACATGCAACACCCCAGCCTTCATCGTCCACGGACCAAATCCATCAACATCCCTACGTTCACGGACAGCAATTGTTAAATCTTGGTGCCAAACGACCTTCCAGTTTGAGCTTCGAGTCTTATTGAAAAAAATTCCTCTAACCGCAAAGCATTTTGGCCCAAGGACAGTCTCCATGATTCCACGCACTGCGCTCGACGTTGCAAGCCCTCGAACGCTTGGGACCGACAAGAGATTCCTCTGAGGGTGCCGTTTATCATCAAATTGTTCGCAAAGGCGTTCCACTGTAGCTTCGTCTAAGCACCCCCGTACGAGGGCAAAGCCATCCCGTTCCACCAGTAACTTCAACCCACTGGCCGTATTTGAATCGCTCAGATTCACGTGTCCCTAACGAAGCATTATGCCTGACGTCGCATTATCGGAAAGCTGAGACACAACTCTCCGGCGGGCCTGTTTGTTTTCCCCCCACCCTCAGATACAATCATCGTTTCTTTTCCACCGAAAAATGCCGCAAACCACTGAAATCCGCCTCCACAACACGCTCTCCAACCAAACCGAGCCCTTCGTCCCGCAAAAATCTGGCGAAGTCACCATGTACACCTGCGGCCCCACCGTCTACGACTACGCCCACATCGGCAACTACCGCACCTTCGTCTTTCAAGACATTCTCCGTCGCTTCCTAACACTCCGCGGCTACCGCCTAACCCACGTAATGAATCTCACCGACGTTGACGACCGCATCATCGCCAACGCCGCCGCAAAACACCTCAGCATCCGCGACTACACAGAAAAATTCGCCCAAGCCTTCTTCGACGATTGCAAAACGCTCAGCATAGAGTCCCCCGAGCACTGGGTACGCGCCACGGACAATATTGATTCCATGGTCCAGCTCATCCAGCGCCTCCAGGAAAAAACTTATACATACCCCAGCGAAGGCTCCATCTACTACCGCATCGCAAAATTTCCAGACTACGGCAAGCTCTCCAAAATCGATGTCACCGGCATCCAAGCCGGCGCACGCGTCGATGTCGACCGCTACGAAAAAGAAAGCGCCCGCGATTTCGCCCTCTGGAAAGCCCCCAAGCCCGGCGAGCATTTTTGGGACACGCCCATCGGCCGTGGCCGCCCCGGCTGGCACATCGAGTGCTCCGCCATGGCCATGAAGTACCTCGGCGATACCATCGACATCCACACCGGCGGCATCGACCTTGCCTTCCCGCATCACGAAAACGAAATCGCCCAAAGCGAGGCGGCCACCGGCAAACACTTCGTCCGCTATTGGCTTCACGCCGAGCATCTCCTCGTCGAAGGCGAGAAAATGTCGAAATCCCTCGGCAATTTCTTCACGCTGCGCGATCTCTTCGCCAAAGGCTATAAGCCATCCGCCTTGCGTTTCGCGCTCGCCAGTGTTCCCTACCGCCGCCAGCTCAATTTCACGTTTGACGGCCTCCAGCAAGCCGCCAGCGCCGTCGACCGCTTGCGAAACTTTGCCGACCGCCTAAAGCAAGGAAAATTCGAGCCTGGCCAATATCCCGGCATGTGCGAACGCATAGCCAAAGCCGCCGCGGACTTCGACGCCGGCCTCTCTGACGACCTCAACACCGCGCAAGCCCTCGCCGCCGCCTACGATCTCGTCCGCGAAGTCAACGTCGCGATCGACAAAGGCGAATTCCGCCAGGACGACGCCGCAGCCGCGCAGAAATTCCTAGCCACCTTCGACCGCGTCTTCGCCGTCCTCGAAGACAATGACGCGGCCAAGCTCAGCGAGTTGGGCTATGGTAAAGAGAGCGCCCTCACCGATGCGGACATCGAAAAGTTAGTCGCCGACCGCCAAGCCGCCCGCAAACGCCGTGACTTCGCTTCCTCCGATCGTATCCGTCAGGAACTCGCCGATCATGCTATAATCCTTGAAGATAATCGCGACGGAAGCGTCCGTTGGAAACGCAAATGAATCACAACTACATCCACGGGCTACACAGAATTTCCTCCCCGGCCGACCTCCGGCCAAACCTCTTCGGCGTAGATTAAGTCTTCCTATTGATCGGCAGGGACGCGCGTCAACGCCACACGTGTAAGCGCGTAGCGCCGCCAATCCCGGGAACGCCATTCTCCTGAATGGCGTTTTGCGGCAGCAAAATAGGATGGTCTTCGTAAAAATCATCCACCCACAACCACTCGCCAACCATCCTTGAAGGAGGAAGAAATGATCGCCACCACCGAAACGAAATTGCACGAAACGAAATTGCCCCGCCTGCTAATGCAGCTCCCAGGACCAAAAGCAAAGCACGTCCTCGAGCAAGACGCGAAGTTTATGTCGCCGTCGTTCACCCGCGACTATCCGCTAGTTGCCAAGCGCGGCCACGGCGCGGTCGTCGAAGACGTTGACGGCAACACCTTCCTTGATTTCGCCGCCGGCATAGCCGTCTGCTCTACCGGCCATTGCCACCCAAAAGTCGTCGAAGCCATCCAGAAGCAAGCCGCCGAGCTAATCCATATCTCCGGCACGGATTTCTACTATGAAAGCCTGCCGCAGCTTGCCGAAAAGCTCGTCAACACAGTACCCGGCGCCGACCCGAAAAAAGCGTTCTTCACCAACTCCGGCACCGAAGCCATCGAAGGGGCCATGAAGCTCGCGCGTTACGCCACTAAGCGCGACAAATTCATCGCTTTCTACGGCTGCTTCCACGGCCGCACCATGGGCGCTCTCTCGCTGACCGCTTCGAAATCAACACAGCGCAAAGGCTTCGGCGCACTCCTCGCCGGTGTAGAGCACATTCCGTATCCCAACGCGTACCGTTGCGCACACGATCACACCGCGGAAACTTGCGGCGTCGAAATCCTCGAAACTCTAGAGCGTCAAATCTTCAAGCGCCTCTTCGACCCTGAGGAAATCGCCGCCATCGTAATCGAGCCCATCCAGGGCGAAGGCGGCTACGTCACCGCGCCGAAATTCTTCTTACAGGAATTGCAGCGCATCTGCCGCCAGCACGGCATCCTTTACATCCTCGATGAAGTACAGTCCGGCATGGGCCGCACCGGCAAATGGTGGGCCTCTGAATACGCTGGCGTCGAGCCCGACATTCTCTGCAGCGCCAAGGGCATCGCCAGCGGCATGCCCCTCGGCGCTTTCGTAGCGCGCGCCAGCATCATGAACACCTGGAAGCCCGGCTCGCACGGCACAACGTTCGGCGGAAATCCCGTCTGCGTAGCCGCCGCGCTAGCGACCATGGACCTGATCGAAACACAATACAAAGAGAACGCGCGCCGCATGGGCGACTATCTCTTCTCCAAAATGGCCGATTGGACCAAGAAGTTCAAAATCGTAGGCGACGTTCGCGGCCGCGGCCTGATGATCGGTGTAGAAATCGTTCGCGATCAGCGCACCAAAGAAGAAGCCCCCGACCTGCGCAACGCCATAGTCGATCTAGCCTTCCACAAAGGCCTGCTAGTCCTAGGCGCCGGCGCCAACACCGTCCGCCTATCTCCGCCGCTCCTAATCGACGAAGAGCAAGCCGACTTCGCCCTACAAACCCTAGAAACCTGCATCCGCGAAGCAGAAAAGAAGGCCTAACAACCGTAGGGGCGCAGCACCGCTGCGCCCCATCTCGGCAAGATCAACCCGATAAGCACAAACCTGGTTTTCTCCCGATATCAAATCCACACAACCAACCTGTCGCCCCTCGGCCTCAAACCGAACGGCAGCACCCGTAGCGCCCGCCGACCGTGGCGGGCGCCTTTGACACGACCGACCAACTTCAATTAGTAACTCGCCTTTTAACTATATTTCTGCTTATATCTTCCCACCATGCCCCTAATCTCCCGCGCCATCTTCCAACTGGTCCACTGGGCCGCCCGCAAAGGCCTCCGCGACGATCACGACCAAACGCAACGCAAACACGTCGCCCGCCGCACAGGCATCCGCGGCGAAACCTACGCCTACTGGTACCTCCGCCGCCACGGCTACATATTCGTCGCCCGCAACTACACCCCGCGCGGCATAAAGGGCGAACTCGACCTAGTAGGCTACGATGGCGAAACTCTAGCCTTCGTCGAAGTCCGCACCCGCACGCTGCGCCAAGAACTCACGGCGTTGCCCGAACTCAGCATCACCACCGACAAACAGCGCCTCGTCGCCCGCACCGCCCAACGCTTCCTAGCCGAGCGCCACGTTTCGAATCGTCCCTGCCGCTTCGACGTCCTCGCAATCGACAATCAACCCGGCCACTCTCCCGAAGTCCGCCTCCACAAAGACGCCTTCAGTGCCCAACTGTAAAACGCGACTCCATACGAGGTACAATGTTTTCATTGAGCAGTCGTTTGACACACCCGTCTGATTTAGCTTGCACGCTCGAGGAGGCTTGCTTTGCCGGAGTTGCGTAAAGATCCCATCACGGGCCGCTGGGTTATCATCTCCACGGATCGTGGAAAGCGCCCCACCGATTTTCTGCGCGAAAGCGTCCTTGTCACCGGACCAAAGAATTGCCCCTTCTGCCCCGGCGCGGAAGGCAAGACCCCGCCGGAAATTCTCGTGTACGGACGCAACGGCGGCGGCGCAAACAGCCCCGGCTGGAACATTCGCGTCGTTCCCAACCGATTTCCCGCGCTTGGCATTGAAGGCGATCTGGACCGCGAAGGCGAAGGACTCTTCGACAAAATGAATGGCGTCGGCGCTCACGAAGTCATCGTGGAATCGCCCGACCACATGGCCACGCTCGCCACTCTGGCGCCGCGCGCCGTTGAAGATGTTTTGTGGGCTTACCGCGATCGCATGCTCGATTTAAAAAATGACAAGCGTTTCCGTTACGTCCTCATCTTCAAAAATCACGGCGAGGCCGCGGGCGCTTCCATCGAGCATCCTCATTCGCAACTGATCGCGCTTCCGATTGTTCCGCGCCGCGTTCGCGAAGAAGTGGATAACTGCTGGCACTATTACGATGAGAAAGAGCGCTGCATTTTCTGCGACATCATCCGGCAGGAGCGCGACACTGGCGAGCGAGTGATCGGCGAGAACGAACATTTCATCAGCATCGCGCCGTACGCTTCGCGTTTTCCATTTGAAATGTGGCTGCTACCGAAGGTTCACGGATCTTCTTACGAAAATAATCAGAGCTCGATCTATTCGAGCCTGGCGCGCATGCTGAAAGATACGCTCATGCGTCTCGACGTCGTTCTCGATCGGCCGGCTTATAATTTTATGATTCACACTTCGCCGGTCGGTGAGGAAATCAACGACCACTATCACTGGCACATTGAAGTCATTCCCAAGCTGACCAAAGTTGCAGGATTTGAGTGGGGGACTGGGTTTTATATCAACCCGACGCCGCCCGAAGAAGCTGCTCGTTTTCTCCGCGAAGCTCGGCTGCCGGAAGCTGTTCTCACCGAAAAGAAATAGCCGCTCTTCTGGCGCAGCTCGGAGCGCCTCGTCGCCAGCAGGACTAATCTTCGCCTAAGAACTCAACCGTTGCCGGGCCGGGCAGCAGGCCCGCTGCGGTTCCGCGGTTGATTAGTTCCGTTACGGCGCGTTTGCCGCGGTCACCGTAACCTAGCGTCCATTTGTTCACGTACATGCCGATGAATTGGTCGGCGAGCTCTGACTCCATATCGCGGGCGAACTGCATGGCGTAATTCAGCGCTTCCTCGCGATGCTCGAGGCCATACTCGACGCTGTTACGAATCGTCCGCGCAATCTCTCGGCCCACTTCCGGTCCCAGGGCTCGCCGCACTGCATTGCCGCCGAGCGGCAGCGGCATGCCCGTCTCGTCGTGCCACCACACACCGAGGTCCAGCACCCGGTGCAGCCCCATTTGCGGAAACAAAAGCTGCCCTTCATGAATCAGCAAACCCGCGTCTACCACTTGGTTCTTCACTGCGTCCAAAATTTTGTCGAACGGCGTTACTACCGCCTCAAAGTTCGGCTCATACAATTTCAGCGTCAGGTACGCCGTTGTTTTCAGCCCGGGAACCGCGACGCGCTTGCCGACGATCTCATTTGCCTTCATCGAGTTGTGCGCGACTACGATTGGCCCGTAGTTCTCGCCAAAACTCGCACCGCAATCCAGCAACACATATTTGTCGCGCAGCCCCGGATATGCCGCGAAGCTCAGTGCCGTAACATCGTACTTTTCCTTCAGAGCCGCTTCGTTCAGGGTCTGAATATCGTCGAGCACGTGCGTGTACTTGTATCCGGGCGTGTTCAGCTTGTGCGTCGCCAGCGCGTAGAACATAAACGCATCGTCGGAGTCAGGGGAATGCGCGAGTTTGATTTCCCGCGTTTCGGTGGTGGTTTTGGAAGTGGCTTGGCCGGTCATGGGGTTGGTCGTCCTTTTGTGCCGCAGCGCTTTCCTCTCCTGCTCGCCCTGTCGAAAACCTCTTCGAGAGATACGCCTCTCCCTAAGTGAGGCACTCGAGACGGAGACAGGAACGAAAGGACGTGAACAACGCTAGGACTTGCGCGGCACGTGCTGCTTCTTGCAGCGCAAAGCCTAGCACAACGTCGCCACCGCAACAAACGTTCTGACGAGTAAACTGCTTTGTTACAGTTCGTTGGGTCAAGCGTTTGACACTGGCCTCGGGCCCTCGCGCGAACACCGGACCGCATCTCGAATGAGGTCTCCATGAATTTGAACGCCAGGGTGTCCACAGAGCCTGGAGGGACGGAACGTTTCGGTTGAATTGCGTGGGTGACACCCGGTGGTTTTGTATCGATCTGAAAACAAAGGCCCTGCTCGCGGAGGGGTTTGTAAGTGCATGACAGTAATGGAAATATAAATCGACATGAGTGGGAAGGCGAAAAGAGGGATTCGTAAGGTCATGAAAACTAAGGGGCACGCAGAAGTGGCGAGTGGCCCGCGATGAGTGGCGAGAACGACGGCAGTCCCCCACACCCCCCGGTGTTTTTCGTAAAACCGGAATCTAAAGGACTTACGGGCGCGCTTGGCGTAAAAGCGGATTCTAAAGGGTTTACAGAGCTTGGGCGTGGACAATTGCGCGGGCACTCGTCCGACCATGGGGAACGGTAGCACCTGAGGAGTGAAGTAAGCAAGGAATATACATTGAACGGTCGAATTTCGGGGTTGAACGGGAATTGGGAGGGTTGAATGGGTGCGGGCAATATGAAGGAGTAAGCCCGAGGGGCAGCCGCAGATAACTTCCGGATAGCGCGTGACTCAGGAGCAACCTGCTGTGGTCGTTTGGACAGCTTGATTCCGGCAAGTGCGTAGCTGAATTCCTAATTCTGCACATGGTTTTCAAATCCGAGCCGACTTCTTTGGAGGTATTTTTTAAGCCGTCACATTTCACCGTCTTCGCTACCAGTACAGGCACAGTGGTGAACGTACTCTCTACTCCTCAGTGAGAGCCTCCATCGGGGATATTTGCGCGGCGCGTTGCGATGGCAGGAGGCAGGCTCCGAGACACACTGCTGCCGTCACGCAGGCGGCAGCGGCGAGGACCGCGACGTTAAGCGGCGGTACCTGGAAGAGCAGCGACCGCATCGCGCGGCCGGCCTGCCAAGCTCCAATCAGGCCCAACACGGTTCCGGCGGCAAGCAGGCGTAGTGAGAGTGAGAGAAACTGGCTTCGAATCTGCCCGGGTTGTGCGCCGAGTGCTATGCGCACTGCGATTTCGCGGCGTCGCTGGGCCACGGCGTAACTCAGCACTCCGTAGGTGCCGATGCAGGTGAGTAACAGCGCGATTCCGGAGAAGAGGCCAGCCAGCAGGGCCGGTGAGCGACGGGTGACCAGACTGTCGGCAATGCGAGTGTCCATGGAGCGAAGGTCGCTGACCGGTACATCGGGATCGATTTGTCGAACCACCTTCTGCAATGTCAACGCGAACGATTCCGGTGGCAGGCTCGTCCGGACGGCGACGAAGACGCTGTCACCGATGCGGAAGACGTAGGGATAATAAATGGCGCCCTGAGCTTCGTTTTCCGTTAGTCCCGCTTGTTTCACTCCGCCAACAACGCCGACAATGGTGAATGCTTCCGCGTCTTTCCCGCTTTCGGAGCCATCCCACAATTGTTGGCCAATCGCGCTGGCGTGCGGCCAGTAGTATCGCGCGAAGTCTTCATCCACAACGCAGACTCGCTGGGAGCGGCGTGAATCGTCGGCGGTCAGGAATCGTCCTGCGCGCAGGGAGAAACCCATGGCTCCAAAGTAATCGCCGGCGACTCCATAAGAATAGTGCCCTCGCGCGGATTCGCCAGGGCGGCGAACGTGACCCGCTACCGTGGCGGCGCTTTTGCCGATGTTGCCGCTGAAAGGAACATTGTTGACCACGCCCGCGGACAACACTCCGGGGAGGTCGTCGAGTTTGTCCATCAAGCTTTCCGCAAAATTCAGGCGGCCGGCCTCCGAGTAGTCTGCCCACGGAAGCAAGATTTGCCCGGTCAGGACGTGGTCGGACTGGAATCCCGGAGAAATGGCCATCGCTCGCTGAAGGCTGAGTCCGAGTAGACCCGCGCCGGCGAGCAAAATAAACGCCAGGGTAATCTGCGAGACGATAAAACTGTGACGCAGGATTTGAGCGCCGTGCCCGCTCGTGCCGCCACGGCTCTCCGATTGAAGCGCACTTCCGAGATGGCGCCGAAGATGGAACCCGGCGACAGGTACCGCGAACAGCATGCCCATGACGATGGCTGCGACCAGGCCAACTATTGCTAATCGCGCATCGAAAACGATGCGACTTCCTAAGGGTAGTTGATCAGCGCCCAGCCCACGCAGCAACTGGATTCCGGCCGCGCCGACTGCGAGTCCGATTAATCCTCCGGCGAACGTGAGCAAGGTGGTCTCGACGACTACTTCGCTCATGAGGTATTTCCAACCTGCGCCGAGGGCCTGACGAACGGCCAATTCCTTAACTCGGCCGCCGGCACGGATAAGAAGAAGGTTCACGAGGTTGACTGCGCCAATCAAAAGAAGAACGAGTACGCCTGCTTCCAGCAGCAGCAGAGTGGGACGCACGGCTGCGACATGGTCCACGCGCAATGGCACCACCAACGAACGGAAGCCCGCATCGGCAATTATCTTGGCCTGGGGGTCGTCGACCTCCAGTGCTGCGTTCTGCGCGTCGACCTCCGACTGAGCTTGAGCGAGCGTGGCGCCCGGTTGGAGACGCGCAATCATTTGGATTACATTTCCGCCGGAATGCCGCCGCGATGGGGCGCGATTTTCCGGGCGCGATGCCAGAGGCAGAAACACCCGAGCATCGGAAGAGAGAAAGCGGAAGCTGGGAGGCAAAACGCCGATCACCGTTCTGGGAACGCTGTTTACGCGAATCTGCTTTCCAAGCACGTCGGGGTCGGCATTGTATCGTTGGCGCCAAAACGCGTTAGAAAGAATGGCAACGTGGTCGGTTTCGGAAGTGGTTTCCTCATCCGTGAAAGTGCGTCCGATCGCGGGACCGAGCCGCAGAGTGGAGAAGAAATCGGGAGACACTCGCATGGTCTGAAGGCGTTCCGTCGAGCCGGGCTCACCGACAATCTCCGTTCCATAGTCGTAAATCGAGAGGGAGGCGAAGGCAGGAATACGACCGCGTCGTTCGTAATAATTGGTCAGCGAGGACCCGTCGCGATCGACGCCAGCTTTCGGATAGGTATTGAATACCATCATGAGCCGGTCGGGCTCGGGAAAGGGCAGGGGACGGAGCAGCACAGAATCGATCACGGCAAAAATCGTCAGATTCGCGCCGAAGCAAACGGCAAGCGTCAGAAGAGCGGTAGCTGTAAATGCCGGGGTCTTTCGCAACAATCGGACGGCATAACTGAACTGTCTACGAAGCTCGTCGAAGAAGTGCACGCCGAAAGCTTCCCGGCAATCCGCTTTGATGTTGATAGAGCTGCCGAGTTCCTCCCGTATCACGCGGGCCGCTTTTTCCCGGGACATGCCGGAGCGCACGAGGTCATCCGTGTATTGCTCGATGTGGAAGCGGAGCTCCTCGGACATTCCCTCTTCGAAATCACGCCGCCGAGTGAGCACACGAAACAGAGAACGAAGGCGCTGGATCATCTCACACCTCCTCCGATGTCGTATTCAAGGCCGCGGCAATCGCAGTCGCTAGGCGGTTCCAGCCGGCCGTTTCGTCGCGCAGGCGGCGACGCCCTGCGGCTGTTAAGGTGTAGTATTTCGCCCGACGGTTGTTCTCGCTTTGCCCCCATTCAGCGGCGATAAGATCGTGGTGCTCCAACCGGTAGAGGGCCGGATATAATGATCCCTGTGGAATCTGAAGCGCATCCCTTGAGATCTGCCGGATGCGCAGCAAGACACCGTATCCGTGCAGGGGTTTCAAGGACACCGCTTTGAGAATCAGCATATCGAGGGTGCCCGGGAGTAGTTCCGCAGTTTTGCCCACAGTGTAATGGCCTCCTAGTCTAGCTAGGAGTCTAACAAATACTCTCCTAGCCTGACAAGGGGAAAGCACGGCCACTGGTTTCTCGCGAAAACGTCGAAGAGTCGGATAGGCAAGTCAGTCTTGCTAGGTGGCATCATCGG
>JAOAPV010000110.1 GCA_025463055.1 Candidatus Acidiferrum typicum
GCGTGGCGAGGTCTTCGAGCATAGCCTTGCGCCGATCTCCAAACCCGGGAGCTTTCACGGCCGCGCACTTTAGCGTTCCCCGAAGCTTGTTTACCACCAGGGTTGCAAGAGCTTCGCCTTCCACGTCTTCAGCAATGATCAACAGGGGCTTTCCTGCCTTAGCCGTCTGCTCAAGCAGCGGCAGCAGGTCCTTCATTGAGCTGATTTTCTTCTCGTGAATCAGAATGAGCGCGTCCTCCAGCACGCATTCCATGCGTGCCGGGTCGGTGACGAAGTATGGAGACAGATATCCGCGATCAAACTGCATCCCTTCGACCACTTCGAGCGTCGTCTCCATGGTCTTCGATTCCTCGACCGTGATGACGCCATCCTTACCCACCTTCTTCATGGCTTCGGCAATTATGCTGCCCACTTGCTTGTCGGTGTTGGCGCTAATGGTGCCGACTTGCGCGATCATGTCGCCTTTCACTTCGCGCGATAGTCGCGTGATCTCAGCCACGGCGACCTCCACGGCCTTATCGATCCCGCGCTTGAGGGCCATGGGGCTGGCTCCGGCCGCGACGGTACGCACGCCCTCGCGGAAAATCGCCTGGGCCAAAAGCGTCGCGGTGGTCGTGCCATCGCCGGCCACATCCGAGGTCCTGGACGCAACCTCGCGCACCATTTGCGCACCCATGTTCTCAAGCGGGTCCTGCAACTCGATCTCTTTGGCCACCGTCACACCGTCTTTGGTAATGACGGGCGCACCGAATTTCTTCTCGATGACCGCGTTGCGCCCCTTCGGGCCCAACGTGATCTTTACCGCATTCGCTAGAATATTGACGCCGCGTAGAATCGACTGACGCGAATTCTCACCTGAGACAATTTGTTTTGCCATTTTGCTTCCACTCTCCTGGGTGATTGACAAACCCGGCGTGCGAAGATGTGACGCTCTTTGTTCTCGACGCGCCGGACGCAATTCAGATAACTAATTTGGTTCAGATAATCCGAGAGACTGCCTCGTCATATTAACCATAATCAGTTAATTAACTTGACCTGTCAAGCTAAATGCGATATTATTTTTTATGATTAACTGGCAGAGTTAACCTGAGGGCGAGGCTATCATACTGAGCGAAAACCTCAAGCGGGCGCGGGCCAATGGCGAATGGAGTGAGAAGTGGTCTCCGGCGGTCCTCATCGGCCCCCCGCTTCCCTACTAAGCGAACCCCCAGACGTCCTCTTGTCTGGATCATTTGTCAGAAATTACAGCCTAAACTTAGTGCAATCGGTCCTTGTAGAGTGCCATGCCTACCGCCGCGTCGATCCCAATCCGTTCAAGAGCATCTATTTCCCTCTGCGCTTTAATGCCACCCGCGGCAATGATCGGATGCGACGTGGCACTGCGCAATCGCTCAAACCACTCGCGATTGGCTCCGCTCATCGTTCCTTCGCGATCCACGTCGGTGCAAAGAAATGCAGCACAAAAAGGCTCAAGGTGCTCCATCACCTGTTCGGCTTGAATCCGCAGTTTTTCTCGCCACCCCTTAATTACAATGTGGCCCCTGCACGTATCGAGCGCCACAACAATTGCCGGGCGGCCTACTCGCGTGCGGAGTCGACGAAGAAATGCCCGATTTATCTTGCCGTCCTGGAACGCGGCACTTCCGACAATGACTTGCTGCGCCCCCCATTCCGTAATTTCCTCCGCGCGCCAAAGAGTGCGAATTCCTCCGCCCACGCGCACTTTCATCCCATATCGATGGGCCGCTTCGTCGCAGAGTTTACGCGCCAATTCACTGTTATTGCCCTTCCCCATGGCAGCGTCCAAATCGATGATGTGCAACCACTTGTACTTTTTGAATTTCAGCAGCAGCGACATGACGTCCGCGATCGCAAGCTCGCGCCTTCTCCCATGGACTAGCTGCACCGCTTGCCCTTCCTGCAAGTCAATGCACGGAATTAGCACGGCAACCTAACCGGAATCCCGCGCGCGGCCAGAAATTCCTTGAGCTCGCGAATTGGCTGAACACGATCGTGGAAAATGGAGGCCGCCAATGCCGCATCCGCCCGCCCGGCGGTAAAAATCTCGGCGAAGTGTTCCGGCAGCTTCGCGCCACCCGACGCAATGACGGGAACGGAGACCGTCGAGGATATCGCTGCGGTGAGCGCCGTATCGAAACCGGTCTTTGTTCCATCTCGATCCATGGACGTCACCAGAATCTCTCCGGCCCCGAGGGCGACGCCGTGTTTCGCCCATGTGATCGCGTTGATATTTGCAAAGTCAAGCCCGCCGCGAACCATCACCACCCATTGGTCGCCGTCTCTCTTAGCGTCGATCGCAAGCACCACCGCCTGTGCGCCAAACTCCAGCGATGCTTCCGAAATCAGTTCGGGCCGCGCCACTGCCGCGGTATTCAGCGTGATCTTGTCTGCGCCAGCTCGCAGCACGGATCGCGCGTCGTCCGCGCTCCGGATGCCGCCTCCGGCGGTCAAGGGAATCGCAAGCTCTGCCGCAACGCGCCGAATCGTCTCCAGAAACGTCGGTCGCCGGTCGCGCGAAGCTGCAATATCCAGCACGACGAGCTCGTCCGCGCCCTCCGCGTTATATCGTGCCGCCAACTCGGCGGGGGCGCCTGCGTCGCGAAGCCCGACAAAGTTGACGCCTTTCACCACTCGGTCGCCATCGACGTCCAGGCAAGGAATGATGCGTCGCGCTAAGCTCATGCGCACAGCCTCAGAAAATTCCGCAAGACCTGCACGCCGGCTTCTCCGCTCTTCTCCGGATGAAATTGAACCGCGCACATATTTTCCTTTTCAACCACAGCGACAAATTCGGTCCCGTAATCGCACACGGCGGCCGTCTCCGGGCCTTGTTCGATCGCGGCATAACTGTGGGCGAAATAGAAGTAAGCGTCCACTTCGACCCCTTCCAGCAACCGTGATCTGTTTTTCGAAATCAGGCGATTCCAGCCCATATGCGGGAGCTTGGCCAAGGGGGGCAGCGCGCACACGCGACCCGGCAACAACTTCAACCCAGTCAGTTTCGGCGCCTCGTCGCTAGCGTCGTAGAGTGCCTGGAGACCCAGGCAAATGCCGAGGAACGGTACGCCACGACGAATAGCATCGCATAGCGGCTTGCGCAATTTGCGGTCATCGAGGACACGTATTAGCGCTTCGAAGTGTCCCACGCCTGGCAGTAGCAGCGCGTCTGCGTTTGCAACGCATTCTGGCGTGGCGGCGCGTTGGGACTGTGCTCCGAGCCGCTCCAGCGAGCGCTCGACAGAGGCCACATTGCTTACGCCGCAATCCAACAGGGTGATTTTCACAGTAGACCTTTGGTGCTGGGCAGCACGCGGCGCAACCTTTTGTCGCGCGCCACTGCGAAGCGCAACGCGCGAGCAAAAGCCTTGAACATGGCCTCCACCTGATGATGCGAGGATCGTCCGTAGAGAACTCGGAGATGCACATTGGCGCGAGCGGCTTGCGCAAACCCTTGAAAGAAATCTTCCGTCAGCTCGGTCTGAAAATCGCCGACGCGCGCGCTCGCAATTTTGGCATTCACAATGCAAAAGGGCCGGCCACCAAGATCGACGGCACTGGCAGCGAGCGTCTCGTCCATGGGCATCAGGAAGTATCCGGCACGTAGAATTCCCCGCTTCGTGCCCAACGCTTTGGTCACCGCTTCGCCGAGGGCGATGCCCACATCCTCTACGGTGTGGTGCTGGTCGACGTCCAAATCGCCGCGCGCGTTCAGTTCCAAATCGAAAGCCCCGTGCCGGGCCACGAGTTCCAACATATGGTCGAAGAAACGGATCCCCGTGGCGACGCGCGCTTTGCCTCCACCGTCCAGATTGAGCCGGAGACTGATGTCGGTCTCGTTGGTCTTACGATGAATCTTTGCTGTTCTCGGCAGCCTTCCGCTACTTATGATTGAGCGTCGCACGGACGATTTCGGTTTCATTGCCGCACCGCCACGGCATTCTCATGCGCCAGCAGATTTTCTGCTCGTGCGAGAGTCTGTACATCGTTGGCCAGCCGGCCGAAACCTTCGCGGTTAATCGTCTGCAGGCTGATGCACTTAACGAAATCCGACGCCGATAACCCTCCGCGGCTCCGTGCCCATCCGCCGGTAGGCAAAACGTGGTTGCTCCCGCTCGCGTAGTCGCCGAGTGGCTGCGCCGCCCTGGGACCAACAAAAACCGTTCCAGCCGCAGTAATCTTTCGAAGTGTCGCCGCTCCAGATTGCGGAAAACTCAAATGTTCCGGTGCGAACCGGTTCACGAAAGTGATCGCCGCATCTTCGGACGGGACAAGTAAAATCAGGCCCCTCGTTCTCAGGGAAATATTGGCCGCGTTCGTTTTCGGCAAGTTCCTTAACTGT
This sequence comes from Candidatus Acidiferrum typicum, assembly GCA_025463055.1. GTDB lineage: Bacteria > Acidobacteriota > Terriglobia > Acidiferrales > UBA7541 > Acidiferrum > Acidiferrum typicum_A. Next base: position 4,361 of record JAOAPV010000110.1, read on the forward strand.
TCTGCGATTTCGCGGCGTACGTCCCTTGCCAGTCGCGCTGACGTGGTCACCAGGATGCTTCCTGCATCCGGCGCGTGTTCCGCCTGCGCCAGCAAATCCGCCGCAATCCAGCTCGCATTACCCTGCGACGCAATCACAGCCGCCTCCGTCGGTCCTGCGGGGAGATCAATGGCACAATCGCGGCTCACCAACTGCTTCGCTGCAGTCACAAAGCGGTTGCCGGGTCCAAAAATTTTGTCGACACGCGGAATCGTTTTAGTTCCGTAGGCAAGGGCCGCAATAGCCTGCGCGCCCCCTATGCGCGCGACTTCCCTTAGACCGAGAAGACCAGCAGCCGCGAGCAACTCGTTGTTCGGCCTCGAGCATACGGCCACGATCCTCTTTGCACCCGCAACCTGCGCCGGCACGGCGGTCATTACCAGCGTCGAAAGTAGAGTAGCTTTGCCACCCGGAATGTAGCAGCCGATCGTTTCAATTGGCCTGACCATTTGCCCGATGCTCACGCCCGGTTCCACTTCCATCGACCAGTCTGGCGGCAACTGTTTCTCAGCCACTTTTCGGACGTTGCGTATCGCATGTTTAATCGCTCGCAGGAGATCTGCGCTGACGCTCTTTTGCGCTTCACCTATCTCTCGTTGCGATACCCATATCCCTTGGCGCGCTAAATTGATGCCATCAAGTTTTCTCGTCCAGAAAAGGAGAGCGGCATCGCCGCGACGCCGGACGTCCCCGATAATCCTGCTCGCCACCGTTTCGGCTTGGACGTCGCGACGTTCGCGTGCGTCGATCAGCTTTTTCTCCAGCGCGGCTGTTAGTTTCAAGATTCGCATCACAGCACGATCTTGTTCAGGGGATACTCCACAATCCCCTGCGCATTTGCGGCTTTGAGTCTCGGCAAAATCTGCCGGACCACCGATTCTTCGACAATGGTATTCACAGCCACCCAGTCCGGATCGCTTAGCATCGAGATGGTGGGGTTCTTCAACGCAGGCAGGATAGCGACTACGCGCTCCAGGTCCTCGCGGCGTACATTGAGGATCAGACCGACTTTGCTTGCCGCAGCAATGGCCCCTTGCAGCATCAGAATCAGGCTTTCCGCCTTCTCTTTCTTCCACCCATTCGCGGCCGCCGCGCGATTCATAATGAAGACCGTAGCCGATTCCAAAACCGTGTCCACAATCCGTAAGCGGTTGGCGCGCAGCGAAGAGCCTGTTTCGGTGACCTCGACGATAGCGTCGGCAAGTTGCGGCACTTTCACTTCCGTAGCACCCCATGAGAAATCCACACGCCCAGTCACTCCGTGGCGTTTTAGATATTCCTCAGTTATGCGTACGATTTCAGTGGCGATCACCTTGCCTTGTAAGTCTCGCGGTTCGCGAATCGCGGAATCTTCTTGCACAGCGAGAACCCAGCGCACGCGTGACAGTCTTTGTTTAGCGTAGACTAGCTCGGCAAGTTCCTCGACATCGGAGCCCGTTTCGACCACCCAGTCGTGCCCGGTGATTCCCGCATCCAGGGCGCCCGTTTCCACATAGCGCGACATTTCCTGTGCACGCACGAGCAGACATTCGATCTCCGGATCATCGACGGTGGGCACATAGCTTCGCGAGCTAATGGCAATCTTCCAGCCGGCACGGGAGAAAAGTTCCACAGTTGCTTCTTGCAAGCTGCCCTTGGGGATTCCTAGCTTCAAACGATTCATTGTTCTTTCTCCAGAGCGTACACTTTTGCCGGATCAAATGACCGCTCCTCGAGTGTGCGAAGGCTCCCGTTTTCTTCCAGGCGCCGGAAGAAGCAACTACGATAGCCCTTGTGGCAAACACCGGGTCCCAATGGCTCGACGCGCAACAACAATGCATCCGCGTCGCAATCAATGCGAATTTCTAGCACCCGCAGAACGTGGCCGCTCGATTCCCCTTTCTTCCACAAACGCTTTCGCGAACGGCTGAAGAAGACCGCCTCCCCCGTTCGTCGCGTCTCGGCAAGCGCCTCCGAGTTCATGAAGCCGAGCATTAAGACTTCACCCGTTCGCCTATGTTGAATAATTGCGGGGACCAATCCATCACTCTTCTCGAATGCGATTTCCACGTGCTCCCTCCCAACATCACGCCCAAAACAAAAAACCCGCTGGGCTTGCTGCGCCAGCGGGCCGATGAGTGCGTTTTCTAGCTAATCGCTAGGTACAACTCAACGGGCGCGGCATGTGGCCGTGATGACGATGGTGCCGATGCGCCCGGAGATGATTCAAAACGCTCATTTGCTGAGTAGGAGTCTAAACAAGCTAGTCCTAGTCGTCAATCTGCGCGAACCCCCAAAAAATCGTTACGTCAAACGCATCTTTTGGATGTTTAAGAATATTGACTTTCCTAGGCCGCTCCGCTACTTTCATTTTGTACTTGGTAGAGGTGCGGATCCCATTAGTAGCCGAGCGTGCTTTTCCGATCAGCTTCGGACGCTTGAGCGAAAGGGGAAATTGTTGTTGATCCGCCGAAGTCGCCCGCGGCAGCTGAAAGCCGCGTGCGGTTGGGGGCCAGGCCTAAGACCTGTCCACTGTCATCCGTAAGTAGTAACGATTCACGCGGATGGAGCGCTATCGAGGAGTGACAGCCCCGAGCTTCCTTCGGTTCTTCCCTTCTCTTTCGTTCCATTCCAGAAAGCCATCATGGATCTGTTTGAGCTCACGCGCGCGCTCGTTGACATCGAGTCGGTCACCAACAACGAAGCCATCGCTGGCGAATTTCTGTTCGGCCAGCTCTCTCCCCTCGCCGCTAAATATGGTGGCCACGTCGAACGTATGCCGGTCGAGGCGCGACGGTTCAACGTGTTTGCCAGCTGGGGCCAGCCGGTCGTCACGCTCTCGACGCATATGGATACGGTGCCCCCCTTCTTTCCCTTGAGCGAAGACGATGAATTTCTTTGGGGGCGAGGGGCATGCGACGCCAAAGGCATCATCGCCGCCATGATTTGCGCTGTCGACAAACTCCTCGCGGAAGGCGTTTCGAATTTAGGCCTTCTCTTCGTAGTTGGCGAAGAACGAAACAGCGCCGGTGCACGCGTTGCGGCAAAGACGCCGCGCGGCTCTCGCTATCTGATCGATGGCGAGCCCACGGAAAACAAATTGTGCCTGGCATCCAAGGGGGCTCTGCGTTTCGAGTTGGTCGCGAATGGCCAGTTGGCCCATTCGGGGTACCCGGAGTTGGGCCGCTCGGCAATCGATGCGCTGCTGGACGTGCTACAAGACATCCGGCATCTCGCCCTACCCACGGACTCGCTGCTCGGAAAAAGCACGTTGAACATAGGCACAATTTCCGGCGGGCGCGCGCCCAACGTCGTTGCCGATGGAGCGCACGCCGAAATTATGTTTCGATTAGTGGGAGACGCCTCTCCCGTGCGAGAGGTCGTGCACGAAGCCGTAGCCGGACGAGTCGAAGTCCGCGAAGTCCTGTACACGCCGGTGTTTCACTTTTCCGCGCTCAATGGGCTGCCTACCAGTGTGGTTTCCTTCACAACCGACGTTCCGACCTTGCACGAAACATGGGGCACTCCTTTTCTGATTGGACCGGGCAGCATTCACGTAGCCCACACGGCCGAGGAGCGCATTGCAAAGCGCGAACTGGTCGAAGCGGTGCCGATCTATGTAGGCATGGTCAAACAACTTCTTGCATCGCATGCCGAAATGGCTGGGAAATCCCAATGACGCGCGGGCTCGCCATTGTTGGACACGGCAAGATGGGGCGCCTGATCGAACAGCTCGCTCCCGAATACGGGTTCGATGTGCGCCTGGCGCTCGGCAGCGCCAGGAATGCATGCGGTGCAGGGCTCACGAGGGAGAATCTTCGCGGAGTTGACGTGGCCGTGGAATTTTCCGCGCCTTCAGCGGCGGCCCAGAATATTCGGCAGCTCGCCGCGTTGGGTGTTCCCGTAGTTGTAGGCACGACCGGATGGTTTCAGGACTTGGCTTGCGTGCGCGAAGCCGTGCAATCGAGCGGCGGGGCTCTAGTGTGGAGTCCGAACTTTTCGGTCGGTGTCTACCGTTTCCGGCAGATCATCGCGGAAGCGGCAAGCGCCTTCGCCGCCGAACACGAGTACGAAGCGTGGGGCTGGGAGATCCATCACGGCGCAAAGCGAGACGCGCCGTCCGGCACCTTGTTGGCGGTCGCCGAAGAAATGAAGCAAGCCGGTTTTGATCGCGCGATCAACCTAAGCGCCAATCGCGCTGGCGCTCATCCTGGAACGCACGAGATCGGGTTCGATTCGAGCTCTGACACGATCACCATCCGTCACACGGCAAGAAGCCGCGAAGGATTTGCCCGCGGTGCTCTGCGTGCGGCGCACTGGATTATGGGGAAAAACGGAGTGTTCGAATTTCGCGAAATTGTAAATCAATTGGGTTGACGTAGGGCTATAGATTACGGCTTAGAGATGCAGAGAGGATCGATAAGGAGACACATCATGTTCAAGGGTTGCGGTACGGCATTGGTTACTCCATTTCAGAATGACTTCGTGCTCGATGAAGCTGCATTGCGCCGGCTGGTGCGACGTCAAGTCGAGGCCGGAGTCCATTTTCTCGTGCCCTGCGGAACGACCGGCGAAAGCCCCACGCTCACGCGAGACGAGCGCAGACGCGTCGTGGAAATCACGTTAGAGGAAGCGCATGGCAAAGTGCCCGTGGTGGCCGGGGCGGGAGGCTATGACACCGCCGAAGTGACGCGTGCCGCGCGCGAGTACGAAGCGATGGGCGTCAGCGGCATTCTTTCTGTTTCCCCCTACTACAACAAGCCCACGCAGGAAGGCCTGTACCAACATTTTCGCTTCATAGCCGGCGCCGTCTCGCTGCCGATTTTGCTATACAACGTCCCCGGCCGCACCGGGGTTAACATTGAGCCCGCTACCGTAAAGCGCCTGTCCGCCATCGACACAATTGTGGGCGTCAAGGAGGCATCAGGGAACATTTCGCAAATGGCATCCATCGCCGCGCAGGTGCCAGAGCATTTCGTGGTTCTCTCAGGCGACGACGCCATCACGTTGCCACTATTCGCGCTCGGCGGGCGTGGCGTGATTTCGGTAGCCTCCAACGAAATCCCCGCCGAAATGGCGAACCTCTGCAATTTTGCTTTAGCAAATGATTTTCCAGCCGCTCGTGCAATTCACTCGCACTATCTTCCGCTGATGGAGGTCAACTTCGTGGAATCCAATCCGATTCCCGTGAAGGCCGCCATGGCCAAGATGGGTTTGCTGCAAGCAGTCTGGCGGCTTCCTCTGGTGGCGCCGAGTGCCGGCTCCCTAGGGCGAATCCATTCCGTTCTTGAAACGCTGGGCCTGATCGAGAAAACCTATGCTGCCGTCGGAGATTGAGCAACTATTTAACTCTCCTCCGCCGGAGTATACGGAAGAACACCGCCGCACCTTCGAATCATTCAAAAGCGCGTTGAATCGCGGCGAAGTTCGCGCCGCCGAGCCTGATATAGCATCGAAAAACGGCTGGCGCGTAAACCCATGGGTAAAGAAAGGCATCCTGCTCGGATTTCGCATAGGCAAAGTGGTCGACATGTCCATCGACCACCTCCGCCAGCCCTTTTTCGACAAGGACACCTACCCGCCCAAAGCAGTCAGCCTCGCAAGCCAAGTGCGAATCGTTCCAGGTGGATCTAGTATTCGCGACGGAGCTTACGTCGGACGTGGTGTCACGTGCATGCCGCCGATGTTCATCAATGCCGGTGCGTACGTCGATGATGGCACGATGATTGACTCGCACGCGTTGATCGGGAGCTGCGCACAAGTCGGGCGGAATTGCCACATCTCCGCAGCCGCGCAAATTGGCGGCGTTCTCGAGCCTATAGGAAGCCTGCCCGTGATTATTGAGGATGATGTGATGGTTGGCGGGAATTGCGGCGTGTACGAGGGTGTTATCGTGAAGCACCGCGCAGTGCTCGGCAGCGGCGTGTTATTGAATGGCTCAACCGCCGTATACGATCTTGTGCGCGAACAAATCTACACAGCGACCGATGCTAGCCCCCTCGTGATCCCGGAAGAAGCGGTCGTCGTTCCCGGCTCGCGCGCCATTTCGCACCCTGCCGGGAAACATTGGAACCTGTCTCTATATACACCCATCATCGTCAAGTATCGCGACGCGAAAACGAATGAGCGCGTCCAGTTGGAGAACCTCTTCCGCTAGCTCCTGCCTGAACTGCTGTGCAGACTACTCGCTGCCCAGAAACGCGTAGCGGAGGAGAAAGAGTACGCTGAGAACCCAAATCAGCGCGCTGATCTCCCGATACTTACCCGTGCCGAGTTTTATAGAGGTGAAGGATAGAAGGCCAAGGCTAAGTCCCGTTGCAATGCTGAAAGTAAGGGGCGTAAGAAATGCCGGAAATGCCTCGCTAAAATCGTCCCATCGAACACGCGCGATCGAACCCCACATGAGAGCATCCACCAGGATCAGCGCAGGAGCCGTAGCCATATTCAGGTGCGGCTCGCTTTTTAGCCCACAACCCAACACATGGAGCGGCAAGCACCTCCCGTCCCCGCGGCTCACGGAAGGCATCTGTTCGATGGAATCGGACCGCCTTCAAGGATTGGTCGGCGGGCAATCCTGCTGTACTCTCGTACCGATCCGTTTGTGTCCCTCACGAGGAAATTCGGCATTTATGGCTGTGCAAGCCTTCACATCGTCTCGAGTAGTCGTCCCAGGAAAAATCGGAGCTTTCGCGGTGCTGGTTGAAGGGGAACAAATTGTTGGTGTTGTTCCTCGCAAGGATATCCCGCTGTCCGTTTCCGTCACGGATTTTGGAGACTTGGCTATTCTTCCGGGCTTGGTGGACTCCCACATTCACATCAATGAGCCAGGAAGAACGGAGTGGGAGGGCTTTCGCACCGCAACGCGAGCGGCGGCTGCGGGCGGGTACACAATGTTGGTGGACATGCCTCTAAATTGCGTGCCGGCCACTACTTCACCGGAAGCTCTGGAAGCAAAACGAAAGGCTGCGCAAGGTCAGTGCCAAGTGGATTGGGCGGTGTGGGGAGGGCTGGTTGCTGACAATCTCAATCAGATCGCTCCCCTCGTATCTGCCGGCGTATCCGGCTTTAAGTGTTTCTTGATCCACCCCGGGATCGACGAATTCACGATGGTGAACGAAGAACAGTTGCGTAAGGCTCTTCCGAAACTGAAGAAATCAGGATTGCCTCTGCTCGTTCACGCGGAGCTGCCGGGACCCATCGCTTCCGCGACAGAGGGATTAATGCAAGCAGACTGGGGCGCGTATAAGACGTATCTGAAATCGCGACCGGACGAAGCGGAACTCAACGCCATCGAACTGATGGTCAGTTTATGCGAGGAAAGCGGATGCCAGATCCACGTTGTGCATCTTTCGACGGCCAAAGCCCTGGCGATGTTACAAGACGCAAAGCGCCGAGGACTCCCCATCACTGTGGAAACGTGCCCGCACTACCTTCATCTGTGTTCCGAAGAGATACCCAACGGAGCGACGCTGAATAAGTGCGCGCCGCCAATCCGCAATCGCGAGAACCGCGAAGCGCTCTGGCAGGGGCTTCGCGAAGGGATAATTGACCTCGTGGCGACTGATCATTCTCCGTGCCCGCCCGCAATGAAGCAGCTGGAACGCGGAGACTTCCGGTCCGCATGGGGCGGAATTCCGAGCGTGTCGCTGGCCCTCTCTTTGATGTGGACGGAGGCCCGCCGCAGAGGTTTTTCTCTTGTTGATATCGGACGTTGGATGGCGGAAGGCCCGGCGCAACTAGTCGGCATGCGAGAACGAAAGGGCCGCCTCGCCGCGGGCTTTAACGCCGACATGGTGGTGTTTGATCCGGAATCAGAATGGGCGGTCACCGCCGCTGAACTCCACTACCGCCATGCGATATCACCGTATCTAGGGAAACGCATGAGGGGAAAAGTTTTGATGACGTTCCTGCGTGGCACGTGTGTTTACGATAAGGGAAGTTTCCCCAACCAACCAGCTGGCCGCGAATACACTCGCGAAACTTTTGCTGCGCATCCTAATTAAGCATTCAAAACCCGTTCTATTTCGGTCACAATATCGCCGAAATATCGGCTCTAAGGACTTTGTCACCGGAGCCAGTTCGCGTGCGCTTCTGCGCGTACTGCGAAGGAGTGAAATTGACTGAGTCGGAAGAAACGATCATCGGCACCTCGGTTCCTCGCAAGGAAGGCCGTGACAAAGTTACCGGAGCAGCCCGGTATGTCGACGACATTCGGTTGCCCGGCATGCTGTACGGCGCCACCGTTCGCAGCAAAATTGCGCGAGGCAAAATCAAAAGGATTTCCTTCAGTCCCGAAATCGATTGGAACGAGTACGTCATTGCTACGGCCAAGGACGTTCCTGGGAAGAATTGCATTGCCCTGATCCTGGATGACCAGCCGTGCCTGGTGGACGGTGTCATCAATCATCCCGAAGAACCCGTCGTTCTCATAGCCCATCCGGATAAACACGCACTCGCGAAAGCTGTCGAAGGCGTTGTCATCGAATCTGATCCACTTCCAGCGATCTATTCGATGGAAGGGAGCGAGAAACAAAGCGAGATCATTTGGGGCACGGACAATATCTTTAAGAGTTTTCTGATTGAAAAAGGCGATGTCGATCGAGTTTGGGCAGAGGCTGATTTTATCGTCGAAGGCGAGTACTTCACGGGCGCGCAGGAGCATCTCTACATTGAAAATAACGGGATGATTGCCGTCTTCGACTCTGTCGCAGGCGTCACCGTCTGGGGCTCGCTTCAATGCCCTTTTTATGTACACAAAGCCTTGATGGCCCTTTGCGGACTCCCAGAAGAAAAAATCCGCGTTGTGCAACTGGAAACTGGGGGAGCTTTCGGAGGCAAAGAAGAATACCCGTCCATGATTGCTGGGCACGCCTCAATATTAGCCATGAAATCTGGACGCCCGGTGAAGATTGTTTACGATCGCCTGGAAGACATGGTTGCCACTACGAAGCGGCATCCGTCGAGGACGCGGCATCGCACAGCGCTGCGCAAAGACGGAAAGATCCTGGGCGGCGAAATCGACTTCACCATCGACGGCGGCGCCTACGCCACTCTTTCCTCAGTCGTTCTTTCACGTGGCACGATTCACGCGGGCGGTCCTTATCTTTGGCCGAGCGTCCGAATTCGCTCCAAAGCGGTGGCGACGAACACGCCACCCCACGGTGCGTTTCGCGGATTCGGCGCCCCGCAGAGCCTATTTGCCATGGAACGTCATATGGACCGCATTGCTAAGATCGTTGGCCTTAGTCCGGTCGAAATCCGTCGGCGCAATTTTTTGCAGCCGGGGCAAACGACAACAACAGAACAAGTGATCCGCGAACCAATCAATCTTTCAGATCTATTGGATAAATCTTTGGCGCACGCTAGCTATAAAGCAAAAAAGGAGAATTTCGCTCGCGAAAACAAAACCAGCTCCATTAAAAAAGGGATGGGAATCGCTGCCTTCTTGCACGGTGCAGGATTTACCGGCTCCGGTGAACGCTATTTAGACTCTGTCGTCGGAATGGAGGGAACAGCGGATGGGAGCGTTCGCATCCTGGTATCCAGCACGGAATTTGGTCAGGGGACGAACACCGTTCTATGTCAGATCGCTGCCGAGGCCCTTGGGATTCCTTATGAATCCGTAACCATCGCGCAGGCTGACACAACAATCGTCCCGAATAGCGGGCCCACAGTGGCTTCACGAACGGCCATGATCGTCGGAAACTTGGTTCGCTCCGCGGCGATTGGATTAAAACAAACATTGCAATTGGATGGAACTCTCAAAAAGACCTTTAAACCTGCAGAATTTGGCGCTGCATGCCGCAAGTATGTAGCGGAGAAAGGCCTCCTCCGTTCTCTGGCCCGCTATAACTCCCCTGAAGGCGTCTACTGGGACGACGTGACGTACAAAGGAGAAGCCTATGCAGCGTACGCGTGGGCTGTCTATGTCGCCGAAGTGTCCGTTGATCTAACGACCTATGCTGCTAAGGTAGAGAACTTCGTCGCGCTGCAGGAGATTGGCAAGGTACTGCATCCAGTCCTAGCCGAAGGCCAGATCATCGGCGGGATCGCGCAGGCGATAGGTCTCGCGCTGTACGAAAAGGTTCTCTGGCAAAACGGCCGAATGCTGAACGGGCAGATGACAAACTACATCATGCCCGCCTCCTGCGATCTACCCCCCATTCGGGTAGTTTTTGAAGAGATTGGAAATCCGCACGGGGCCTACGGCGCTAAGGGCATCGGAGAGCTTCCCATGGACGGACCCGCCCCAGCCATTCTCAATGCGATAGTCGACGCCCTCGGCGTTCCGTTTGATTCGATACCCCTGTTACCCGAAGACATCCTGGAAGCCATAACTCGTCGTGTTCAATCTCGGCAACAGATAACGTCGCCGCAGGAGTCTCCTTGCTGAATCCTCGCCTGCCCGACGGCACGAGACTGGAAATCTCCCTGACCGTGAATGGTGCGGCTCGAACCATTCATGCCTATCCGATGACGAGACTTCTCGATGTACTGCGTGAGGAACTTAATCTCACCGGCACAAAGGAAGGCTGTGGCGAGGGTGAGTGCGGGTCATGTTCCATCCTGATGGACGGCTTCTTGGTAAATAGCTGCTTGATTCCTGCACTGCAGGCAAACGGAACGAGCATTGTCACGATTGAAGGCCTGGCAAATGACAATCGATTACATCCCCTCCAGAAGGCCTTCCTCGAATGTGGTGCGGCACAATGCGGAATATGCACTCCCGGCATGATTCTGGCTGCACTGCATCTTCTTGACAAAATTCCGCAGCCTTCTCTCGACGAAATTCGCGAAGGGCTTTCGGGAAATCTTTGCCGCTGCACCGGATACTTCCAGATTTTTGAAGCGGTAGCCAAACTTTCGCGAAACGGGGTGGCGGATTGAGGGCCAATCCCACCGAATACGAACTCGTCGCACCTGGCACGTTACAAGAAGCCCTCGCCTTGCACGCCAGCGAGCCAGGATCGTGGCTGCCTATTGCCGGTGGTACTGACCTAATGGTCCTTTATGCCGCCGGCAGATTGCAGTCCCGGAAGCTGATCAGCATCGCAGCGCTACGCGAGTTGCGAAACATAGAGGTCGCTTCCGCTGAGGTGCGCGTTGGGGCCGGCTGCACCTACACTGATTTGCGCCAGCACCCGGTGATCACAAAAGAATTCCCCTTACTGGCCCGGGCGGCTGCCTGGACGGGAGGAATCGCAAATCAAAACCGCGGAACATTGGGAGGCAATATCGCGAACGCCTCGCCGGCAGGCGATTCTTTGCCGGTATTGCTCGCCTATGACGCGGACCTCATCCTAGTGTCGGCAAGCGGGGAAAGGCGAATTCCCTACCGGACCTTTCACACTGGCTACAAGAAAACTTTGCTTGCCCCCGACGAATTGATCCACAGCATCTGCATGCCTAGAAATCTGTCGGGTTACAAGTGCTACGCAAGAAAGGTTGGAGCGCGCAATGCCCAAGCCATTTCGAAGGTATTTCTAGCCGCGATGGTGCGCATCTCAAACGCAACGATCAAGGATATCCGGCTTGCAGCGGGCAGTGTTGGACCGGTCCCAATTCGATTAGCTGGAACCGAACGCGCCTTAGCAGGCCAACCTATCAACGACTCTCTGCTTGAATTAGCGGGCAAAGTCATGGCCGAAGAGATTCAGCCAATCGACGACATTCGCTCGACGGCGGGATACCGCACCGTGGTACTACGCAACTTACTAGGCGAGTTCTTGCAGAGCCTGCCAGGCGCAAGGTTTGCGTCGTGAATCACGTTCTATCCCGCTGGAACCTTTTGTCGGTGGACCAAGCCGCGAAGGAGATACTTCCGTGTTGTGGATCTCGGGCTTGGGCAAGCAGCATGGTCTCTAGCCGTCCAGTGCAAGATGTAGCCACTCTGCTGGCGACTTCCGATAGAATCTGGCGCGAGCTCAGTGCAGCGAATTGGTTGGAGGCGTTTCGCAGTCATCCCCGAATCGGTGAGACCCGGGGACCCCGAGGAGCCTCGGTTCAGTCTCGGCATTGGTCAGCGCAAGAGCAAAGTCACGCTACGGAAAGCGACGATGCGCTAAGACAGGCTCTTGCAGAAGCAAATCGTGAATACGAACAGAGATTTCATAGGCTTTTCATCATTTGCGCGATGGGGAAATCCGCCGACGAAATCCTGGCGAATCTCCGCCAAAGGCTGAACAATGACGAAGCCACAGAATTACAAGAAGCGGCCGAGCAGCAGCGGCAGATCGCGCAGATCCGATTAAGAAAATGGCTGGCGGAATAGATCGCATTTCAACGCACGTCTTGGACACCGCACTGGGCAGACCGGCTGCGCGTGTTCCTGTGCGCCTGGAACATCAGCAAAAAGACGGCCGCTGGCTAACCCTGGGATCCTCCACAACGGATGCTGACGGCCGCTGCGCACAAATGCTTGCGCAGTCTCAACCGGTTGCAGAAGGCCTATACCGCCTTGTTTTCGATGCCGCAACCTACTACGCGGCACAGAGTGTAGCGGGTCTTTACCCGGTAGTAGAGATTACCTTCGAAGCGCGGAAGGGCGATTCCCAATTCCATATCCCGTTGCTGTTGAGTCCTAACGGTTACACGACGTATCGAGGAAGTTGACGCAATGCCGCAATTAGCTGAGAACCGCTACGGGAAATCTCGCGTCCGCCTGGTCCGCGTCAATCGGCAAGCGGCCATTCATGAATTTGAGGAATGGAGCATCGAAGTTCTGCTGCGCGGCGATTTCTTGAGCTGTTTCGCCGAAGGGGACAACAGCAAAATCCTCCCGACCGACACGATGAAGAATACCGTGTACTTTCTGGCGCGAAAGTCTTCTGCAACATGCATCGAAGAATTTTCTAAAGAATTGATCGAGTATCTTCTGACCCACAACCCGCAGATTTCGGCCGCGGAAGTTAAGATCGAGGAAAAGTCTTGGCAGCACTTGAACACCGAAGGGAAGTCTCACCCAACCACGTTCGTCCAAGCAGGAAGCGAGGTGCAAACGACGCGCATCATTCGAAAACGTGGGGAAGACTTCCAGATAGAATCCGGCCTGTCGGATCTCGTTCTGATGAAGACAGCTGGATCTGCATTTGAAGGATACGTTCATGACCCGCTCACGACCTTGCCTGAAGCGAAAGATCGCCTTTTCGGCACCAGCCTTCGCGCGAGCTGGACGTACCTTTCAAACAAACTCCCGTTCACGGCCGTGCGTAATTCAATTCGCGAATCTCTCCTGACCGCATTTGCATCGCATCAAAGCAAATCCGTGCAGCACACCTTATATGCGATGGCAGAATGCGCTCTTGCGGCCGCTCCGCAAATTTCCGAGATCACCCTCACTATGCCAAATAAACACTGTCTGCTCGTAGACCTGTCGCGCTTCGGCCAAGATAATCCAAACCACATCTTCGTGCCGATAGACGATCCGCATGGAACCATTGAAGCGCGCGTCTGCCGGGGAAATTAGAGCTTGTGACGCGGACATCCGACTACCTCACGCGCGCGCAACAAGTGGTCTCGCGATGCATGAGCCTCGCACGCTTCACGGAAGACCCGCCGCGCATCTGCAGAACGTTTCTTTCGCCGACTATGCGCGCCGTCCACCGGCAAATTGAAGACTGGATGCGCCCCCTAGGAATGACCGTGACCCTTGATGCGGCGGGAAATTTACATGGTCTCTATCCGGGCGCGGATGGCGCGGCGTGCAAACTGCTGATTGGGTCCCACCTCGACACCGTTCCCGACGCCGGCGCATACGACGGAATTCTCGGCGTGATGTTGGCGATTTCTGTCGTCGAATCTCTTGGGGGCCGCCGCCTTCCCTTCGCTATCGAAGTCGTTGGCTTTTCAGAAGAGGAAGGTGTTCGTTTCGGGGTTCCGTTCATAGGAAGTCGGGCACTTGTAGGAAGGCTGGATGAAGAGTTGCTGAGCCGACGCGACTCTGATGGTATTTCTGTCCAAGAAGCAATTCTGTCCTATGAATTGAAACCAAGCGAGATTCCGGCAGCAAGACTGTCGCAGGGAGTCCTTGGATATCTCGAGTTCCACATCGAGCAAGGGCCCGTCTTGGAGAATCGGGGATTCCCACTCGGCATCGTCGAGGCCATCGCCGGACAAACGCGGATGGAACTTGTGTTTACTGGCGTCGCCAACCATGCCGGCACAACACCGATGGAGTCGCGGCGCGACGCGCTCGTTGCTGCCGCGGAATGGACCGTCGCGGTGGAAAAGAGCGCCCGCGACATTCCGGGATTAGTCGCTACCGTGGGCGCATTGAACGCGAAGCCCGGAGCAACGAACGTCATAGCCGGACAATGTTGCGCGACACTCGATATTCGCCACGCCTCGGACGCGACTCGCACCCAAAGTGTGAGCGCTTTTCTTCACAGTGCAACGGAGATTGCGAAACGCCGGGGCATATCGCTAACATCGTCGACAAAATTAGTTCAGACCGCGACACCGATGGACTCTCTCTTTTTGCACGAAATCGACGCCGCCGTCTCACAATCAGGAATCACACCTTATCGCATGATCAGTGGAGCAGGTCACGACGCCATGGTCCTCGCCGAAAAAGTCCCGGCTGCAATGGTTTTCCTTCGTTCCCCCGGTGGGATTAGCCACAATTCCAGGGAATCCGTGCTGGTAGAGGACGTCGCGAAAGCCATAGAATGCGGTTTCCATTTGCTGAATCAACTTGCTGTTTCACCTGAATTTCAAATGAGGGCCAATCGTGCATAATCTCGGCCATACGCGTAGCGCTCATCAACGCAATCATCTCTTGCTTACTCCCGATACGTTCGTGCGGACCACCTTGCCGGGAATGAAAGCCGCCTCCGCGATCGTCCACATTAGCTCTGCTCTTGGCGCCGGATTCACGGAGTACACAGCCGAATTGGAGAGTGCAGGGGAGCTCGGTGAAACGGTCGCACAACGCTTCCTTTATGTGACGGATGGTTCGATGCGCCTACATGCAGGCGGGAAGGACCATCTTCTCGAAGCGCGCGGATATGCCTATTTGCCGCAAGGAACATCGCATCGCATCTCGTCGCGAGAAAGAAGCCGGGCCATTGTGATTGAGAAGACCTACATGCCAAACACCACGGCGAACGCGTCCGGTGTGATTGTTGGCAGCGAAGATGGCGTTCCTTCGACCCCTTTAGGTGACGACCCAGCCCTGCAAGTCAGACACCTGCTTCCGGACACCTTATCCTTCGACTTCGCCGTCAACACCATGATTTATCAACCCGGCGCGGCATTGAGCATGGTCGAGATGCACGTGATGGAACACGGCTTGATCATGCTCGAAGGCGGCGGGATTTACAGGTTAGGAGACGCCTGGTACCCGGTGACGGCCGGTGATTTTATTTGGATGGGTCCATGGTGCCCGCAATGGTTCGGCGCGATCGGAAAGGTGCCCGCCAAATACATCATCTATAAGGACTGGAATCGGCATCCCCCGGCAGGTCCCCAAAAGTGAATCTGGCCGTCGATCAGGATCGGATTGTGGCCGAGATCGAAGCGCTTGCTCGAATCTCCGACGCCGAGCCTCCCGCGGTAACGCGCATCGTTTTTACTCCCACGGATCAAGAAGCGCGCGCTTGGTTGCGGGCAAGGTGTTTGGAAGCAGGCCTCGAGGTCCGGCAAGATGCGATCGGCAACATGTTTGCTCTCTGGACCGGCGCAGACGAAACCGCCGCTCCCGTGGCCACCGGCTCGCACATCGATGCCATTCCAAACGCGGGAAAATACGATGGAGTCGTGGGCGTGCTGGGTGGTTTGGAGGCCATTCGCACATTGCAACGAACTGGGTTTCGTCCCACGCGTGCCATTGAGTTGATCCTTTTCACATCGGAGGAGCCAACTCGCTTTGGCATCGGATGCCTCGGCAGTCGAATGCTTTGCGGAACTTTGACAGTCGAGGCCGCACGGGGGTTGACAGACACCTCGGCTCAAACCTTGGAACAGGTTCGTCAAAAGGCAAATATCCACGGCGATCTCGAATCGGTAAGACTCGATCCAGGACATTACAGCGCGTTTGTGGAACTGCACATTGAGCAAGGCCCTCTCTTGGAGCACTCCCACCTGCCATTGGGTATTGTCGAAAGTATTGCCGCCCCGGCGAGCTACCAGTTAATTGCGGAAGGCGCCGGCGGCCACGCCGGAGGCGTCCTTATGGCCGGACGGAACGATGCGCTCTGTGCCGCGGCGGAAATCATTTTGACGGTTGAACAGGCCGCGCTTTCTAGCGGTTCTTCCGACACCGTGGCCACCGTAGGCATCTGTGATGTTTTCCCGGGAGCCGTGAACAGCATTCCTAGCCGCGTTCGGCTCACTCTCGACGTGAGAGATACCGATCTACCTCGGCGCGAACGAGTGATGCAAATTATTCAAGACAAATCGCACGATGTCTCTGACAAACGTGGCGTCTCCGTTCAATTTCACATCGTAAACGCCGACGCGCCTGCCATATGTTCCTCGATCGTCACCGAAGCCTTGGTTCGCTCGTGCGGCAAGCACAACCTGCCATTTCAGAAGATGGTGAGCCGTGCGTATCACGATTCCCTTTTTATGTCCCGCATCGCCCCTACAGGCATGCTGTTCATCCCCTGCCGTAATGGCTACAGCCATCGTCCCGATGAGTTCGCGTCGCCGGAAGATATCGCCTGCGGAACACTCGTTCTGGCAGAGACTCTCAGGGAATTGTCGCGATGAACGCGTTCAATGTTATTCCCATTGGGCAGACACCAGGAATTGTGAGCAGAACGCCGATTGCGGGTGTGCAGCGAGCGTAAGTGCTTGAAAAGGTTGGAGGCGCGGGTGGGATTCGAACCCACGAATGGAGGTTTTGCAGACCTCTCCCTTGGGCCACTTGGGTACCGCGCCAAGCTTTTTAGTATAACGAAAACGAGAAAGAGTGTCAGGGCGCGGGAAAACGCCAGGAAAATAATTCTAAGCCTTTGCGGATTCTTCGATTCCCTGTAGCTCTTTACCAGGTTTGAAGCGGACCGCCTTGCCGGGCGGAATGTTCACCTCTTCCCCGGTCCGCGGGTTGCGGCCGATCCCGGTCTTGCGTGGCTTTACGCTGAAGACGCCGAACCGCCGGAGCTCGATGCGCTGGCCGCGGCCCAGCGCGCTTTTCAGCGATTCAAAAACGGTTTCAACGGCCTGCTCCGCCTTGGTCCGGCTGATGTTTGTCGTCGTCACGACGGCGTTTACGATGTCGAGCTTTATCACATGCGCCTCCAGGGGCTCGGCAGATGCTAGAGGCTGCGTCGTGGGTTGTCAAGACGTGATGGCTAATCTACACTGACTTCCTTTTGCATTCGCGTATTCCGAAATCGTTTGCAAAACACATACCGAGGAGGCGTAGATGTCCGTTAAGCCAGACCGCTGGATCCGGCGCATGGCGCTGGAGCACAAAATGATCGAGCCTTTCACTGATCGCCAAATGCGCGAAGGCGTCATAAGCTATGGCGTCTCATCCTATGGCTATGACATCCGCGTTGCCGACGAATTTCGCATCTTCACCAACGTGAATTCCACCATCGTCGATCCGAAACATTTCGATCCACGCTCGCTGGTCGACTACAAAGGCGATTCCTGCCTGATCCCGCCTAATTCCTTCGCGCTTGCCCGCTCTGTCGAATATTTTCGGATTCCGCGTAACGTGCTGACAATTTGCCTCGGCAAATCCACCTATGCGCGTTGTGGAATCATCGTGAACGTCACGCCCTTCGAGCCCGAATGGGAAGGCTTCGTCACCCTCGAAATCAGCAACACGACGCCGCTCCCGGCAAAAATCTATGCCAACGAAGGCTTATGCCAGGTGATCTTCTTCCTTTCCGATGAAGATTGTGAAATCAGCTACAAAGATAAAAAGGGGAAATACCAGTCGCAGGGCGGCATCGTGTTGCCGCGCTTATAGCGGCAAAGTTCTGAAAGTTTGACCGTTTGTCTTGGAAAATTTTAGACCAGCGCCGCCGTTACCAACGGATATCCGCGCTCGCGCCAAGCATCCAATCCGCCCTGCAGCGGACGAATGCGCCGCACGCCCTTGTTCCTCAGGAGCAGCGCCACACGGGCGCTGGTAGCTTCATTCGGTCAAGTGCAGTAAAGAATGACGTCTCGATCGCGCGGCAGGCGGTCATCCTTCTCTTCCAAATCTTTAGCTTCCATGCGAAAAGCGCCCGGAATCGTATGCGGGTCAGCTTCGAAGTCCAGGGAATGCCGCAGGTCCACGATTACCAGTTCTTCTCCAGCGTCAATCTTTAGCTTCAGTTCGTCTGCTGTGATGCGGCCAATGCGCAGCTCCCGTAGAAATCGCTGGCGCGCAATAAACTTGTACGCAACGTACGCCGCCAACGCGCTGATAACCAGAACCCCGAGTCCGCTGCCAAGGTGAAAAGCATGCTCGGCAATTCTCTCAATCTCGCCGCTGAAGATAAAACCCAGCCCAACATAGAAGCTGGACCAAAGGAGCGCGCCAAACGCATCGAAAAGTAAGAATCGCGACGGCCGCATGTGAAAAATGCCCGCCAAAGGCGGCGCGACGGTGCCTAGTCCCGGCACAAATTTCGCAAACAACAGCGACCGCGCACCCTGCTTCGCGAAGAGACCTTCCGTCCGCCGCACACACGAATCGGGCTCGAGTGAAATTTTGCAAAGCAATTGGAGAACTTTGATGCCGCGCACACGGCCAAGCACGTACCAGCTCGAGTCGGCCACGAGGCAACCGAGCACACTCAGGAAAATCGAGCCCGCAAGATTGAATCGCCCGCTCCCAGCCAAAGCGCCCGCTGCCAAGAGAATGGGCAGCGAAGGCACCGGCAGACCAATTTGTTCAGCGAATACCCACGCTAGCAGAACCGCATACCCGTGGTGCAGCAGAAATTCCAATACGCTGTGCATGATTGAGCCGGATTCCGATGCGCTTACGTCGCAACGAAGGGAGCAGTATGCCCCCAACCGCCCGACATAACAAACTCGCCCAATGGCTTTCGCGTTCGCGGCGCAAGTTCTCGCTCGCGCAGCTTCTCTGGCAGCGATGCCGGATCGCCAGGGTATCCGACGGCAATCGCCGCTACCGGTTCCCAGTCCGGCGGAATCGTAAATGTCTGCCGCGCTTTCTCCGCATCAAAGCCGGCCATCTGGTGCACCAACAAGCCGCGCGAATTGGCCTCGAATGTGAGCTGCGCCGTCGCGCTGCCCACATCATGCAGTGCCACCCGATTCGGTTTACCTTCACGCTGCGTCTTCACGTGCGCGACGGATAGCGCAAGGACCGGCGCCTGCTTCGCCCAAGTCGCATTGAATTCCACCAGCACGCCCAGCATCTTCGCGAAGTTCTCCGCATCATCCTTTGTAGCCACCAGGTAAGCCCATGGCTGCTCGTTGTTGCTGGACGGAGCCCACCGCGCCGCTTCGAACAATGGTCGCAAAATCTCGCCCGGCACCGGCTTTTCCGCAAACGCGCGCGGGCTCCAGCGGTTCCGGATTAATTCATGAACCGGTACATCAGTAGCAGCTGCTTTCTGCATAATCTCGGCCCTTATCAAATCGACAGATTTTCAGCGGGAGACGTGCATTTGATGAACAAAATGCGTCCCGCGGTGCATCCACGCCGCCTTAATCGTACCCGCCCAGGGCGCGCCTCAATTCCCAGGCTTTGCAGTAGGCTTTTGCACCATCTCCACGTCAATTGTGATCGCCACGTCATCGCCGACTACCAACCCTCCGCCGTCCATCGTGGCGTTCCATTTCACCCCGAAATCCTGTCGGTTGATCTTCGTAGTCGCGTTCGCCGCGGCCCTTTGATTTCCCCACGGGTCCTTCACCGCACCTGTCGGCCCTTCAACATTTAGCACGACCTGCTTGGTCACTCCGCGAACGGTCAGATCTCCCGTAACTTTCAACTTCCCTGGCTCGGCCTGCTCCACCTTCGTGGACTTGAAAGTCAGCGTGGGATATTTTTCCACGTCGAAAAAGTGATCGCTGCGCAGATCTTTGTCGCGATCCGGCACGCGCGTGTCCACCGAAGCGGCATCGATCGTCACGTCCACCGAAGACTTGCTGATGTCTTTATCGTCGAGCTGAATTGTCCCATTTACCTTAGTGAACGCTCCCCGTACCGTCGAAATTGCCAGGTGCCGCACCGCAAACTGTGCCGCCGAATGGTTCGGATCGATCTGCCAGGTGGAAGTAGCTGCGGACGCCGGCAGCGAAAGTGCACCCGCTAGCGCCATAATGGAAATTACCCGAGTCAGTAAATGGTCCATTTTCCCTCCTTGTTATCGCAAGTGAAAGCAATGCCTGTCCGCGCGGCAAACTCCTTCACGCCCTGTCTTGTACGCAGATTTCATCAAGCAGATTCGTCAAAGTCTTTACGCCCGCGTTGCCCATATGCGCGAACTGCTCTTTGTGCATCTCGCGAACCGGCATATCGAGCCGCTTCAGCAACTCCAGTCCGCCGCTCGTGATTCTCGTTTTCACCACGCGCCGGTCGTCGCTCTGGCGCTGCCGTGTAATCAGGTGGCGCTTTTCCATGCGGTCCAGCAGACGGGTCATGTCTGGATCATGTGAAATCATCCGCTCGCTGATGCTGCTGCAGGCCAACCCATCCGGCTCCGCACCGCGCAGAATACGCAGCACGTTGTACTGCGCACCCGTGAGGCCATGCGATTTCATTAACTGTTCGGCTTCTACCGCGAGCTTGTCCGCCGCCTTTTGCAGCGCAATGAATGCACGGTCCTCGCTCGGCAGCGAAACGTGCTGGGCATGCCTGGAACTCATAAAACAACAATAGTTGTTGCAACAACTATTGTCAAGAGGAAATGACCAGCCTTGCGCATTCAGGACTTCCGAAGCGGACGCACGTGTATCTCGCTCATGAAACTCCCCGGCCTTTGCGTCACAATCGCCTCCACCGCGTGCGCCACATCTTCCGGCTGCAGCGCCTTGCTCGCATCCTTTGCCGTATGGCCGGAGAATTCCGTCGCCACGCTCCCCGGGCAAATCACGCTCACGCGGATACCATACCCTCGCAAATCTTCCGCCATGCACCCTGAAAGTCCCTGCACTCCCCATTTCGACGCGCAGTACAATCCTCCACCCGCGAATGTATTTCTCCCCGCAAGCGAGCTGATATTGATGATGTCCCCTGCGCCTTTTTTGATCATGGATGGAACCACCGCCCGCGAAACAAGAAACACGCTCTTCAGGTTTGTGTTTAGAACGCGGTCCCAATCTTCTTCGCTTTTTTCGTGTGCCGGTCCGAAAAGTCCGATGCCTGCATTGTTGACCAGGACTTGGATCGGTCCCAACTTCGCTTCCGCTGCCGAAACGAATTTCTCCACGTCATCCGCCCGCGTCATATCTGCCGCTTGCCAGAAGACGCCCTCGGTTCTCTCGTGTAACTCATCTGCCGTCGCGCGCAACTTCTCGCTGTCACGCCCGCAAATGGCCACCGCCGCGCCTAGCTCCGCAAGCCTTATCGCTATGGCCCGCCCAATACCGCGGCTGCCTCCCGTAACCAAAGCAACTCGGTTCTCTAGCAGTTTCTCTGTGTCTTTCTCCGCATTCGTTTTACTTATGCCAGCCATCACAATTCTTCCTTCGCCGGGCGACCCTTTTCGTGCAAAAATCATCTTAACATTCAGCCGCAGGGACCGCTGCGCGCCTCAACCCGACGCGCACTCGGAGGCTTCGTCAACAATGCAAGATACATAGGTCCCTGCAGAGTAACGCCTTGCAGACTTACGTGCGCTTTTCCTATAATCCCAAAGTTTTAGAACCAGCTTGATACCCGGCAAGAGCACTCCAGGGTGTACGAGACGGTGGACGAGACGTACATGAATAGGCTTGGAGTTTGAGCGAGGAGATGGAATGAATCGAACACGTAGAGTGGCGGGCCTGGCGATAATCGCCGCGCTTTGCATTGCGATTAGCGGCGCGTCCAACGCGCTCGCGCAGGCACCCGCCGGTCAGGACGCCGCGGCCGGTCAGCAAAAATACACCATGGCCGAGTACAACGCGTATCAGGCGTGCGCGGCAGAAAAGAATCCACAGCAGCAGGTAAAGTGCCTCGATGATTTTGTCGCCAAGTACCCAAACTCCGCGCTCCTCATTTACATTTATCCCCTGTATTACAACGCTTACAGCCAGCTCAAGAATTGGCCCAAAGTGATCGAGTATGCGGACAAGCTCCTGGCCATGGCAGACAAGGTCGAGCCTCCGATTCGCTACCAAGCCTATTACGCACGCGCCTTCGCTTACAGCAACATGCCGCCGAACTCGCCCGAAGTGCAGAGTCAAGCGCCTAAGGCTTGTGAAGCGGCGAAAGCCGGCCTCAAGACGCTCAACGAATTAAAGAAGCCGGACAACATGTCCGACCAGGATTTCGAGAAGCAGAAGCAGCAGCCCGCCACTCTCTTCAACTACACGTTGGCCCAGTGCTCCATGATCCAGAAGGACTACCAAACGGCCATCGACTCCTACAAAGCCGTCCTGGAGAAGAATCCGGACGACGCTATCACCGCCTACAAGATTGGCCAGGCGTACATGGCCATGAACCCGCCTCAGCAGATGGACGCCTTCTGGTATTTCGCAAAGGCGGTCACCGCGAAAGGCGCCAAGCCAGAGCAAGCAAATCAAGTGAAAACATACCTTCGCAAGCTTATCGCCAACTATCAGGGCGGAAATGTTTGCGACACCCTGGTTGATGCCGAGCTCAATGAGCTCTTGCAATTGGCTAGCACCTCAGCGGAGCGTCCCGCCACCTACAAGCTACCTAGCGCCGCCGACCTCGACGCCGCGCGCAAAGACATGACCATCGCCTCCGTTATCGCCGATCTAAAGGCTGGCGGCGACAAGGCCAAGATTACTTGGCTGGCTTCTTGCGGCTTGGAGTTCCCAGATGTGCCCGGCAAGCTGATCGAGGTCACTCCCGGCACCGACGCCGTTCAGCTCAAGGTTGCCTTTGTCACCAGCGATGCCGAATTCGATGCCAAGAAGACTCCGGACATGGATGTCAAGGTTGTCGGCCAGCCCGAAGCTGCCAAGCTCGAAAAAGACAATCCAGTGCGCTTCACCGGAACTCTGGTGGCTTACGATCCCGAACCTAACTTCATGCTGCATTGGGATAAAGCTAAGGTGAACGCCGAGGATATTCCGAAGGAAAAGGAAAAGAAGACAACGAAGAAGCGTCCGTCAACCAAGAAGCCCGGCCGCAGCTAGGCGGCTTGGTTTTGATTCTGAGGCCCGGCGACTTTTGCCGGGCCGAAGCTCACCGTACACTCGTGCTCAATGAAACGGCTCGCCTAAACCTCGGCGAGCCGTTTCTCTTTCAACCGACCCCATGCGCGAAAATAGTCAAAAATCGCTCAGCGCGTGTGGTGATTCCGGTGATCCAGTTTGTAGGCGTCAATCTTGCGACTAAGTGTGTTCCGGTGAATGCCTAGAATCTGCGCCGCTCTCGACTGATTTCCTTCCGCACGGTCCAGAACTCGTTTGATGAACCGCTTTTCGAACTCTCCTACCGCTTCGTCAAACAAAATCCCCCGCTCCACCATCTGGCTCACGAGTCCTTCTAGTTGATCCTTCACGACACGCTCCAAAGGGAAACGCGCGATTCCACCCCAGCGCTAATCCAATTCGCGCCCGGTCAGAATCCGATACGCTTCCCTGTACTTGCCACGCGTTGCACCCACGACCTCCGGAGGCAGCTCCGGGCCGGGCGGGGTTTTCGGCCAGTGAATGCTCTCCAGATAGTCGCGCACAAACTGTTTGTCGAACGATGGCTGGGGCCCGCCAGGTTTATACTGGGCAGCGGGCCAAAATCGAGAAGAATCCGGCGTCAACGCCTCATCGATCCAGATGAGCTCATCATTCAGCAATCCAAATTCAAATTTGGTGTCCGCCAGCAGAATCCCGCGCGGCTCCGCATACGCAGCCGCCCGCCGGTAGATTTCCAGGCTGACCTCTCGTACCCGCTGCGCGTGTTCGTTTCCGATCAGTGCCGCGGCTCGCGCGAACGAAATATTCTCGTCGTGCCCCGTCCCCGCTTTCGTAGCTGGCGTAAAAATGGGCTCCGGCAAGCGATCGGACTCGCGCAAACCAGGCGGCAACGCAATTCCGCAAATCTGCCCTGCGGCCTGATAGTCCTTCCACCCCGAGCCCGAAACATAGCCGCGGACAACGCACTCAATCGGCAAAGGCTCCGTCTTGAGCACCAGCATCGACCGCCCGGCGAGATCCTCGCGGTACGCCTGGAACGGCGCCGGCAATTCCGTTCCACTCACCACGTGGTTCGGAATCGCATCGCGTAGCAAATCAAACCAGAAGAGGGAAAGCTGCGTCAGCACCCGTCCTTTATCGGGAATCGGCGTCGGCAAAATCACATCGAACGCCGACAGCCGGTCCGTAGCCACGATCAGCAGCTTGTCGCCGGCATCGTAAATGTCGCGCACTTTCCCGCGCGCGGCAGGTGAGATGCCGGCGAACTTCGTTTCTCGTACTACGCGCATTGCCGCACCGAAGGACACGGAAGAATTTCCCCTGCAAGTGTGATGAGCATTCTAGCGCAGCGCAAAGCGAAGTCAATCACGCCCGCGCGGAAAAAATAATTTCAACAGGAGAAGAAAAAGAAATACCCGCAATAAGAAGAACAGTGTAGACAAAACAAACAGCTTTGCCGGAAACACTGCCTAGCCGAACTCACGACAAATTGTGCTTGCGACGCTTTAGGCTGCGGAAGCTGCCGCGGCCTCCCTGTGCTTTTTGTTCGGCGCTTCGTCGCCTTCCCACCGCACGCTCACCAGCTTTGAAACGCCGGGCTCCTGCATCGTCACGCCGTACAACACGCTGCCCGTCTCCATCGTCTTTCGATTGTGCGTAACGATAATGAACTGCGTCTGCCCGCTCATCTGACCTACGAGCCGCGTGAAACGCCCAACGTTCGCCTCATCCAGCGGTGCATCCACCTCGTCCAAAATACAGAACGGGCTCGGCTGATACCGGAAGATCGCAATCAGCAGCGCGAGCGCGGTCATCGCTTTCTCGCCTCCCGACAGCAGCAAAATGTTCTGCAAGCGCTTCCCCGGAGGCGAAGCTACCACGTCGATCCCCGCGTCCCCGGAACTGTCCAGCTCCGTAAGCCGCATCTCCGCTGTCCCACCGCCGAATATCGTGTGAAACGCTTCCGAAAAATTGCTGTTGATGCTGTTGAACGCCTGCTCGAATTTCTCCCGTGATACCAAATCCAATTCGGTGATCGCCTGCTGCGTATCTGCAATCGACTGCAGCAAATCGTCCCGTTCCCGCGTCAGGAACGTAAACCTCTGGTCGCACTCGTTATACTCCTCGAGCGCCATCATGTTCACCGCGCCCATTGAGTCGATACGCTCCTTCATCTCCCGATAATTCGTCTCCGCAATGGCCAGTTCTTCTCCGCTGATGAACGCCGTCTCCGTCGCGATCAAATCCTCCGGCTGCGCGTTCACTTCCGCCATGCACGTCTCGCGCAGATGCTGCCGGTCCGAATCGTTCCGCGCCTTCTCGACTTCTGCATGGCTCCGCTGCTCGCGGACCTCCTGCAGAGTCTGCCGTCCCATCCGCAGGCGATCTTCCATTTGCGTAACCCGCGTCCGCCCGCTCTCCCATTCCTGCTCCAACTCGCGCTGCCGGGTCTCCAGCCGCAGTTTCTCCGCGCGCAAGCCTTCCAGTTGTGTCGCGAGCTCCTCGCTCTGTTTCGCCAGCCCCGCCGCTTCTTCATTGATTGAGGCTTCCTGTTGACGAAGCGCCGCGTCCCGTCTTTCCAATTCCGCCCGCTCTTCCATCAATCGCGAAGCGACCGCTTCCGCCCCCGCCAGCCGTTCATTCAATGCCGCAAGCTCCGCGCGCCCGGCGGCCAGCTCATTCTGCTCCGCCTGAATCGATCCACGAAGCTGCACCAACTCCGTCGCAAGGCGCCCGCTCTCTGATTCCGCCTCCGCTCGCGAAGTCGCCGCCGCCGCAAGCTGGTGTTGCGCGCGATCCGCCCGCAGCCGCGCATTCTCCACATCCTGCCGTATCCGCCCCAAATCAGTCTGGCAAAGCGTCAACTCCAAGCCCAGCCGAGCCAGGTCCGCCTGAGTCTGTTCGTGCCGATGTTTCGCGGAATAGACCTCGCGCTCCGCAACCTGCTTCTGAGCGGTTACTTCCTCCAGCGACTGTTCGGCACTACGCAAATTCGCGACCAAAATCTCTAGTTCCGCACGCGCCTCTTCCCCGCGCCTTTCCAACTGCGCAATCTCCCCATCCAGCGCCCGCAATTCCCTCTTCATCCCCAGCGGCCCCGCCTCATCCGCCCGTCCGCCGGTCACCATGCGCCCCTGATAGCAAGTCCCATCCGGCGTCACAAACGCATACTGCGGATTTTCCCGCGCCAGTTTTTCCGCCGCCGCAGCATTGTCCGTCAGATATCCCGCACGCAGCCGCGGCAAAAACTGTTTCGCCGCCGCCCCCAGCGGATCGCGGAATCCCACCAGTTTATCCAGCCGCGAAATCACCCCATCTTCCGCCCGGAAGTGCACGATCGGTTCGTATTCCGTCAGCTTCAAATTCCGCAGCGAGTCCACAAAGAATGTCGCGCGGCCGCCGACCTCATCGCGCAGCAACGACACTCCCGCCCGGGCGTGATCGAAAGTCTCCACCACAACGTATTCCAGTTCATCTCGCAAATATTGCTCAACCGCCGCCTCATGCTGCTCTTCCACTTCCGCATAATCGGCAAGCACGCCCACGGCCCGGAAGCCCCCCCCCGCCCCGCGCTCATTCGCGGCAAACAACTTCTGCACCGCATCCGCCGTATACGATCGATCATTCAAAATCTGCGTCAGCGTTCCATGTCGAGCCTTGACGCCCACTACGGACTCGCGCAACGCGTCCGCCTGCGCCGCCATCGCTTCCCGTTCCTGCCGCAGCGTGCCAATCGAAGCCTGCAACTCAGCAGCCTTCGTTATCAGCTCATTTAACTGACCGCGAGCCGCTTCAAATTCCGTAGCCGCGCGCTCCGCGTCATCGCGCACCTTAATCGACGACTCCAGCAGCTCCGCCTCGCTAGCTTCCCGCTTCTGCAGTGCCGCATTCTGATGGACCAGCGCCTCCTCCGCCTGCTTTTGCTCGCCATGCAAACGCAGCAGGCTCTCGCCCGCCTCCGAAGCCGAAGCCCGCAGCGCCTCAATCCGCAGCTCCCAATCCCGAATCTGCGCCCCGCGCGTTTCCGCCCGCGCCGCAAGCTCCTCGACGCGTTCGCCCAGCACTCCCGATTCGTCACGCAGCGCAATCACAGCCTGCTGCTGCGCCGCATTCCGCGAATCCCACTCCGCCGACCGCGTCGCCGCTTCCGCAATCTCCGCCGCAATCTGCCCGTGCCTGCCGGCAAGCTCATCCGTCCGCTGCCGGTTGAACGCAATCCGGTTCTCGCTGCGGTCCACCTCCAGCGCCGTCAAGTTCAAATGGTTCTGATTCTGCCGCAGCTCCGCGTCCAGCGTGTAAATCCGCTGATTCAGCGAATCCTGCTCGCCTTCTTCCCGCTGAATCTCCGCAGCATGATGCGCTTCCGCCGCGCTCAATTCCGCCAGCCGCTGCCCGACGCGCTCCGCCTCCCCATCCAACTCCCGCGCCTTCCCCGCCAGCATCTGCCGCACAATTCCACGCATCTGGTCGCGAATTTCCGAATACCGCCGCGCCTTAGCCGCCTGCCGCTTCAGCGAACCAAGCTGCTTCTCTACCTCCACCACAATGTCGTTCACGCGCGACAAATTCACTTTCGACGATTCCAGCTTCGCCTCAGCCAGCCGCTTCTTCGTCTTGAATTTCGTAACGCCCGCGGCCTCTTCAATAATCGCCCGCCGCTCCATGGGCTTGGTCGACAAAATCAACCCAATGCGTCCCTGCTCGATAATCGCGTAGGAGTCCGGCCCCAGTCCCACGCCCATGAACATCTCTTGAATATCCCGCAGCCGCGCCACGCGTCCATTAATCAAATACTCGCTCTGCCCCGACCGATAAAGCCGCCGGCTAACCACCACCTCGCCCGGCTTCATCACCAAAGCTGGCTTCTCCGCGGCCCTCTTCCGCCCTTTCCCCTTAACAAACTCCGACTCCGCTGGTTCGCATTGCGCCTGTAGGGGCGCAGCATGCTGTGCCCCAGCTTGCCCAGACTCATTATGCAGGCCTTCCCCACCAACATCGCCACCGGCTCCATCCACCGCGGTCAAATCGTGCCCGCTCTGCTCCGCGCCCTCTGTGCTCCCGGCCTCCGTGACCTCCGTGTTAGGTCCTTCGTTCTCCCCCGCGCTCTCAAAAACAAACCGCGCCGCCTCCGCCAGCTCCGGGTCCTCCATCGTAATCGTCACTTCCGCCAACCCCATCGGCGGCCGCTTAACCGTACCATTGAAAATGCAATCTGCCATGCGCTCCGCGCGCAGCGACTTGTGGCTCTGTTCGCCCAGCACCCAAGAAATCGCGTCCACGACGTTCGACTTCCCGCATCCATTCGGCCCCACGATGCAAGTAGTCCCCGTCCCGCTGAACGTCACCACCGTCCGCTCGCAAAACGACTTAAATCCCACGATTTCCACTTTTCGCAGCTTAAGCAAGGTCTCCCCTTTTGTCCCTCATCGCACAGCTAATCTCAGACTGACACTCCGTCCAAACCCGCGCAACACGCCGTAGAGGCGCAGCATGCTGCGCCCCAAGCACTAAACAACGCTCATGCGAAGAGAAACGAAGCTTTTGTCTTTGGGGAAGAAGGTACGTCGACGTCAATCCGACCGTGACGCGGTCGCCCGTCAAAACGTGTGGCAGGTTCTCGATCAGAGCCCAGCCGCCTGGCGCGTGAATGGCGGTACGGGAAAAAACACTAACACGATCCCGTGCCGCTGTAAAGCACCTCGCAACAGGTAGTACCGGGTCGCAAACAACCCACAACTACGCCTATGCTCGCGCATTCCCAGCGCCGTAGGGTGCGGCACACGCTCTGACTCTCGCATGAAGGCCAACAACGCTGACTCGCCGCTGAACGCGCCCACTACTTCGCCGGTTTCTCCGCCTTCAGATACTTGTCATACCACCCCAAAATCCGATTCAGCCGATCCACCAAATGCTTCTCCTCATGAAATCCATGAGGCTCCCGCGGATAAACCACCAACTCCGTCTCCACTCCATACCGCTTTAATCCGCGATAAAGCTCCTGGCTCTGCCCCAGCGGATCAACCGTATCCGCATCCCCCTGCAGCACCAGCGTCGGCGTCTTGGCATTCTTCAAATGCATAAAGGGCGAGCTATTCAAGAATCCCTCCGGCTTCTCCCAAGGCACGCCATAAAACCATTCATCTCCCGCCGGATGATCCTCCGTCCCAAACTCCGAAATCAGATTCGCCATCCCCGCACCAGAAACCGCCGCCTTGAACACGTTCGTCTGCGTAATCGCCCATTCCGCCATATACCCGCCGTACGACCACCCGCCGATCCCCAGCTTCTCCGGGTCCGCAATGCCGCGCTTCACCAAATCGTCCACCCCAGCCATCACGTCCTTGAAGTCGCCGCCGCCCCAATCCCCGCGGTTCGCCTCCACAAATTTCTCCCCATAACCCACCGACCCGCGAATATTCGGATAAAACACCGCATACCCGCGCGCCGCCAGCAACTGCCCCCAAGTCTCGATGGAATCGCCCCACCGCCCCGTAGGGCCGCCATGAATCAGCGCAATCAGCGGCAGCCTCGATTTCCCGGGAACGCCAATCTCCGGATTGGCGCTCGGCGAAACTCTCGGCTTCAGCAGCGCCGCCTCAATCTCTATCCCATCAAATGATTTGTACTTGTAGAACTCCGGCTCAATCAGCGAGTACTGCTTCCACGAATCATTCAGGTGCGTAACTCCCCGCGGCGCGCTCTTCTGGTCCCAAAGCCAAACCTCCTGCGGCCGCGTAGCGCCCTGCGAAACAAACGCAATCTCCCCGCCACTCGCCAGCGCCATGCTCCCCGCCGGACCGGGCGCAGGCGAAAGGTCTTGCCGCGCCCCATCCGCCGAATATGTCACCAGCAAATTAGAAAACCCATTCGCCGCCAGCAACACCACCGACCCATCCTTCTGCCAGTGATAATCCTGCACCAAGCGATCCAGACTCGCGCCCGTAAGATTTCGCGCCGCATGCGCCGTCACCGGCAGCAACATCAAATCGTGCGGCTCCGGCCCATCCTCCCTTGGGCCAACATAACTAATCGTCTTGCCATCCGGCGCCACGCGCATCTCCCCAAATGGGCCGAGCGGCTTCACCAACTCCTTCATCGCTCCATCCGCCACCTGCACGCTAAAAATCCGCTCCGTGTACTGATCCGATTCCGGCCGGTCCGTACCTTTCACCACCACGCGATCTCCCGCCGGCAACCAGGCAAGCTCATCAAAATTCCAATTCGCCTTCGTCAGCGCCCGCGCCTCACCGCTAGCCACATCCAAAATCCAGAGCCGCGCGTGCTTATCATCCTTATCCACCACTTTCGCGTCGTCCTTATCTTTCTCCTTCTTCTCTTCGTCCTCCGTCTTAGCGTCTGGCGCCAGGAACGCAATCTCCTTCCCATCAGCCGACCACTCAAACGCCTTCACGCTCCTCTTCCCTTTCGTGAGAGCGCGCCCCTCCCCGCCATTCATCGACATCAAAAAAATCTGCTGCTGGCTCTCGTCGCGATCAGATAGAAACGCCAATTGCTTTCCATCCGGCGAC
>JAOAPV010000115.1 GCA_025463055.1 Candidatus Acidiferrum typicum
TCCCAGTGCACTGCCGGGGGTGGTGAGATGTTCTTCGGAATCGATCGTCGGGCCGCTCATCTCCACGCTATCCCGCTTGAGAGTAACCTTCGCCAGCCCAAAATCGAGAATCTTCGCCTGACCTCTATTCGTCACGAAGATGTTTGCTGGCTTGACGTCCCGGTGAATGATGCCCTTCGAGTGTGCGGCATCGAGAGCGTCGGCGATCTGGATGCCCAGACTGAGCACCATCTCGATCTGCAGCGGCTTGCCATTTATCACGTGCCGGAGGGTCTGACCCTCCAGGAGTTCCATAGCGATGAAGGCTCGCTCCTGAACCTCGTCAATCTCGTAGATCGTGCAGATGTTCGGGTGGTTCAGGGAGGACGCGGCTTTCGCCTCCCGCTGAAAACGGCTGAGTGCTTGCAGATCCTTGGCGAGTTCTTCGGGAAGGAACTTAAGGGCGACGTGGCGGCCCAGCTTCAGGTCTTCGGCCTCGTAGACCACACCCATGCCCCCACCGCCGATCCTGCTGAGGATGCGGTAATGGGAAACCGTCTGTCCGGCGGGTTCGGAGCTGGTAGCCACTGGGTGGACATGTTAGGTGGGATATCGAGCGAAGGTCAATCAAACCGGGGAGCGCGAAACCCGATCGGCCTCGGACCACGCAGCTAACTCCTGGTAAGTCGGCTTACCGGACATGTGGAATCGGGGATCGGCACTTTTCCGATAAGCGTTAATCAGGCATCTTCCGCATCTTCATCGAAGGCACAGGCACAAGTTATGAGCTGTTCGCCGCACGACGGGCACTCTTCAATATCGCAACTGGGCACGTGAAGTTCGCCCTTGAAAACCGCGCAATCACCGCAAGGGTGTTGATTGGCCCCCCAACCAGAGTGTTCGTCGCCGTAACGGATACGAGGAATGGCTCGCCCCTTGAGCGTAAGCGATACAATTTCTTGAGCAGCCATGATCTTCTCAGGCCAGCCCTCAATCATCGGTACGCCGCGATAGAGGATTTTCTTTGCTTGGCTCATGGTTGGTTGAGTCTCGCCGCCTTCATGTTAGCAAACTCTCGCTAAGTCCTGATTAGTCAGCTTACCGGACAAGTGGCGGAGTTGGCATGTTCCACTTGGATCGATAACGCGTTAATGGAACAGCCCAAGACCTATCAGTTCGGTCCGAAGCGCGGCGGCGTCTGTAAATAGGATGCCATGCATACCAAAGGCCATCGCTGCCTCCACGTTGGGTTCGCGGTCATCGATGTAAACAATCAAGGCAGGGTCGATTGCAAAAGTCTCCAGGAAAAGCTTGAAAATGCGTGGATCAGGTTTCAGCAGTTTCACTTCGCCAGAAAGCATAACTCCCCTGAACCACTTCAAAAACTCGAACCGCTTCAGAGCGGCAGGGAAGGTCTCAACAGACCAGTTACTCAGGGCATATAAGGGAACTCTGTGAGAATTTAGCTTCGTGAGGATGTCAACAGTGCCAGAGATCGGCCCGGCTAGCATCTCGTCATACCGTCGGACCCAGGCATCAATCAACGGTGCCTTATGCGGATGAACTACCTTCAGTGAAGAGCAGGCATCGGCAAACGTGCGACCAGCGTCCTGTTGTTCGTTCCAGGATTGCGTACACACCGTGGCGAGAAACTCCTCCATCGCTTCCGTGTCGCCATCAAAAAGCTTGCGATACAAATACCGTGGGTTCCAATCAATTAGAACGCCGCCGAGATCGAACACGGCGATGGAGCATTCAGCCATGAGGAGAAAAATTCTAACTGAGAGAACGACTCCGGTCGAGGTGTTCAGTATTCAGCGAGCCTGCCTTTCAGATCACGCGTAAAGCCCAAGAGGGAGACTCAGCTAAACTCCTGGTAAGTCGGCTACACGGAAGTAATCCCTGGACCCGATTTGCCTGGCGATAAGTTGCCAACTCCTGGTAAGTTCGGTAATCGGACCCCTGCCCACCAGGACTTTCGTTGTGTTTCTCCCTACGGATGAGTAAGATGCGGGCATTCTTCCGGCTGCGGGTTGGTTGCCCAGGGGAACATTTCGAGGGCACTTTTCGTTCCATAGTATGGCAGGCCGAGATAGGCTGCCCACGGTTTACAAGAAATTGACCGAGGGTAGTCACGCATGTCACCGTACCAGGATTCGAGGCTGATGAGACGTTGGAGCAGGATGCCCAACTGGTCCAGCAATGCCTCCAGGGCGACGGTTCGGCCTGGGAGGAGCTTGTGCGCCGCCATTCGCGCCGCATCTTCAACATTTGCTATAGGTTCACCGGGAATGGCACGGAGGCGGAAGACCTCTCGCAGGACGTTTTTTTGCGGGTCTACCGGACTCTGGGGAGCTATCGTTCGGCGCACGGAGGGTTTGCGACTTGGGTGACGAGCGTGACGCGAAACCTGTTGATCGATCACTACCGGCGAACGAAGCGGGACCGGGTGACAGATTCGTTGGACGATTCCATGCCGGCGGTCGAAAACAAGGAATCCACGGCGCGACGACCTGACGAGTTGGCGCTGCTGGGAGAGCTTAGCGGGCAGGTGCAAACGGCGCTCACCAAGCTTTCGCCGGAATTGCGGGAGGCAGTGATTTTGCGGGACTTGCAACAATTGGAATACGGTGAGATACAACGGGTACTGTCGGTGCCCGAAGGCACGGTAAAATCAAGGATTAACCGCGGGCGCATCGAGTTGGCGCGCATTTTGCAGCAAATGGGAGTGCGGCCATCGTGAACGATTCCGCGGCTGGGCTTTGGAGTGCGGTATGACTTGGACTTGCGAACAAACGGAAGCGCGGCTTAGCGATTACCTCGACGGGGTGTTGAACCCTGCTGAGATTGCGGAGTTTTCCGCGCATGTGCCTTCGTGTGCGCGGTGCGCGCCGCTGGTGGATAGCGTTTCCGATTTGCTGACCGGGCTGCATGGGATGGAGCAGATCGAAGCGCCGCCGCGACTGGTGTACTCGATTCTGGATAAGACGTTGGGGCCGCGCGAAACGGTGACTGGCTGGCGCGCGATGCTGGGGTGGGTTCGCAGCACTACTTCGATACGGTTTGCTTATGGCGCGCTGTCTGTGGCCGCTACGCTGATTATTTTTGTGACGGCTTCGGGATTCAATTGGCGGCACCCCAAGGTGGCGGACCTGCGACCGGCGACGATTTATCGCAATGCGGACCGCTCGGCGCATTTGGCGTATGCGAGCAGCGTCAAGTTCGTGAACGATTTGCGAGTGGTAAACGAAATTCAGTCGCGGTTGCGCGAAGACAACGAGCTCCGGGGAAATCAGGAGAACGTGATTCCCGCAACATCTCCGCAGAAGCAACCTGGCAGCAGCGATGGCTCAAAGCCGGCAGCGCCGCGCCAGCAGAATCGCGCCAATGATCTGGCTCGGCATCTAGAAATGCTGGCGATGGAGTTTCCGGCGGTTTGTGGCGGGCTCGGGGGAATATGACTTCGAGGAGCGTGCTATGAAGTGTGCGGTTCATCCTGATGCGGATGCCGTAGGGTACTGCCGGAATTGCGGCAAGGCGATGTGCGCGGTGTGCGTGCGGCCGGTGCGAGATGTGCTGTATTGCGAAGATTGCCTGGCCAACGTGATGGGGCTCCCGACGACAACGACTGCTGGGACTTCTGCGCCGTTGCCAACTCCGAATATGACGGGAGCAACAGGAACTTCGGGAATTCCGGGGGCGCCGCCTGCTTCGGGATTGGGACCTAGCCCGCTGCTGGCATTTTTCCTTGGATTTTTGCCGGGGCTGGGCGCGTTTTACAACGAGCAGTATGGCAAAGGAATCATCCACCTGGCGATTTTTCTGTTTCTGTTCATTATCGGCGTTGACGGGGCGGTGAGCGGAGGAGCGGAAGCGGCATTGTGGATCTGCATCGCCGGGCTTTGGGTCTATATGCCGATCGATGCGTACCGCACGGCCAAAGCGCGGCTTGCAGGACAACGGCTCGACGATCCACTGGAAAGTTTCAGCAAAGGAAAGCCGGTGGGGCCGTTTCTGATCATCGGCATCGGGGTTTTGTTGCTGCTGCACAATTTTGATTGGTTTCCGTGGTGGAGAATTCAGCAGTTCTGGCCAGTGCTTTTGATCGTGGTGGGACTGTTGATGTTCCGCAATCGGCTCGAGGGCCGGTAACAAAAGAGTATGGCTAGAGAAAATCACTGCCGGTGTCCACGCTGCACGATTCGCGGGCTGATGGGTCCCGCGGTACTTATTACGATTGGTGTGCTGTTTCTGCTGCATGAAGTTCGCGGCGATATGTTCGATTTCGGGAATACTTATCCATTCATTCTGATTGTGATCGGCGCGATCCTGTTGGCATCTTCGATGGCGCCAATGACCGGTCACATTGATTCGATGACCGCCCCCCCTCCCTCTGTTCCCCCTGCGTCGGTTCCTCCCGCTACGGGCGGTCCTGCGCAGAGTTCAGTGCCGGGACAGGGACACTAACCGCTCATGGCCAGCCTTCGCCCGCGTAGCAGCAGCGTATTCAGCGGACTGGTTCTGATCTTCATCGGTTTGCTGCTGCTTCTGCACAATTATCGCGGATTTGAACTTACGAGCGTCATCCTGCATTGGTGGCCGCTGATCTTGATTTTTTGGGGGGCTATCAAGATTTATGAACGTACCGCGGGGGCGCGAGGATCGCAGCCGGGTGCGTCGCGCATTTCGTCGGGTGAAGTTGTTCTGGTGGTGGCGCTGCTTGCGATTGTCGGCATGGTTCTTGGTGTCGACCGAGCGAGACGCACCATACCGGGACTGGTCGATATTGAACTTCCGGAAGCATTTGCCAGCAGCATCGATGTGGCGCCGAAAACCGTGCCAGCGAATGCGCGCATTACGGTGCGCGTGGGACGCGGTGACATTACCGTTCGCGCTTCGGATGAACCGGAGATTCGCGTTTCTGGCAAGGTTAACGCGAAAGGCTGGAGCGAGAGCGCGGCGAAGAAATTGGGCGAGCACGTTTCCGCGGAGATCGTGCAGAACGGCGACGGATACGAAGTACGGCCAACCGGAGGCGCAAATTCGCGTGTCAGTGTGGATATGGACATTAGTGTGCCCAAGAAGGCGTTGCTGACGATCCACAGCGAAAAGGGCGACGTAACCGTGTCCGACATGGCGTCGCAGGTCAACATCGACAACGGCAATGGCGATATTGAAGTGCACAGCACGGGCGGAGATGTAAGCCTGGACATGCGGCACGGGGACGCGAAGATTTCGGACACCAAGGGAGATGTGAAGATTTCCGGCCACGGCGGGAGCATCGAGGTGGTGAACGCGAGCGGCAGCTTTACGATTAGCGGAGAGTTCGTGGGGCCGATTCATGCGGAAAGAGTGACGAAGGGCGTGCGGTTTGTATCGCACCGCACGGATTTGACGCTCACACAGCTCTCGGGACATATGGAAGCGGGCTCGGGGAATTTGGAGATCGTCGACGCGCCGGGCAACCTGATTCTGCGAACGCGGGATGAGGACGTCACCATTGAGAACGCCAGCGGGAAGATAAACATTGACGATCGGAACAGCAATATTCAAGTGCGCTTCTCTTCCCCACCGAAGGGCGATATTGAAATCACAAACTCCTCCGCGCCGATTACTTTAACTCTGCCGGAATCCTCGAGCTTTGAGATTTTGGCGGACTGCCATTCGGGCGAGATTGATTCCGAGTTTGCTTCGGATTCGCTAAAGGTGACTTCTACCGAATCGGGCGACTCGCACTTGGAAGGCAAGTACGGACGGGGTCGCGGGCCGAAGATTATCTTGCGGACCAGCTACGGTTCGATTTCCATTCACAAGACTAGCTAGACGAACAAAAGACTAGCAGGGCACATCTGTTGCGGGCATGGGGCGCAGCAGTGCTGCGCCCCTACTCGCGATTGCATTTCTAGGACAGCTTTACCGCGAAGCCGTTTGCGGCGGCAGAACGGCCGAGTTCGCTCCACACGTTGGACTCCGGCGTTGGCGCGGGCGCCGTCGCACCGCCGAGGATGCCACCGGAACCGAGACAGGGTGCACCGAGGAGGGGCGCGACTGGCTGGGGGAGCGTCGGAACTGCGTTGTCCTGATCCCCAAAATCGAGCGCGTAAGCAAGATTGTACACATCGTTGCTGGCGTCGCGTGCGGTCAGAGGCGAGAGCCCCCAGCGCCACTCAATCAGCTTCAGCACGGACGTATGGTCATATATCAAAGCGCTTACCCGCGGATTTTTGGGGTCGCCGAGGCTGAAGGGAGAGGCGATCACGGTCGGTACGCGGAAGCCCAGGAGAGCTTTGCCATTCACCAGGTCGGGGTCGACATTATTCGGAGCGGCGGCGCGCGGCGGCCGGACATGCTCGAAGAAACCGCCCCACTCGTCAAAATTTACGATGAAGACGGTGTTGGGCCATTTCGGACCGTGCGCCACGGCCTCGAATGTGTCGTACAGGAAGCGATCGCCTTTGCGGATGTCAGCGTGCGGATGGTCATCGTTGCCGGTGCCATCGTCAAGAACGGTGTAGATGGGGTCTATGAAGGAAACCGCGGGCAGCGTTCCTGCGGACGCGGCGGCCAGAAAATCCGCGTAGGGTCGCGAGATGGCTACGTACTTTGGTCCCCAAAGGCCGAGGAACGGGAGATTGTTGTAGTAATAGTTGGCGCTCACACCGGCGGCGAGGAGCTTGTCCCAAATGGTGGGGAGTGTGGTGGGAGTTGCGGTATTGCTGAGGCGATCGGTTTGCGCGGCGTGGAGGAAAATGCGATTGGGGAACGTCGGACCTAGGATGGAGGGAAAGTAGCGGTCGCACGTTGTGTAGTGCTGCGCGAGCGCTGCGTAGAAAGGGATGTCCGCTTTGCCGTAGTAGCCGATGGAATAGATGTCGTTCGTGCCGGCGCGTAAGAAGCCATCCATTTTGCCGGCGTCGTATTCGACGCGCCCTCCGTCGTAGGAATGATCTGGGTCGGGGTGCGGGCAGCCGGTGTAGTCTCCTGACAAGGAATGCGTGTGGTGAGCAACGCCCTGCTTATCCACATAGGTGAGGCCGGCCTGCTTGCCGTCGGCATTCGGAAGCCAGCCGAGGAAATGATCGAAGCTACGGTTCTCCATCGTGACTACAACTACGTGATCGATGCGGGAATTGCCGGGGTTCGGCAAACTCGGGAGCACCGTGCGCGCAGATGTTGAGCTACTGAAGAGCCACGACGCGCCTAATGCGGCTGCTCCGGAAGCCAGCGCAAGATTCTTGACTAACTCACGACGATTTATTTTCACCAGTACACTCCGAGAGAGTAGATCGGCAGCGAGCGAATTGTGAAATGGTGGTCGCAGCCGAGGGCGGGTTTACGAATGATTGTCGAAACCGGGACATCGATGTGTAAACGCCAAGTTAAAAATCATCCAGCAAACGACAAAAACAGGCGTCGGTGTAGGGTGAATACCTGACAAAATTCCAGTCGAAAGGACCTATTCCGACGGACCCTGCTATCTTTCGGCGACACGATCGAGGTCGTCGAAGAATGTTGGGTAGGAGACGGCGGCGCAGTCTGCGTTGCGGATTATTGTTGGGCC
>JAOAPV010000002.1 GCA_025463055.1 Candidatus Acidiferrum typicum
TCGATGAGCATGGACTCGCGGGTCTTCAGGGCTTTGGCGATTTCAGGATTCACGCGGATCGTGAGGTTCGGGCCTTCGTGATCGGCAGTGGCCATCTTGCGCGCTTCGGACTGGATTTCGTAGCAGAGCGTGGGGATGGACTTGACCATGCCGGAGCCGGTGCAATACGGGCAAGGCTGGCAGAGCACGCGTTCGAGGGCCTGCTTGGTACGCTTGCGCGTGATGCAGACGAGTCCGAATTCGTTGAAGGACAGCGCCTTGGAGGGGGCTTTGTCCTGCTCGAGCGCTTGCTGAAGGGCGACTAGAACTTTCTCGCGGTTACGGCGCTCTTCCATGTCGATGAAGTCGACCACGATGATGCCGCCAAGGTCGCGCAGACGAATCTGGCGGACGATCTCTTTCACGGCTTCGAGGTTCGTCTTGACGATGGTGTCCTCGAGGCGTGTGGAGCCCTTGCCGACGAATTTTCCGGTATTAACGTCAATGGCCACGAGCGCTTCGGTGTGATTGATAACGATATAGCCGCCGGATTTGAGCCAAACCTTGGCGCGCAAGGCTTTGTCCAGCTCGTGCTGGATACCGAACTCCTCGAAGATCGGCGTTTCCTTGCTGTAGAGCTTGACGCGATTGACGAGCTTGGGCTGGAAGCGGCTGACGAATTCGACGACTTTGCCGTATTCCTCTTCGCTATCAATCCAAATGGCGCTGAAATCGTCGCTGACATAATCGCGAAGGATGCGTTCGACAAGATTTAGATCGCGGTGCAGTAGCGCGGGAGACTTGCGCTGCTCGCTGCGCTCCTTGATTTCGTTCCAGGTTTTGCCAAGGAACTCAATGTCCGTACGTATCTCGTCGTCCGATGCGCCGCCTGCGGCGGTTCGAACGATGAAGCCGCCGGGATACGCACCGCGAGCTTCACCTACTAAACGGCGCAAGCGTGAGCGATTTTCGGCGGCAGCGATTTTGCGCGAAACGCCGATGTGGTCGATAGTCGGCATGTAGACCAGGAAGCGGCCGGGCAGCGCAACGTGGCTTGTGATACGCGCGCCTTTTTTGCCGAGCGGCTCCTTAGCGATTTGGATGACGATGTCCTGGCCAGCCTTCAGCATTTCGGAAATGAGCTGAGGACGGCGTGAAGGTCCGGAGTGGCCTCCGTGATGACGATGCGGGCCACCTGGGCCGCGGCGTTCGAATCGAGGACCGCCGCCGGGACGGCTACCACGGCGATTATCAGGCCGACCGCCACTACGGTTGTCGCTGCCACGATTGTCGCGTCCGCGATTATCGCGATCGCGTCCGCCACTGCGATAAGGGCGCTGGAAACGGGCCCGCGGATTGCCGCCAATGCGCGCGGAATCGCGCGGGAAATCCTGGCGAGGCTCGGGAGCGCCGGAGCGCGGGGCGCGTGTTTCACCGGGAAGCAGGATAGCGTCGTCTTCGATATGGGCGGGCGCAGGCGCAGATTCGGTCCCGGTGGCCTCGATGGGTTCGCGGCCGCTCTCTTCATGGATTTCTGGGTCGCCGATAGCAGCGGCGTGCAACGCGCTTTCGTGCGCTGCATCCGCTTCTGCTTCGCGGAGCGCATGGGAGTCAAGCGCGCGAGTCTCGAGATCTTGGATCTCTTCTGCGCCAACATCCTGAGACTCGGCTTCCGCTTCGCCGGCGTGAATCTCTTCGTGTTCTTCAGCTTGGTCTTCGGCGTGGGTTTCTTCCTCTTCCTCCTCGTCCTCTTCTTCCGTCTCTTCGAAAGTGGCGCCGCCCACGAGTGTGTCAGCTGAAGCGTAAGCCTGTGTTTCTTCGTGCTTAGCTTCGATGAGGCTGGAGGAGATTACCGCAACGTCTTCTTCGCTAAGGGAAGCATCGCTGCGCGCGGGTTCTTGCTCGACAGCTGCCGTTTCCGAAGCGGCGGATAGAGCCTCTGGATCTGTGATGGTCGCATCGTCAGACGAGGGACTCGATTCTGCCGATGTTTCAGGTTCGTTGCCCGTTTCCGCAAGCAGCCAGCGCGGCAGTCCGCCAGACGAGCGGCGCGGGAGGTTTCCACCGGAAGGTGTCCCGCCGAGTTGAACATTGCTGCGGGAAGGTATCGATTCTCCGAGATCCGGCTGCGGTTCGTGAATCTCCGGCTCGACAACAGCTGGCGCGGGAGCGGCGGCAGCCGGTTTGTTTCTGTACTTAGCGAGGGACTCGCCCGGCAGCACAATATCGTCTTCGCCAGAACTGGGCGGAGCCGGAGGCGGACTGAAGCGCGAGCCTTCCGGGCGGCGATTTTCGCGCGGTTCGAAACTGCGCCCTTGCTGGCCGCGCGAGTCGTAAGCGCCGCGAGAATCGTGCGGACGTTGCTCCCCTTGTGGAGAGGCATATTTTGATGGAGGAAGATTGCGGCCGCCTTGCGGGCGTCCACCGCGCCGGCG
Source organism: Candidatus Acidiferrum typicum (assembly GCA_025463055.1). Taxonomy (GTDB): domain Bacteria; phylum Acidobacteriota; class Terriglobia; order Acidiferrales; family UBA7541; genus Acidiferrum; species Acidiferrum typicum_A. The sequence goes on from JAOAPV010000002.1 coordinate 2,415, forward strand.
TCCACCGCGCCGGCCAAAGCGTCCTCCACGGCCGCCATCACCGCCGCGGTCCCCGCGGAAATCTTGTCCACCTCGATCCTTGCGGTCGTTACCGCCTGGACGAGAGTATTTCTGCGTGGGATTGTACTGGCCAAAATTTTGCGGAGCGGAGGCGTTCGACTCCGGCTGGCGCTCTTCAGGTTCGCTGTGGGGCGCACGATTTTCATCGGTCTCGCTTTCGCCCTCAGCTTCCATCGCCGCGGGAGCGTCGTGTTCGTGCTCATGCGTGAAATCCGCATGCATCGGCTCTTCGTGGGGAATGGCTTGCTGCGCAGTGTCGTCGGCGCTTAGCGGAGCGGCCTCATCGGAGCTGTGCGCGCTGGCAAGAGACTCGCCCGGCAAGGCCTCGACAAGCGCGGCTGCCGGCGGAATCACCGAGGTTTGCGGCGCGTGGCCATGACCGTGGTCGTGATCGTAGTCTTCAAGATTTTCGAAGACGTCGCTGACATAAAGGAAAGCGTCGCCGTCCAATCCGATATCCACGAACGCCGACTGCATGCCCGGAAGAACGCGAGTAACGCGGCCCTTGTAGATGCTGCCGACCAGCGCGAATTCTTTTTCGCGCTCGATGTAGATTTCGACTAACTGACCTTCTTCGAGAATCGCGACCCGGCGTTCGTGGGAGGCCGCGGAGATAACCAATTCTTTCGACATGAAAACTCCTTGGGACGCATGGCCGCGAGCTTCTGCCCGGGGTGGGTCCGAAATAGCGGGGTCCGCCCCGGAAGAACCGGGACACACGTGTGCGACACCTGTATAGAGGCGGCGCTGTGATCGAATGCGGAGGGGCGGTTCCGGGCGGTACCGGAATTGCCGATTACGACGTGCGTCCTCTGGCGTTCGAGGCTACTGCTATTGCGGGTGACCGGCTGCCGGTAATCTCCCGGGCAAGCGGCGGACGATGCTGTCCTCACTCTTTCAATCCTAAATATTCGACCCGGCGCGGCTTTCAGTGTTGCAGCCAAGCGCTCGGGACTGGCGGCTCGCCTAATTGACGAAGCGGCGAATGCGCACGTTCATCACCAAGCCAATCGCCAGGAACACAAACAATGTAGCCGAGCCCCCGTAGCTCATCAGCGGCAACGGGATGCCGGTAACCGGCATATAGCCGATTACCATAGCCACATTCACCAAAACATGGAAGCCAAGCGCTGCAGCCACGCCCATGACCAGAAACATGCCTGCGCGATCCTTCGCGCGCTGGGCATTCTGCACTAGTCGTAGCAGCAGAGCCATGTACAGCCCTAAGGCAAGAAGCACGCCTTTGAATCCCTGCTCTTCAGCCCACGCCGACATAATGAAGTCGGAATAACGTACGGGGATGTAGCCCAGTTGATTCTGACTACCCTTGCCAAATCCTTTTCCCCAGAAGCCGCCGGAGCCCACGGCAATTTCCGATTGTAGCAACTGGTAGCCGGAGCCCTTTGCGTCTTCTTCTGGGTGCAGGAAGGAAGTGATTCGTTCCCGTTGGTACGGTTTCAAAATATGCCGGCTGACCGGCGGGTAGAAAACACTTCCAATTAAAAGAATTCCTGCTAATGAAAATATAGCCGCGTGTTGCCACTGCAACCCGCCTAGGTAGGCGCCCACAACTAACAGGGGCACCAAGACCAGCGCGGTACCTAAATCAGGCTGTTTGAGAATAAGCGCCAGTGGCAATCCTACTAAAAGCCCTGCCTTAATCAAATCGCGAAGGGAGAGCTGATCGCTGCGCACCTCGGCAAAGAAGCGCGCCAACACAATGATTATAATCAATTTGACGAGTTCTGACACCTGGAGAAATTCGCCAAGCACGGGAATCCAGCGTTTGGCTCCAAACCGTGTATGGCCGACCAGCAGAACCGCAACCAAGGCGATCACCCCAAGCAAGTAAAGGATGGGCGCCTGATCCAGTATTAGATGATAGTCCAGACGGGAAAGCGCAAACATCGCGACGAAGCCAATGGCGAGCCAGCGAATCTGCTTCATGTGCATGCCGGCGAGCGAGCTGCCGTGTGTGGCGGAATAGATCTCGATCACGCCAAGGGCGCAGATTGTGGCCAGGATCGCCAGCAGCCACCAATCGTAATCACGCGTTCCCGGCGCTTCCTTCATGATTTGTTTGCCTTTGTAGTCAAGCTTATCAAGATCATCGCGGCTCCTCGGGTTGCGCTTCGCGCGCCGCAACAGCTTCTGGGGTATTGAGCACTGGTTGGATGGCTGCCGCAGGAGCCGCCGTGCCGCGACGCTGTTGCTTGTCTTCTTTGTTTTCTGCGGTGACGGTGCCGTCGGTTTTCTTCATCTTCTTGTCGTAATAAGCTTTGACGACGTCACGCACAACCGGACCGGCCGCTTCGCTGCCGTGTCCGCCAGCTTGCACCAACACGGACACCACAATTTCCGGCGTGCGCCGTGGCGCGTAGCCCACGAACCAAGAATTGTCCTTGAACTGCTTGCTTTTACCTAGCCGGCTGCGTAGATCGTAATTGATAATTTGCGCCGTTCCGCTCTTTCCAGAGAAATCGACTCCCGTGAGTTTTAGCGCGCCTGCCGTGCCGTGCGCTTCGTTCACCACGCCGTACATGGCGTCGGTCACTTTGTCCACCGTGGATTCTGAAATATTGAAACGCTCTTCTCCGATGTTCGGCGCATCCTTTACCAAGTGGGGCTGCTTGAACACGCCGCCCATAGCGATGCCCCCGATAGCGCGCGCCAGTTGAAGGGGAGTTGCCGTAACCGCGCCTTGACCGATTGCTACGGAGATGGTTTCACCGGCGTACCATTTGCGATGGAATACGCGTTGCACCCACTCTTCGCTCGGAACCAGACCGGTTTCTTCCGATGGCAGATCAACGCCGGTGCGATGTCCGAGCCCCAGATGGGACGCGTAGTAGGAAATTCGGTCAATGCCGAGACGCTGTCCCACGTTATAGAAGAAAATATCGCAAGACTCGACGATCGCTTTGTGCAAATCCACGACGCCGTGTGAGCTCTTTCCGTAGACCCAGCACTTGAATTGCCGGCCATAAAACGTGGCGTACGCTGGGCAAAACGCAGTAAAGCTGGAGGGAGGGACTTTGTCCTCGAGCATAGCCGTGGCCATGATGATCTTGAACACTGAGCCTGGCGCGAGTTGCGCTTGAATCGCTCGATTCAGCAACGGCTTTGCGGGATCGTCGTTGAGCTGCTTCCATTCTTCATTCGAGATGCGAACGGCGAAATCATTCGGGTCGGGAGCGGGATGGCTAACCATCGCCAGTATCTCGCCGCTGCGTGGATCAAGGGCCACGACGGCCCCGTCGCGGGCCCCCAACGACTGCTCAGCCACCTGCTGTAAGTCGGAATCGATGGTGAGCTGAATCTGCTTGCCCGGGATGGCCTCCTGTGTGGGCAGATGGTCAACTTCCTTGCCTACGCTGTTCACGACCACCCGTCGCATGCCGTCGGTGCCTTGCAGCAGATCGTTATATTGGCGCTCGAGGCCGGATTTGCCCACGAAGTCGCCGGGCCGGAAGCGTCCGTTGCTGGCTTCAATCTGTTGTTCGCTGACTTCGCCCACGTACCCGCTGGCGTGAGCCATGAAGCCGCCCGGCATGTAGCGGCGGCGGTGTACCATCAACATTTCCAACAAAGGAATGTCTGACCGGTGTGAATCAATGAAAGCAATGTCAGCCTTGCTGGCTTCGGGCTTGATCACGATGGGCTGAAAATTCTTCAGGTTGCGCGAATTCTGCAGTTGTTGTTTCAAATCCTCAATCGGAATGCCCAAACCCTCGGAGATGGCCGGCAGATTCTTTTCCACCTGCGCGGGATCATCGCGAAGTAGAAGAACGCTGAAAGAGGGGTAGTTGTCGACCAGTACGCGGCCATCACGGTCCAGCATGCGTCCGCGTGGCGCGATTACTGGGATGGAGCGAACACGGTTGCGTTCCGCCCACTGCAAAAACTTATCGGAATCGATGACTTGAAGTTTCCAAAAACCGATGAGCAGCACGCCGACCATCCCTACGATGACGTAGGAGACGATGGCCAGCCGCTGTTGCGGCAGTCGATTGTCGTTGCCAAACCAGTACGACACGAAAACCCCGCGCGCGAGTCTTTCGTTGGCGGCTGCTAGGAAGCCGCGCTAGTTCAGGGCTGTTCGTCGCCCGTCCCGATATTCTTCTCGGGCTTGTCTCGCGTCACGAATCACTTGCACAGCGTGGGCCTCGAAATGTCCTTGGAGAAATTTCTAAGATTTCAGCAAAGAAAGATTTCAAAAACTTTTTAGGAGCTCCCAACCGCCGGACTCCGCCTTCCGAACCTCGGCCTCGTCTTAGGAAACGTAACATCCGCTTAGGGCAAGCCGCAAGTCGTCCAAAAGTACAGGTTCCACCCCGGCACTAGGGGCCCTGATGGCGCTCATTTTCGCAGCGACCGGTCAAACTTGCTCCCGAGGGCGCTGCACGCTATCGTGCTAAAACATTTTCATGGTGGACCTATCACGCGCACCGCTCCGGATAGCTTTGATCGGTATGTCCGGAACCGGCAAAAGCTTTTGGAGCAAGCGACTGGCGCAGGCCGGCCTCGCGTCGATCTGCTGCGACGATCGCATTGAGCAGCGGCTGCGGTCGCGGCTGGAAGTTAGCGGCTACACTGGCATTACTGGCGTAGCCTCCTGGATGGGCTGGCCGGATAGTCCCTCATATGCGCAACGCGAAGCCGAGTACCTTGCCGAGGAAATCGCCGTGTTGGATGAAGTTCTGACCGAACTGGAGCGAGACCCTTCGCGCGAACTGATTCTGGACACCACGGGCAGCGTCATCTACACGGGAAACAATCTCCTGCTACGGCTCCGTCGGCAAATGACAATCGTGTATCTTGCCGCGGCCGCTGACGAACAGCAGCTATTGATCGAGCGCTATCTCAACGATCCGAAGCCGGTGCTGTGGCGCGGCGCTTTTCAGCCAAAGAGCGGCGAAACTCCGCGTGAAACGGTTGCGCGGTGTTATCCCACACTGATCGCCGCACGGCGCCAAAGTTATGAGGCTCTCGCGCATTGCAGCGTGACCGTCTCGGATTTACGCGAGCCTGGCGTCGATGCGTCGGCTTTTCTCGCCAAGGTTAGATCGCTTTTGGAACGCACGAAGTGAGATACCGCAGCACATCCAGGCAAGCACCGCTGACATCACTGCGCGGCGCGGTGCTGCGCGGGCTCGCGCCAGACGGCGGCTTGTACATGCCAGTCGAGATCGCGCGGCGTTCGCCGGAAGAGTTGGAAGAGTTCCGCCGATTGCCGTTCACGGAAGTCTGCTTTCGCACGGTCCGGCCATTCGCGGGACCGGAAGTGCCCGAGGAAATTTTGTGGCAGGTGGTGAGCGAAGCCATCAATTTTCCGGTGAAACTGATTTCGCTCTCGCCCGCCCTGCACGTTTTAGAGCTATTTCACGGCCCCACACTGGCGTTCAAGGATTTCGGCGCGCGATTCATGGCCCGACTGATGGGCTATTTCGTGCGGGCAGAGACGCGCGGGCTCACAGTTCTCGTGGCCACGTCAGGCGATACGGGCAGCGCCGTAGCGCACGGCTTCCTAGGTGTTCCCGGAATTCGCGTGGTGATTTTGTATCCCTCGAAGCGCATCAGCGAAGCGCAAGAAAAGCAATTCACTACGCTTGGCGAAAATATTACTGCGCTGGAAGTCAGCGGAACGTTTGACGACTGCCAGCTGCTCGTAAAACAAGCCTTTTCCGACGTCGAGCTGAATAAACGCACTTTTCTAACTTCCGCAAACTCAATCAATGTCGGACGCTTACTGCCGCAGATGTTCTACCACGTGGCAGCGTACCGCCAGCTTCCGGTGGCGTCCGTACCCCTCATCGTTTCAGTGCCGAGCGGGAATTTTGGCAATCTCACGGCGGGAATTTTTGCCAAGCGCATAGGCTTGCCGGTCACGCGATTTATTGCTTCTACGAACGCCAATGATGTCGTACCAGAGTACCTGCGCACCGGAGAATTTTGTCCGCGTGCGGCGAAGCCTACGCTTTCCAACGCGATGGACGTCGGGAGCCCGAACAATTTTCCGCGACTGCTCGATCTCTGTCGTAACCGGCTCGAATATGTGCAGCGCGAAATCTGGGGGCATGGGGCCACGGACGAAGAGACGCTGAGCGCGATGAAGTTAGTGTACGAGCGCTTCGGCTATATCGCCGATCCGCACACTGCTGTTGGCGTCCTTGGCTGGGAAGCGTATCGGCGCGAGCACCCCGAACCGGCCCAGGGACTAGTATTGGCGACCGCACACCCTGCCAAATTTGGCGACGTAGTCGCGCGCGCGATTGGCGTAGCGCCACCGCTGCCCGAACGCCTCGCGGCCTACCTGCAGCGTTCCAAATTATCACAGCCGATTTCGAGCAAGTATGAGGATTTCAAGCAATTCCTGCTCGCGTCCTGATGCCGAGTGGAAAATCGTCGTCGCGGAAATCTGCGGTAATCCTTCTAGGATCTGCGCAAACGGTCCAGTAAGGCAAATACCAGGACCGCTACTATGGCGTTGAGGGCTGCCGCTATTAGCAGTTTGAGTGTGAACCAAGGCTCTGGTTCGGCGAGCAGCACGCGCCGGGTCAAAGTGACGAAGCCCTGGTGCACAACGAAGAAGATCATCGTCGTGGCAAACCGCGCTGCCGGATGTTCGGTGTCGAGCCGCGCCCCTATCGACGAGGCCAAATAGCCGATGATCGTTTTTGCGATTCCGTATAACCCCAGCGGCACCACGGGCCCGCTCAAGCTGTCCTGCAACAGCCCGACTACCATACCCAACAGCAAACCAGTCGACGGATTGCGCCGGCTCAGACCAAAATAAATTACGATCAGCAGCGGCAAATCCAGCACCGAAAATTTCGGAATGTATACCGGAACGAATGCTTGGAGCATCAGCGCGAAAAGTGCGGAGCCGACGATCGCGCCGGAACGGAACTTGTGCACCTCAATGTGCGTTTCCGCTAGCCGCAGATCAAAGGCGTCGTTCATCATGGATTCACCACCGCGCTGCCGCCCACATTTTTTCCGGCTGCTTCCGCTGACGGAGCGACAGGCTCTTTCTTCTGCTCCAGCGGATGCAACGTCAGGAGCACAATCACCTCTTCGAGCCTTTGGAGATTTGCCGCCGGCCGCACGCGCACTTGCTGGAACGGCCGTCCGGTCTTAATTTCCGCGACTACGCCCACCGGTAAATCGCGCGGAAAAATGCGATCCATTCCGCTGGTGACCACGTGCTCACCCACACTCACAGTTTCGTCGGTCGGGATATATTTCATTGAAAGCAGTGGCTCGCCTGTGCCCCCCACCGGACTTTGAATGCGCGAATCCGAGAGCATCGCGCCCACGCCGCTGTCTCTGTCCGTGAGCAGCAGCACCTGCGCAGTGTCGCGATAGGACTCGATAACTTTCCCTACGACGCCATCCGGAGTGATTACGCCCATGTTGCGGCGAATCCCATCGCGCTCGCCGCGATCCAGGTAAATGGTCTGGCTTGCCGTGTCGGCACTCGTGCCGATCACCCGTGCCCCCAGCATTGGAACGCTGCGTTGTGATTGCCGGAAATTCAGCAGTGCCGCCAGACGGTCCGCCTCTGCGGCCTTGCTTTGCAGTTGATTTACTTGCAGCTTGAGCTGACCATTCTCGCTCCGCAATTGCTCGTTTTCTCGCGAGGTGTTCTGCAACGCGAAGTAATGGCTCCAGGTACCGCGAATGTTGCCTATGCCCTTCGCGCCCGCGCGCTGGAATGGCGAAACGGCACCAACCGTCCACACCCGCAGTAGCCTGCCCTGCGAGTCGCGCTTGATCTGCACGGCCAGCAGCACCACCTGCAGCAGGATTACGCCTGCGAGGAGTATCAGCGATTTATGTCGAGAGGGAATGCCCGCCATTTTCGTTCAACACTCTTAATGGTCCTGCTGCTACTTGCGGTCAATCGAAACGGATTGCGCAGGACACTAAAAATCTTAATCACAGTCAGGAGCTATTGCTAGTCGATGCAGACCTGCCGGAGCAGCCGGAAATCGCTCAGCATCTTTCCGGTGCCCAGTACCACGGAAGCGAGCGGGTCGTCCGCGATCGAAACCGGCAAGCCCGTCTCTTCCCGGATACGCTTGTCCAAATTTTTCAGCAGCGCGCCGCCGCCCGTTAACACGATACCGCGGTCGCTGATATCCGCGGAAAGCTCGGGAGGGGTGCGTTCCAACGCCACGCGGATCGCGTTCAAGATCGTCGCAACGCATTCGGCCAGGGACTCGCGAATCTCGCTGTCGTCGATTGTGACGGTGCGCGGCACGCCTTCAATGAGGTTGCGACCTTTTACTTCCATGGTCAGCGGCTTCTCCAGCGGGTACGCCGAACCGATTTCCATTTTGATCTGTTCCGCGGTGCGCTCGCCGACCAGCAGGTTGTACTTGCGTTTCAAATACTGCATCACGGATTCGTCCATCTCATTACCCGCGACGCGTACCGAGCGCGAGTACACAATGCCGCTCATCGAGATAACCGCAATATCCGTTGTGCCGCCCCCAATATCCACGACCATGTTTCCGGAGGGCTCCTCGATCGGCAGACCCGCGCCAATCGCAGCGGCCATGGCTTGCTCGACCAAGTAGACTTCGCTGGCGCGCGCGCGATACGCGGAATCCTGCACGGCACGTTTTTCCACCGGCGTAATTTCGCTTGGCACCCCGATCACAATGCGCGGATGGACCAGCACTCGGCGGTTGTGCGCCTTCTGAATAAAATAGGTCAGCATTTTTTCGGTGACCTTGAAGTCCGCAATCACGCCGTCTTTCATAGGCTTGATAGCCACGACGTTTCCGGGCGTGCGACCGAGCATGTCTTTCGCTTCACGCCCCACAGCCACGACTTCGCCGCTGTTCTTATTGATTGCTACGATCGATGGCTCGTTCACCACGATGCCTTTGCCATGCGAGAACACGAGTGTGTTCGCCGTGCCCAAATCGATCGCCAGGTCGGATGAAAACAGACTGAACACCGACCTGAGGTTGTAACCGTTCTTATTCATTCCTCGTTCTCCCCGCGGAAACTGGCCCCGCCGCCGTCCGGAGCCATCTATTCTCTCCGGACGCCACCTTCAGCGCAAAGCAGCGCGTTCTGAGTTGTCGCGTGATCGTCAAGCAGCAGCGTGGATCGTCCGATGCAATCGTCCCGCTTCGCCACCGTTGCAAGCACTCGCACAACGTTTTACTTCGGTATCATTACGGATACTTGCTGCTTGTTCGTTCCTCCCCGGCGGTTCTGACCAATAACGACAATCGTGTGTTCTCCAGGCAGGAGCGGTTCCGTAAAATGGTGGAACGTTCCGTCTTTCGCAATGTTGGGCACTGCCTGGGCATTGATGATCAATGCGGCGCCGGGCTCCGTTCGGCCAATAATTTCCACGACTCGACCATGCAATTGCGTGCCCTGAATCTCGAGCATCATCTCCTGCGCTTTGCCCTGAGCCACCAGCGTGAACTTATAGGTTTCGCTCACATCGCTCGATAATTTCTTCGAACTCGTCGCTGTGACATTCCAGAAGTAGTCCCCCGCTTCCAATCCGGTAATGTCCACGGCCGTGCCGGTCACTTTTGGTGCTTCCTTCACGATTTTCGTAAACATGCTTGTCGTGCTGATGCGGAGGGAATAAGACGCCGCGTCCTGCACCGGCTTCCACGCAAAGCGCACGGCCGCCAGCTTGGGATTCTCTGCAATGATGGGAGTGAGATTGATGGGTTCTAGCAACTCCGGGGGAGCCAGCACATCGGATTTTGAGATCGGCCCTCCTTGCGGGATGTCAACCTTCTGATATTGCGCCACCTCGATGCGATCCTGCCCGCGCTGGACTTCCGCGCTGCCGCTGGACACCACGATTTCGCTTTCCTTCGTATCCTTATCCAACTTCACCGCCGCGCGGCTGTTGGGGCGCAATTCCGCCTTAGCGTCCTCGACGCTCACCGCTGCCTTCGATCCCGGCGAGGACCAATTTCCTGTCGCCAAGTCCACCGATCCGATGCTAATGCGCACCGCCACGCTCGTTGGCTTGTTGCTGGCCATCGAATTTTCTTCGACGGTGATAAGCGTCCCGGGCTTTACCGTGTAGGAGGTTCCGTCAGCAAAGGTCACCCTGGCATAACCATCGGTGCCCGTTTGCACCAGGTCGCCTTTATCTAGCACCGAGCGATAATCCGCATCCACCCACTGCACTGAGTTCACCTTTTTCACCTGCACCCTGCCATCCAGGTTCACGAATTTTGCTTGTGTTTGCGTGACCGATGCGTTCTCTCCGTCATTGCTGGCCATAGCCGTGGAGATCTTGCGACTCACAGCCGAGTACAAGCTCGGAAACAAGATGAATATGCCGGCCAGGACGATCGCGGCCAGCAAGAGACCATAAATGATCACCGTCTTGTAGGTAACAGCATGCCACTGCACTTCCAGGCGATGAATCTTCGGCGGAGCGGCGGCCTCCATTGGCCGGTTCGGTTCGGTAGGAGTTTGTGTAGGCACAATTCAGGCGCACTCATAGCGCCATTTTCGCAATGTAGCACAGCGGTTTCGCTCCCGCCTGAACCACGCGTCGCGGCGTAGTCAATGTGCAAATAGCACTTGCGACGCTTTAAGCTCGCTTTGTCCGAATCAGTGGCGCAGGAAGTAGCTGCGCTTGTCCAAGCCTGCCGCTACCGCCACATCGAAGAAACCTATCATCATCTCGTCGTAGGTTTGCTCGCCCCAGCGGACTGCCGCATTCGGATCGGGATTGTGCGGGTTATTGGCGGAATTGTCGTACCACGCGACTGCTTGCAGCTCCGTACCGGCTTTCAATCGCAGGGGCACTGTAAGTCGATAGCTCATTTGCCAGTGGAAGTGATAATTCACTCGCAGGAGCGTTTCAATCTCCATCTGCGATGCGCCGTTCGACCCCGCAGTCCGCGATTGCATCCCCGTTCGGCGCTTCACCAGGTTGTACTCGAAGCGCTTCCCGCGAAGGTGCATGTGCGGGAAAAAACTCAGTAACATTGCATCGTTCGGCAGGGTGCCACGCGCTTCGACGCGGAAGTTGTCGGCACCGGGCGGAATCACAAAATGATCGTTCGTGAGTTGAAGCGTGAGCACCCGTTGTGGCGGTGGCCTCTTGGACAAGACCAGGCCAACGCTGCTTTGGTCCGCGGCTGCTTTTCCATTCGTGGTGTAATGCATTTGAAAAACCAGGTCGGACCCGGCAGGAACGAATTTGGCCATGGTATCCGGCCATTCGTCTGGCGAACTTCCGGGCGCGTATACCAGAAGGATGTCGCTGTCTGTCCAGTGCGCTCCGCGCCGGTCCTCTGGGTCCTTCAGAGTCTCGCCGGTAAACGGTTCTCCTACGGGCGCATGGCGCAGCCAATTCGAGTCCGGCGGGCGTATGTAGACGACAGCATGATGCACATTGGCCCGCGCTGACGGCAGCACCTCTGCCATTTGCACCCAGTGGTCCTCGGCGAAGTTGGTTGGCACAATTTCGTACGTATAATCCACGTCGCCGCTCGGCGGCAGCGCCACAGGCCGCGTCATCCTCAAAACCAGATCCGGCTGCGGGATGCTCCAGCTTTCCGCCCAATGATGCGCCGCCGGCTTGTCATCTGGATTTCCGGCAGGCGCGTGCGCAGCAGCCCACGCCGCCAACGTCGCCATCTCATCGTTGCTGAGCGAAGGATCATTGCTGAACCGCCCAATCCCGCCAACCGCAAACCACGGCGGCATCGATCTGTTTTGCGTGGCAAAGTGGATGGCTTCAGCGAACGGACGCGCTCCTTCATAAGTCTCAAACGACATCGGCGCAATCCCAGCCGTGCGATGGCAAACCTCGCAATGCGCCCGCAAGATTGGAAGTACATCGCGATAGAAAGTGGGCCCATCATCGCGCGCCGCGCTTTGAGCAGAGACGCAGCATGTCCCGGAAGGGCTACTGGCGGCGTAGGGCTCCGAGCGGCGCTGCGAATAGACAAACGTGCCCGCAATAGCGGCAAAGCAACAGAGGATTGTTCTCAGTGTGGTCGCAGATGTGGAAGACATCAGCGGATTAGGATGACTTACGTGCATGTTCTGGTTAGCTCAAGACCCCAGAAGGAGTCAGCCCTGCTCCTCGCAGAACGGTCCTTGTGTTCGACGCGTTTGGTACATTTCGCAACTCTACAGTAGTGTCCTAATTCTTTTCCTTGACAAACTGTTACCCTTCGTGTACCGTAAGCGCTAGATAAAACCGCGTCTTTTCTCGTAGCGCCGGCATCCTTGCTGGCGTTTTTGCTTTTTGAAGGTCCGCAGGACCGAAGCTTTGGTGAGCCGCTCTTAGTGAAAACACTTCCTTTGCCAACCTCTTTAGAATCAACACTTGCAAAAGTGTATCAAAACAAATGACTTTAACTTCCTTTAGAATGAACACTTATGAAAAACCGGGGGGAGGGGGTGTCGCGCGGGGTACGGACCGGGCACATCCCTGACAGAATAGACCGGGAGCATCCCTGACACTTCGATAACGGGCCACCCGAGGCGGAAGCCGTCGGTTCATAGATAGACCAAGCGAGCGTCAGCGGCATGCGCGGCAAATCAGGACACCAGCAACTCGACGATTCCATTTGAGCCACCTGCCCGCATCTTCTATAATCTAGGTTTGTCCACCAACTGGAGGAACTAGCAGTATGGCTGTAGCAAAAGATTCTCGCAAAACCGGCATGCGCATATTACTCGGAGTTGTCGTGCTGCTCCTTGGCGGTAGCATGCTGCTCTATCTTGTGCCGCAAACGCCCGGCACGGGCGAGGCTTCCTCCACGGATATTGTCGCCAAAGTGGGCGACGAAACCGTTAGCGCGGCCGAAGTGCGCCAGCAGCTCTCCGAAACTCTAAGCGGCAGCCAAGTTCCCGATATCCTAAAGGGGTACTACACGCGTCAGATTATGGAGCAACTTGTTTCCAGAAAGGCCATTAAATACGAAGCCAAACGTCTCGGTGTTCGCGCTTCCGATCAGGAACTTGCCGATCGCATTCGGCGCATTCTCCCTGGTGTATATAATGGCGATACTTTCGTAGGCAGAGATCAATACACTGCTGAGGTTCAAGCACGCACCCAGATGACGGTAGCTGCATTTGAGGATGTCGTGCGTCAGTCTCTGGTCCTCGAAAAAATACGAAAGCTCGTTACCGACGGAATAAGCGTTGGGCCCTCCGAGCTTCAAGACGAGTTCAAGTATAAAAACGAAAAGGTAAAACTGGACTACGCCTTCATTAAACCGGAAGACCTCGAAGCCAAGATTACTCCCGACGAGGCAGAGATCAAGGCCGCCTACGAGAAAAACAGAAGCAAGTACCAGGTCCCAGAGAAGCGCCTTGTTCGTTATGGACTTGTCGACTTAACCCAGCTTCGGCAGAACGCTCAGGTATCGGACGGCGAACTGAAGGCTCAGTATCAGCAGAATATTCAGCAATATGAAGTACCCAATCGCGTTCATGCCGAGCACATTTTGCTGATGACCGTCGGAAAGACGGACGCCGAAATTGAGGAAATCCACCAGAAAGCGGAGGATGTTCTCAAGCAAGCGAAAAAAGGCACGAATTTTGAAGAGCTCGCGAAGAAGTACTCCGAGGATCCGGGCAGCAAGGACAAGGGCGGTGACCTGGGCTGGATTACCCAAGGCCAGACCGTGCCGGAATTTGAGAAAACAGCGTTTGGTCTCGATAAAGGCAAAATTTCTGACCTTGTAAAGACGCAGTACGGGTTCCACATCATCAAGGTTCTCGACAAGGAAACCGCGCACACTAAGCCCTTCGAGGAGGTCAAGGATTCAATTAGGACGCCTCTCCTGCTTACAAAGTCGGACAAGCTGGCCAGCGATCAAGCCGACCAGCTTTCCGCGACCATTCGTCGCTCCAACAAGGTGTCGCTGGACGAGATAGCGAAACAATTCCACCTTTCTCTCGGCGAGACCCGGCCTGTGACGGCCACCGACCCCATCCTCGAGCTCGGAAACTCGAAAGAGGCCAAGGACGCTATTTTCCGCCTCCGTCAGGACGAACTCAGCCTTCCCATTCGCACAGACCGTGGCTATCTGGTTCTCTCGGTTAAGCAGATTCAACCCGCTCACCCCGGTTCGCTTGAGGAAGTGCGGGACAAGATCATCACAGAGCTGAAGCAACAGAAATCCACAGAGCTTGCCCGTACCAAAGCGGAAGACCTTACGAAGCGGGTAAAGAGTGGGGAAAAGTTTGAGGCTGCGGCCAAATCGCTCGGGCTAGAAGCCAAGAGCAGCGATCTTTTCGCGCGAAATGGATCGATTTCCGGTGCGGTCAGCGGTAAGCAAGTCTCCGCCGCCTTTCAGCTCAAGCCAGGCGAGGTCGGTACGCCTCTGAACCTGGGAGCAAACTGGTTCGTATATCGCGTAGCCGAAAAGCAGGAGCCAAACCCCGCGGATTTCGAGAAGCAGAAGAAGGAATTGACCGACCAAGTCTTGCAAACCAAGCGCACTATGGCGTTCGAGGCCTTCCGGACATCTCTTGAAGCACGCCTCCGAAAAGAAGGAAAACTGCAGATCATGTCCGATAAGATGAAGAGGCTTGGCGACGTAAGCTGACATAACTCATTAAGAACAAGCAACTTACGATTTTAGAGCGCTGCCCTTGTGTTCCTCCTAGCTTCTATTTACCCTATTTGTGTCGTTAGAACGTCTTGATTCCACCCGACGCCGTTGCCTAACGGTCTAGCTTTTTCCCGGGGGCTCGGATGGAATCCGCACCAACAAACTAAATGGCCACCCAGCGCCAGAATCTTTAAGGAGTGGTGAGCACCATGCCAGGCCGCGTGTCCGCAGTCCGTAACGATTACCGCTGCTCCATCGAACGCAATCAAGCCGGAAAATACTGCGTACGCATTCGAGTACGCTACCCGCGCCACGCTTGGCTGCTAGGGGTCTTCTACCTCGCTTCCAACTTCGACAAAGCCATGAAAAAGCTGGAAGAAGCAGTCGATTTCCTCCAGCGGCACGAAGAAAAGCTCTGGTTCTGGGGTGTCGATCGCGCGGAAGATATGGGCTTTTCCGCTGAATTTCTGCGCGAAGTTGGGCTCAGGCTGGATCGCCGCATTGAATTTCCGCACAAAGGCGCCAATCTGACGTTGGCTCCGGAGCGCACCGTCCCTGCCTTCATCTTGGGTCCGGTTCGCCGCGGCTTGGCTGAATCTATGGAAGCTACTCGCCCAGTCTACGCCGGCGACTAAGGGGCTACGTTGGCGTGAAGTTGTGTTCTCGAGTCCGGCTCACCCCTGCTTTCCTTGTATTGACTCCCAATCGGCTGTCCGGCAACATCAGGCCGCTTTAATAACCCCGGCAAATCCGAGTTTTACGCTATTCACGAGGAGAGAGGTGCGGTTGTGATGAGAAATGCGTCCATGCGAGCCTTGTCTTTTTTTGCAGCCTGCATCCTGAGCCTGTCCATGGCGATGGCTGCCATACCGAGGAATGCAAGCTCCACGGCGTCACAAACGAAGTCCACTGCGTCTAGCGCACCCAAGTCGGGCCTCGTCGACCTCAACTCCGCGACGGAGGACCAGCTCAAAGAACTTCCCGGCATTGGCGACGCCTACGCAAAGAAGATAATTGAAGGCCGCCCATATCGAGCCAAAACCGACTTAGTCCGCAAGAAGATCATTCCGCAAGCCACTTACAACAAAATCGCGGACAAGGTAATCGCAAAGCAGCCGAAGAGCACCACCGCGAAGCCAAAATCCTAATCGCTACTTTCCACGCAAGACCACTTCGCCCTGGCCAACCATCTGGTCATTGAGCCAGACGCGATACTTGTAAGTACCGTCCTTAGTCCCTATGCGGGGGGGGCCACTCAGGAGCCGCATCCCCGCTGGCGCCTGAAACACGTTGGACGTAAAGGGGCAGCGGTTCACATCAAACTCCACTCGCAGATTCCCGGCATCTGAAATCCACGAAACCTGGTCGCCTGCATCCAATACCACCGCTTGCGGGATCAATCCTACCAAAACCGGCCGTTCAGCCATTTCCCCTCACGTCTTCCATTTTTATTTGAAGGCTGCCTCGAACTCGCGCGCTAGGTTCTTCGGCGCCGCATTACACCAAGCCGCCGCCATTGCGGGACGCAACTGACGGCTTGTCGCCACTCGCAGCCGCACGTTGGTAGCGCCGCCTCGACCCCAGCCGCCTTTCACCGGGACAAACACCTCCGGCTCAGCCCTCACGAATTCTTCTTGCTGTTCCGGAGTCAGCTTAACCATGCCCCATTTCGCGTCAGGATAGGCCAAAGTCGCAAAAATCTTGCCACCGCGCACCCGAAAATCCGGATGATTCATGTGAGAACTCTCGACTGCTTCCGGAAAGCTCAAAGCCAGCCGCCGAAACTGCTCCGCAGTCACGAGGTACCTCCCAGTGTGAAGCGACGATAACACATCCATTCGAGGAGGTCTTCGGCGAGGGGGCATATTGGACAGGTTTTGGAAGTAAGGCGTGCTAGAGATGCTCGCGCAAGGCTAGCCTGAACGCTTTTGACCGTCTTTTTGGGCGGCGTCAAGCCAACGTCCGAGGACGCCTAGAGGTTGAGCCTCGACTTCGAGGAACGAGACACCACAGCCAAGATTTGGCTGTACGTAGATGATCTTTGCTTTAGCATGGAAGAAATCCTCGCCGGCGAAAATCTTGACGAGCACCATAGTGTCCTGTGGGAACGGATTCATCATGTCCAGATAGCATCCGTGAAGGCTTAGCTCGCTAACACGAGTGGCGATTCGCACGTCGGTCTTTTGCTCGATCAGCTCGGCGCTGGCGATGAAGGTGTACCGCGGCGTGCGGCGCTGTTCTCTCTTCAAGGGCGGCCTCCCAAATTATATTCGCATGAAATGGTCCGGTGATGAACGCGACGTGGCGCAAGGGTTACGCCCGCAAGGATCCAAGCACTTGCAATCGTGCTGAACCGGGGCGCAGCGGTTACTGTTGCGCCCCTCTCAGACGTTGCCGCGGATGATGAACGGGTGCGGCCTAGATGCGATTGAAAAGGAGTGGGGCCCCCAGTTTAGAGGTGTAATTGGGGCGATAGCGCTCTGTATTGTAGAGAGTGGGGATATCCACTTTGCGTGCGCCCAGAGAGGAAGCGGGAAGTGGCGCATGGGCGTAGCAGCCGTTTTGTACGCCCACCATTCGGCCAAAGACGCCGTCGCGGAGCATGTCCACCGCGATGTTGGCAAAGGTGATGGCGACGAGTTGGTCGATGGCGTCGGGCTCGCCGCTGCGCAGATCGTAGGTCAGGTCGCTGACCATGATTTCGTCGCCCGTGCGCTTGCGGATTTCTTCGCCGAGGGCCTGGCCGATATCAACCTTCTTGCGATGGCCATAGGCGTCCGCTTCGCCGTACTCCTTGATGGAACCTTCCTTCCAGACGGCGCCTTCTGAAACGACAACCAGAGCGTAGTGGCTCGGATTGTTGCGCTTGTCTTCAGAAAGCAGTTTGGCCACGCGGTCAATGTCGAAAGGATATTCGGGTATCAGGCAGCGCGTGGAGGTGACGTAAGCGGTGTAGAGGGCGGTGAAGCCGGCGTCGCGTCCGAAAATGCGGAAGACGCCGATGCGCTCGTGAGAGCCAAGGGTGGTGCGCTGGCGGGTGATCAGTTCTTTAGCGCGAGTGATGGCGGTGGAAAAGCCGATGCAGTACTCCGTGCCTTGGACATCGTTGTCCATTGTCTTGGGAATGGCGATGACGGGCATCCCCGCGGCGGAAAGAGCAGCAGAGAAGCTCAGTGTGTCGTCACCTCCAATGGTGATCAGGCAGCCTACGCCGAGGCGCTCGAGATTTTCGAGGACGACGGGAGTGAAGTCGTAGTGCTTACCGTCGAAAGGGAGCTTTTTGACGCGATCGGGATGGACCGTCTTGGGTAGTTTGGATTCGGCCATTTTGCGGGGATTTGTGCGCGAAGTATGGAGGACGGTGCCGCCGGTGCGATCAATCGCGCGCGTATTCTCGCGATCGAGCGGGCGGATGTAGGGATCAGCCGGATTCGCAGGATCCATGTGCGTGAGACCTTCCCATCCTTTGCGAATGCCGATTACGCTTCGGCCCAGTCCAGTGGCACGGTAAACGACGGACTTAATGACTGGATTTAAGCCGGGGACATCGCCGCCGCCCGTGAGGACGGCGATTTTATCTTTTGCGGGCACTGAGCTCTTCTCCTTGTGTTGAACAGCCGTATAGTTTCGCATAACTCCGGTGTATCGGAATATTCCAGAAGCTAAAAAATATCGATGACACGAATTTAGTTTTCAAACTGGCCATTTGTGGCTAGTCTATGCGTCGCTAAGGGGGACTTCATGGCAGAGAGTGGGGCGCGGACGGTTAAGGCGCCGGAGTTCGGGCAGACGTTGCGTGGGGATTCATGGTGGGCCGAGACAATTCCGGTAGTGCTGCTGCTTGGAGGATTCGGCCTTTATGCGACGCTGCGCGCGTTTGAAGGTCGATTTTATGAGTGGGGACCCTATCTTTCGCCCTTTTATTCACCCCTCATTGACGAGCATCATCGCTGGTGGAAGCTTTCGCCAGCCCTGCTGATTTTAGGCGGGCCGCTGGGCTTTCGCGCGACCTGCTATTACTACCGGAAAGCATACTATCGCGCATTTTTTCAGGACCCGCCGGCTTGTGCAGTGAGCGAATGGAAGCGGACCTACAAAGGCGAAACGAGATTTCCTTTCGTTCTGCAAAACATACATCGCTACTTCTTGTATTTCGCAATCATTTTCCTCTTTTTCCTGTGGAAGGACGTCTTTCAGGCGTTCAATTTCGATGGGAAATTTGGAATGGGTGTAGGGACTCTCGTGTTGCTGGTCAACATCATTCTGCTGACTACATACACGCTCTCTTGCCATTCCCTGCGCCACCTGGCTGGTGGCAAGCTCGATTGTTTCTCGTGCGCGACTTTCGGAAAACCGAGGTACAAGGTGTGGCATTGGCTTTCGATTCTAAATGAGCGGCACATGTGGTTTGCCTGGATGAGCCTGATCTCGGTTGGACTGGCGGATTTTTACATACGCCTGGTTGCTTCTGGCGCTATCCAAGATGCGAGGATCTTTTGAGCGACAGGTTCGAGACGCACGAACACGATGTGTTGGTGGTTGGCGCGGGCGGAGCGGGCCTGCGCGCTGCAATTGAAGCATTAGGGCAGGGCGCTTCGGTGGGCGTCGTGAGCAAGTCGCTGTTAGGAAAAGCGCATACAGTCATGGCTGAGGGGGGAATCGCGGCGGCGATGGCAAATGTGGATTCGGCCGACGGCTGGAAGCCACATTTTCGCGACACCATGCGTGGTGGAAAAATGCTGAACAACTGGCGCATGGCGCAGTTGCATGCGCAGGAGGCGCCGGAACGGGTAAAGGAACTTGAGCAGTGGGGCGCGTTGTTTGACCGCACCGAGGACGGACGGATTTTGCAGCGAGCTTTCGGCGGGCACACGTTCCGGCGGCTATGTCACGTCGGGGACCGCACGGGACTAGAGATGATTCGAACGCTGCAAGATCGCGGCGTGCACATGGGATTTGACGTGTACATGGAATGCACGATCGTGCGACTGCTTACGGATGGCGAGCGATGCGCGGGGGCCCTGGCGTATTGGCGGGAGACCGGGCGTTTCGTTGTGTTTAAGGCGAAGTCGGTCGTGATGGCCACGGGCGGAATCGGGAAGGCCTGGCCGATCACGTCGAATTCGTGGGAGTACACTGGCGACGGCATGGCCCTGGCTTATGAGGCGGGCGCCGAGCTGATGGACATGGAGTTTGTGCAGTTTCATCCGACTGGAATGGTGTGGCCGCCGGGAGTGCAAGGAATTTTGGTGACAGAAGCGGTGCGCGGAGAGGGCGGGATTCTGCGCAATAAGAACGGCGAGCGCTTTATGGAACGCTATGATCCCAAGCGAATGGAGCTTTCGACGCGGGACGTGGTCGCTCGGTCGATCTATACGGAAGTGAAAGAGGGCCGCGGGACGGAACACGGCGGCGCGTATTTGGATATTTCGCACAAGCCTGCGGAGTATGTGAAAAAGAAATTGCCAAGTATGTACCACCAATTCAAGGAACTGGCGGACGTGGATATCACCAAAGGGGCCATGGAAGTGGGGCCGACACTCCACTACATGATGGGCGGAATTCGCGTCGAAGCGGAGACCGCGCAGAGCTCGCTGCCGGGACTGTTTGCTGCGGGAGAAGCCGCGGCCGGACTGCATGGAGCAAACCGATTGGGCGGGAATTCCCTTTCCGATTTACTGGTATTCGGGCGGCGTGCGGGACTTGCGGCGGCGCAACACGCCAAGGAAACGCCTGCTCCTAATTTGGATGAGGGACAGATCACCTCAGGCGAAAGCGAGGCGCTCAGCGCATTCCAACGCCAGGGTGGAGAGAATCCCTATGCGGTGCACCGCGATTTGCAGAAAGTAATGCAGAACCTTGTGGGGATTTTCCGGATACGCGAGGACATGGAAAAGGCGCTCGTGGAACTGGCGAAATTGAAGGAGCGCGCGGCGCATACCAGCATAGAAGGTTCGCGGATGTTCAATCCCGGCTGGCACATGTCTATCGAACTGAAATCAATGCTCACGGTTTCGGAAGCCGTAACACGGAGCGCATTGATGCGGGAGGAAAGCCGTGGTGCGCACAGCCGGATTGATTTTCCCGAGCTAAGTCCGGAGTGGGGCACCAAGAACAGCATCATCTGGCGCGACGGTAGTGCGATGGGACTGCGGCAGGACAAGCTTGCAGAGATGCCCGCAGAGTTGAAGCAAGTATTGGCCGAGGACAAATAAGCGGAGGCTCGATGGCGGAAGCGCTTCTGAAAGTGTTTCGCGGAAATAAGGACGGCGGGCAGAGCGTCGAGTTCAAGGTGCCGGTGGCACCGGGGATGGTTGTGCTGGATGCGCTGCATTACATTCAGGGACACTTGGCGCCGGACCTCGCGGTCCGCTGGAACTGCAAAGCAGGGAAGTGCGGTTCGTGCTCGGCGGAGGTAAACGGTCGGCCGCGGCTGACGTGCAAGACGAGAATGGATTCGCTGCCGCAGAACGAGCCGATTACGGTGATTCCGCTTAAGACGTTTCCGGTCATCAAGGACTTAGTCACCGACGTTTCTTGGAATTACAAGGTCAACAAGAAGATTCCGCCGTTCACGCCGAAGCCGGGAGCAAGTTGGAAGTTTTACCAGGATGATGTGGATCGAGTGCAGGAGTTTCGGAAGTGCATCGAGTGCTTTTTGTGCCAAAACGTTTGCCACGTTCTGCGAGATCACGATAAATATGACCAATTTGGCGGACCGAGATTTTTTGTGCGCGTGGCTGGTTTAGACATGCACCCGATGGACGGCGTCTCACGCACGAAACTCCTGAAGAACGATCTAGGGATCGGGCTTTGCAACATCACGAAATGCTGCACGGAAGTTTGTCCGGAGGACATCCATATTACGGACAATGCCATCATTCCGTTGAAGGAGCGAGTAGTGGACGAGTTTTATGATCCTGTATTGTGGATCGTGCGGGAGATTCGAGGAGCCAGGGAAACTTAGTTAAGGGATTGCAGCACTTCCGAGTGGTTGAGTTCTGCGGAGGGGCCATGGATTTGAAATTGAAGACCATTTCTAAATCGGGGATTCCCGAGGCTATCGCGAAGGCAGAGTTGTATCGATATCTTAATGAGCCGGAAGAGGCGGAGTCGATTTGCCGCGATGTTTTAGCGGTAGAGCCGAAACATATGCTGGGTTTGCGGACGTTGGGGCTCGCAATCACGGATCAATTTACGGGCGGTCCTTCGGACCGCTACGCCGAAGTGGAAGCAATTTTTCAGCGCTTAGCCGAGCCGTACGAGCGGGTCTATTACTCGGGTTTGCTGTGCGAGCGACGCGTGAAGGCTCAGTTGCGTGCCGGTCGGGAACCGCACACGTTACTGCCGCTGTTGGAGAGGGCGCTGCAATGCTTCGGCGAGGCTGAGAAGATCCATCCACCAGGAAACGATGATGCAATTTTGCGGTGGAATCGTTGCGTCAGATTGCTGCAGAGCCAGCCAGACTTTGAGGCAGAAGAGATCGTGTCATTAGAAGCGCAGGACGGCCCGCCGGCGTAGGGGAAACAGCATTAGGTTGACTGCAGATTGATGTGAAGAGCTTTCAAGCCGCGCAGGCCTAGATTTTCTCTCCAAACGATCGGTGCCGATTCCAGAGCGATTTTTGGGAACCGTTTCAGCAGTGTGCCAATAGCGATTTGCCCCTCGATGCGTGCTAAAGGTGCGCCAAAGCAAAAATGCGCGGCCCAGCCGAAGGCGAGATGGCGATTATCCTGGCGCGCGAGATCGAGGCGGTTTGGATCCGGGAAACGCTCGGGGTCGCGATTGCCGGCCCCCATGACGGCGATCACGGCTTGGCGCTTGCGGACGGCTTTGCCGCCGAGTTCCACGTCTGCTGGCGCCAGACGTGCGGTGTGCTGGCTCGGACTTTCGTAACGTAGCAGTTCCTCGACAGCAGAGACGATCAAATCAGGATGATTTCGCAGGCGCTGCATTTCGTCGGGATGGCGCAGCAGTGTGAGTACGCCATTGCCAATGAGATTGGTAGTGGTCTCGAGACCGCCGACCAGAGTGATAATGCAGTTGGCTATTATTTCTTCTTCGGTCAGGCGATCGCCTTCGAGTTCGGCCTTCACGAGCGAATGCACCAGGCCTGGGCAAGGGCTCCTCTTCTGATCCTCCACCGCCTTGCGGAAAACGCGGTCAAGTTCTCGATGTATCGAGCATGCTTGGGATGCGATCGGGATTGTGCTGAAAGTTCCCGAGCATTTCGGCGAATTTGGCCGACCACGTCTTTAGTTGCAGGGCAAATTCAGTGGAAACGCCGAAAAGCTCCGAGGTGACAATCGCCGGGAGCGGCTCGGCAAAATCCGAGAGAACGTCCATGCGGCTATTGGCCGCGACACTGTCCAATAATTTGTCCGCGAGTTGCTGAATGCGGTCCTTCAAGGCGGAAACGCGTGCCGGCGTGAAGGCACACGCCGCAAGACCCCGAATGCGGCTGTGCGATGGCGGATCAAGAAAGAGCATCTGCTTGACCATCACCCGGGCAAGCGGCGTGAGCTTCGAGAGGCCGATCGCGCTGAGCTGTTCGGCAGTGGGCGTCCGCGCGGCAGAAAAATCACGCAGTACGGTGATTACGTCGGCGTAACGCGTGACCACCCACGAGTGTAGATAAGGGTCCCAATGGACGGGATCTTCGCGGCGCAGGCGCTCGTAAAGCGGATAAGGATCAGCAAGCACCTGCGGTTCGAGCAGGCGATAGAGGCTGAGCGGTGGTGCGGGAGCGGGCGCCAACAAGGATTCAGGGTGCCGAAGGCCGGAGGTCGTGCTGGTGCCCATAATTTATACCTGCTGGCTCCTCGATAGTATGTTTGCCAAGCGCAAGGACACGATCTATTTCCGCGGAAATTGTGGAAATTGTTGGATAGTCGAACACGCTGCGGAGGGGGAGATCGATTTGAAACATCTGTTGAATCTCGCCGAGGAGTTGAGCACCCAGCAAAGAATGTCCGCCAAGGAGGAAGAAGTTGTCGCGTGGATTGACGGGGGCGACCTTGAGAAGCGCAGAGACGATGGGCATCAGCATTTCTTCAGTGCGCGTGGGCCCCGAAGATATATGTCCATTCTTCAGGGAATTTGTAGAATCCGGTGTAGGGAGAGCTGCGCGATCTACTTTGCCATTTGTGGTGAACGGAAACGAGTCTAGGACCACAAACGCGTTGGGAATCATGTAATCAGGCAGCTGAGACTGCAAGTGTTTGCGAAGGTTGGTTGCGCTCACTTCGGCGCCCGGCTTGAGAACCATATAGGCGGCGAGGAAATGATTGCCTGAAAGATCTTTGATTGGAACGACGATGCCCGATTGAATGGCGTCGTGTTTGCACAGCGCCGCGCAAACCTCATTCGGTTCGATACGGTATCCCCGGATCTTGATTTGGTCGTCCGTGCGGCCGAGGAATTCGAAGCTACCGTCTGGGAGCGCGCGTGCAAGGTCACCGGTCCTGTAGAGGCGGGCGTCGGCACTCTTATCGAATGGATTTGGTATGAATTTTTCGCGGGTGAGTTCGGGATCGTTCAGATAACCGCGCCCGACGCCAGCTCCGGCAATGTGCAGTTCGCCAATCGAGCCAGCGGGAACCTGTTGTAGTTCTTCGTCAAGAAGGAAAATCTGGGTGTTGGAGATTGGGCGTCCCACGGGCGGGAGCGCTGCGGGTCTCTGATTGGGAGTGACGGCTCCGGAAAGTGCTACGACCGTGCATTCCGTTGGGCCGTAATTGTTTACGAGCGTGAAGGGCAGGCCATCAGGTGGATATTGCTGAAGAACATCCGCGCCCGTGAGCAAAAAGCGCAAAGACGTTTCCGTGGGCCATTCGAGAGAGATGAGCCGCTGTGCGATTGGTGTCGGAACGAAGCTGACGGTGATGCGCTGCGCAAGCATCCAGTCCCGCAGGCTTCGCGGTGATACTCGAGTTGTCTCTGGCGGAACGCGGAGACTGGCTCCCGCCGAGAGGTACGGCCAGATCTCCCAGACGGCGGCGTCAAAGCCCGGGCTCGCAAGCATAGTGGCACGATCAGAACTGGAGACCGCGAAAGCGCTTTGATGCCAGTGGACGAGGTTTAACAGATTGCTGTGCGTTATCTCAACTCCTTTGGGACGCCCTGTGGACCCGGACGTGTAAATCACATAGGCGAGTTCCGACGGTTGATATGAAATGGGCAGTGGTGCGGATGAATAACCACGCAACAAAGCATAGCGATCAGAGATATCCACCTGTTTCGTTGTTTTCTGCGAAACTTCGATATGCGAGGCCGCACCACTCCGGATAAGTATCGGGGCCCGAGCATCTTCCAGGATGAGGCGAATCCGTTCGGGTGGGCTGGATGGGTCGAGGGGAAGATAGGCGGCCCCCGCTTTCCATGCGGCCAGAGCAGCGATGGCAAACTCGGGCGAGCGCTCGATGACAAGGGCAATGAGTGTCTCGCGCGTTGCGCCGAGTGATTGGAGATGACGTGCGAGGGCGTTGGATTGCGCTTCAAGCTCGGCGTAGAACAGAGTTTCTGTAGCGGTTGCTATCGCGGGGGCGTTTGGATTTTCCGCGGCCCAGGCACTTACACATTGCACGAGCGACAGACGGGGTGTCTTCTTCGGGGGCAAAGAGAGCTTTAGGAATTGAAGCCATGAAGAACCAAGCCGAGATTCATTGGACGAGAATGTGCTCATAGATTACGCGCCTCGAAACACCCGAAGTACGCGACCTCTGCTCCTTAATTAAGATTTACTTCCAATCTAAACCCGTCAAAGAGCGATCGACCGCACAGCAGCTCAACAGACCATCGCACCAACCGCGAGATCACGGAGTCTGGCATCCGGATACTTGACGACAGCCTGTAAGAGGTTGGCGTATTCACCGAGCATGCGCTGCATCGTGGAGGGATCAAACAGATCGGTGTTGTATTCGAATCCGATCTCCAGTTCATCCTTCATTTCGACGAGCACGCTCAAGTCGAATTTCGACGTGGCGGTATCGACCTGAAAGCGGCGAAGAGTCAATCCGGGCCAATGAATTTCGGGCATCGGATAGTTCTGCAAAACGAGCTGAATCTGGAACCAAGGAGTACGATTCGCGCTTCGTTTGGGGCGAAGATGGCGGACAACTTCGGAGAACGGCACCTCGGGATGAAGAAAAGCCGCCAGGGCGGTTTCGCGCACACGGCTCAGTAGTTCGAGGAATGTTGGATTGCCGGATACGTCGCCGCGAACGACGACCATGTTTATAAAACATCCGATCAGGGGCTCGAATTCTGGGCGGGACCGGTTGGCTACCGGTACGCCGACTACGATCTCGTCATTGCCCGAATACGTCTGCAAAAGCGTCTGCAGCGCAGCCAGCATAACCATGAAGGCAGTCGCCCGGCGTAATTGACCGATCCCGACAAAATCGGCAAGCGCGGAAGCAGCGAGAGTGGTTCGAACAGTGGCACCGCCAAAGGTTTGCTGGGCCGGCCGAGCACGGTCAAGCGGAAGACATTCGGAAACGCCTATGCCGTCGAGTTGTTGCCTCCAGAAAGAAAGGCAGCGTTCGCTTACGACACCGTAAAGAAGGTCGCGCTGCCAACGTGCGAAATCCGCATATTGCACTTGCAGACGTGGGAGGTCGCTCCGCGTCCCGCGCACGAAGGCCAGATAGGCTTCCGATAGCTCTCTCAGCAACACGCCGACCGACCAACCATCGGAGGCGATATGATGCATGGTAAGCACAAGCACGTGTTCGGTATCTGACAAGCGCAGCAGAGCGCCGCGAAGCATCATGTCCTTTCCGAATCGAAATGGCCGACGAGCTTCGGCATTGGCGGCTTCTTGAATCGCAGCCGGTTTCTCAGACGGAAGTAGATGGGAAAGGTCGACTATTAGGAGCGAACTCTTGCTCGGTGGTCTGACAACGATCGCTGGTTCACCATGATCGAAAACAAAAAGAGAGCGCAAGACCTCGTGCCTAGAAATAATTAGGTCGATACTACTTGCAAGGGCTTGGCGGTCTAGGTGCCCTTGTATTGTGAACGCGATCGGAACGTTGTAAACGGCGCTGTTGGGGACGAGCTTGTCCCAAAAGAGCATCGTTTCCTGGGCGAAGGAGAGGGAAATCTCTGGCGCGGTCGGGCGCGGGGAGCTGGGCGGGACTTCAGAGAAGAAGGACACATTCTTACTTTCTAAGAGAACCAGGGCGACTCGAATGTGGCCGGCTTCGGGTTCAAATAGCTAGACAAGCAACAATTGCTGGCGGCCGTCAGGTGGTTCGCGGAGGAAAAGAACGTGAGAATGAGTAGTGACCGCCATAACAGACGGTATTGTGCAGGTACCAATCAAACGGTTCCATCAAGTGAATCCTTTAGGCGGCGACAGAAGTTGCTTGAATACTAAAATTGACGCCACGGCTGGACCTATTTCCAACGGAACAGCAGCGCAATTGAGGAAATTTCCGCAGATTGCCACTAACTAACCGAAAATAGTGCGAGGGATTTGATTGTGTGAAGGTTGCCGCGGCAAAAACAGTGATTAAGATGCGTTGGTGGAAACATTTCCGCCGGATTCATTGAGCTTCAGTACGAGAACGCGGCCATCCGAGTGGAACGAGCCGCCGGTTGCAGTTGTTGCTTCTTTAACTGGGTTCGCGGGAAGAGCATGGGCAACTTCGGTGACCAAGCCCGTTGCAATTAGGGTTTTTCCCACGTAATCACGCTCGAGGTCCACATCAGGATCGATTTTGTGCGTCAGACCGTCGTTGCGCTCGTCACGCTCGAAACCAATGTCGTGTGTAGCCGCGCCGACCCAGACCGTTTGTCCGTTCACCTGGAACGGAGCTTTCCACACACGCAAATGGTTGCGGGACGCCACTACTTTGATGGGTTCAGCGTGGGCCCAACCGTAATCTTGCGGCCGTCCGAAAAGGTAGAGTGGACTCATCGGCATCGTAAGGTACGATTCTTTCGAAATGCTTTCGAGCACGCCGCGAAGCACTGTGGCGCGCACGTCGGCATCCACTTTAACCCATCCCGCAGCCGTGAAAATCTTTTGCATGGCGTCTTCTGATCCCAGAATCAGGAAATTAATCATGTCACCCGGATTATCGGATTTGTCCGCGACTCGACGCGGAAGCTTCGCGAATATTTTGGCATCTACTCCAGAAATTGTTGCCACTTGGCGCGCCGGACGATACGCCGCACCTGGATCGGGTGCGTGGATATCGATGTGCACCGTATACGTGCCTTCGCCAATATCATCGCTTGCTTGATTGATCCCGATAGCGAGGCGTCCGGCAACGGGAGCGACGAAATCGCGGTGCGTGCCCAGCAGAAAGGGCTGCGCAATTCCCGCATCGCCAAGGCGGCCGATGAGCGCTCCACGGCCCGCTCCGTTGAACGGCAGAATGCGCAACAGATCCTTGAAGCCGCGTGTAATACCCTCGGGTCCGTTGTCCTCCTTGGCGTCCGCATAGCGGAGCTTGCCAGTCGCGGTGATGACGATGTGTTCGCCCGGCTGAACATCAATTCCAGTATCCGACCAAGATTGTTCGCCGGTGATTTGAACCTCCTGAGAAAGGCGCCGCTTCCCGGATGGAATAGCTCGTCCGTCTGACTGATTGCTAGACGTTACCGGATTGTCTTTCCGGACGAGTTGCGCCCCCAGCCGCGCAGGGCAGGCCAACGCCGTGTACACCGAGCAGAGGAAAAAAAGCTTGGCCAGCTTTGTCATAGGACTTGGACTTTTCATCAAGGGAACCGGCTCACATTAAACAGATGCTCTGAACGAACGCAAGTGTTGCTAAATGGCATCGTGAATAGGTATCCTCGCTTCCTTGACTCACCGCCGCAACGCCTTGTATGTTGACAAGATGCAGGGTCTTACCGACAAAACCCAGACGGCACGCGGTACCCACGCAAAGCACCAGCTCCCAAACGGATTCCATGAAGAGACTTTTTAATGTTGGTCTGATTTTGCTCGTGTGTAGCGCGGCGGTTCTATCGGCTGCGCCAAGCTCACAAGGATCGGCGGGCCAAGCCGCGCCTCCGCAGGGCCCGCGCATGCATGCAAGCCCGGCCACCAATGTCTCGGTCGACGGCAGCGAAGCGATGTTCACGACCATGTGCGCGCTGCTCGCCGTGGGATTCGAGTCAAACGTGAGCGCGGCCAATTGGCATCCGGTGCGCGCGCAACTTCGCGAGCGGATGCAGCACCAGCAAGGTCCGGCCGTGGACGCAGTGCGCGAATTTTACACAAAGCATCAACTGGCCGACGAAGGCGCCATGCTTTCGCAATACATCTGGTTCGGATTGGTTTCCGGTCCGGCGCCCAAGTTTGAATTGAGCCTGCGCCGCGACGAATTGCCTCCGGAGGTTATTGCTCTGGAAGGATTCAGCGAAATCCTTGCGGCCTATTATCAGGAGCAGAAGATCGGGCGGCTGTGGCGCGAACTGCAGCCTTTGTACAACCGGGACATCGTGCGTCTTCATGACTCTGTATCGCAAATCGTATTCGTGGCCACCAACTACCTCCGCGAGATGATGAACACTTCAAATCCGCGCACATTCACCGTGATTGTGGAGCCGCTCGTCGGACGCATAACAAACGTGCGCAACTTTGGCGACCACTACGCAATTGTGCTGAGCGGAGCCGACGATGTGCCAACGGACACGGTACGCCACGCCTATCTCCACTTTTTGCTCGATCCGCTGCCGCTTCAGTACCCGCACGTTGTGGCCGTAAAGCGGCCTTTGTTTGAGACGGCGGCACGGGCCCCGCGATTGGTGCCTGACTTGAAAGACGATTTCCCGTCGTACTTTGCGGAATGCGCGGTACGAGCAGTGGAGCTGAAACTGAAGCGCATGTCGCCAAGCGAGCGCGCGGCCGCGATGGACATGGACGATGCTGATGGATACGTCCTGGTGAGGCCGCTGTTCACCGCCCTGGGGAACTTTGAGAGGTCCGAGCCTTCCATGAAGCTGTTTTTCCCCGAGATGGTGAGGTCGATTGACGTCAATGCAGAAGTCAAACGCTTGCAAACCATCCAGTTTGCGCCAGCGAACGCTGCGGCGAAACCGGATGAGACAGCAAGCGAAGGCCTGGCACGCAGAAGAAGGCTGCCCCCAGCGACGATTCCGAACGACCCGGAAGCGATTGCCGCACTGACAGAAGGAGAAAGGCGGATCGCGGAGAAAAATCCGCGGGCGGCAGAATCATCCTTCCAGAAAGTCTTGGCAAAGTATCCCGATCAGCCGCGCGCGTGGTACGGCATAGGCTTGGTGGCCTTAATGGATCACGACGGTGTGAAGGCTAAAGAGGTCTTTGGCCGGCTCACTTCTGGGGACCATACTGCCGCCGCTGACCCAATGGTGCTGGCTTGGTCGCACATTTATCTAGCCCGGATTTACGATGACGAAGGGCAGGCCGATCAAGCCAAAGTACAATATCAGGCAGCTCTGGCTGTTACCGGAAGTCCAGACCAAGCCCGGCAGGCAGCGCAAAAAGGACTTGCAGCCTCCACTGGAGGCAAGCCGCCCGAGAGACCGTAGAGAAATCGTCCTAGCCAGGGCATCTAACTGTCAGAAGGAGTGCGTCCTAAGCCCACGGACTCCAGAAGAGAATCTTAAATCGAGAGGTTAAATTAATGAGAGAACAATGGAAGATCATGGTGGGCGCGGGGGCGCTCACGGCCTTTTCACTGTGCATCGCTGCTTCTGGCCTAGCGCAAAGCGGACAAAGCCAACCAGCCCCGCAACAGCAACCGCCTCCCACGGGGACAGACAAGGATAAGCAGCCTAATCCCGCTCCCTTGTCGATGGATAATGCACCTGCGGCTGCCAGCCCGGAAGAAGAGTCGGCGTCCAAGGCCGTCCAACAAGCCACTGACCCAAGCAAGAAAATCCAGCTCGCAGAGGATTTCTTGCAGAAGTACCCACAAAGCCGTTATCGGCCGACAATGTATCAGGCCTTGGTGTCAGGATATTTCGCCACACAGCAGGTGCCAAAAATGTTGGAGGCGGGTGAAAAGGAAGTTGAGATAAACCCCAATGATGCTCCGGTGCTCGCCGTAATGGGGCAGGCCCTGGCCCGCACGTACAACGCTAAGGCGCCGGATGCCGCGAAACAGTTGGACAAGGCCGAGCTTTATTCGAAGCGCGCCATTGAGATTACTCCGACGTTGCCGAAGCCGGAAAATCTGACGGACGAAGCGTTCAATAACGCGAAAAACGACACCTTGGTCATGGCGCACAGCGGGCTTGGACTGGTCTACATACGCAGAGGCAAATTTTCCGAGGCCATCCCAGAGCTGGAGCAATCGGTGAAGGCCGATACCCATCCAGACCCTGATCCGGTCAACTACTATTTACTCGGCGTCGCCGACAAGCAGACATCGCATTTTGAGGCCGCCGCGGCCGCGTTCTCAAAATGTGCCGCCGTACAAAGCACCTTGCAAGCTGCGTGTAAGAGCAGCGCGGAAGATGCGAAAAAGCAGGGCTCTTCACAACTAAGCGCTCCGAATTGATGGGGCGGTACTTGCCCAGATATATTTGTGATGACAAATCACGATGAGCGACTCGAGGAGCGGCTGGGCCGCAATTTCAGCAATCCCGAATTGCTCCAGCGCGCGCTGACGCACAGTTCGGCCGTTCCGGAGTTGCGTGCTGCGGATTCTGTCAATGCTTCGTTGACCGAGAACAATGAACAGTTGGAATTCTTGGGCGACGCGGTGCTGGACCTATTGGCCAGCGAGTATCTTGTGGAGAAGTTTCCAAAATGGAGCGAGGGGCAGCTTTCGAAGAGCAGGGCGCGGCTGGTAAATGCGCAAGCTCTGGAGTTGGCTGCTCGGCGGCTCCATCTTGGAGAACACCTTCGCCTTGGCCGCGGCGAGGAAAAGACCGGTGGGCGTAGCAAGCCTGCTCTGCTAGCCGACGCGTTTGAAGCAGTAGTGGCTGCGATCTATCTGGACGCGGGCTTGGCGGCCGCCAAAGAAATGCTGCGAAAAACTCTTTTTGAATTCGCATTGGAGGAGCGTGGCACTGAGCTGTTTGAGGCCGACCGCAAATCGGCTTTGCAGGAATTTTTGCAGGGCCGCGGGAAGGCTGCCGCTGAATATCGACTTGCCGCCGAGCGCGGCCCCGATCATCACAAGACCTTTGAAGTAGAAGTCTGGGTCGATGGCTCTCGCATGGCTTCAGGCCAAGGGAATACGAAGAAAGAAGCGGAGCAGCGCGCTGCAGGCGCGGCACTGGAGCGGTTGGAGCAAGCCGCAGTATGAAGTTGAAAACTATATGA
This sequence comes from Candidatus Acidiferrum typicum, assembly GCA_025463055.1. Taxonomy (GTDB): domain Bacteria; phylum Acidobacteriota; class Terriglobia; order Acidiferrales; family UBA7541; genus Acidiferrum; species Acidiferrum typicum_A. The sequence continues at coordinate 34,335 of JAOAPV010000002.1, forward strand.
CGGAAGACACCATAGCTCAGGAAGCTGTACCGGAGAAGCCCGCCGCGAAACCCGCGGGTCGCGGTGACGAGGCGACTTTTTCAGAGTACATGGAGTCGCTCCTAGTGACCGTGATTTTGGCGCTTTTCGGGACGACCTTCATTGTGCAGGCATTCAAGATTCCTTCGGCCTCGATGGAGGGAACGCTGCTGATTGGCGACCACTTATTAGTCAATAAGTTCATTTTTGGAGGCCGCGGCGCTTGGTATGAAAAACTGCTGCCTTACCGTCCGCTCGAGCGTGGCGACATCATCGTGTTCAAGTATCCTTTCGCGGACCACCAGCACTTTGTGAAGCGGGTCATCGGATTGCCCGGAGATCGGCTTAAAGTCGAGGACCAGCGCGTGTACGTGAATGGCTCGGCCCTTAATGAACCCTATGTAGTGCACGATCCCGGCGCAGGATACGACCCACTAAACTACGCTTTTCCGCCGATGGGCAATCAGCTGTACGCCAGTCCGGTTGTCATGGAGTGGGCGCATGAGATCAAGAAATACGTGCGCGGCGAAGAGATTGTGGTTCCACCGGGAAAGTATTTCGCAATGGGAGACAACCGCGACCACAGCCTTGATAGTCGCTATTGGGGATTTGTGGATCGAGACGCCATCATGGGCCGGCCTTTTTTGATCTACTGGTCGGTCGAGGCCAACAGTGCGGACTACGGGCAAAGCAGCTTTTTTCAACGTCTGAAAAGCGTAATCGATACGTTGCTGCACCTGCCGCAGCGCACTCGTTGGGGCCGAATGCTACGTACTGTTCACTGAAGGGTTTCGGGCGCTGTCGCTTCCCATTTCATCAGCACTCTGCGAAACTCTCGGACGTCATGCATCGTATACGCAAATGGTGGAGAATCGCGCTATTGATCATTGCACTTGTGATCACGGCCCAAATCGGGGCTTCCCTCCTCACGCGCACCCAAGGCTTTCACAAATACCTCCTCGCACAACTCGAGCGCGCCTTCGGACGATCCGTGGAGGTTCGCCATTTTAATGTTTTGCTGCTGCCCAGCCCTGTGCTGGACGCCGAACTGGTAAGCATTGCGGAAGATCCCGCGTTCGGAAATGAGTATTTTCTTCGTGCTGAGCGTCTGACAGCTAGGCTTCGCTGGAGCGGCTTGCTGCGGGGCCGTTTTGAGTTCGGTACCCTCTCGCTTACCCGTCCAAGTCTGGTATTGGTTCGCGGCGCCGAAGGGGCGTGGAATCTCGAGCGGTGGCTGCCGCCGGCGCAATCGACCTTGGGCGCTGGCTCGCGGTTCTATGGCCCGCGCCTGCAACAAACACCGTCCAACCGTCTCCAGAAGATTAATGTCGACGACGGTCGGATCAATTTCAAGGTTGGTGACGAAAAGTTACCATTCGCATTTTTGGGAGTTTCCGGCAGCGTGGAGCAGGTCTCCTCTGGTCGTTGGCGCTTGCAACTTGAAGCTCAGCCCTGGCGCAGTGGTGTCACGTTGCAATCCACGGGCACTCTCACGGTAAGCGGCGACGTCGCCGGAACGTCAACCCGTCTGCAACCTGCCGCGATCGAAGTGCACTGGGGCAAGGTTTCCCTCGCTGACTTGCTGCGTTTGTCTCGCGGCCACGACTATGGAGTGCGCGGAGTTTTTTCGCTGGACGGCACCGCAAAGAGCGGCGGTGTCACTCGAGCCGCTGGCGCTGGCACGCAACCGGGCGAATGGGCATTCTCTGCACAGGCGCGGGTGGCACAAATTCATCGCTGGGACTTGAGCGAACGATCCGATAATCCTGCCGCCAACATAAATCTCGAAGGGCGCTGGAGCGCGGGCATGCGCAATATTTCCGCAGAGCGCCTGGTCGTGGAGACTGCTAGGTCTAACCTGCGGGGCAGCGCGCGCTTTGAAGTGAATGCGTCGCCGGCCTGGGAAGTCCGGATGGATTCTGCGGGAGTCCAAGCGGCCGACCTACTGGCGTGGTATCGAGCGTTCGATCCCAACGTGAACAACGCCATTGTAGCGGACCAATTCTTTACGGGGGAAATTGCCCTGCGCGGGTGGCCACTGGAGGTTCAGGACGCAGCTTTTTCTAGCTTCGGTGGCGAAATGCGCATTCCGGGACTAAGAGCACCGCTGCGAATTGGAGCTTTCCAGGGCGGGCGACAGCGGGCAAACCTGAACGTCGGGCCAATTCGTATATCTTATTCCTCGCCTGAGGGAAGCGAAGCGCTACCCGTGGCGGTTTCAACGATGACGAAAAGGCGGAGCCTCGCCGAGGCCAAGACCGTCGCGAGCATCGGCTTCACACATGATTTCAGCAGCCGCATTGGAGGCTTGAGCATCGACGGTCGAACGGATAACGCGCAAGACCTGTTAAAGGTTATGTCCGTGCTCGGGCGGCCAATGAGCCATGGCTGGGAACTAACCGGTCCGTTGTCGGCCGCGTTGCACTATCAATGGGACAATGCCGCCGCGACCAAAGGTTGGAGTGGCCACATCGACGTGAATAAGGCGACATTGCAGGTTGCCGGGCTCAATCAACCGCTGCAATTGAACAAGGCGCGGGTGGATTGGAAGGACGGATTGCGTGCTGCCAGTCTGTTCGAGCTGGAGGGGTTCGGTGCGACTTGGTCGGGTGAGCTCGCGGAGACTGCTTTTGCCGACGCGGATGGCAGCACAAAATGGAATTTCCAGCTTCATGCAAATCACTTGGACGCCGCCGATTTAGATCGTTGGATGGGACCGCGTGCAAGGCCAGGCTGGCTACAACGTCTGCTCCCAGCTTTACTCGGAAATGCGCCGAACCCTGGGGCCAGCGAATTATTGCGGCGCGTCAATGCGGAAGGTGAGCTAACCATAGACGAGTTCACATTGGAGCAAATCAGCTTGGGCCACGTGCGCGCCAGCGGCGCTTTGCACGATTTGCATCTCGAGCTGCGGGAAACGGAGGCTAGCTGCGCCGGCGGAATGTTGCGGGCCAAACTGCGAGCTGCATTCGTACCGCATCCATCTTACGATGTGACCGCGGAACTTCAACGGGTCGATTTGCGCCAAGTTCCCGTTCCCAGCAACTTGCTCGAACGCTTTACCGGACTCGCCTCGGGCATTGTGCATCTCACCACGCAAGGCGTAGGCCGCGACGAACTGCTGCAGCACTTGGCCGGCAAGGGCAACTTGAAATTGCGAGACGTCGAATTTCGCGGCTGGGATGTGAATGCTAGTATGGCCGATGGCGCGCCCCACCAAGGCGCCTCACGCTGGACCTCGGGAGAGGGCACTTTCTTAGTCCGCGATCAAGGCATCATTTTTCCCGGACTGCGCCTGGACGGCGCCTGGGACATGACCTTGCTCAAGGGTACACTGAGCTTTGCACAAGGTTCCGATTTGACCTTGGAAACGGTGGTTGACGATCAAACTGGCGCAAGCCTTCCGGAACAAGGCTATGTGCTGAAGATTTCGGGCCCGCTGGATCTGCCGAAAATTTCGATTGAGCGGCTAGTTGCACGCCGGCCCGCCGATTAGGCGTGCCCTGAATCTTCTTGGTTTAGTTCGGTAACACGCGGTCGGAGATGAAGATGAACAAATGTTTCGTGCTTGTCCTTGCCCTGGTGTGCTCGACGCTGCCGGTGTTGGCGCAGAAAAGCGTGACCCTCGAAGAGCTTCTCAGCACGCCGTTTCCTGAGAATTTGACCGCCGCCAAGACGGCCAATCGCATCGCCTGGACCTTCAATCAGGAAGGGAAGCGCAATATTTGGGTTGCGGAAGGACCCGCATATACGGCGCGCAGACTTACGTCTTATCTCCAGGATGATGGACAGCCGCTCTCCGAACTGGCTTTCTCTGAGGATGGCACCACCATCGTTTACGTCCGAGGGGAAGGCAAGAATGTCTCCGGCCAATTTCCCAACCCCACCACGAATCCCGCGGGAACGGAGCAGACCGTGTGGAGCGTCGCCTGGAGTGGCGGTGAACCTAACAGAGTTGACGCTGGGGATTCACCAAAAATTTCTGCAAAAGGTGTGATCGCGTACGTACGCGACGGACAGATCTGGACCGCTTCGCTGGACAGCAGCGAAAAGCCTAAGCAACTGATCGTGCGCGGCCAAAATCATTCGGAAGAATGGTCGCCCGACGGATCGCAGTTGGTTTTCGTCTCCACGCGGGGCGATCACAGTTTCATCGGTGTCTACGAACTGGCCGGCAACTCCGTGCGCTTCCTTGTTCCGAGCGTCGACACCGACAGCGACGCTGTGTGGTCGCCAGACGGTAAGCGAATAGCTTTCGTGCGGCGCCCCGCCGAGCAGCGCGACACGCCCGCAGGCTACTTCCTTCAGCCCGATAAGCCGCATCCGTGGGCCATTTGGGTCGCGGATGTGTCCACCGCGAGCTCGCGCGAGATATGGCACAGCAGTGCTTCACCAGATGGTTCCTACCCTTTCATGGCCAAAGACACCGGTGGCGGTGTCATTCGCTGGGCCGCGGAGAATCGCCTACTAATCGCTTCGGAAGAAGACGGCTGGCAGCACCTCTACTCTCTTTCCGTCGAAAGTGGGAGCCCGCATCTGCTCACGCCTGGGAACTGCGAAGTCGAGCAGTGGTCCCTCACACCGGACAAGAAAGCTGTTCTCTTCAATTCTAATTGCGGCGATATCGACCGGCGGCACATTTGGCGTGTGGGCGTGGATAAAGGCTCCCCACAGAGTGTGACGACCGGTATAGGGCTTGAGTGGAGTCCCGTCCCCTTAAGCGACGGCAAAACTTTCGCCTATTTAGGTTCTACGAGCAAACTGCCTCCTCAGACGTTTTGGGGTAAGTTGGATGAGCCTGGGAACGCTAAGATCTTGGGGCTAGACTCGTGGTCGAATAATCCTGTGGTTGACGCGCTAGTGATTCCCCAGCAAGTAATTTTCAAGGCCGCTGACGGCTTTGAAATTCACGGCCAGCTTTTTCTTCCCAACCATAGCAAGGCCGGCGAGAAGAGGTCCGCTTTGGTCTTCATGCACGGCGGCCCGATACGCCAGATGCTGCTCGGCTGGCACTACATGTATTACTACGCGAATTCTTACGCCATGAATCAGTATCTAGCCAGCTGCGGCTACGTCGTGCTTTCGGTCAATTACCGCAGCGGCATCGGCTACGGCCGCGCGTTCCGCGAAGCTCCGGGCCGCGCAGGCCGCGGCGCCAGCGAGTACAAAGACATCGTCGCCGCCGGCAAATATCTTCAGGGCCGCTCCGACGTCGACCCGTCACGCGTCGGTTTGTGGGGAGGAAGCTACGGAGGCTACCTCACCGCTCTCGGCCTGGCGCGCAACTCCGACATTTTTGCCGCTGGCGTGGACTTCCATGGCGTTCACGATTGGCCGACCGATAACTGGGACGGCAAGAATATTTCTCCGGAGCTCACCAAGCTCGCGCATGAATCATCTCCTGTCACGTCCGTAGAAACCTGGAAGTCCCCGGTGCTCTTCATTCACGGCGATGACGATCGCAACGTCTACTTCACGCAAACTGTCGATCTCGTCGCCCGGCTGCGAACTCGCGGCGTAGCCATCGAGCAACTCATTTTCCCCGATGAGGTTCACGATTTCCTGCTGCACCGTGACTGGCTAGCTGGCTATCGTGCCACCAGCGACTTCTTTGACCGCCGCTTGAAACAGCGTAGGGATGCAAGCGGCACCACAGCCAAAACGCAGTGACCTTCACTATGGCTACCCGTTGGACAAGTCGCATTCGCAAGCTGGCCCGTCGCGCGAAATATCCCGTGTCTGTCTGCGGCGCAATCGCTTTGTTCGTAGCGTGTTTTTGCACGGCGAAAAACAGACCAGCACCCGTGAATCTTTTTCCGCGGTTGCAAGCTGGCCAAACC
>JAOAPV010000052.1 GCA_025463055.1 Candidatus Acidiferrum typicum
CGGTGCACCGGGTCATAAGGAAGCGCAAAGCATCGAGTTAGCCACATGGCTCGATAAATCTTCCATCATCGCGGAGTCCTTTCGTAACGTCGTTGCTTCCATTCTGTACAGCCCTCAAGGATCGCGGTCGCGGGTGATCCTCGTGACCAGCGCAATTCGGAGTGAAGGGAAAACTACAGTCGTCAGCAATCTCGGAATTACCCTCGCTGAAATCAATCAGCGTGTTTTGCTAATCGATGGTGATATGCGAAAGCCCCGGCTCAGTAGTGTCTTTAACGTCCCAAATGATTGGGGGCTGAGTAACATTTTGCGCGAAAAGGAATGCCTGCGGGACTGCCCGTTAGAGGCTATCGTAAAGCGCACCGAAATGCCGGAACTTTCTATTTTAACAAGTGGGCCAGGAACGAGCAGCATCTCCAACCTGCTCTATTCGAATCGCATGCTGGAATTGCTGCAACGTTTGCGAAGCGAATTTGACACCATCTTGATTGACACGCCGCCTATGCTGGACATTTCTGATGCGCGCATATTGGGACATCTAGCAGATGCCGTGGTTCTAGTTTTCAACGCACGGACCAGCCGCGACGCAGCATTGGCGGCCAAACGGCGCCTTATGGAAGACGGCATCCCCGTGCTGGGTACGATTTTGAACGCCTGGGATTTCAGGCGCATGAGCAGCTATGAGGCGTATCAACAGTCCTATCAGCCCGCGTAACTGACTCGTCAGATTTGCTGCAGTCTAGATCGAACGCCAGGCAAGTTCCAATCCCCGACATACGCTCAGAAAGCTAGTCTCATACGACTCCATTTTATTTCTCGCCGATCAGCCGTGGAGAGTTGCGTTGCAGCCATCACGCTGTTGATGTTTTCTCCCATTCTTCTAGCGATAGGTCTAGCGGTGTTTCTCGAGAACGGTTTGCCAATTCTGTTTCTACAAACGCGCGTAGGGCGCAATGGACAGTTGTTTCGTATGGTGAAGATCCGGACGATGCGCTCGGGAGCAAATGGCAGTGGTATCACCATCAGCGGGGATTGCCGAGTCACTCGAGTAGGCAGAGTGTTGCGGAAATTCAAATTAGACGAGTTGCCACAGCTTTGGAATGTAGTGAGAGGACAAATGAGCCTGGTAGGTCCCAGGCCAGAGGTGCCCGAGTTCGTCGATTTAAGCGAGCCCGTGTGGCGTTCTGTTCTTCGCGTTCGCCCGGGAATCACCGATCCTGTATCTGTAGCCTATCGTGATGAGGAGAAGCTTCTGGCGAAAGCAAATGACGCAGTGCGGTTTTATCGAGAGATCGTTTTGCCCGACAAGCTGGCGCGAACGCTCGGCTATTTGGAAAACCGCTCTTTATGGGGCGACGTGCTCGTAATCGTGCAAACGATCAGGTGCGCTGCTTTCCCACAACAGTTTGAATCCAAGAGAGCCGAAACTATAAGACTTGGAGATCCAAGATGAACCAGCATTCATTCATTCCATTTCACCGTCCTGAGATTGACGGCGCTGAAATCGATGCAGTAACAAGCACGCTTCGCTCTGGATGGCTAACGACGGGCGCCCGGACGGCACAATTTGAGAAGGAGTTCCGTGATTACATCGGAGCGAAAGACGCGCTGGCCTTAAATTCTGGTACCGCCGCTCTTCATTTGGCTCTGGCTGCGCTTGGGATTGGTCCTGGGGATGAGGTGATTACGACTCCGCTGACCTTTTGCGCGACAGTGACCGCGATCATGCATGTCGGCGCAAAGCCGGTCCTGGCCGATATAGGTGCCGACGGAAATATCGATCCGGCTTGCATCGAACAAAAGATAACCGCACGCACGCGGGCAGTGATTCCCGTTCATTTTGCCGGTGCTCCTTGTCAAATGGACCAAATCTGGGCCCTAGCTAAGAAATACGACCTATTCGTGGTTGAAGACGCAGCGCACGCGGCTGGAACATTGTATCGGGACAGACATGTCGGTGCGGAAAGCTTTGCCAGCGATGCGGTGGCCTTCAGTTTTTACGCCACCAAGAACATGACGACCGGCGAAGGCGGCATGATTACTGCCAATAGTGAAGCTCTTCTCGCCCGAATGAGAATACTGGCATTACACGGAATCAATCGAGACGCTTGGGGCCGATATCGCGAAAGCGGAAATTGGTACTACCAAGTGCTAGAAGCAGGGTTCAAGTACAACCTCAGCGACCTTCAATCAGCGATCGGAATACAACAGCTTCACAAGCTCGAGCGATTCATCGAGAAACGCACCCAGTATGCTGACCTCTATAACCAACTCTTGGGTGGCATAGAAGAATTGGAAGTGCCGCAGCCAGCCAGAAACGGCCGGCATTCCTGGCATCTCTATGTGCTCCGCCTCAATCTGGAGGAACTCAGCATTAACCGGGCTGCTTTTGTCTCAGAATTGCGGGGCAGATGCATTGGTGCGAGTGTCCACTTCATCCCAATCCCTCTACACCCATTTTTTCAAGATCATGCCACTCGGCCTGAAAACGACTGTCCGCAATGTTTCGAACTCTACCCGCGACTGATCTCGCTTCCGCTATATCCATCAATGGCCGAGGAAGAAGTGTGTTACGTGGCCGACTCGGTTCGAGAAATCGTCGAGACATTCCGGAAGCCCAGACTCACCGCCGCGCCAATGGGCACTGGCCACGCCGGCCAGTGGAGTCCGCTATGATGTCTAGAATCGTTGTTTTATTTTTTGTTTTGGGCTTCGCGACGAATTCTTTCGCTGCTCGACAGAACACTCAACCTGTACTGTCAAAAAACGATAATGTGATCGGCCCCGAGGATACGCTCAACATAGTGGCCGGGGAGGCGGAGGAGATTAGCAAGACGTGGCGAGTGAGCGCCAATGGCGATCTGGCTCTGCCTATGATTGGACACATTCATGCAGCGGGCCTGACGGTGGCCCAGCTCGAAGAACAAATCGCAGAAAAGTTGAAGGCGTTTATTCGCGAACCCCATGTAAGCGTTTACATTTCTGAATTTCGCAGCCAGCCGGTGACGATTGAGGGCGCGGTGGCAAAGCCAGGAACGATACAGACAGAAGGCCCGAAAACGCTGCTTAATGTGCTGATGATGGCAGGTGGACCAAACGCAGCGGGGCCCACTGTGATCCTAACCCGAAAGACGAAGAATGGAAGCATTCCACTCGACGGCGCCAAGACTGACGCGAACGGGGAATACAGTACGGTTGAGTTGAAACTGAAAGATGTGATGAATGCAAGCAGTCCCGCGGCTAACCTCATCATGCGGCCCCATGACGTGCTTTCGGTTTCGACTAAGCAGCGCCTCGTCTATATCATTGGACAAGTGAATCGGCCGGGCGCGGTCGAGTTAGATACTCAAGATTCTGTTTCGGCCATGCAGGTGCTGGCCGCGGCAGGTGGTCTGACGAGTCTGGCGGTACCGAGTAACACAGCAATTATGCACGTGGACGAAAAAGGCCAGTACAGTAAAGTCGCCTCAATTAATTTGAAGAGCGTCATGAATGGCAAAGGGGCGGACAGAATGCTGACGCCTGGTGACATCGTTGTTGTGCCCGAGAACCACATAAAATCCTATGTCCAAGCTGCAACAATGTCCGCTACCACGTCGGGAATGTACGCCATTCTCATGCACTTCTAGCGGAGAGAAAAACTGGCGCCCACATCACTGCCTGGGAACCTCACGAATCGCCTGACAAATCAAGTGTTATTGAGTTTTGTAGATCGCTTCCGCCTTCAACCTACGAACGGAATCAATTAACAGCAGCTCTCCCTCAATGAAAAACCTAACAACTACCGCTGCACTCTGCGGAGCGTACTTTCGATGGGAGCCGCCTGATGAGGCCGTCTCAATTGATTTACACTTGAATATTGTTCAGCTCTTGGAGAGAGATGTAGTTCGGGCTGGGGAGAATAGCGCAGCAGGTCTTTTGCTGGGCCGAATGGAAGCTGGCCATCTTATTGTCGAAGGCGCTGAAGCGGCTACGCCAGAGACTGGCGCACCGAAATCTCCGTTCACTGACCTGGCGAAAATGGAACCGATGCTGGACCGTTGGCGCCCGGGGAAAAAGCGAATTTCAATTGTTGGCCTTTATCGCTCTTCTGGGCAAGGCGGTTCTGTTCTCACAAAAGACGATCTAGCCGTTCTACGCGCATGCATCGGCGCGACCGATGTGACTGTCGCAAATGCGAACCCACAGTCAACGGAAAGCGAACACATAACGTCAGAAACAAACAGCGAAGGATCGCTGCAACTCTTTCTGCTGATCGAGCCGTGTGAGAATCGAGCAGCCAATGCAACTATTTATCTAACAAGAAGCTGCGCTGTACTGCATGAATTGTCCCTAGCACCGTTCAACCGCGCCGAGCTCTCCAAACACCAACCGGCTGAGGAAACGAACACGCCTTGCACGCCCTTGCTAAGGCACGAGGTAAAAACTGATTTCCAGGAGCGAAATCCTCTTCCCCCCGAAAGAATACAGTACAAAGCGGCAATGAAGTGGCGCTGGCTAGTTGCCCCTGCCGGGATCGCAATTCTTGGGGGTTTGTTGGTACTCGGAAACCGGCAACAGTTACATTTTTTGTCCGACCCTCAGAGATCGGCTGAGCACCATCTCGGATTGAAGCTGCAACGGAGCGGCAACGACTGGGAATTACGATGGGATCAAGATGCTTCGATTTTGCTAACCGGGGCGGCCGGTCATTTACGAATAAGTGACGGGGCCATTCATAAGGAGCTAGATCTCACCACTTCTGAGCTGCGCAATGGCCGAATTATCTACACACCCATGACTGATGATGTCGCGATGGAGCTCGAGGTGGAGAGTCCAAAATCAGCGAAGCCGTTTAGCGAGTCCGTGCGCATTGTGGCGGGAATGCTTCCTGCTCAAGGGAGTCAAGGAGCAATTGCAACTCGTATCCACGACTTTCCGACTCAGAATTCTTTGACTTCCAGTAAACCCATTTCAACAGCTCCTTCTACCATTGGAGTCTCTTCTGAGCAGGCGAGACCGCTAAATCCCACGCCAGCGCCGCATACAAGGCCGTCGACAAGTACTCCTTTAGCGACGCAGAAGATCTCTCTGGGACGTAAGAATCAAAACGATCACACAAATGCGGAAGGTGAGGGCGAGCGTTCGAATGAACCGTCTTTGTCATTTTCAGAACGAACTGCATTCTTAGATAGTCCAAAGATGCTTGTTCCGCTCTCTTCTCCGCCGGCCCCCTTGGGGGGCAAAATCGAGCCGGCTCAGTTGATCTCGCGGTCGGATCCAATCTATCCACAGTTGGCCAAGCGACAGCAAATCGCTGGAACGGTCGAAGTGAATTTTAAGATAAGTGCAAACGGCGAAGTACGTGACGTGACCGCAAAGGGGCCTTCTGTGCTAACACAGGCCGCGATTGAAGCAGTTCAAAAGTGGCGGTACGTTCCGGCACGCTTAAATGGCGTTTCTACCGAAACAAAAGCCACCACTGTCGTAGCCTTCAGGCTGAACTGACTTTTTAAAAGCAAACCAAATGTTTTCACGCAACTCTAGCGGAAATTGGTAACCGGGGTGTTCCTTCGCTAGCTAACGCCATGATTTATAATTTCATACTGGATCATCGTTCAGGTTTCATGCAGCTGTGGAAGACAGGAGTAATCATCCTGTCGGTATGGGCAGCCTATATGCTGCGATTCGATTTCGCCATTCCCGGGACAGAGCTGCGTCACCTACGGAGTGGAATAGTTATTGCGCTGATGGCGAAAATGTTGGTCTTTTACTTACTCGGGCTGGACCGCGGTTTGTGGCGATTCACGGGAGCGACCGACGTTCCAAGGATTTTCGTTGCCAATCTTTCCGGATCGACGTTATTTACAATTGCCACTGCTGTCGTAGTGGGCCGCAATTTTCCGCGAGCCGTATATTTGATCGATCTCTTACTCTGCTTTCTGCTGACTTGTGGCTGTCAACTTACAGTTCGGCTTTATCACGAAATGAGACTGCCGGGCATTCCTTCAGGGAAATCGGCCAAGGGATTACTGATATATGGCGCCGGGGAAGCGGGATTGAATCTCGTTCGAGAAATCCGATCAACTCCGAATTTCCAATATCGAATTGTAGGCTTCCTCGACGACGATGCTCGCAAACAACAAGCAACCTTGTTGGGTGTCCGAGTGTTCGGCCGCGGGCGTGATGCCGCTCGAATAGTTGAGCATCTTCGACACAAATCAATCGGTGTCGATGAAATTGTAATCGCATTGCCGTCCGCTTCCGGACGGAAGCTCTCCGAGGCGCTGGCTAACTGCCGCTCCAGCGGAGTCCCTTGCAAGACGATCCCAAGCTCGGGAGAGTTGCTCTCCGGCAAAGTGCGCGTGAGTCAGATTCGCGAAATTACGGTCGAAAACCTGCTTGAGCGTGCACCGGTGAGTTTAGAACTCGAGCATATCCGTGAGTCGGTTTCTGAGCGATCCGTAATGGTTACCGGAGCGGGAGGATCGATTGGCTCTGAGCTGTGCCGGCAACTGCTTCAATTCCGTCCGAAATGTCTTGTCGCTCTCGACCAAGCAGAAAGCGATTTGTTCAAGATTGACCTGGAACTTAGAGAGCGACCACACGGCAGTAAAGTGTGTCCGGTCATTGCAGATATCCGGAATTACGACCGCCTGAAAGCAGTAGTTCAGCAGTATGGAGTCACATCTATTTATCACGCCGCCGCATACAAGCACGTACCTATGATGGAAGACCATTTGCTTGAGGCCGTGATCACAAATGTGCTTGCCTTACATCACTTAGTGCGAACCGCGATGCAATGTGGAGTGAAGTCATTCATCATGATTTCCTCCGATAAGGCAGTTAATCCCACAAACATTATGGGCTTAACGAAACGCGTCGCCGAGTTAGTGGTTTCTTCCATGCCAACCTCGAGCGAGCGGGGCAAGACGCGATTCGTGTCCGTCCGCTTTGGCAACGTGCTTGGGAGCAACGGAAGCGTCGTGCCTCTTTTCAAAGCGCAAATTGCAGCTGGCGGTCCGGTTACGGTCACTCATCCTGAGATGAGGCGTTATTTCATGACAATCCCCGAGGCAGTACAGCTCGTCCTGCAGGCTGGGACAATGGGCAAAGGTTCAGAACTTTTCGTGCTCGATATGGGCGAGCCCGTAAGAATCATTGACTTGGCCCGCAACATGATCCGGCTGTCCGGCTACGAGCCTGATGTCGAAATTCCCATCCGGATTGTTGGAATGCGACCGGGCGAAAAACTCTACGAAGAACTGGCGACTACAAGCGATAAGGTGAGCCCTACGTGCCACGAAAAGATAATGGTTTTCCGAGGTTCTACATTCCCTCAACAATTTATGGAGCATTGGATCGCGGGACTTCAGGAATTAGTGGCTCAAGGGGACGACACTGGGGTCTTGTCCCACATGTGGGATCTCGTGACAGAGTACCAGCCAAGTGAAAAATGGCGAGCGGCCTTAGACACGAATCGCATGAAAGCCGTGGTCAACGCTTAGCTATGCAGTTTGATTCCAATCGCTGCTTTATCATCGGAGAAGTTGCGCAGGCTCACGACGGAAGCCTGGGCGCAGCTCATGCCTACATCGATGTCATCGCCCGGAGTGGAGCCGACGCAGTAAAGTTCCAAACTCATATCGCTGCGGCCGAAAGCACACCCGGCGAGCCCTGGCGCGTCTCGTTCAGTTTTCAAGACGAGTCGAGATATGCCTACTGGAAACGAATGGAGTTTACGGAGGACCAATGGCTTGGCCTCAAACGCCATGCTGAGGAAAGAGGGCTTGAATTCCTTAGTTCGCCGTTCTCCATCGAAGCAGCGAAGATGCTCCGGCGGACCGGGGTCCGCGCGTGGAAAGTCGCCTCCGGTGAAGTGAGTAATCCTCAGCTCTTTAACTATTTGATCGATACACGTCTTCCGATCTTGCTTTCCACTGGAATGAGCACACTTCAGGAAGTGGATACAGCCGTTATGCAAGTTCAAGCGGCAGGAGTTGAACTTGCTGTTATGCAATGCACGTCGATTTATCCGTGTCCGGCCGAGAAGGTCGGTTTAAACATGATTCCCTATTATCGGCAGCGCTATGGTTGTGCCGTTGGCCTTTCTGATCATTCGGCAACCATCTTCCCGTGCCTCGCCGGAGCGAGCATAGGAGTCGAAGTACTCGAGGTGCACGTTACCTTCAGTCATGACTGCTTCGGTCCTGACGTCGTAGCCTCACTAACCAGTGAGGAACTCGCAACGATGATTCAAGGTGTTCGCTTCATCGAGAAGATGACAAACCACATCGTCATCAAAGATGAATTGGCCAAGGAATTGGCTCCCGTTCGGGATCTCTTCACGAAGAGTATCGTGGCCGACGTCGACCTCCCAGTGGGAGCGTTGCTGACGCCTGAGTGCCTTACAGTCAAGAAGCCGGGCACTGGAATTCCCGCCGAAAGGCTGCCCTCGATAATTGGCCGGCGGGTGCGGCGTCCAATTACAGCCGGGGAGATGCTCAGTCCTTCCGACTTCAATGAAGACCGGGTGCCGCAGTGTCCACAAAACAGATGAGCCAAAACCGTATTTCCGTGCTCCCTTGGAAGCCGAACTGCGAAATATCTGTCGAGAAATCGGTCTCCTCGTCACCACAGTTCGCCGACTTCGCCAAGATTCAGCCAGGCAGCGAAACGAGCTTTTCCAAAACAATTACTGCCGAAGACGTGGAGTCTTTTGCACGGCTCAGTGGTGATCGCAATCCGCTGCACATGAACGATGAATTCGCGGCGCGAACGCATTTCCAGCGACGTGTTGTGCATGGCATGCTCCTCGCGAGCTATGTTTCGGCGCTGGTTGGCATGCATTGTCCCGGCCCCGGTGCACTTTGGGCTCAGCAAAGCTTTCGTTGGCAGGCCCCCGCATTCATTGGCGACCGCATTGTCATCACTCTGAAGGTGAAACATAAATCGATGGGCTCAAGAACTTTAACGCTTGAGGTTAAGGCAGTGAACCAAGATGGAAAAACGCTGATGGAAGGTGAAGGTACCGTAAGCGCTCTCGAAGAAAAGAAGCGATCGGAAGATGTCCCGGTCAGCGAACGGGTCGCGTTCGTGAGCGGCGGGGCACGCGGAATAGGGGCGGCTATTTCGTTGGCGCTCGGCCGCGCGGGAGCCGCAGTGGTAGTTAACTATCGCAATAGCGCCGTCGCAGCGGAACAGTTGTGCGCTGAGATCCGGCGCGGCGGCGGTCGCGCTATTTCGGTACAAGCGGATGTGAGCGACTATTCATCCGTAGCTGAAACTGCGGTCCTCGCGTGCGCAGAGTTTAAGCATCCGATTGACCTCCTTATCAACAATGCCGGTACTGTTCCGGAACCACGCCCCTTTATGGAGACGACATGGGAGGAAATCCAGTCAGCGCTCGACGTGCATCTTAGAGGCGCTGTTCATTGCTGCCAGGCGATGGTCCCCGGTATGATGGCGCAAAAATCCGGACGTATCATCAACATCGGCTCTGCATTTGTTCGAGCAACACCGCCGCCGAACTGGAGCTGCTTCCTGCTGGCCAAGTCTGCCGTACAAGCTCTGACACGCTGCCTTGCTTCTGAACTTGGGCCCTACGGTATTCGGGTGAATTCAGTGTTACCAGGCTTGGTTGAAACGGACGCCATCAGTGGATTGTCCGAGCGGCTGCGAAAGGTCCAAGCGATGCAGACTCCGCTCCGCCGGCTCGCCACTCCAAGCGAAATAGCAGCAGCTGTCACGGCCCTCTGCACAGGGCCGGGCGACTTCATTAACGGCGCCGAGATTCCAGTCTCTGGCGGCTTTCAGATGTAGAGACGCAGACTTTCCCTCTCCAGAATGGATTCAACTGTATGTCACAAATGAGCCCCGTCGCGCAGACTCGCGCGCTTAGCAAAGTTCTAGGTCTCGCTGCAGAAGTTTTTCAAGTCCCGGAATCAAACCTCGCAGCTGCATCCTCGCCGGATACAATCGAGAGTTGGGACTCTCTTCATCACTTGACCTTTGTAGTGGCTCTTGAGCAGGAATTCAACATTCAATTTTCTCCAGAAGAAATTGAACAACTTCTTTCCATCGAGCTCGCGGCAGCGTTAGTCGACGAAAAAGCCAAAGGACGGGAGATTTCTGATGGCTATTGAGATCCGTTACGCAAGTCTGGACGAATATCCAGAGATCAGCCGTTTTCTAGACAATCACTGGGCTAAGAATCATGTATACACCCGCGAACGCGACTTATTTGATTGGACATTCCACAGGCCGGGTCATTGGGGCGCCGACAAATACAGTATGTCCGTGGCAGTTGACGGAAACGAACTGGTCGGTATTTTGGGAGGAATTCCATTTACGTTAAATCGGTTTGGGAAGAGCTCGAAAGCAGTTTGGATCGTTAACTATGTGATTCGTCCGGATTATCGTCGGGGCGCAACAGCACTGCAACTGTTGAGTTCATTTCGTCGCCAGGAGTTCTCCGCAGTCGTAGCTTTTGGAATTAATCCTGCGACGGTGGCCATTTACCAGGTTCTGCGAGGCCAGGTTTTACCCGAAATTCCGCGTCACATCCTAGTTATGCCTCGCCAGGCGGAAAGGATGGCGCTCGCGCTGACGATCGCCTATCCGGATTGGGATGGCGAACGTATCCGGGATCTAAGTTCGGCATTTGAACTACCATCCCTGCCAGCGTATTCCAGTGCGTACGGCGTAACGTTGCCGTCCAACTGGGACGAGAGAGATTGGCCTGAACACGCTTTGTCTACGTTAGGCGCTGCCCGCGATTATGACTACCTCGATTGGAGATATCGGAGCCATCCTTTGTTCCGCTACGAGTTTGTAACCGTAGAAGAGGGGAATAAAACCGGACTAGCAGTGTGGCGGGAAGAAACCATCCGCACCGAAACTCCGAACGGATTGCAAGAGGTAGACCGTATCGCGCGCCTTGTAGAATTCCTCCCATCCTCACCGGCGAATGCGCAACCTTTATTTGCTGCGTTTCTCGCAGAGGTAGCTCGCACAGGCGTGATGGCTGCTGATTTCTACGGATACCACGGTCAGACACGAGAGTGGCTGGAAGAAATGGGTTTTGGCGTCTCGGACAATCACCCAGATGGTGCGTGTTTTCCTTCCCGCTTCCAGCCGCTTGACGGCAAAGGTGGAGGCATTATGAGCGCCATTTTCTTGCAGGACAGCGCACTTCCATGCTCAAACGATTCTCAATGTCCGTGGTATTGGACCAAATCTGATTCAGACCAAGATCGGCCTAATTAACTATTTCACTGCCAACGCGGCCTAACGGTCCGGTGTCACCGACATAAGGCGTTGTAGTTCCCCGCCCAGTACTGGAGTTCCCGTGAATCATGGTCGACAGTTATACATCGCGACATATCACTACGTCAGAGATCTTCCCCACAGTCGTTTCCCCCAAATCAAGGGCATGCTTCTTGACGATTTTCGCAACCAGGTGAAAGTGCTGCCGGACTTGTTTGAGATGGCAACGCTGAACTCGGCTTATGACTTCCTGGCAGGAAGATATCAGCCCGGGCGGGATCTCTGCCTCATGACGTTTGACGATGGCCTCAAAGAGCACTACTCGGAAGTTACGCCAATACTCTCAGAGAAAGGGATACAAGGGATCTTTTTTCCAATTACCGGCTGTATGCAAGACCACGTTGTAGCACCGGTTCACATGAATCACTTTCTGTTGGCAGCGCTTGGGTGTGAGCAATACCGCGCTGCGTTTGTCGATGAACTAAGTACGTTGGGGCTTGCGGACCTTGCACATACAACGCTGGATGACGCTGCAGCTCAATGGACTTATCCTTTAGATGATTGCGAGACTGCGCGATTCAAGTATCTCTTCAATTTCATTTTGTCTCCTCTTTACCGCGACGTAGTTGTTCAAAAGCTGTTCGAGGAATGGATCGGAGAAGAGGCTGCATTCGCCGCTGATCTTTACTTAAGCTGGGAAGAAGCCCGCGAGATGCAGCGAGCCGGAATGATGATGGGAGGGCACTCGCATGCCCACAGGCCCTTAGCACGCCTGGAGAACTCGGAGCTGGACCTCGATCTCGCTCGCTGCTGGGAACTCATGCAAGCGAACTTAGATGCGCAGGACTACTGGCCGTTCAGTTATCCCTACGGGAAAGCAGATTCATTCGATGGACGTGTAATCCAGAAATTACGTGAGCTGGGATTCTGCTGTTCTCTATGCACCGAAAAAGGCCTCAATGTGCCTGGCGTGGACTTCTTCGCGATTCATCGCGTTGATTGCAAGCAAATACTTCCTGAAAACCACTTACTACCACAAACATCCTTTTGAACGTGAAGTGTTCCCTGTTGAGTGCCATAAGTCGGTGCTAGCGGCGGCACATGAACACGTGCGTCGAGGTGGTCAGAGATGATGGCATCCAAGTTGAACAACGAAATGAAACGCAAAATCTGTGTAGTACTTGTAGATCGCGCTAATTACGGGCGTCTCAAACCAGTCCTAGCCGCGCTGTCAAAGAGGTCCGAAGTTGCTCTGCAGCTGATTGCGGCTGGCACGATGGTCTTAGAGCGGTTCGGCAATCCGGTGCAGAATGTAAAGAATGACGGATTCACCGTAGATGGCGAAATCTATATTGAACTTGAGGGATCCACGCCAGCGACGATGGCAAAGTCGTTAGGCTTTGCGGTGGTGGAATTCGCCAGCGAATTCCAGCGTCTAAAACCCGATGTCGTCCTGCTGATCGGAGATCGATACGAAGCACTCGCCGCAGCCTTGGCTGCCGCGTATATGAATATCTGCATTGCGCACATTCAAGGTGGCGAAGTGTCCGGCTCCATCGATGAAAGCGCACGACATGCCATATCGAAGTTTGCTCATTATCATTTTCCGAGCACAGTACGAGCGGCCAATTATTTGGCGCGCATGGGAGAGAATCCTCAGTCAATTCTAAGCATTGGTTGTCCAAGTAGCGACATTGCACGCGTGCTCGTACCCACAATCACTTCAGACATCATCAATAGCACGGGGAGCGGATCAGAGATCGATCTCGATCATCCTTTTTTGCTGGTTGTTTTTCATCCCATCACGACTTCTTATGGCGGAGAAGGGGAGGAAGTGGGCCAGATTTTGGAGGCGCTCGAGCGACTGCAAACGCAAACCATTATGCTCTGGCCAAATATCGATGCCGGTGCTGACCACATTAGTAAGGCCATTCGAATGTTCCGGGATCGCGTCGGTCCCGCTTGGATGCGGACCCTTACTAATCTCTCTCCAGAGCATTACCTCGAGTTGCTCGCGCGAGTTTCCTGTGCCGTTGGCAATTCAAGCAGCTTCGTCCGCGACGCTGGCTTCTTCGGAACGCCCGTGGTTCTTGTCGGTGACAGGCAAGAGGGGCGCGAAACGGACGAGCACGCTATGCACGTGGCACCCGTGGCGTCTCACATATTCACAGCCATTCGTAAGCAGCTCAAGCACGGACCCTACGAATCCAGCGCGCTTTACGGCGATGGGCTTGTTGCCGAACGCATTGCAGGCGGACTCGTTCAACTGAGGCCCTACATTCAAAAACGACTCCACTATATCTACGAAGGGGGGACCGACCATGAGTATCCGCGTTCTTGGGGTGATCACGGCTCGGGGAGGGTCGAAGGGAATCTCTCGGAAGAACATCGTGCCGCTGCTCGGTAAACCACTCCTCGTTTATACAGTGCAAGCCGCACTGGCAAGTAAGAAACTCACTCGAACTGTCTTGTCGACCGACGATACAGCTATAGCAGAAATTGGTATGCGTTCGGGAGTCGACGTGCCATTCATGCGCCCTGCTGAACTGGCCGGCGACGACGTCGCAACGATTCCAGTCCTGCAGCATGCGGTTGGAGAATTGGAGAAGGCAGGTGAACGGTACGACGCGGTTCTAACCCTGCAGCCCACGAACCCGTTGCGTCGGGCTGAGGACATTGACGGAGCGATAGAGCTGTTGGAGTCAACCGGAGCGGATTCCGTAATCTCGTTTGTCGAGGTGGGTGAGCATCACCCAGCTCGAATGAAATGGATTGCTCCAGACGGCCGTGTATCAGACCCTGCTTTTGCTGAGGCGTTCGAAGGCCAACCACGCCAGCAACTTCAGAAGCTTTATCTTCGCGAGGGATCCATTTACTTGACGCGTCGCGCGGTGCTGATGGAAAACAATTCCATAAAGGGAAATGACTGCCGCGCATGGATCATTCCGCCGGAGCGAGCACTGAATATCGACACACCTTTCGACCTGCTAATGACGGAACAGGTCTTGAAATCTAACGGAAAGCCAGCAGCGCACGCCTAGTGCTACCTAATATTCTAGTTTCGGAAGCTACTGGTTTTTCGGACAGTGCGGCGGAGCATCTTCGGATCTGTTCTCGGCTATTTCTGAGAGATTTGGACCGAACCTCTCTAATCATAGCAGTGCGCGACGTCGACGTTCTTTGGGTTCGGCTAAGGCACAAAATCGATCGTGAAGTAATCGAAGCCGGTCCCAACCTGCGGGCGATTGCGACGCCTACGACCGGGCTGAACCACATCGATTTAGCACACGCCGAAAAGCTTGGTATTCACGTCATTTCGCTTCAAGGCGCAACCGACTTCTTGCAAAACGTATATGCGACTGCGGAACATGCTGTCGCACTGATTCTCAGCCTGATGAGACATTTGCCCGCCGCGCACGAACATGCCATCAGCGACCATTGGAACCGCGATTTGTTCATTGGAAACGAGTTGCACGGAAAGGCGGCAGGAGTAATCGGGTATGGTCGTCTCGGCAAAATGGTCGCTAAGTATCTGCAAAGTTTTGGCATGCGAATTTCCGTTACGGACGTCAAGAATCCTGATCAACTTGAGCACCCCGACATAGCAAACGTCTCTCTCGATCACCTGCTCCACACCAGTGACGTCGTAACGTTGCATGTGCCCCTCTCGGACCAAACAAAGGGATTTTTCGGGAAACGCGAGTTTGCCTGCATGAAGCCGGGTTCTTGGTTTATTAATACGGCGCGAGGCGAACTCGTGGACGAACGCGCTCTTCTTGATGCGCTCCGAACAAGACACCTTAGCGGTGCGGCTTTGGATGTTTTGTGTGATGAGCAATCGTCTAATTTCGGCGATAACTCACTGGTTCGATATGCGCAGCAGCATACGAACTTGCTGATCACACCTCATATAGGAGGATGCACGCGAGAGTCGAGAGAGAAAACCGAGCGTTTTCTCGCGACAAGAGTCGTCGAGTTTCTTTCTAGAGGTCTCAAGGATTCAGTTGCAACAGGCAGTCGCTTAGAAGAGGTAACTGGCACTCCAAATTATGATCCCAGCTTTCCTACAACGGAAGGTGTCTCTGTCGCCGCAGGAGTTTCATGGAAAAAGCAATGACCAGCGATTTCTCGGCAGTCAGTCACCTTCGCATTCAGCCAAGCCAAGGCTGGGTTGCGTTACAACTCAGAGATTTGTGGTTATACCGCGAGCTGCTCTACTTTTTTATCTGGCGAGATATCAAAGTCCGGTACAAGCAGACGGCCTTAGGGGCAGCATGGGCCGTAATCCAGCCGCTATTCACAATGTTGGTTTTCAGTCTTTTCTTTGGGCGTCTTGCAAAAATACCATCCGATGGCATTCCATATCCCTTGTTTGTTTATTGCGCTCTCGTGCCTTGGACGTTCTTTGCTCAAGGATTGGCGCAATCGGCTGATAGTCTTGTCGGACAGGGAAATCTAATTAGAAAAGTCTATTTCCCACGTTTAGCCATACCTCTGAGCAGCGTGAGTGCGGGACTGGTGGACTTCTCAATTAGCTTCACAGTTTTGTTGGCACTCATGGCCCGTTACGGTGTTCGCCCCACCAGTCATCTCGTTTGGCTTCCATGCCTATTGTTACTAGCATTTGTGACTTCCCTCGGCGTTGGACTCTGGCTGTCCGCGCTAAACGTACGATTTCGAGATGTCAAATACGCCCTCCCTTTCATTATCCAGTTTTGGATGTTCGCGACGCCGATAGCGTACCCCAGCAGCTTGCTAGGTAAACCTGGAAGACTTGTTCTTGCGCTCAACCCGATGGTGGGTGTGGTCGAAGGCTTTCGCTGGGCTCTATTGGGTGCGAAAACTGCTCCAGGACCACTAATGCTTGTGTCAGGACTTGCAGCCCTGGGTGTCTTAACCGGGGGCGCGTTTTATTTCCGCAGGATGGAGAAAAGCTTCGCGGACGTCGTCTGAGTTTCCGGATAAGCATTTCCAAGCACTACCTCGTTAAAAACTATGTGTGGGATGGCTGGATTATTCGGCACTGAGTGGAATCGGTTTCAGCTCGAGCGCATGGCAACCGTTCAGCACCACCGAGGCCCTGACGACCGCGGTTTTTTTGTCGATGAAAGCGGGATGGCCGCACTGGCGCATAATCGGCTAAGTATCCTCGACTTATCGCCCGCGGGTCATCAACCGATGGCGAACGCTGCGGGAAATCTTCGGATTGTATTTAACGGAGAAATCTACAACTTCCTCGAGCTTCGGCGGGAGTTAAGCGATTACCAATTTCGGACCACAACCGATACCGAAGTTATTCTGGCAGCGTATGAGCGATGGGGCGAATCCTGCCTCGATCATTTCGTAGGGATGTTCAGTCTCCTGATCTGGGACATTCACGAACAGCAGCTATTCGGAGCACGTGACCGCTTCGGAGTGAAGCCCCTGTACTATGCGCTAGGTCCAAACGGCGGCCTTGCGATAGCGAGTGAGATCAGGGCCCTTCACGCGGCTGGCGTTCCCAAGAACATCAACGAGAATACTTGGGCTTCGTATCTCGCCTACGGCTTGCACGACCACTCAACGTCGACATTCTGGGAGGGCGTTTCAGCTCTCGCGCCTGGACACTCCTTTACCTGGGAAGATGGACGCCTTCAGATCAACCAATGGTATGACCTGCCAACACAGGTTGGATGGGAGTTCGATTCAAGACCGTCGCATGAGGTTTGCGAAGAATATTTAGCCTTGCTCCTCGAAAGTATCCAGTTAAGGTTTCGTTCTGACGTCGAAGTTGGAATTAACATCAGCGGGGGCTTGGACTCCTCTACGCTGCTTGCTTTGATCCATCGATCGAATAGTTGCGCGAGCAAGGTTAAGGCGTTCACTTACACAACGGGCGACGCACGATACGACGAGCTCCCATGGGTGCAAAGAAATTTGAAACAGATGGAACACCCTTCTTTCGTCTATCAGCTCCGCCCCGAAGAGGTCCCCGATCTAGCAACGGATGTACAGGAACATCAGGATGAGCCTTTCGGTGGTTTGCCCACTCTGGCCTACGCCCGGCTGTTTGAACTAGCCAGACGCTCGGGAGTCGTTGTCCTACTCGATGGCCAAGGAATGGACGAGCAGTGGGCGGGCTACGACTATTACACGCAGTTAACTGAAGAGACTTCCTTTGCTCCCCTGCAGGGAACGAATCATAGAGCCACAATGCCTGGATGTCTCACTTCGGAGTTTCTCAGGAGGGCTGAGCCTTTGCATCCTCCTCAGCCCTTTCCAGATCGACTGCGCAACCGTCAGTATCTCGATACCCGTTTTACAAAAATTCCCAGAGCTTTGCGGTTCAACGACCGCGTTTCAATGAGAGCTTCGACAGAGTTACGCGAACCGTTCATGGACCATCGCCTGTTTGAACTGGCATTCCGCCAACCCAAGGAAAGAAAGATCATGGATCACACTGGCAAGTGGTTGCTGCGTGAGATGACACGGAACTTGCTTCCGTGCGAAGTGTCGGAAGCTCCCAAACGCCCTGTCCAAACTCCTCAAAGAGAATGGCTATCCGGCCCGCTCCGCAGTTGGACGCAGAGTTGCATCGAAACGGTCCTGTCGGAGTACGGCGGCACTTGGTTCGACAAAGGCCGCGTGATGGATGCTTGGAGTACGTACGTTGGGGGCGGGAGTTCGAATAGCTACTACGTGTGGCAATGGATCAGTCTGTGCTTAACGCTTCAGACTTCTCTCCAGGGAGTGGTGGCACTTCAATGAGTCGCATTGCGATAAAGGCCGAGGGAATTTCCAAGCGCTACACAATTGGCGCTAGACAGCAGCCCTATCGAACGTTGAGAGATTCCATTGCGGGCGCTGTCGCCAGGCCATTTAGCGTTTTCCGGCCTCGCAGAGCGCATGTCGCCCAAGAAGATCGAAACGTGTGGGCTCTCCGGGATGTCTCCTTTGAGATTCACCCGGGCGAAGTAGTGGGTGTCATTGGTCGAAACGGCGCCGGCAAAAGCACTCTCCTCAAAATTCTTTCCCGCATCACGGAACCAACCTCTGGCGCGGCAGACCTGTATGGACGGATTGGTTCGCTTCTGGAAGTAGGTACCGGCTTTCACGGAGAGCTCACCGGCCGCGAGAATATTTATCTGAACGGCGCAATCTTGGGTATGAGAGCCAAGGATATCAATCGGCAGTTTGATCGCATCGTCGCTTTCGCGGAAGTAGAAAAATTCATTGACACTCCGGTGAAGCACTACTCCACGGGCATGTACATGAGGCTGGCTTTTGCCGTAGCAGCTCACCTCGAGCCCGAAATCCTTCTTGTCGACGAGGTACTAGCTGTCGGCGACGTTTCTTTCCAACGTAAATGCCTTGGTCGGATCGGCGAGGTAGCCGCGGATGGGCGGACCGTGCTTTTTGTGAGCCACAATATGGGTGCTATTCGATCTTTATGTACCAAGGGAATCGTACTCGACAGAGGGCGCGTAACGCACTTCGGCCAGATTGCCAAGAGCATTGAGGCCTATTTCGAATCGACAAATAATTCCTCGACCCATGCCGCGGAGAATGACTCTCTACCCCATGGATTCGGCCCGATATTGATAACAGGGTCCGATGGAACCATTGAGCAGGGCGACAGCTTCGAGGTAAACACGACAATGCGAATTCCGCCGGCCGCCGCGGGCTTCACGCTTCTGTGTGTGTTGGAAGACCCTTCTCAACGCAACATTTTTCATCTCCGGATCGACAGCTCGGATCTCAAATTGAGTTTGCCTTGGCGAGACAACTACGCCATCAGGCTGCGGCTGCCTCCCCTCTGGCTGGAGCCCGGACTGTATTCTCTTTGGTTTAAAGCACTCTATTGCGGTGAGACTGTTCAATCCCGAATTCTATCGGATATCTACTATCTGGATGTTTCGGGCAGAAGTAGTGGTTGGAACGCGGTTCTCTCGCCAGCCCCTCGATGGTCCCTGGAAGCCGTTGATGCGGCGCAGGTATGTGAGATAGAGGCAGCGACTTCGAACACATGAAAGTTTTTGAAATCGCTTATACGTTTTGCGAGCCCGGATTGCCGGTTGTGTATAAGCGTGTACGAAAGATTCTTACTTCGATTGCCAAAACATGTACGACTAGGCCCCGCTTCCTCGATATTGGCGGTCGGAAGTCGCACTACACCATCGGCGTCCCGGCTGACATCACGATTACAGATCTCCCGCGAAACAGCGCTATCCAGCATCGGCTGCATCTTGGAATAAACCAGGAAATCGCCAACACGATCCGAGCACGACGTAGCAATGTAGATTCGGTGTTGATCGACGATATGACGCGCTCCTGCCTAAGGAACGACTCGTTTGATTGCGCCGTAGCAGTTGAGGTGCTCGAGCATGTGGATGATGACGCTACGTTCGTACGCGAAGTCAAACGTGTACTCAAACCCAAGGGCACGTTTTTAATGACGACTCCCAATGGCGATTTCGTGAAAAACATCAATCCCGATCACAAACGTCATTATCGCCGCCATGAACTGGAAGCACTGCTCCGGTGCGAGTTCGATTCGGTTCAAGTACGTTACGCAAGTCCAAGTACGAAGTCTTATAAGATGGCGCTTCGGTCTTGGTCGCTGGCGCAACCAGTGCAAACACTTCTGACGTATGTCGGAGGGGTGATCAATTCGCTAGAAGATCGGTTTGCCCCGCAGACTGCGGATGGCGTGGGGATGCAAGAGCTAATCGCCGTGTCTCGCAAATCGGCCTAACGCACAGCTCCTACACTGACCGCCATGATTCAATCACCAATTAGGGTCCTATGAAAACTCTCTCGAAATTGGCTCTTCTAATTCCCGACGGAGTCGGCGTACGCAATTTCTTGCTCGGCAATTTCCTGCGTCGGCTGGACTCTTCCACTGAAGTAGACATTTTCCACGTGATTTCTGGAGCAGCACTCCGCTCGATTGGCAGCGAGCATGGCAAGAACATCCATTGGCACGAACTGCCGCCTTATCGCCCGAATGAGACAGCTTTAATTCTCCAGACTGCCTTGGGCTACGCTCAGATGTACTGGGCCGATACCATGGCCATGCGGCGAGTGCGCAATACTCCGGCGCGCGGAACATTTCAGCAGCGCGTGCTGACGCATGGCACAAAAGCGCTAGGGCGAATGAGTGCCGGACCGCTTCGCATGCGCCTGCTGGATAGGCTGCACTATGCCGTCGCGGAACAGCTACCGGAAGTGAACCATTACAAATGTGTTTTTGAGCGGATTCAGCCATCCGTCCTGTTCTGTTCGCACCAACGTCCTTCTATAGTCCTGCCCGCAATCCTTGCTGCGCGTCAGTTGGGAATCCCCACTGCGACTTTCATTTTTAGTTGGGACAACATAACGAGTAAGGGCCGAATTACGGCGCCATTCGATCACTACTTAGTGTGGAGCAACCATATGCGCGACGAGTTGCTCCGGTATTATCCAAACGTTCGTGCCGATTGTGTTCATGTAGTGGGAACGCCTCAGTTCGAACCATATGCCGACCCCGATTTGCTCTGGTCGAAAGAAGAATTCTTTTCCAGGGTAGGTGCCGATAGTCGCCGACCCCTCATCTGTTATTCCGGCGGTGATCCTGGAACTTGCCCGGAAGACCAGGAACACATACGCGTACTTTTAGAATTAATCCGAGCCGGCCGAATTGAACGGAATTGCCAGGTAATCGTAAGACCGGTTCCTGTGGAAGACGGACGCCGTTACGACCGGGTTCGCGCCAGCTTCCCCGAGTTGATTTTTGCGCAGCCGAAATGGGAGCACACGGACGCGGGCGATTGGTCTCGCGTAATTCCGACGAAAGAGGATATTCAATTCTTGGCCAATCTAACTTATCACTGCGATCTAAACGTGAATCTCGGCTCGACAATGACTCTGGACTTCGGAATTCGCAACAAGCCGGTCGTCAATATTGCGTTCGACATCGCAGATCCTCCGATCTTCGGCATGTCCCTGTGGGATTACTACTATTTCTTTGACCACTATCGACCGGTCGTGGAGCTCAAAGCGGCGAGGCCAGCCCGTTCAGCAGAGCAGCTCGCCGATTTGATCAACACCTACCTCGAAAACCCGGAACTCGACGCTGAAGGCAGAAGGCAATTAGTCAATATGCAGGTCGGGGTGCCACTCGCCGAATCGAGTTACCGCATCCTTGATGCCTTAAGCAACGTGGCGGGTCCCATGCATCGGGGTGAGGCCGCAAGGCAAGGTCGCTTGGCACGCGTAGTCGCAAATTAATATCGTCGGATTCTTTATGACTTTGCTGAAGTCTTATGACACGAATGGCCCCAGCGCTCTTCCGTTCCTCCGGAGCGCACCGGGTTCTTATCAGCTGGCTGCACTCATGAATCGCTTGAATGTCCAGTTGGATCCCGCCACGTTCATTGAAGCCGTGGCAGTGGCATTTAAGGACGCACAATCAGACGAAAAATGTGAGTCAATGGCGCACAAGTTTCGGACCGAACCTTCATTTCAATTGTTTCAGAACGCCCTGCGCCTCGCCCAGCGCACAGAGGAAGCACAATCCATTTGTGTTCTCGGGTGTGGGCAGGGATTCGCCGGAGAACCAGCAGACTTTGCTTTAAGCGTTGTGTACGAAGTCTTCGATTCGACCAAAATTAAGGACACCGCCACTCTCAATCTGTCTCCCGCGATGCTGCGGTTAGATCGGGAAGCGCTTTTCGCCGATCCGCAACTCGTTGCAAAGGACGGTGCATCGGACCTCGTTATCGTCCACTCATTACTCCACTATGTTCCCGATATCGGTAAAGCGTTTGATTTAATTCGCCGGCTACTCAAGCCCTGCGGAGGACTGATCGTAAGCCACGAGCCTAACGCCCGGTTCTGGCAAAATGCCAAACGCCAATCAGCGGTCGCAGAGTTGCAGCGGAGTCGACGTCGTCGACGATTGCGGCGGTACTTGAATAGATCCCGCACGTTCCTGCAGCTTCGAAGAAGGAAGACGCAGTCGTCAACAATTTGGGACCGCGTAAACATGCTCCTGAAACAACGCTATCAATTGTCTGGTCCTCTCGCGGAAAACGAAATCCGAAGACTAGTCGATATCCATAGACCCGAATCCGTGCCGGGCACGTTCTGTATTGGACTAAATGGTTTCGACTTTGACGAACTCTCGCGCGTTCATCTCCCTGATTTTCATCTGGAATGGGTTGGGACGACAGGCCACCTGGGCTACGACACCTCCACATCGGTGACACCAAAATGGCAGCGTAAGGCGATAGCGCTTGCCGAAGAGGATGCTCTGGCTGGCTGCGTGTTCACGGGATATTGGAAGCGCCATGTGGCCTATAGCGCGGCTTCTGAATTGAGCTAACTTGAAAAGTTTGGACTCAATTTTACCGGTGATGAATAAGTATGGCGTTAAATGCGCGCCATATCAGTTTCAGCACGCCGTCAACCTCGCCTTTCACAAGTCTGAATCGGGCGTTTACGATTCCATACATCGGGACATGTGGGCCAGTTTGCCTCAGCAGTTCGCTCTTCTCATTTCGGATTACCTAGCCTCAGGCGAAGAACTCGGCAATGATCTGGTAATAGTCGATGTTGGCTGCGGAACTGGTTTGGCGTCTGAGCTGCTACTGAAAACAAAAATAGGCGACCGCGTCTCAGAGATCGATCTGCTGGATACGTCGCCAGAAATGTTGGAAAAAGCGAGTGAGCGGGCGAGCACATGGAAAGTCAAAACGACGACAATACATGGTGGAGTTAGGAGCATTGCTGAGAGAAGGCGTCGGTACGATCTCATCATTACGTGCTCGGTTTTACATCACATTCCAGATTTGATCGACTTCCTGCAAGACATTCGCCATTTGCAGGCGCCCCGCGGTATTTTCATGCACTTACAAGACCCAAATGGCGATTATCTGGGTGACGATCTCCTTCAGGAGAGAACTAGAGAACTTAAGGATTATGAGCGCCCTTTAATACCTAAACGCTTACGTCGGCTCGCTCCCCGGAATGTGATTGGTAGGATTCGCAGGAAATTGTCAAATAGAGAGGACGAGGACTACATAAGTCGAGTCAACAAACAACTGATTCAGTCAGGGCTCACACGTGAACCTATGATCGCACCGGACATTTGGGCAGTTACCGATATTCACGTTCATGACGGTGAAGGTATCTCTATTAAGACGCTATCCGGGCTGCTGGGCGATTATCGGATGATTTCCGTCAGGTCCTATTCGTTCTTTGGAAAAATGGCCAGCGAATTACCGACTGCCTTTAAGGAACGAGAGCAGCTATTGATTGACGCAAGGGCCCTCAACGGTCTCGAGATAGCAGGATTGTGGAAGTTGATGAATGACCGGTAATGAACGATTGGACTTACCCATCAGCTTAGAACTGGGCTGTCTCCTTGAAAATTTGCTTTATATGTAACGAATATCCGCCGGCACGCCATGGTGGAATCGGGAGTCTCACGCGCACTCTCGGTCGAGCGCTGGTGGAGGCTGGCAACCAAGTTCGTGTCATAGGTTTCTGCTCACAAGATGAAGCTGCTCCGGACATGGAGTCCGATCATGGCGTCTCAGTCCACCGGTTCAAGATGTCCTATCGTCCTTTGGAATGGGTGCGGGCTCGATATTTCCTTTATAGCACCGTCGCGCGCTGGGTCCAGGCTGGTCTTGTCGATCTCGTAGAGGCTCCGGACTATCAGGGATTGGCTGCCGGATGGCCAGCCCTCCCCATTCCCGTAATCATCCGCATGCATGGCTCTTCCACTTATTTCGCGGCGGAAATGGGAAAACGCCCCGATGCGGCTATGTCTTTAATTGAGGGCGCTTCCTTGCGAAGAGGGAATTTTCTTTGCTCATGCAGTCGTTATACCGCCGAGCGAAGTCGACACTTGTTTCGATTGGGTGAATCGAAAATCGCCGTTCTTCACAATCCTGTGGCAACTGAGGCCTCTTTGACTGAGACAAGGCGCTGTGAGGACCAAGTCGTTTTTAGCGGAACGTTGACGGCAAAGAAAGGTGTCAGTTCGCTTGTCCGAGCGTGGGCCAAAGTACTTGAAAGCTGTCCTCAGGCGAAACTGCAAATCTTTGGTAAGGATGGCCGCACGGAATCGGGCTCATCAATGAAGGATCATTTGATCTCGCTGGTGCCTCCACATGTGCAAAATACGATCCACTTTCACGGCCATGTGGATTTTGCGCAGCTTCGGTCTGTTTTTCGATCTGCAACTGTCGCTGTTTTCCCGTCCTATTCGGAAGCGTTTGCCCTCGCACCAATGGAGGCAATGGCAGAAGGTTGTCCAACAATCTACAGCCAACGGGCAAGTGGGAGGGAGCTGATACAAGACGGAGAGAACGGTTTGTTGGTCGATCCCGACAATCCAAACGCGATTGCTGATGCGATTATAAAAATCTTCACCCAGCATCAAATCGCCAAGGAGCTTGCTCGCAAAGGGAGAGAAAGTATTGAATCCCACTTCTCTCTCAACGTCCTGCTCGCTCGCAATATCCAGTTCTATCTCGACTGTCTGCGATCATTTTCTGAAGGCCTGACACAGCCGACGCATTGAAGGTAGCGAGCGATTCCCATCTGCTGATTTCCAAACGATGTCTACGATCTTGATTGAATCTCCAAAGGGTTTGAGCAACCACACTTCCCTTCTTCCGGGCTGGCACTTCAAGCCAAAGTGTGTGAAAGGATGTCCGGATTGCACGCTTGTTATTGCCACCTGCAATCGCGTCGCCGACGTAATGGAGCTAATGGCGGTCTTATCACAACGAAAAGATGTGCCCTCCGAGATAGTTATAGTCGATGGCTCGTCGCAGGCGTGCCTTGAAATAGGGCTTAAGGAGTGGATCTCGCAATTGCCGCCACCGTTCGAGCTTGTTTTCGCTCGCTGCTCACCAGGTCTCACTCGCCAACGAAATGTAGGTATAGATATCAGCACGAGAGAGCACGTGTTTTTCTTGGACGATGACTCACGGCCGCTGGAAAACTATTTTCGCGAAATCCGGGAAGTGTTCGTCAACGACATTGAAAAGAAGATTGGTGCAGTGGGCGGTTCTGTTGTGAACGAAATGGATCGGCCTCTCTCTGGCCGGTGGAGGCTTCGCCTGGCGACCGGCCTGGTTCCCAATGTACAGCCGATGATGTACGACTCTTGCGGTACGTCCACACCAAAAGGATTGATCACGCGTTTCCAAGGCATCCGCCATGTGGACGTTCTCCCTGGATGTGCTTTTGCTTTCCGGCGAGAAGTGCTTGAACAGCATCGGTTTTCTTCGTTCTTTGGAGGATATTGCCAGGGTGAAGACTTAGAGATGTCGTTGCGAGTAGGTGCGCATTGGCAGGTAGTCTGCTGCGGAGATGCGGAAGTTGTGCACCAAGTGGCCCCCGGCCCTCGAGCTGGCGGTTTCGCAAAAGGCCTAATGGAAGTACGTAACAGATTTTTCATATGGCAGCGGCACCGTCCGCAAACCAAGCGGATCGACCGGTTGCGGTTCTGGTCGGACATCGGACTGCTATTCGCCCTCGATCTGCTGCATTTCTTTCGTCGACCGTGGCACATCCGGAATCTAAAGCACGCGGCCGGATTGTTGTCTGGTACGTTGCGATGCTTCTTTGCCCCGGCTCCGTACTCAGAGCCGCAAGCGCGCAGAGAGTATCAGCTAAATCTCGAGGCGTAGGCTTTTGTGACTCAAGGCTCTATTCGTCAATACGCTGGACACCGGCAGGGACGACGCAAGGAATGCGGCTGGACCCTGCTGCAGACAGTGCTTTGCGTAGGGCCGGCTATGGCAGCTCTCTATACCAGCCAACCTGCCCTCGCCGCCCAGCTGTTGTACGGTTCCGCGGCGGTCTTTCTCGGTTTCCACGCATTGGCCGGAGATCCGCGCCGATATACCACCTTCGCGATCAGCATCATTCCGGCGGTTCTGTTGTTGCGGAATCATTATTTGTTCAGCTCCTTAGTTGCCATTTTTGGCTTCGGAATAATGCTTTGGTGGCTGCTCTCACCTGCAGAGTTCTTCCAGCTTTGGCGCAGTGCACCCCCCAAATTGCTTTTGTTTGCGACATTTCTCTATTGGCTGGCCTCATGGTTCAACACCGGGTCGTATTCCTCGAACCTGCACTCCGTCGAGTTCTCGCTTGTAGCAGTCAGCATTTTCTTACTCGGCGCGCATCGCAGCTCTCTCGAAGCAGCGTTCATGGGCATGGCCTTAACTGTCTTTTGCGAGGGTATCGGAACATTTCCGTTTGGCGATCGTCTTGGCTCTGCTCGGATCGGATCTATTTCACTCGGCAACCCCATCACCTATGGTTTGGCCGCGACGCTGATCTTTCTACTGTGTGTAGCCGAAAATGGGCGCTGGCTTGGACTCGAGCGCTTCGGAGCCGGCCGCTTTTCAATCAGCCTGGGCTGCGCAGCATTCTTAGTTCTCTCAACATCACGAGGCAGCTGGCTCGTTGCCATTATCGGAGTTCTGGTTGCACTTGTTTTTGGACAGGGCTTCCGCGCTAACGCCTTTTGGATCGTAATCTCGGTTCCCGTCATTGCGATCTCCATTGCTCTTTCCACCGGACGGGGCCCGGACGTGTTGAGGTTCTATAACAAAGTAGCGTCATCCGACACAAATTTAGGCCAGAAAACAACGGGACGAATAGACCAGTGGGAGCGACTACCTGATGCATTCTCAACTTCTCCGATCTGGGGCCATGGAGGCGGTAGCGGCGCATCTGTCTACCACGATATTGGCGGGAAGGAACTCGAGTGGCATTCCGTGTACTTGCAACTGCTGGTTGAAACCGGTGCCATGGGTTTTGTGATATTCGCCGGCATATTGGCCGGCGTCGGCAATTTAGTCCTAGAGCACCGTCGGATTACAGGAGAGATCCTTCCGCTGGTCGCGCTTGTCTGCTACTTGGCAATAGGCGTGTCCATCTCCGCTCTAGATGGGATGTCTGGCGTCTACATGGGCCTGGCCTTGCTCGGCGGCAAGTATTCGCGGTTCTGCAAAATGACCATCGCCAATTTGAGGCACGGAGCGGTAGTGAAACTTGAACCGCTGCCCCAGGGTGATCTGCGTGAGATCAAAACAGTTGCGTGAGATGCGTTTGCTCGTGATCACTTCGGTGATCCATTACGAGTGGAATAGCAGTCTCTCAGCCTTTGCTGGCTATGCGCGCGAGATCGATATTTGGGCCGACCTTTTTTCAGAGGTCGGAATCGCGGCTCCAGTGCGCCATGAGCCTCCCCCTGGTGATTGTATGCCATTCACACGCCGGAACATTCATGCCCTGCCGCAAAAAGAAGTAGGCGGGGCCACCTACCCAGCAAAGGTCAAATTGTTTGCGAATGTGCCCTCTCTCGTGTGGAATCTGGCCAACGCGTTGCGCCGCTATGATGCGGTACACGTACGTTGTCCGGGAAATCTTGGCTTCCTTGGTATTTTCCTGGCCCCTATCTTCTCCCATCGCATAGTTGCTAAATACGCGGGGCAATGGAACGGCTACCAAGGGGAAGATATAACTACGCGCGTGCAGCGACGCCTTCTGAAGTCGAGGTTCTGGAGTGGCCCAGTCACCGTCTATGGGCAGTGGCCTAAGCAGCCCGCTCACGTTATTCCCTTCTTTACGTCGGTCATGACCCGCGACGGATTACAACGTGCGGCCAAGGCAGCGTCCAAAGAGAGGCAATCGACGTTGCTGCGGGTTCTCTTCGTCGGAAGACTGAGTGCCGGAAAAAACGTGGACATTCTGGTCGAAGCACTCTCGTCACTCCATGATCATGGGATCGCATTTGCGTGCTCAATTGTTGGAGAAGGACCTCAATTAAGCCAATTACAGGCGCTCGCCCGTAAACTTGGAATTTCCAATTTCATCCGGTTCACTGGCGGCCTCGATCACGACCATGTACTCGAACAAATGGAGCGATCGGATGTTCTTGTGCTTGCTTCCAATAGTGAGGGTTGGCCAAAAGCAATTGCGGAAGGGATGGCCCATGGCTTGGTTTGCGTTGGTTCGGATCGCGGTCTAATTCCCGAGATGCTCGCCGACGGTCGGGGAGTGATTGTGCCTTCCAGAGATTCTGCGGAGCTTGCCAGGGCACTTGAGCAAATTGCTGCCGACCCTCAACGATTCGAAGTCATGCGCGAGCGCGCCGCCAGGTGGGCTAGCCGGTATTCAATTGAAGGATTACGTGACGCGCTAGCAGATTTGCTCCAAACCCATTGGCGGCTATCTCCAAACGACGTGCCCGTAAAGTACGAGGCAAAGTGGCAGGAAGTTACCTGATGAATCCAATCGGAGTCCTACATGTCATCGACTCGATGGATGTAGGCGGTGCGGAGCGCCTCGCCGTGAATCTGGTAAATTGTTTGCCCCGCGAGCGATACCGTCCCTATCTATGCACGACGCGGCGTGCCGGCCCGCTACTTAACAGCGTCCATTCGGATGTGACTGTTCTGAATCTTGCTCGGCGCACCCGATTTGATCTGGCGGCACTCAACGAGATGAAGACGTTTGTACGGAAACAGGAAATCCGCGTCCTTCATGCGCACGGACCTGCGGTGTTCTTTTCTAAGTTGGTGGCGATGTGGGTGCCAGGGACAATCTTGATTTGGCACGCACATTACGGGGGCCTTAGTTCACAAAATCTAAAATCGCTGTTGTATAGAGTTGCGTGTGCGGAGGCCACGATCATCACGGTGAATGAAAATTTAGCCACGTGGGCACGTGAGCGTTTAGGAGTTTCGCCGGAGCGAGTTCACTATTTGCAGAATTTTGTGGAGAAGCCGCAGTCCGAGTTCGTATCCCGCGGATTGCCCGGCGAAGCGGGATTTCGGATTGCCTACGTCGCAAATATTCGCTCTGAAAAAGACCACATAACTCTTCTGCGGTCACTAGCGACAGTATTGAAAAGGTATCCCAGAACACACCTCCTCTTCATTGGCTCGCCATCTGATCGAGATTATTACGACCTCGTGTGTAAGTCCGTGGTCGACTTTGGACTTTCAAACAATGTTTCATTTCTTGGGCCAGTCCAGGACGTTTACTCCGTTTTGAGGGCTTGCGACATTGGCGTACTGAGCTCCGAAATCGAGGGGTTGCCAATGGCTCTTCTCGAGTACGGGATGGCCGGACTACCCACCGTGGCTACTCGTGTAGGTCAGTGCGCCGAGGTGCTAAACAATGGCCGTGCAGGGATTTTAGTGGATTCCCGTTCGGCTCGTGAGTTGGGGCGAGCTCTGGAGTACTTACTTGAATTCCCAGAGAGACGGCGAGCTTTTGGTGCAATCTTCCGCGAGCACGTCGAACAGAACTACAGCTCAGGTGCGGTTTTAACCAAACTCTCTCGAATATACGAAAACCTTCTGCGATCCGACCAGACCCCAGAACCAGCGGCTATCACCACTGAAAAGATCCGTGGGGTGTTGCACGAATAAGAATTGGCTTTTCTGAGACATAAGTAAGCCACGGTGCCCAACTCAATTCCAGTCTGTGTCGAAACCTATTTAATACGTGCGAGCAACTCTCATGAAAACAGACCAACGCGTCTTTGTCTTTAGCCCCGCTTGGACCTGTGCGCTTGCGCTGCTGTTATGCCTCGCGGGATTCCTCTTTCTGATTCCATCTAGTATCAGTGCCACGTCTAGTTCGGCCGCTATCGGCATAAATTTTTCCGGCGGCAACACAAATATGGCGGCGTCGGAAACGGCCGGCGTCGTGGCCCAAAACAACTGGAACAATGCCAGCGGAGCCAGCATTTCCTCCCCGCTAGCTCTGGTGAACCAGACCGGCAGCCCCAGTGGCGCCACTGTTTCCTGGACTTCCGACAACACTTGGGCTCTGTCTAGCGTTCTCGATCAGGCGGGGAACACGCGCATGATGAGAGGATACCTCGACACCGGCAACTCCCATCCGACCGTCGTTACCGTCGCGAACTTGAGCTCGGGAACCTACAACATTTACGTTTACGCGGACGGCGACAATGGCACCTCAACGCGCACCGGCAGTTACCAACTCAGTGGGCCTGGAATTACTCCCACAATCATTAGTTTGACCGACGCGCCTAACACAAACTTCGCCGGAACATTCGTGCAAGCCAACAATTCCAACGGCAACTATATTCTGTTCAGCAATGTGCCGGTGACCAGCGGCTTCACCCTGACGGCCACGCCGGGGCAAACTTCCGATGGCTATCCGCGCGCCCCGGTGAATGGCATACAGATCGTTCCCGTTTCCCAGGCATCTCCGGACTTCACGCTGACCGCCACCCCTGCTTCGCAAACGGTGAATCCTGGCGCGAGCACCACCTATACGGCCACCATTACTCCCCTGAATGGCTTTACTGGAACCGTAACTTTGAGTGCGTCCAGCCTTCCAAGCAATGCGACGGCTTCGTTTAGCCCCGTAAATGCAGGAGGTAGCTCTACGCTTACAGTTTCAACTGCGACTAGCACACCGCCAGGTAGTTCGACACTTACGATCACGGGTACAAGCGGGAGTCTGAGCCACTCCACGACCGTCACATTCGTTGTCGCGACAGCGTCGGGGCCGGCCGCTATCGGAATCAACTTTGCCGGCGGCAATACAAATATGGCGGCGTCGGAAACGGCCGGCGTCGTGGCCCAAAACAACTGGAACAATGCCAACGGAGCCAGCAGTTCATCCCTGCTAGCTCTCGTTAACCAGACCGGCAGCCCGACTAGCGCCACCGTTTCCTGGACTTCCGACAACACTTGGGCTCTGTCTAGCGTTCTCGATCAGGCGGGGAACAATCGAATGATGAGAGGATACCTCGACACCGGC
This sequence comes from Candidatus Acidiferrum typicum, assembly GCA_025463055.1. GTDB lineage: Bacteria > Acidobacteriota > Terriglobia > Acidiferrales > UBA7541 > Acidiferrum > Acidiferrum typicum_A. Next base: position 31,042 of record JAOAPV010000052.1, read on the forward strand.
AACTCCCATCCGACCGTCGTTACCGTCGCGAACTTGAGTTCGGGAACCTACAACATTTACGTTTATGCGGACGGCGACAACGGCACCTCCACGCGCACGGGCAGTTACCAACTCAGCGGGCCCGGAATTACTCCAGCAATCATTAGTTTGACTGACGCGCCCAACACGAACTTCGCGGGAACGTTCGCCCAAGCCAACAATTCCAACGGCAACTATATTCTGTTCAGCAATGTGCCAGTGAGCAGCGGCTTTACCCTGACAGCCACGCCGGGACAAACCTCTGATAGTTACCCTCGCGCCCCGGTGAATGGCATACAGATCATTCCACGTTGACGCTAGTGGTCATGCAAAGGTGGCTCGGACCAAGGAGGTGGGAACACTGCATTGCGTTTGAACATTTGCTCCAACTTGCAAACGAATGACGAACAGCGTACTTACAGGGAATGCCTGCGATGGCGGAGGAGGAGGGATTTGAGTCCCATTTGTTTTGTAGCAATCCGAGGTAGCAAGGGCAGTTGTATTTCGTTCGCCTGCTTGAACAATTTTCGGTCGCATGGCCTTCCATTCTACCGCATCTGGAAAAGCGAGATGTTCGAGCCTAATTTTGTTCGCACAAAACATTCGGCGCCGAATCGAAGGATCGCTTTATCACATTTAGTTAGCCACTCCTTTCTGATGCTACCCACGTACGCGTAGAACTTGCAAAGCACATCGAGAAAATAACGCTGACGCCACACGGCGAGACCTACATCGCTTCAGGCATGCGGAATTTTATTGGGCGTGTTTTGGAGACCGAACTATAGAGGTTTAGCACTTGCGAATACACACTGCTGCTTCAGGCCTGATCTTGATGCCAGGCTTTCTTTACAATCTCACGCTCCCGCGAAAGCGCATCTGAAATCCGAATTTGTCCTGCCGTCACAAATCGCTCGTGATTTTCCTCGAGTTCGTCAGGCACGTAGCGGTAGTTAATGGTGATCCCAAACGAAGCTTTAAGACCGTAGGGGCGCAGGTTGCCGAAGGCGTTGATCCCTTCAAGCCGAGCTCCGTTCGAAAGATGAAATGAGGCGACTGGATCGGGGACTTTGCCGTTCTGGCGTGCTTCCGTTAAATACGCGAATGCCAGGCGAGATAACGGCGCGGCAAGTACGTCGCGGTTAGCAACCGGCTGCTCCAGTAGCAAAAAAAACGCTTCGACGGGACCGCGGCGTCTTGCTGCCGCTGTCAGTGTGGCAGCGTAATCGGAGAGCAGCGCCGAGAGGCGGCGCGGTGTAAAACCATGTTCATCATGCGTGTCCAGCAATGCTTTGGAAAAGCGTGGCAAGGGAGAGAGTGTGCAGAAATTTTTCATGTTGGGAAACTCGGCCGCCAACTCGACCACTACCTGCTTAATCAGGAAATTGCCGAAGGGGATCCCTCGCAGGCCATCCAGGCAGTTATTGATGGAATAAAAGATGGCGGTATTCACTTTGTCGGACGTCAACACGGGAGTGTTGACGTCCAGGAGACGTTCCAGATCGCCGGTTAGTCCGTTCGCCAGCGCCACCTCCACAAAAATGATCGGCTCATCGATAAGCGCCGGATGAAAAAAAGCAAAGCATCGCCTGTCTGCCTGCAACCGCCTGCGAAGGTCGGGCCATCCGTTGATTTCATGCACCGATTCATAGTGGATCAGCTTTTCCAGAATAAGGGCGGAGGTTTGCCAGCTGATACTCCTCAAAGTGAGAAATCCCCGGTTAAACCAGGACCTGAACAGATGCCTTAGATCGGCGTCGAGCGGGCTGATGTCCGGCGATTTTACAGACAAGTCCAGCAGGTGTTTGCGGATTGCCACGAGCGTCTCTGTGCCCCGCGGCGCGGTATTAATACGGCGAAGAAGCTCCTGCCGCGGCGGCTCGACTGCCGCGGAGAGGAGCGAAAGATTCGTTTCATTCGGATCTTCCAGATAGTTCGCTGCGGCACGGTGAAGGACTTTTGTGTCCGGAGAGAATTCACTGGAGAGCATCTTGTAAAACCTAGTGCGTTGTGTGGAGTCCATCGCGGCATAGGTATTAATGATTTCCTGGGCAAGCGCCGTCTGAGAGGCTTCGCCACGTTGCGAAAGCAGATGGCGGCACAGAAAACGCATGTCCTTGCCGCGGCGGCTTTGCAATATCTTCAGCAGTTTATCGAGGAATCCGGGCATCGTAGTTTCTGCATTTCATACGGCTTTGGCGCGCGTTCAGCACGGTGCCAAGCTCTCGAACCCTAGATGCCCTTCAATCCGGCAATGGCTCGTTCCGAGTTTCCTGTGCGAACGGAATGATCAGCAGTCCAAGCCCAAAGGCGATCGCTGTGTACGCTACAGGTTTCCCGATTGTACCTACATGACGAACCATTGCACCGATCAGAAAATTCACACCGGCTCCAACAAACCTTCCGAAAGAGGTCGCAAACGAAAACGCCGTTGCGCGAACGGAAGTGTCGTACTGTTCTGGAAGCCAAAGACTGAACAATGCGAAGTTTCCGCCAAAAAATCCCAGGAAAAACAAGCAGGCTAGGAACGGCCTTAGTCCATTTGCAACGTAGAAAACCCAGCCGAAAGTCAAAAAAATAAACACGCACATTCCCGCGAAATATATTGCCAGCGTTTTCTTGCGTCCGAAGCTCTCCGCCAGAATCGGGACCGCAAGGCAACCGAGTATGGTGCCGATGGAAAGGATTACGGTTCCCAATGAGGCCGTCTTGGACGCCTCGGCTATTGTCATGCCAGCCTTCTTGGCCAGGGTGATGATCGCAGTGGGCTCATAGACCGATCCAGCCCACAATCCGATGATTGCGACCGTGAGTAAAGCGGCATTTACGATCGTTCTCTTGCGGTATTTCGGACCAAAAATACCCCCGCCCGTCCGTTTGTCCAAACCTTCGTCAGTCCGTCGCTTCCAACGCGCGGGCTCCTTTACCCGAAGCGTGATGACCAACGAAACAAGCACAGGCGAGAGGCCACACAGAAACATCGCTCGCCAACCAAATCGAGCACCGATCGTATAATTCAGCGCAGCAGCGATGAAAAATCCGAAGTAGTACCCGGTTTGCAAATATCCCGCGCCCATTTTGCGCCGGTCTTCAGGCCACGCTTCCGCCACATAAGTGCCTGCAAGCGCCCACTCCCCTCCTATCCCGATGCCGGCCAGCAGGCGGAAAAGCGCGAGTTCCCAAACATTTTGTGCCCAAGCTGCCGCACCAGTGAAAAGCGCATAAGCAAAAACCGTCGCCGCAAGCACACGAGTGCGACCGAAGCGGTCCGCCAAAGGTCCCCAGATGAAGGAAAAGCCCCAGCCGACCAGAAACAATGCAAAAAGGATGGAACCGGCGAGGCCAACATTTTCCGGTGTATTCGCCATCCCTGATTTCGGCAGCAGTTCCGTCAGTGCCGGGCTCAGCACCAATGCATAAATGAACGAGTCCATCCCATCAAGGGTCCATCCCGTCCATGCAGCCCAAAATCCGGTGACCTGTTCCGCTGTCAGTTTTGTGCGGTGCTCGCGCAGCGATCGAACGAGGATAGTCTCGATGCAACCTCCTGAGGCCGCGACGATCTGAGCCAACACCTCAAATGCTAGAAGCCCAACGCAAGCATTATTTCGCAGCCTGCGGGCTGAAGTCTATCGCAGCCACAGCCAGGCCTTATTAAACGAGCATTAATTGGTATTTATCATCGAGCACAATTTCAGCGGGATCTTGGACGCCGAGAAGATGAAGCAGTGCTTGTGGGTGCGTCCCATCATGGTGAAAACTACGGCGGAAGGTTATGTCCTCGGTTCTCGGAGAATCGATGGAACCATTCCTTATTATGCGGATTAGCTCTTCGCCTTTGGTCTTGTTTCTCACTCTGCTAGCGATGACGCTTATCCTGCACGTCGTCTTCGTTTGGCTATGGCCCCTTAGGGACGTTACGTTGAAATACGTAGACTATGTTTGGCTCTCCGTAGCAGCAATAGGAGCGTTTGCTGCGAGCGCAAAGGGCGGGCAGTTTATCGCGGCGAATCAGCTCAACAGATTTCATATGACTTTCTGCGTCGCGACATCAAAAGTGTTCGCCCCGTGATTTTAACGATATTCAACAGGCCCTGCAGCAAATGTGTAGGCAGTATAAGAATCTCGACGCACAGATACCCGCCTCGGTGCAAACCTCCGTTTCGTCCTCTAAGCGAGCTAAATTTTCACCCGCCAATCGCAGACCCAAAATATTCGCAATATTCGCAACACGAAATCGAAGGGCTCAACCAAGACGTAGCTTTATACGACGAGAATCTTTCAATCTATCAGCAACTGATTAAAGAAAGGGACGCTTCGAGTTGGGAAGACGTGTGTAGCGCACTAGGCCCTTTCCTACTTGCGCTTGCCATCGCCGTTCGCGTTATGAAGACGTCGGGGAGATTATGAATGCAAAACGAAAGTCAAATCCTCAACCGCCTAGATATGTAGGTCAGGAGAAATACAATGGCCGCGAAAGATTACATCGACCCGAAACGTTATTTCGGCGACCCTGAAGGCAACATTCACCGCATGGGCGATGAAGACGGCGAGCAGAGGCAAGCCGTCAATTTGTGCGTTTTTGGTTGAGTTTTAGCGATATGGCGGAGGAGGAGGGATTTGAACCCCCGAGACCCTTTCGGGTCTAACGGTTTTCAAGACCGCCGGTTTCAACCGCTCACCCACTCCTCCATAGGAAAGTCTATCAGTTACGAGGCCATGCGGGAACTTCGTGGGTCGATACTTGTAAGAAATTCGATTTTTGGTGAAGTCACGCTGGCGGTATTGGCGATTTTTGGCTGGTTGAATTTCATTCTTCACTGCACTGGCAACTTTGTCACCACGGATCCGACGGCGCGAATGGATTTATCCACCGCCAGATCCGAGATGACACAACATTCGGAAGCGATCGTTCAGGCGCTGGCTCGCACTTCTTGATCGGCCGAGCGAGCCAGAAGAACGCACCCGGCGCTATCGCGTTGCGAGCGATACCGAAGGATCATTGGAATCCAATCGCAGGAAAATCGGAGTGTGCGCCGGCAGTTCGACGTTTGAACCTTTAGTAATGAATGCATCGCAAAGTCTCTTTGCGGCGCCAAAGTATCCAAATCCGATTGCTGTGCCTACAGATGCCTGCGCCGCGCCGGCACCCAGCAAGCCGAAGCCTTTCCGGCCTTCGCCGGATCGAGACCATGCTGTCTTCTGCAGAGTCGAGTCTGCAACTGCTCTCGATGGGCCTATAAGTGAAACGGGAGCGAGAACCCGCGCGAAGGTCGAAGTCGTAGCCTTAATTTCGCCTTCTTTCCCGACGTCCAAACCTTCCGAACTCTGGGCTTGAATGCCCCCGACAGTTGAATGGATATCTCTTGTCGTGCCGTCCGGCATCTGGATTGAGCGGAATGCAAACACGATGCTACCGTTTTTCTTCATCCACCCCGCGGAGGAGGCTTTCCGTACCGTCCCGGTGATTCTAGTCCCGGCGGGATAGAGCAGTTGATGATCCGCCTGGTAGTACGGCTGCGAAACAATGGCCTCGATTTGCGAGCCCGCCGTGGACGTACTTGAGTTGATGGGGGTCAAAAGGTGAAGGTGGAGGTAGTCACTCGCTTGCAAAGACGCCGGATTGGGCTGAACCGGCACAAGTACAGTCAGAGGTTCGAGCAGGGCGGTGTCAAAGACAGTTCCTTGATCGATGTATTCCGGGTGGTAGGGCAAGCTGGTTACGACGGCTTCGCCCAATCGCTGCAGCTTATTCGGTTCTCGCAGCGGGGCCATAGCGCCTTTGAGTTTTTGGCGGACTCCGGGACGCTGTGCCTTGGGAAGATATCGCGAATTTGCGACACGACCAAGGCCGACAGCGGAATCACTGTGAATCGGTAGCGTCGTTCCATCGGAAAGGACCAGTTGATCAAAGGTCACGTGCGCGGTCTTAGGCGGAGTAAAGTCGCCGGACAGGAGTCTTCCGGCACGCATGCGCATCGGAGCCGTACTAATTGCGGCAACATGCCCCTTGATCGTCGAGCCCACGGGGATCGCGAGATCTTCTCCGGCGTAGACCGGCTCTATCAGCTTGGCGGTGATGGGTTGGCCTGGAGCTTTGAGACGCACTCCTTTTTCGAGTGCGGCACGGAAATCATTGCCGGGTTTTACAACTAAAGTTTTCGTTTCGGGGCTTGTCTCTTGTGCGCGCACTGGAATGGCCGTGAGGCCCAAGACTGAATAGGAAAGCAAAACCAACACAACGCTGCATTTCATAGTGTCCTCATCTCGTATCAAGTTTCGGGCGCATTCCCGGCACGCGACCGCCCTGCGTTCGAGGAACTTAGCCAGACGTTACGTGGACGGGACCCGGAGTGCGGCGAGGATATGTGTACGTTATGTAAGGAATTGAATGGAACCCAATCTTTAGACGAGCGAGATTATTTTCCGCCCCGTAAAGTCAAGGGTGTGAATTTACGGCACGTACTTCTGAGGTATTTAGTATCGAAACTCATGTGTCGCGGTCGCGATACGAACGCCTTATAGTGAGGTGCTATGCTCGGGCCTTAAGTGCACATCTTCGTGAGAGGCCACGTCGTACGCGACAGGCAACTGGACAATAATTTCGAAGCCCGCAGGCCGAACGTTCTTGGCACGAATTGTACCGCGGTGCAAACGAATCGCTTCCGAAGCAATGGCGAGCCCCAGACCATTTCCTCCCGTCGCTTCGCCCTCCGCGTTGATTCGATAGAAGGGTTGAAATATAGCCTGAAGAGAATCTTCCGGAACCCCGGGACCATGATCCCGGACAGAGAGAAATGCCAGCGGTTCCGGAGCACTTCGATCAACTTCCAGAACGATCTGGACATCGCTTCCCGGCGGCGTGAAGCGGACTGCATTGCGAATAATATTTTCACAAGCGCTTCTAAGAGCATGAGGATCGGCATTCCGGAGAATGATCAAACCGGTTGTCTGAAGACTCACGGATTTGCCCAGGGCTTGTGCTTCGAAGTTCGCATCAGCCGTCGCTTCCTCCACGAGTTGAGCGAGGTCCACGTCTTCATTCTCCGCGGAGGAAAACCCGGATTCCAGGCGTGAGAGCGTCAGAAGCTGTCCCATTAGCAGATCGATTCTGACAACATCACGATCCAGACGCTGAAAGAGCTCATCGGAATCAGCGGAGGAACGATTTCGTAGAAGAGCCAGAGAGAGATTAATGCGAGCTAGTGGAGAGCGCAGTTCATGCGATACCGAGTTCAGAAGGTTCTTTTGCGTTTGGATCAGTGAGTCAAGACGGCTAACCATCGAGTCGAAGTCTTTTGCGAGAGGTGCCAACTCGTCAAAGCGCCGAGAAACGGAAGACGGCACTCGCGCTTTGAGATCTCCTTGCGCGACTTTTCTAGCAGTCGCCTGAATACTGTGGATGGGGGAGGCAATATGATACGCAAGCCCGAAGCAAAGTAAGGTGACCAGAAGGATCAGGGAAATGCTAAAAGGAAGGCCCTCCCGCCACAGTATTTCTCCTATCTGGCGCAACTCGGACTTCATGTAGAGCATTAGTATGTAGGGATGCCCTGAGGAAGAGACAAACTTGTAGGCTGCGATATGGCCTCGAAGTACGACGAGTTGACCGTCTTTTGCCGCGTGCGCAGCTCGAAGACCGTCGTCTGATAGCGGGCGCGCCAGCACATCTTTGTAGAATCCGTCGAGCAAGAAGAGTTGCCGTTCGCGGTTGCGAAGATTGCTCTGCGAAAAACGAGCAAACGCCTCAGGGCCGCCCGATTCATATGCCTTAGCGGCCTCTGCCGCCATGATAGGCGCAACCGTCGCATACATGTTTGGAGCTGAGGAGACCTGCCTCATGGCCGTGAGGCGACTGCCCAGAAGCACGATAGCGATCATGCCCCAGGCAGTCAGCCAATACCAAAAAAAGATCTTCAAAAAGAGCCGGTACATCGGCACTCTGGCTCTCATCTTGAGGAGTCTTGCTTGAAGATTAAGAGGCAAGAGTCTTCCTTCCTGATCAGCGGTTCTCACTTGGATGTATACAATACAACCCGGCTTCCGAATAGCGCTCCAGCCTCGCCTTACAAATCCTTACAGGCCCTCTACGCTTTCTAACTGCAGCTTCCGCAGCCTCCCGGTATCCTGAATCTGAACGAACCGGCTAGTGGTGGATTCCGCAACATGCACACCAGCATTGGCATTGTCGGAGCTAGCTGTAGGATGCTCGATTGACCTACTTGAATACCCCTAATGGGCATCTAGCTAACCTCCATTTCTTTCACCCGTTGACAGAACAACCAGGGAAAGTGCCGTTTGAGGCTGAGTGGCCGAATTTCATACCGAGGAACGGATTGTAGGTGACCTGTCCCCTCTAAGTTGCATCGTATCGTTTACCGGAACGCGGCATAGCACGGTCGGAAAAAGCAATTTTTTAGGATTTTTTGGACAGGCCTGTCCTGGTTCAACGAGATTCGTCGGAGTCGTCATGGACGATAAGAGCACATCGACTGCAAACGCCAGGGAAGTTGCCGGTAGGACGACGCAGCAGCTTAAACCGAATCTGCTCATAGTGGATGACGACCGCGAACTCTGCGAAGTCCTGAAGCGCTATCTCGAGGCGGAGGGTTTCTGCGTGTCGTTTGCGCATACGGGCGACGCTGGCGCAAAGGCGGCGATAGAGGGCAGTTTCGAGCTAATCGTGCTGGACGTCATGTTGCCGGACAAGAAGGGATTTAGCGTTCTCAAGGACATTCGACAGCGCGCGCGGACCCCGGTTCTGATGCTGACTGCAAGGGGCGAAGAGTTTGACCGCATCCTCGGGTTGGAACTCGGCGCCGACGACTACATGGCAAAGCCGTTCAACCCCCGTGAACTCGCGGCAAGAATTTCTGCCATTCTCCGCAGGTCGGGCTGGCAATCCGATAACAAGAACGG
>JAOAPV010000056.1 GCA_025463055.1 Candidatus Acidiferrum typicum
AGAACCGACGCGAAAGAGTGGTCCCATACTCGTTGGCAACGAGCGAGCTGTTCAGCAGGTATCTCCAAATGCGCCGCGAACTGAGCCGAGAACGCGGTCCGCTGTTCCTATCAGAGTCCTGTCGCAATTACGGAAAGCCAATCTCGATCAGGACCTGGTCCAAGACAATCGCTCGCGTGGCCGAGCGGTGCAATCTTCCACGCTTCACTCCGCACACACTGCGTCATCTGTGTCTGACCGATCTGGTGCGCGCGAACTGGGACATTTTCACGAAATCGCGACGTTCGCAGGGCATCGAAGTCTTCAGACAACCACACTTTACATTCACCTGAGTGGCCGTGACCTGGCAAACAAGCTCGCTCGTGGAATGGCAGAGATACACGCCCGGCGGGTGACAGCAATGAGCGAGGTGCTGGCATGACGGAGAAATCCGCGTTGCCGGCGTGGGTCTGGCCCATAAAGCTCGACGACTACGATCGGAATCCCGAACTAAAAGTAGAGGAACTGGAAACGCTGCGCTCAGTCTGCCGAGCTTGGCAAACGGCGTTCCTCCTTCGATAGTGATCGAAAAATGCGGCCTTCCGCGGCTCATGAAGCCACTCGAGGATGTCTGCACCCACATTGAGCTTCAGAGAAAATACTGGCCGAACCTGAAGGCCCTGACGATACGCGACGTAGCCGAACGCGGTAGGAGCTTCTGGGGCTGGAGCGAGAAAGAATGGCTCGACAGCATCAAGAGAGGCGGCCATGAAAAGCCCTCTGTGGCCGCGGCCGCCTATCTCTTGTGCAGGTTCGACTCACTTCACGAACTGGGACGGTACAACTTTCTGTATTATGGGCTGGCGATCCGCGTTTTCGGCCGGAAGCGCATCCGAAGCTTGTTCGCCGAACTCGAAGCGATGCTTGTCGAGTGGGGCTATCGCGACCGAACTGCGAGAATCTACATTCCCCGCGCGATGTGCGAAGTTCTGGTTACCAATCGGAGTCCTCACCTTGAAGACCTCACGTTCGAGCTGCTCCAAAAAGTTCAGCAAAGGCGACAGAAGAAGACCAGCACACTCTACCTCGCAGCTGTGTCGAAGGTCCTGGCACATCGCAAGATCATCTCGGCTCCCGTCATGCGTATGCAGCGCCCGCGGCATCCGAACCCCCATCTGTTGACAGGCGTGCCGGAGAAATGGGTCGAGGCGGCGAAATACTGGCGCGAAAATGCGCGGTATAGTGCGCGGGTGCGGGGAGCGACCTACTACTTCCTGCTCACGGTGGGGCGCTGGCTGGCAGCGAAACACCCGACGATTACGACGCCGGAGCAATGGGACCGCAGTCTCGCGGTCGAGTGCCTGACGATGATCACGAACATGCGCTGTGGAGACTTTAGAGCACAGTGGGTCGGGCGTAAACCACGCAACTATGGAAAGCCGCTGACGCCGAACGGGAAGATGCTCAATTACACGGCGCTTCGAGTGTTCTTTGCGGACCTGCAAGAATGGGGTGTCATCCCTCCACGTTTTGATCCCTACCGCAGTTTTACGCCGCCGCGTTCCGTTAAGGCCTTAGTCGCTACGACACCGCGAGTTATCGCTGACGATGTGTGGGCAAAGCTTCTGTGGGCTGGGTTGAACGTCACGCCAGAAGACTTTGCGAGTTGGCGAAACCCGAGCGGGAGGATACACACTTACTACCCGATTGAGATGATCCGAGCTGTGACGCTGGTGTGGCTGTTCGCCGGCATCCGCGGAGACGAAATCCGCCGCCTGCGTGTTGGCTGCGTACGCTGGCAGCCAGACAATGAATCGTCGGTATGCTTTCTGGATGTTCCGGTGAACAAGACAGGGACGGCATTCACGAAGCCGGTGGACGGCGTCGTCGGTCAGGCGATCAACGCTTGGGAGAGAGTTCGACCCGCGCAAGCAAAGCTCTGTGATCAGAAGACAGGCGAGATGGTTGACTTCCTGTTCCTGCACCGCATGAGGCCTCTCGGAGAGTTTTTTCTGAATCGCGGCCTAATCCCTAGGTTGTGCCGCAAGGCCGGCGTACCGCAGAACGATCTGCGCGGAAGAATTACGAGTCACCGAGCACGGTCGACTATCGCTACGCAGTTGTTCAATGCGAAGGAGCCGATGAGTCTGTTCGAGCTGCAAGAGTGGCTCGGGCACAGGATGCCCTCCTCCACACAACGGTACGCAAAGATCACACCAACGAAGTTGATGAAGCCGTATTCGGACGCAGGTTACTTTGGACGGAATCTTCGTGCGATCGAAGTGCTCATCGATCAGGAAAAGGTACGAAACGGAGTCGGTGCTGCGGAGGCGTGGAAGTTTTACGATCTCGGTCACGGCTACTGCTCTTATGACTTCTTCGATCAATGTCCGCACCGTATGGCATGTGCGAAATGCTCCTTCTATATGCCAAAGGGTTCGACGATGGCGGCTCTTCTTGAAGGCAAGAACAACTTGCTGCGCATGCGCCAAGAAATCCCACTGAGCGATGCGGAGCTAGCAGCGCTTGACGATGGTGTATCTGCGCTTGAATCGTTGCTGAGCCGTCTCGCTGATGTTCCGACACCTGCTGGCCCAACGCCTCTTCAGCTGCGGGACACAGCGCTGGTCCAAATCGAAGCGGCGGACTGATCGTTAACACAAGAAATAGAAAAGGCCCTCCGACATCGTCGGAGGGCCTTCGTTTCGAACACATCAGAACGCAGCTTCGTTGGACTCCGGCGCTTGCGCGGGAGCAGGCGCGTTGGGCTCTGGTTCGCCGCGATCGAGCCTGCGCACGACATCGGCGCGGACGGACCACGACGTAATCTTCGAGGTTTTCGACTTCTTGCCTTTGCCGTTTGGTTGTTCGTAGGTCGAGCTGACGAGAGAGCCTTCGACGAGTACGTGAGCGCCCTTCTTGATAGTCGTAGCAACACGCTCTGCCAAAAGTGGCCGGAAAACAACGACCCGATGCCACTCGGTTTTCGAGCTCCATTCGTCATCTGCGTTCTTCCAAGAGCGCTGTGTGGCGACTGACAGCACGGTGAATTTCGAACCGTTGCCTTTCGCTTGACGTTGCTCCGGGTCAGAACCAACGAACCCGACGAGAGTTATAGAGTTGAGGTAAGACATAGCTGAATTTTCTCCTTTTTCTTGCCCCATTTTCTTGGGGCACCCAGAAGCGAGGGCTTCTGCTTCCAAAGCGAGCGGCTGCTTTATGGGAGGGAACCCAATGGTGGTGTGTAAGGGCGGAACCGGGAAAGCAGAAGCCGCGAAGCTGCAGGACGCAGGAATTAGCCTGAAGCAGTGCCCAGAAAAATGAGCGGCAGAAAAAGGCTGGCCTGCTGAACTGGGAAGATCGGTGCGGTGTCGGCCGAGACCATGTGAGCAGGTAAAACGGAACAGAAAAAACCAGTCGCGTCACGATCGCCACAGGTTCCACAATGGTGCTGGATTCGAGTGGCTCCAGCGACGGTGAGCGCCGGATGGCTGTGGGAAATGCGCTCGGCGACTGTGGCTAGAAGGCTCCCTCCCAGGCTTCAGGGAGTTTTGGCGGCCAGGACAGCGACGCAAGTCTCTTTCAGTTTGAGCTGGAGGCAGAGGATCCCCAGAATTTCTCCAGTGCGCAGCCCCCTCTACCTCGGCTCTCCTGTCGTATATGCCAAAATAATTTCACTCAAGCGATATCGGTATTTGGCATCGGTGTCAGCGATACTGGCTTCTGTTTTCTGGAGTTCCGCCTGGCTGAACTCGATGATCGAGCTGAGATGGCTCGCACAAGCAGCCAGATGCTTGAGAGGTGTTATGAAAACGATGATTGGGAGACAGGATTTGGCGAGGCGGAAGAGTTAACGCCCGCTTTTCCGGCTCGTCGACTGTCAGGAGCACTACACCGTTTTCTTGATTGACAGAAATGTTCTAACATTTTAGGTTACGTTCGAACCCGCGAATATGCGGCTTCAGGAGACAGTTTGCCAGCGCAGGTCATCTGGCAAATTCTGATTAAATGTGATTGCGCGCCTGAATCACTTCAGTGCTTCGGTTGCGCTCGGAAACATAGCAAGACGCCACGAAGCGGTTTTGATCTGTCAGCATTGACTGCGGGCGAGTGCCATCCGCTGGGCCAATCCAGTGCGACAGAGAAGGGGACCTATATAGGCAACCGTCCCCGTTGCCTACCAGAACGGTTTGAGAATTCGTGCGAGGTCGCGAGATTGTGCAAGAATCACGCGATCCAGCGGTCGCAAATGCTGCGTAGCAGTACAACCAAAAACTCCTTTTCTTACCGAGCCGAGCAATCCTTAACTCCATAGGTGACGCGCCCAACGAAGTTCGTCGTGTGTCTATCGTGCGCGCCATCCATATCCATCTTGCAGTGATGAGGGAGCAGATTCGTGCTCTCCGTACTGAAACCGACGGACGAAGGATCCTCTACACAGGGGACTGGGCCAAGGCCAAGACTGACCAAGCATCAAATCCACACGGGGGACAAACATGAAGAAGGTTGTATTTACGCTCACGCTGGTCGTGGCGATTTGTGTCTGCGCTGTAACGACAATTTCAGCCTGGGAAAAGGAAAAGGAAAACCGCTTTAGCTTCCAGACAGTCATTTTTCCAGGCGACACGTTCACCCAACTGCTCGGCATCAACGATTTTGAGGTGATCGCCGGTTATCATGGCGCTAACGTCAACAAGGGCTTCGTTTTCACCTTCCCTTTCAATTTCACTCCGGAGAATTTTCCCAATTCCGCGCAGACACAGGTGATTGGAATCAACAACCGGGGCTTTACCGACGGGTTCTATATCGATACCGCTGGAACCACTCACGGCTTCCTGGACATCAATGGCACTTTCACGACCGTAGATTTCCCGGGTACCACCTTCAACCAGCTTCTCGGCCTGAATAACTTTGACCAAGCCGCCGGCTATTTCGCCGCCGCCGCCGGCATCGATCATCCCTACATTTTCGACAATAACGGGGGTGTGTTTTTGGTGATCACGATCCCGGTGCCACGGGCGGAGCCCAAGCCACTGGCATCAACGACCGTGGGTCGATCTCGGGTTTTTACATCGATAACGCCGGCAAGAACCACGGTTTTCTGATCGCTAAAGGAACGTTCTCCACCCTCGATTTCCCGGGGGCCACCCTCACCCAGGCATTCGGCCTGAACAATGAGGACGACGTGGTTGGGGCGTATATGGACGCCGCAGGACTCACTCACGGATTCATCTTCGACGATGGATTCTTCCAGTCGGTCGATGATCCGGAGGGGGCCGGCACCACCACAATCAACGGCATCAACGACCGCGGTCAACTTGTCGGATTTTTCGTGGACGCCGCGGGAAACACGGATGGACTTGTAGCAACACCCCATCGCGAGGGTAACTGATATCCCTCTAGTGCCAGCGTAAAGGACTGATCCGCAGTAAGCCCTAACGTATCGACGGCCGTACCGAGCCGAGCAATCCTTAACCCAATGGGTGACGCTCCCCGAGTGGAGTTGCCGTCTGTTCATCGGGGGCGCCATCCACCGTATCCATTCCGAACGATAAATCGCGAAAGGGGTTACTTCATGAGAGAAAAACGACTGATAGCAGTAATGATAGTCTGCGCGGGGGTTGCGGCCGCCTTGCTGTTCTCCACTCGGCCCATATCGGCGCAAAACCACGAGCACGAAAAGGGTGAGCCGCCATTCCCGCTTTACAACCCGTACCCGCCTGGGATTCTCCCCGCAAATTTGGAATCAGAGATAGCCAGGGTTCTGCGGGAGATAGATGTCATCGAGGAGAGGGCGATTCAAAGGTGGCACTCCTTACCACTGCCGACACGATTGGCGACACGCCCGGGCCCGAATCCTCCCGTCCTTAAGGATACCGGAACTGAATCAATCGAAACACTCGGCGAGCTTATGCTTTTCGACAAGAACATCTCGCCCGGCAGAAATCAAGCGTGTACGTCTTGCCACATGCCGTATGCCGCCTGGAGCGGACCGATTCCGTCAGTGAACCTGACGATAATCGCCTATCCCGGAACGGTCCACTTTCGGGCCGGCAAGCGGACGGCGCAGCGACACACGTATGCACCGTTCTTCCCTGTGCTGCAATACAACCAAGAACAGGGCCTATTCTTTGGTGGAAATTTCTGGGATTCGCGCGCGACCGGATATAGGCTACGGGATCCCGACGCCGAACAGGCACAGGGTCCTCCCGTTGATACTCAAGAAATGGGCTTCCCTGACACTGCTTGCGTCGCGTTTCGGCTTTCGCAGGCTGTGTACAAACCTCTCTTCGAAGTGCTATGGGGCAAAAACTCGCTCGATATCAAGTTTCCACAGAACACGGAGGAGATCTGCGAAACCCCAGGAGGGGCCGCGGTGTTCGGCGGGGACCCCGAACCAATCAAGCTGACACCGGAAGAGCGCACCGAGGCAAACACGGTCTATGACCACTGGGGTGCGTCTATTGACGCATATGAACAGTCCACGCAGGTCAGCACTTTCACGTCGAAATTCGACGCGATGCTGAAAGGGAACTATACGTTCACTCCAGACGAACAGGCCGGCTACAACCTGTTCAACGGCAAAGGCAACTGCAACTCATGTCATGTCGACGGAAGAGGGACGACTCTGAAGCCAGGTCAGACGGACACCAGCACAACCGCGACGGCGAACCCTCCTGTGTTCACCTGCTTCGGCTCGGCCAATGAGGGTCTGCCTCTGAATCCCAGGGATGCTTTCTATTATCAGACCACGCCGGATTCCTTTGGGTTCATTGGGAATCCTTTCGGTTTCGGCTACAGAGATTTGGGAATGGGAACTTTCCTCCGAAGTGGTTTCGGCTCCGGCCCCAACCCAAACCGGACGTGGATACAATTTGCACCAATGGTTGACGGCCAATTCCAAGTGGCCACGACTCGCAATGTGGCGATGACACCCCCGCAGTGTCCCACCACCGAAGCCGGCACCGGGAAACCTTACTTCCAGAAAGAGTTCTTTCATAACGGCTACATCAAGAGCCTCAAGCAGCTCGTACATTTCTACAACACGCGCGACACCAGCTTTGCCAAGAACGTCACTTCCGGACACTGCCCGGAAGGAACGATTGAGAGGGTGACCTGCTGGCCGATGAAAGAGGTCCCGAACAATCTCGACACGACGACGGGTATGCTCGGCTTAACGGATACCGAGGAGAACCAGATCGTTGCCTTCCTGGAAACACTCTCCGATGGTTTCACGTCGCCTTACCCCAACAGCGACACCTTTACTGGTGCCTGTATGACATGTAACCCCGCCACAGATCCCAATTGTTCGCCGTCGAGGCAAGGGAACGGCGAACTTATCCCGACTCCGCCTCTTCCGCCCTGCGCATCGGCCATCTGCGGCGTTGCGCCTGTCCCGAGCCCGCCGATTCCGTAGCGCAAGACGCTATACGGAGCCATGACATCGGCTTTTCTGGCTCGTCCGTCTCGCGAAATATCAGATGCGAGCGGACGAGCCGGAGCTAAGGACGGTCGATGGCTGTTGACCATAGTTCTTCGCCTTTAATCATCTTGAGTTACTTGAGGTGTGAACATGAATAAAGCTCTTCTGACATTGTCGATCATGATCTTGAGCGGCAGTCTGCTAGCTCAAGAAAGTCCAATCACTCCAAGAGCCGAGCGGATACAGATCAGCGAGGGGCCAGAAGTCCCGTTGGTGGGTGGCTATTTGACGGTTATCCGATGGACGGTAAACAATCCCGGTGGCTTGCCCGTGCACTACGGGGTTGTGCACTATGGTACGGATCCAAAAAATCTGAGCCAAACCGCCAAAAATCCGATCAGGTTAAACCC
Organism: Candidatus Acidiferrum typicum; assembly: GCA_025463055.1. GTDB lineage: Bacteria > Acidobacteriota > Terriglobia > Acidiferrales > UBA7541 > Acidiferrum > Acidiferrum typicum_A. The sequence continues at coordinate 7,813 of JAOAPV010000056.1, forward strand.
TTACCATTCATCGACGGTGTTCCGCGTGAACCTGTACAACCTCGCGCCGAAGACGACCTTCTACTACACCGTGAAATCGATGGATTCTAGGGGCAAGAGCGACGGAGTCACCAGTCTGATGAAAACCTTCACCACGCAGTAGCGGCGCACTTACGCGGCCTTGGTTTTTCGGTGACGGGAAGTAGTGACCGTGGAATGAAAGGAGGCAGGCATGTCTAAGAAGAATCGAAGGGAACTGCTCGTGAAGGCTGGGAGCTTCGCACTGGCTGGAGCAATCGCGCCCATATTGTCGTCAGGCACTTCAGGTGCGTCCGAAGCGCCTGCCCAGTCGCATGACACGAAAGCGGATGAGAAGCAAACCGAAGCCACCGCCGAAAAAGTAATCGATGCCCTCGAAGGCGCCTATGGAGTACAGCGGGGCCAGCGCCGGAACCACACCAAGGGCGTAGGTGTATTGGGTTCCTTCGTTGGAAGTCCCGAAGCCTCCACCTATTCGCGCTCCGAGCTTTTTTCGGGCAAGGCACTGGAGGTGGTCGCGCGCTTCTCCGTGGCGGGCGGAGATCCCGAGGCTTCCGACGCTGA
>JAOAPV010000120.1 GCA_025463055.1 Candidatus Acidiferrum typicum
ATTCCCGCATTCAAACTCGGCAACCGTTGGAAACTTAGGAAAACCATCCTGGACCGCTGGATGGAACGCAAGATGAGCCAGGTGCAAAGGCGCCGGTAGGTTTTGCGAGGGGTCGGAGAAAGAGGCCGCGTTATGTCGTTATTCGGCGGAAAGAGCAGGCAGTTGGTTGGATTGGACATCGGGTCCAGTTCGATCAAGGCCGTGGAACTGAAGGCCACCAAGGGCGGATACGAACTGGTGAGCTTCGGCACCGAAAATTTGGCGCAGGACACGGTTGTTGATGGCGCGATTATGGACGCGCCGCAGGTGGCCAATGCCATCAGCAAGATTTTCGACGCGCAGAGGATCAAGACGAAAAATGTGGCGACGTCCGTTTCGGGACACTCGGTGATCGTAAAGCGCGTTCCGCTCCCCTTGATGACAGAAGACGAGCTTTACGATCGCATTCCGTCGGAAGCCAGCCAGCACATTCCGTTTGATATCGCGGACGTGAACTTGAGCTATCAGTTGCTGGAGTCGATGGACTCGCAGATGGACGTGCTGCTCGTGGCGGTGAAGAAGGACAAGATTCTGAACCACACGAACGTACTAGCGCAGGCGGGCAAGACGCCGGTAGTGGTGGACATCGACGCGTTTGGCTTGCAGAACTGCTTTGAAGTGAACTATGACCCTGACGCCGGGCAAACGGTGGCGCTGCTGAACGTTGGCGCCAGCGTGATGAACATCAATATTGTGCGCGGCGGTGTGCCGCTGTTTACGCGCGACGTAAGCGTGGGTGGCAACCAGTACACGGATGCGCTGCAGAAAGAACTGGACCTGAGCTTCGAGGATGCGGAGCGGCTGAAGAAGGGCGATTCCCTGCCGAGCGTCACGGACGAGCAGAAGCAGCAAATCCTGCGAAGCGTCTCGGATATTTTGACGCTCGAAATCCAGAAGACGTTCGACTTTTTCCGCGCAACAGCAAGCGGCGAGAACATCCAGCGCATCGTGGTGGCAGGTGGGACGGCGCGCGTTCCCGGCTTGGTGGACCTGCTTCGCGAGGAATTCGCAATGCCAGTCGAGGAATTGAATCCCTTCCGGAAAGTGCTCGTGAATGCCAGCAAGCACAGTGAGGATCAAATTCGCGAAATGGGCCCTCGGCTTGCAATAGCGGTGGGGCTGGCACTTAGGAGCTTTGACTAGCCATGATTCGCATAAATCTTCTCGGACAAACGCGACCCAGGGCCGCACGGCGCCCTGTGGACACCGGAGCGGCAATGCCGGTGGTTTTCGTGGGCGCGGGAGCGGCGTTAGGTGTGCTGGCGCTTTTTCTACTGTACCTCTCGTGGCAGAAGCAGTTGAACGACGAGAACGGGCGGATTAAGCAACTGCAAGCTCAGAAGGCCGATCTAGAGCAGATTAAGCAGCAAGTCGACACATTCGAGGCGCAGAAGAAAATTTTGACGCAGCGTGTGCAGACCATTGAGCAGTTGCAGCGCGACCGCACGGGTGCGCAGGAATTGCTGGATGAAATAGCGAGCACAGTGTCGCGAACGGAAAATCTTTGGCTGATTACCATGACCCGGAAAGGAAACAATCTTTCCATGGATGGAGCAGCGGCCTCTGTGAACTCAGTGGCTAATTTCATTACCGCCCTGAAGCGCTCAGGCTACTTCCAGAAGGTGGAAATCAAGGAAACGAAGCAGGACGAAAAGAACTCGGGGATACAGACGTTTTTATTTCAAATGACGGCGGAAATCAGCCCGCCGCAAATGGCACCGGTAACGCCGCGTCCACAGCAGCCGAAAACGGTTGGCGCTCCGGCAAATACGGCAGCCCCGGCGAAGAAAGGGTAAACAGCCATGGCCAACCCACTACGCGATATGTCGTTGATCATGCAGGTTCTGCTGGCCCTTGCGATTACTGTCGTTTTGGTAGTCGTGGGAGTTTACGTGCCAGGTTCTCCGGTCGCGCAAGAGCGGGATGAGGTGGACAAAGCGGTCCGGGAGCGCGCCCAGCTCAACCAGGAAGTGACGCAGTTACAAGTCTACCGGCAGCGTTACAGCGAATTGAAGTCGCAGATGGACGCGCTCAACAAGCAGCTAGATACGCTGAAGACGATCGTGCCGGAAGAGAAAGAGACAGACGAGTTTATCCGGTTGGTGCAGGGAGCGGCAGCCGCGTCGAACGTGCAATTGCGGCGCTTGACGTCGCAGGCGATTGTGACCAAGGAGTACCACTACGAGATGCCGTTTGAAGTGCAAGCGGACGGCCCGTATTTCAACATTCTGGACTTCTTCGGACGATTGGGCCGGCTGTCTCGCATCATCAACGTCGGCGACCTGGTCTTCGCGGACCCTGCGAGCGGCAGTAATAAGGGCGCGAAGTATCCGGTTCGTCCGGGCACGACCGTTTCCGGAGTTTTTACAGCTACGACGTTCTTTACCAAGCCGAGTGACGCCGGCGCAACTTCGACAGCGGCGAAACCGGCGGGGAAACCCTGAACGGGAATGAGCGAAATTATGCATTTTGTGAAGACTCTCGTACTCGGGATTACGGTGGCGGCGGTCGCGCCTGGCCTGTATGCACAGGCGAAGCCCGCGAGCGGCACGGGTGCAAATCCCGCGACCGCAAAGCCTGCGCCGCAAACCGCGAAGCCCGCCGACAAAACGGCCGCCAAGCCGGTCGCGCAAGCATCGGCAAAACCAGCGGCAACGTCCGTTTCCAGCGCGCAACATCAGCCCGCTTCGGACGCTAACAAACCAGCATCCGGTGTTAAGTCTGCGGCGCCTTCAACGGCGGTCAAGACTCCACCGCAAGCTGCAAAGCCTGCCACGCCGGGGCTTAAAAAAGCACCGAGACAAACAGTGAAGAAATCGCCCCCGAGGATCGCAAAACCCGCGGCGTCCGCTGCGAGTTCAACGGGCCAAGATAAAGAGACGAAAGTCGCTAAGCGTGATCCTTTTGAATCGTTCGTAGGCCGCGAACACGGTGGCGGCCCTACAGGCCCAATGCCGCCGGGCAAAGCTGGCTTGCAAGTTAGCACCTTGCGACTAGACGGAATCGTGCGCGCCCCCAGCGGGATGATTGCTGTGGTTTCCAACCCGCAGTCACGGACGTATTTTCTACGAGACGGCGACCAGTTATTCGACGGCCGCGTTGAAAAAATCGCTATGGATGGAGTGTCTTTCCACGAAGTCGGGAAAGACGCTTTCGGAAAGCCTGTGGAGCGCCAAGTGAACAAACGAATTTACGCCAGTGCAGGAGAACAGCAATGAAGACGAATTGGCCAGCCATTCGAATTGGCTGCCTGATATTTGCGAGCGCGGCACTGGCGACCAGCCCGTCCGACGCTCAAACGCAGGAGCCCGCCGCCAGCGCGACGGCATCCGTAATCTCAAGCGTGGCGATCACGCAAGCCGCACAGCGCTCCAGCGTGCGCGTCGCAGGGGCAGGGCCGCTGGAAGTCCACGCAGCGCGCGTACAGAATCCAGATCGGTTGGTACTTGACTTCAGCAGCGCAAAGCTGGCCGTGCAAAAGACGGTGATTCCAGGCGTTTCCGCTCCCGTTCGTGGGGTGCGCATGGGACAGTTTCGGCCAGACGTAGCCCGCGTGGTGATTGACCTTACTGCTGCGTCACCATATCAGATTGCCCGCGACGGGGTTTCGGTTGTGGTTTCGTTTGCCACTGTGGTGCAGGATCCCGCAGCTGCCGCGCCGGCGTTAAAAGCCACATCGGAGAAAATTCCGGTGGAGCGACCGGCGTTTCGTTATGACGTGGCCGGACCGCACAGCTCGGCGGTTTCCTCCGCAAAGCTTCGCAGGATTTCAGCTCCTCGTTTCGCGTTGCCCGGCGAACTGACCCAGCCTTCAGTCGTTCTGGCATCGTTTGGCGGGAGCACGGAACCTGCGCGTCCGACGCCACAGCAGGCTGCGCAGCAGCAATCCGGTAATGCGGCAGCAACAGTAGCGGCAACCGGGAGGTACACCGGTGAGCCTATCTCCGTGAACCTGAAGGACGTGGACCTGAAAGACTTCTTCCGCCTGATTCACGAAATTAGCGGACTAAACGTGGTTCTCGACCCGGCGGTCAAGGGAAGCCTAACCATTGTGCTCGATGAAGTACCCTGGGATCAGGCGCTCGATATCGTGCTGCAGAATAACGGACTAGACAAACAGCTCAGCGGCAACGTTCTGCGCATCGCCACCCGCGACACGATGAAGAGGGAAGCGGAAGGGCAACGCGATCTCGAGAAGGCTCAAGCGGAAGCGGTCGCGCCGGTTACTGTGACCCGCGTGCTCAGCTACGGCAAAGCCGAAAAAATGAAAGACACGCTGAAAAAGTTCCTGTCACAGCGTGGCGATATTCTTTCCGACGACCGTTCGAATCAGCTGATCATTCGCGATATCCCGTCGGTTATCCCGGTGATCGACAATTTGATACGTCAATTGGACCGCAAGTCGCAGCAGGTGGAAATCGAAGCGCGCGTAGTTTCCGCCAGCCGCTCATTCGCTCAAGATATCGGTGTGCAGCTCGGCTTTGCCGGAACGGCTACCGGCGGGCGAAGCGTGATAGCTGGCGATCCACTTGTGGGAAACAGTACGACGACTGTTTCACCGTTACCGCCTCCGTTCATCAGTAGCGGCACCAGCACTGGCACTCCTTTGCCCCTGAACGTCAATCTCGGCGCCGGCGCTCCTACAAGCGGTCTCTTTTTGGGGCACCGTTCGCCTAATTTTGCCGTGGACTTCTTCATTACCGCGGCAGAATCGAAGGGTGTTGGGAAACTGCTTTCAAAGCCGCGTGTGGTGACCCAGAACAACGAAAAAGCAATCATCAAGCAAGGTCAGAAGATTCCTATCCAGACGACGATCAACAACACGATTTCTGTCCAATTCATCGATGCCGTGCTGAAACTCGAAGTGACCCCGCAGATCACTGCGGAAGGCACCGTCTTCATGGACGTGTTGGTTGAGAACACTCAGATCGATCAGGGGATCCCGCGAATCCAGGGTGTTCCGGCATTGGACACGCAGTCCGAAGAGACGAAAATTCTCGTGGCGGATGGCGGCACAGTCGTGGTGGGAGGCATTATCGTTTCCTCCCAAAACCTTACAACGACCGAGGTGCCGCTGCTCGGTAGCCTCCCGCTTATCGGTCACCTTTTCAAGCGCAACAACGTAAATATTACTTCGCAGGAGTTGTTGTTCTTCCTTACCCCGAGGATTATCCCCGGATAACGCTGGACAGCTCAGTGGCGCTACAATTTTCATGAGGATGGGATTCGAGGAGACCGCGGTCTCCTCGAACCTTTTATGAACGCAACATTTGCGCAGAGGAGGCGAGCGCTGCAGGCGCAGCTCGCCGCAACGGGGCTATCCGGCGTTCTCTCGACGAATCCGGCTGATTGGTATTACCTGACCGGGTTCACTGGGGAAGCTGGCGCTCTGCTCATTTCGCGAACCGGATCCGCTCTCGTGACGGACGGACGGTTCACTGTCCAGGCAAAGGAAGAAACCTCTGCGATTCGGGTGGTGCGGCAGGAATCTTCACTGATGGCCAGCGTCGGCAACTGGCTGCATGGCCGCGTGAGCGGAAAGATTGCTTTTGATGCCGGGCAAATCACCGTGGACCAATTTCGGACGCTGCGCCGGGCCGCAGGACCGCGCGTACGTTTGACCGCGGCCCGGGGCGAAATCGCTTCGCTGCGCCAGCGGAAGGAGCCGGGTGAGATCGAGCAGATGCGCAAGGCCGCGGTGCTTGCCGGTAAGATTGTCACCGCAGCTTTCAAGCTGCTGAAACCTGGTGTGCGCGAAATCGAGATCGCGGCGGAGATTGAGTATCAGATGCGGAGCCGCGGAGCGTCGGGTCCGGCATTCGAGACGATCGTCGCCTTCGGCGCTCGTTCAGCCCATCCGCATGCGCAGCCCACGGAAAAGCGCCTGGCCAAAAATGAATTGGTCGTACTGGACCTGGGTGTTATACTCGCCCACTATTGCAGCGATATTACGCGGACTGTCTTCCTAGGACGCGCTCCTGCGCGCATTCGGCGGTTCTATCGCGCAGTCCAGGAAGCTCAGGCGGCCGCGGTAGCCGCGGCGCAGGCCGGCGTGACCTGTGGGGAGGTCGATGCCACCGCCCGACGCGTTCTCACGCGTTCTCGGCTTGAGCGGTATTTCGTGCACAGCACCGGACACGGGCTGGGGCTGGAAGTGCACGAGAATCCACGGGTGGCGCGCGGACAGAAGCATGTTTTGGCCCCTGGGAATGTGATTACGATTGAACCCGGGGTTTATGTGCCGGGCCTCGGAGGAATCCGCATTGAAGACGACGTTGCGGTGCATGCTGGGCGAACAGAGGTGCTCACCCGTGTTCCGCGGGACCTTATCGAGATTTGAACAGGCATGAAACCCAAAAAGCCCTCAAAACCAAGCGCCAACTCGCAGTTTGCCGGCACGGAAATTGAGCATATCGAGCACCTGCTAAATTTCATGACCGAGCACAACCTCGAAGAGTTTGAGTATTCGCGCGGCGACTGGAAGATTCGTCTGAAGAAACCTTCGGTCAGTGCTGGCGTGGGTACGCGGCAGTTCGCGGCTCCGGAAATCATCATCCCCGGCGCAGCGCAAACTCAACCAGCGTCTGCACCCAGCGCTCCCGCGTCCACGGCGGAAACCCGTTCGACGGAGGAGCTGCACCTGGTGAAGTCGCCGATCGTGGGCACGTACTACGAATCGCCGAGTCCTGGCGCGGAAGCGTTTATCAAGGTCGGTGCGTACGTGGAGACCGGGCAGACTTTGTGCATTGTGGAAGCCATGAAACTCATGAATGAGATTGAATCGGACATCAGCGGCGAGGTGCTCCGTATCTTTGTGGAGAACGGGCAGCCCGTCGAATATGGCCAGCCGCTCTTCGGCATCCATCCTCGCCGGAAGAAATAGCCGGCCCTGACCGATATGTTCCAGAAAATTCTAGTTGCTAATCGCGGGGAAATCGCGCTTCGGGTCATCTGCGCGTGCAAAGAGCTCGGAATTTCCACCGTGGCGGTTTACTCCGAGGCGGACCGAAATTCCCTGCACGTGCGATTTGCCGATGAAGCGGTCTGCATCGGGCCGCCGCGCAGCAGTGAAAGTTACCTGAATATCCCACAAGTGATTAGCGCTGCGGAAATCACCAACGTAGACGCCATCCATCCTGGTTACGGTTTTCTTTCGGAGAACGCCAACTTCGCTAAAGTTTGCGAGGCTTCCGAAATTACTTTCATTGGCCCGACTGCCGAAGTCATCGAGATGATGGGAGAGAAAGACCGCGCGCGCAGGGAAGTGAAAGCCGCGGGGCTACCCACTATTCCCGGAAGCGACGGCATCGTTGAGGGGGAAGAGCAGCTTGGGAAGGAGGCTGCGCGAATCGGCTATCCCTTAATCCTTAAAGCCGTCGCCGGAGGCGGTGGGCGCGGCATGCGCGTTGTGCGCAACCAGGGCGAATTGCTTTCCGCGTATCAGACGGCGCGTAGCGAGGCGCAGCAAGCGTTTGGGAATCCAGACGTGTATGCGGAGCGCTTTCTGGAGCATCCTCGCCACATTGAGTTCCAGGTGCTCGGTGACCAGCACGGCAAGATCATCCATCTGGGCGAGCGCGAATGCAGCATTCAGCGGCGTCACCAAAAATTGATCGAGGAATCGCCGTCGCCGGGCATGGACGCCAAGCGGCGCAAAGAGTTGGGCGCTAAAGTGGTGCGCGCACTCGAAAAGATCGGGTATACCAACGCAGGAACTGTTGAATTCCTGATGGACCAGGATGGTTCGCTGTATTTCATCGAAATGAATACGCGCATTCAGGTGGAGCACCCGGTCACGGAGTTGGTTACCGGCGTGGATCTGATTAAGGCGCAGATTCGCATAGCCGCAGGGGAACGCCTCGAGGACGCGGTTGGGGAAATGCAGTTCTCAGGCCACGCCATCGAGTGCCGCATCAATGCCGAGGACCCCGATACGTTCGTTCCGTCGGCGGGGCGCATCACAACGTTTCAGGCGCCGGGAGGCACGGGTGTTCGCGTGGATTCCGCCGCATACGCCGACGCCGTGATTCCGCCGTACTACGATTCGATGATTGCAAAGCTGATCGTCAAGGGGCGCGATCGCGCCGAAGCCGTCGGGCGAATGAAGCGAGCGCTGGAAATGTTCGTAATTGAAGGCATCAAGACGTCGATCCCGTTGCATCGGCGCATCCTCGCCGACGCCGATTTCGCTGCGGGAAAAATCGATACGCATTTCATCGAGCGGTTGCTGGGAACGAACGGAAAATAGCTTTATGCGTCTTGTCCTGCCCAGGCTGTATGTGATACTAGACGCAACATTGCTCAATAATTCTCCACACGATTGTGCGCGGGAACTTGCCGCTGCCGGTGTCCGGTTGCTGCAATACCGCGATAAAATGGCATCTGCTCGTGATTTGCTTGCGACTTCACGCGAACTCGTCTCGTCGCTGAACACCTATGGAACTTCCCTGGTTGTGAACGACAGGCCCGATGTCGCCGTGCTGGCTGGGGCAGCGGGCGTGCACGTTGGACAAGAGGATTTGGACCCGGAGCAGGCGCGCGCCGTCGTGGGCGAAGAAATGTGGATCGGCACGTCCACACATAACCTGGAGCAGTTCCGCCGGGCCGCGGCGACTTCTGTGGACTACATTGCGGTCGGGCCGATCTTTGCCACTACTTCCAAAGCAAATCCCGATCCCGTTGTTGGACTGGAATTGATCCGCCAGGTGCGCCATCTTACCGAGAAGTCGATTGTGGCGATTGGCGGTATTACGCTGGAGCGCGCCGCGTCGGTCATTGAGGCTGGAGCCGACAGCGTCGCTGTGATTCGCGACGTGGTGTGCGCGGAAGAGCCCGGCGAGCGAGCGCGGCGCTTTCTGGACATGCTGGACGCGGCGAATCACGCCGCTGCCGTCTAAGGATTTCACGGAATGGCCGACGCGACGCAAACCATTCAGCAGCCAGTCGCCGCCAAGCAGGAAGCCAGCTTTGTCCGCGCTATTGGACTCTTCGACGGCACGATGATTGTCGTCGGCTCTATGATCGGCTCCGGCATTTTCATCGTCGCGGCCGGAATCTCACGGCAGACGGGCTCTCCGGGTGGATTGCTGCTCACCTGGATTCTTACGGGACTCCTCACGGTTTTCGCGGCGATTTCGTATGGAGAATTGGCGGGGATGTTCCCGCGCGCCGGTGGCCAATATGTCTACCTGAGGGAAGCGTATTCGCCTCTGTGGGGTTTTCTTTACGGTTGGACACTGTTTCTGGTGATTCAAACGGGAACCATCGCAGCCGTGGCAGTGGGTTTCGCTCGTTACCTTGGCGTGCTGTTTCCCGCAATTTCGCCCACGGCTTGGATCATCTCGCCGATTGCACTTTCGTCTAAGTACGCCATAAGCCTGTCGGTGCAGCAACTCGTCGGGATACTAATGATTGTCTTTCTCACCTTTCTCAATACGCGGGGCGTGCGCATTGGCAAGCTCATTCAGAATATTTTCACAAGCGCCAAGACGCTCGCTTTGCTTGGCCTAATCGTTGTATGCGTTTTTATTGGCCGCAATGCCGCTGCTATCTCCGATAATTTCGGCCACTTCTGGGCCATTCGAGGAGCGCAACCGCTTGAACCCGGCGCAAGTTTTCTGCGCGGCCTTGTCCCGACGGTGACCGCCGCTTCCGGCTCATTTGGGCTGTTCGTGGCTTACGGCGTGGCACAAGTCGGCTCACTCTTTTCCGCTGATGCATGGAACAACATTGGCTTCGCCGCTGCGGAGGTGAAGAATCCCAAGCGCGATGTTGCGCTCTCGATGGCTTTTGGCACGCTCATCGTTATCACGCTGTATTGCCTGGCCAACGTCGCCTATCTCTGCACACTTCCACTCGCACAAATTCAAAACGCCCCAGACGATCGAGTCGCCAGCGCGGCGCTCGCCGCCGTTTTTGGGCCTGCAGGCGCAGCCATCATGGCTGTTGCGATTATTATTTCTACGTTTGGGTGCAATAACGGGCTGATTTTGGCGGGCGCTCGGGTCTCTTATGCCATGGCCCGCGACGGGCTCTTTTTCAAGTCGACAGGTACGCTGAACCAGAAGGGCGTGCCAGGCAGCGCTCTGATCTATCAAGGCATCTGGATCACTGTGTTGATTCTGGTGCGTACACGCCGCGTCAGCGGATTGGGCGAGGTCAGCTACGGGAACCTCTATAGCGACTTGCTCGATTACGTCGTGTTTTCTGCATTGCTGTTTTATGTACTGACAATTGCCGGAATTTTCGCGTTGCGCAAAAAGCGGCCGGACGCCGAACGGCCGTACAAAGCGCCGGGCTATCCTTTCATTCCGCTGCTGTATATAGTGGCGGCGACCGCTATCATGTTTGTGCTGTTGCTGTACCAAACCCAAACGGCAGGTCGGGGGTTAGTGATCGTGCTGATTGGAGCTCCCGTATATCTGTTTTGGTCACGGCGCTCGGCGGCAGCCAAACACGCTGCGTAAACTGGATTTTTGAGGGCGCAAAGCGCGTCCTGCGAGGTGTTTTCCTCATGGCAACAAGGTCAAACGAACTCGATGCGACCGGAGCCAGCGACCCCAGAAGCTGGCTTTTCGTAAAGAAGCCGATGAACATGCTGCTCGCGGAGGCGGGTGAAGCCGGCGAGCACAGTCTAAAGCGCAGCCTAGGCGCCGGTCAGCTCACCGCTCTAGGCGTCGGAGCGGTTATCGGCGCTGGCATTTTCGTGCTCTCCGGGCTCGGCGCACACTACGCCGGTCCCGCGCTGATGCTATCTTTCATAATTTCTGGCCTTGGATGCGCATTCGCGGGCCTTTGCTACGCCGAATTTGCAGCTATGATCCCGCTCGCCGGAAGCGCCTACACGTATGCGTACGCGACACTTGGAGAATTTTTCGCCTGGATCATCGGGTGGGATCTCACGCTGGAGTACGCCATGGGCGCCAGCACCGTTTCCTCCGGCTGGTCCAATCACTTCATTGAGCTGCTGAACATTTTCCACATTAAAATGCCGCTCTGGCTGGCCTACGATCACTGGACGGGCCTCGGCACCGCCACGAAAATTGTTGCTCGGCAGATGGCGCAAGCTTCCGATGCCACCTTGCAGCCCGGCACGCAGGCGTTCCTGGACAAGGTCGACGCCATCATTGCCGCGCAGTCGCCGCAGCTCGTGCAGCAGGCTCACACCCTGCTCAACGCTCCGGTGGTTTTCGGCCACGAAATCGGCTTCAACCTTCCGGCCTTCGTAATCGCCCTGGTCATTACCGCTATCCTGGTCATCGGCATCAAGGAAAGCGCGCGCTTCAATGCCACCATCGTGACCATCAAGGTGGGCGTGGTGCTGTTCGTCATCGGGCTCGGTATTCACTACATCAACTTCTCCAATTGGGGGCATGACTGGTCGACCTTCGCGCCGATGGGTATCGGTGGCATTGGCGCAGGCGCCGCCTATATCTTTTTCGCTTACATCGGCTTCGACGCCGTCTCCACCACCGCGCAGGAATGCAAGAATCCGCAGCGCGACTTGCCCATCGGCATTATGGCGTCGCTGCTGATTTGCACGGTGCTCTATATTCTCGTCGCCGGCGTACTCACCGGCATGGTTCGCTGGCAGGACGTCAACATTGAAGCTCCCATTGCCGTAGCCTTCCTCGATCGCGGCTTGTACACGGCGTCGCACATAATCACGATCGGTGCTCTAGCGGGACTTACCAGCGTCATGCTGGTCATGCTGCTCGGTCAGACTCGCGTTTTGTACGCTATGGCCAATGATGGCTTGCTGCCCAAGAAATTTTTTGCCGCCGTCCACAAGAAATACCGTACGCCCTACAAAAACACGATCCTGGTCGGCTTGTTGGCCGCGATCGTCGGCAGCATCACGCCAATCGACGACATCGGAAAAATGGTCAATATCGGCACATTGCTTGCTTTCGTCATGGTGTGTATCGCCATCATGATTCTGCGCCGAACCAATCCCCAGCAGCCACGGCCTTTCCGCACACCGTGGGTGCCCGTGGTGCCGATTCTCGGCATCCTCTTTAACGGCTACATGATGTACAAGCTCGGCTGGGTCAATTGGGCGCGCCTGATTATCTGGCTGGTCATAGGACTCGTCATTTATTTCACCTATAGCCGCTATCACAGCCGTGTGCGCGGCGCGGTCTTGAAGTAAGTCTCACGCTGATCAACCGCGGTTCCGGCGCACGCAGCGCGCTCTCGGCTCAAAGCGCATCCTTAAGGTAAAGTAGTCTTTCTCCTGAGGATGACGTGTGAACGCTGCCTCCAATCTACGTAGGGTGTGGGATCGCATCTCGCGCCTTGACCTCGTCGCATCACTGCTAGCGATCACCGGCGGCTTTGCCTATCTTTTCGACGCTAGCGGCAGCATTTTCAACTACCTAAAATTTATCGCCCTGCTCGCCGCCCTTTACCTGCTTTATCGCGTACTGGTCTGGGGACGGAACCGCCTGCTATGGAGTCTGCGCAATCGCCTCATTATTGCGGGTCTCTTCTTAGCTTTCGTCCCCGTTTTGCTACTGCTAATTCTTGCCGTCCGCTCCGCAGAGATTCTCTATTCGCAGCTCGCTTCCTATCTCCTCTACGAAGATGTGCAGCACCGCAAAGACATGCTCGCCGATATTGCCGAGCACATCGCCGCCGCTCACAGCACTCTTGCCCGGGGCGTCAGCGAAGCCGAGTCAGAGCGCATCCTGGCCGCGCAATCGCATGCCGTGCACGACCGCGAGCTCCCAGGCCTAAACATCGAATTTTCCAGCGACCAAACTCTCCTGCGCAAAGTCGCTCCAAACGGGAAATTCTTTGCCGGACTGCTGCAGGAAGGCGAAGGGCGGTATGGACTCGAACGCGATCGGCTTTACATCCTCAGTGTCCGAGCCATGGACGAGCCGCCGGGCATTCGTGTCGTTACGCTTTGGATGCCGGTAACGCCCGAATTTCTCGCTACCGTTGCGCCGGATCTGGGCGCCATTCAATTGAATCTAATGCAGCGCTATGCAGGCGGCCCGCAGCACGGTGTTCTATACACGACCAACAATGTTCAGTATGAAACTACCAGCCGCATCGTGGCTCGCAATCGATCCCTCCAGCCCGCAATGTTCTGGGTCGATTCTCCGGTCAACGTAGTCTCTCGCCTCGATTCAACCTATATAGGACCCGACGGAGTGGTCGATCCCGTGCGCCCCGTGCTCGCCGTATTCAACGCGCGGCCCTCGCAACTGAGCGGCCGCATGTTCAGCTCGCTTGGTGAGTTACGGAACACCTATTTGATCGCATTTGTTCTAATTGTTATCGCCTTCCTGGTGATTTGGGCCGGCGCATTTATCACCGGAATTGTTCTCACCCGCCAAATTACGAAGGCCATTAATGAGCTCTATCGCGCCACGCAATATGTGCAGGCTGGCGATTTATCGCACCGCGTGCGCATCGAGCGCCGCGACCAGCTCGGCGTTCTCGGCGAATCGTTCAACCTTATGACTGGCTCCATCAGCGGGCTGATCGAAGAGCAAAAGCAGCGCCAGCGCCTCGAGAACGAAATCTCCATCGCGCGCGAAGTGCAGGACCAGCTCTTTCCCAGAACTCTGCCGCACGTTCCCGGCGTTGAAATCGAAGCCATCTGCAAAGCGGCGCGCGCTGTTAGCGGCGACTACTACGACTTCATTCAGCTAAGCCCCACGCACTTAGCTATCGCCATCGCCGATATTTCCGGTAAAGGAATTTCCGCCGCGCTCCTCATGGCCAGCTTGCAAGCGGCGCTGCGCAGCCAGGTCCTCGTCGACGGCAGCGAGCGCATGAGCACCGCAGAGCTAGTCTCCCGCCTCAACAAGCATCTGGTGCGCAACACCGGCGACGATCGCTTCGCCACGTTCTTCATCGCCGTGTACGACAGCGCGACGCGCAACCTGCGCTACACGAACGCCGGCCATCTTCCCTCATTTCTCATCTGCAAGGATTCCGCGTTGCATCTCGACAAGGGCGGCATGGTCCTCGGCGTCGTGGAAGATTACGACTATGAAGAAGGCTCGGTAATCGTCGCTCCTGATTCGCTTCTCGTATGCTACAGCGACGGCTTAGTCGAGCCCGAAAATGTTTACGGCGAAGAATTCGGCATCCGCCGCCTGCAGCAAGCCGCCGTCCACGTGCAAGGCGCGGCCCCGCAAGTTGTTGCTCAGTCCCTAATGAACGCCGCCGAAGAATGGGCCGGCACGCCAGAGCAAGCCGACGACATGACGGTAATCGTTGCTCGCCTCCGCTAATGATTCGGTTAAAATCGCTGACGACAATTCCAATGAGATGGTTGACGCGGATCTTGCTGCTTGCAAGCGTAGTGTCATTTGGCATCGTTTCGCTTGTCTCGGCGGACGACCGCGTTCCCATCTTATCCGTTGACTTGCGGAGCGTTGGCTATCTCCCTCCAGTCACCGATAGGGATCTTCGCTACTATACTTTCTTGCGTGGTGCGATCACATTTCTCGATGAACATGCTCTCGCTGTGTCTTTCTTCAAGAATAACGAACACCCAGGCCTTTCCCGGCGAGATGGGACTCCGGGCAGCGCCGTTGTGTTCCACACAGTTTTTCTTGACCCCTCGACTGGGCGCGTCCGCGACCAACGAACTTGGGGAAATGCCGCAAATTCGGCGACGCTGCAGGCGTTCCACGACGGAAGTTTCTTCGTTCAAGATGGAGAGTGGGTGCGGCTGTATTCGAATGAACTCCAAGAAAGTCTGAAAAAGAAAATGGATGTGGCGGGAGAAATTCCTCCTCGGTTTACTGCGTCCCCCAGCGGCCACGCGCTTTACGAATTTCAAGAAGCATACGATGCGAAGCGTGGCTGGCTCACAAGAATCGATGTGCTTGATCCCCACTCCCTTGCTTCGAACCAATTCACAGTGACACCGGGCCACCGGGACGACACTGTTTCCGATACGCAAGTTGTCTATTCTCTTGCAGCGGCCGCCGAAGCTCCTTTACACCTCTTCGTTTACAACGCCGATGATTCCGCACCGGCCAAATCTCCCCGTCTGCTTGGACAAACCAGCAGATCGGCTATAGATATTGCCGAGTCGCGCTGCAACTCCGCCGCGTTTGTGAGTAACTCTGTCTTGGCCGTGACCGGCGACTGTCCGCGTCTCATACTCACAGGGGCGGGCGGAAAAATTGCTGACCTCTACGCTCCGGAGTATCGCTTCGGAGGAGAGATTCAACCTTCGCGAGACGGGCGGCGCTTCGCGTTTGCTCGCGCCAAAGCCAAAGATTCGCCTACCCACGTTAGAAACATGGATCTCTGCGTATACGACCTAACGGACAAACGGATCATCTTCTCTTTACCCATATCCCCGCTGCCTCAACATAAACTGGCCTTCGCGCTCTCGCCAGATGGCTCTTTTTTAGCTGCACAGACCGACAATCTCCTTTATGTATGGCATCTCTCTTTCTCACATTGAAAGATAGAATTCGTCGATGCGCTTGCGATCGCTCCAGGACGCACCTTCACCTGCGTTATACTGGCATGCTTTCCCGCGCATCATTTGAGGAGAGGAATGTCCCTTCGCAATCGTGTGGCACTAGTTACAGGCGGCAGCCGCGGCATCGGTCGCGGGATCGCCGTGCGGCTGGCCAAAGACGGCGCGCGCGTGGCCATTGCGTACCGCACGAATAAAGCCGCCGCGCAGCAAACGCTTCTCCAATTGCAGGCCAGCGGCGCCGATTGTGTCGCCGTCGAGACCGATATCACCGACGCAGCTCGTGCCGAGCAGCTTGTGCGCACGGTCGCCGACCGTTTCGGCCGCATCGATTTGGTGGTAAACAATGTCGGCGATTTTCGATGGGCGACGCTCGCCGAGTCTTCGCTGGAAGACTGGCAAAGTATTTTTTCCTCGAACCTTATGACCGTGCTGTACATGTGCCGCGCGGCGCTGCCATACATGCGCCGCGGCCGCTGGGGACGCATCATCAACCTCGGCGCGGTGGGAGCCGAGCGCGCCTTTGGTCAGGCAAAAATTTCCGCGTACGCTGCCGCGAAAGCCGCGGTCGTCGCTCTGTCCCGCTCGCTGGCTCTCGAAGAAGCCAAGAACGGTATCACCGTCAACGTCGTCAATCCTTCCAGCATCGATGAGAAGGAACTGACACGCGAAGAAGCGCGCCGCATCCGAGACGCGCGTTTTCCCATCGGCCGGCCGCCCACCGTGGAAGACGTGGCCGCCGCCGTCGCCTTTTTCGCATCCGAAGAGGCGGAGTACGTCACCGGCCAAGTCGTAAACGTCAGCGGCGGCTGGATGCTGTAGCGTGTAAGGACTTTTGTTGGGTGCCTATCTGATGCGGGCGATTTGGCCTCAGTCTTTATCGTGCCGTTGTAGTCCCCGCTTTCCGAAGCGGGTGATTTTGACTTTTGCTCCACTCTCAAGTCCACTGAAGCCATGAAAGTTCTCACCGCTGCCGAGATGCGCGAGGTCGATCGCCTGACCACAGAGCGCTACGGCATCCCCAGCCTTCAGCTAATGGAAACTGCCGGAACTCGCGTGGCCGACGCTTACGACAAATTCGTTGGCGCAGCCGCGACCCGGCCAGCAAGAATTGCTGTCCTCTGCGGCAAAGGCAACAACGGCGGCGACGGCCTGGTTGCCGCGCGGCACCTGCAATCACTGGGCGCGCATGCGAAGGTCTATCTTTTTTCCGAGCCGCACGATTTGCGCGGCGACGCAGCGACGAATCTTCAGCGCTGGACCGCAACGGGCAATTCCGTAATTTCCATCGTTAACGAAGCCGCGTGGCAGGCCGTATGGCCGGAAATCTCCAACGCAAATGTCATCCTCGACGCTATTTTTGGCACCGGCTTCCGAGGAGCAGCTACCGGAGCCATCGCGAAAGCAATCTCGGACCTCAATCGCCATTCAAAAAATGCAACGGCCGCGTGGCCCGCTCTGATTCTCGCTGTCGATACGCCGTCGGGCCTCCCTTCCGATGGCCAATCTGCGGAAGGTCCCGTGCTGTACGCGCACAAAACCGTAACTTTCACCGCGCCCAAGCCGGGTCAGCTAATCTCGCGCGATTCTGCCGCCGTAGGCATGCTGGACGTCGCGGATATAGGTTCGCCTGCATCGCTCATCGAAGAAATCGGAAAAGGCCCGCTCCGCTGGGTCGAGCCTAGCGAATTTGCGCAACTTCCGCTCGTTCGCACGGTTGATTCGCACAAAGGCTTGTACGGCCACGCGCTGGTCGTCGGGGGCTCGCTCGGCAAGTCAGGTGCCGCCGTCATGGCCGGCTATGCGGCGTTACGGGCAGGGGCGGGCCTGGTCACAGTAGCCGCGCCCGATGTCATCCTCCCCATCGTCGCTTCCGCTCAACCGGAGCTGATGACCGAGCCGCTGATCGCAACCCTTGAAGGTACCGCAGCAATCCAGAATCTCGCGCAGCAACGCGTTGAACGCATTGCGGAAGGCAAAACCGTTCTCGCCCTCGGTCCCGGTCTCGGACTTCAACCTGAAACGCAAGATTTCATCCGCAAGATCGTCCAGCAAATCGAACTCCCTCTGCTATTGGACGCCGATGGGCTAAACGCGTTTGCCGGAAGTGCCAATTTGCTGCGCGACCGGAAAACGAAATTCCTCGCCATCACGCCGCATCCCGGCGAAATGGCGCGCCTCCTAAACTCCTCCACAAAAAGTGTGCAGGAAGATCGCGTCAAGACAGCTCGAGAGGCCGCGAGCCGCTGGAATGCTCACGTCATCCTCAAGGGCTCGCGCACCATCATCGCTGGCCCTGACGGCAAAATCTTCGTCAACACCTCCGGCAATCCCGGCCTCGCAAAAGGCGGTTCCGGCGACGTCCTGACCGGCGTCCTCGCCGCGCTAACCGCGCAATTCAAGACCGATGACTGGACGCGCATTCTCGCCCTCGGCGTCTACTTACACGGCAAAGCGGCCGAGTTCGCCACGAAAAATACCGACGAGTCCGGTTTGCTCGCGACGGAAGTTGCCGCCGCTCTTCCTCACGCGCGCCACCAACTCCTTCAGGAGCTGCAAGCGCGTGGGTGAAGAAGTCATCACGCACTCCGCCGAGGAAACAACGCAGTGGGGCAGGGAATTCGCCAAGCGCCTCCGGCCTCCCGTCCTGGTTCTTCTCACCGGGGATCTCGGTTCCGGCAAAACCACTCTCACAAAAGGCATCGTCGCAGGACTCGGCGCTGCTACCGAGGATGAAGTCACCAGCCCCACCTTCACGCTCGTTCACGTCTACGGCGCGCCCGACGCCGGCAAGGTCTACCACGCCGACCTCTACCGCATTGAAAGCTTTCACGATTTCGAAACGCTCGGCCTGGAAGACCTCTTCGCCCAACCGGCCGTCGTAATCCTCGAATGGTCCGAACGCTTCCCCCTGCAATCCCCCTGGCCTCAGCTCCGCCTAAAGCTCGAGCATCTAGGCGGCGATGCCCGCCGCATTACTGTATCCACCTCATAATCGGCCAGAAGGACTGCGTCGGTCTTACGGCCGCTTTCACGGTGGATCCACACCATACGAGTACGGGACCGGCGCAGCGGAGCCCTGGGTAACGCCGGGCATTTGCCGGCGACCGTGCTCCCCGCTAACTCTCTAGCCACCACCGCCGCGCCATTTCTTGCCCCTTCCCCCCGCGGCTGCTACGTTAAAAACAGCCCTTCCGGCGAGCTCATGGTCAACAGCATTCTCACGCCCAGCGCGACAGAAGCGGCCCGGATCGAACTCAAGAGCTATAACACCACGATCCCTATGGGGTCGCTGGCCATCGGCGTGGACAACATCCACCACGATGTGTTCCTGAGCCCCAGGTTCGTCCAGGTCGCGCGTGATTATTTATTTGACCTCATCCGCCAGCACACAAAAGGCTCCTACGTCGCCGGCACGGAGTTGCGTGCCGTTAAGGGCCCCGACCATACGACCTTCCGCAAGCTACTTACCGACTTCATGCAGAGCGCGGTGACCCAGGCAAAATTTCACAAAAACATTGAAATCGATCTGCTGTTTCGCCTGGCCCTGCTGAAGTTTCTCACCCTGGAAATTGGCAATCAGTTCGCGAATCTTATCCTCGAAGGCAAGGAGTGGGTTCGCCAGCGCGGAGAGCATTTTGAGCGCAGCCAAGAGGCTCACGTAATCAAGGCCAAACTTTCAGAATTGCAGGCGTCGCGCCGCCGCGTCGTTCGCGTTGTCGGACAGCAAGTCGCACAGATGGTCGCCGATGCGGAAGAAAACGTCGTCTGCAAATCGCGCCGCGCTCTCTTTGGCGACGATTTCACGGCTTTTTACAACCTGCTGAAAAATCGGCTTATCTTTCTCGAGGGCGGCACGGATGACCGTTTTTTTCTGGAGAATTACGTCCTGCTAGGCAATTACGTCCGGGACCCAGACCGTTTCGAAGTCATGGACGCGCTTTTTCACGAATTCCTCCGCGAGGCCGGCCTGACCGTCAGCGAAGATCCAGCCTACGTCGAAGCCAGAAAAATCAATGCCGAACTGCTCGATCAAGCGCAAGCTATGCGCAACGAAGTGGCCAATCTCGAGGAACAGCGCGAAAGCCTTCGCAGGCGTCTCGATCGTGGCGCTTTCTTAAACAAGATCTTCAATTCTTCCAGCGACGCCGATCCGAAAGCTTCGCTGACCGACGTCGAGATGCGCCTCAAGCACCAGGAGTACAAGCTCGAAGAACTCGGTCCGCAGATCGACGCCGCCAAGCAAAGGATTGATTTCCTCGCCAAGGAACACAAGGGCCGCATCGACAATTACCTCAACGAGCCGGAAAACGCGCAGCGCCTGTTCGATCCGTTGTTCGCTTCAGAAGCCAACCGTTCTGCGCGCGCACAAATGTTGTCGCGCCTACTCGAGCGCCTCGAGCAGCAGGAAATCCTCTATCACGTTCTGGCCAGCTACGAAATTCGCGCCATCGCGCAGGACTACAGCCCGCCGGTCCACCTGCAGCAGCTTCGCAAAGCGCTCGTCTCTAAAGAAGAAATGAAGCGCGTCGAACACGTGCTGAAGCAAGTCCCCGCGCGCAAACTCTCGCTTAAGCCCATCGAAGAGCTATCGCGGAAAATTCACCGCTATTCTCGCGAAGAAATGCAGGCTTTCGTATTGCGCTTCGCCGTGGATTTCCTGCGCCTCCGCCGCGAGCTGCGCGATTCCGATCATCTGACCACCTGCATGGAGCGCATCAATCTCGTCACCACGGAACAAGCCCGCGAGCTCTCCCGCTTAAACAATCGCCTTTACGAATGCGTCTTGCAGGATGAGGCCAAGCCGCAGCAGGACCAGGTCGTTTCCCACGTCATCATCAAAGCCGACGTGCGCGGCTCCACAAAAATGACCCAGGATCTCCTGTCGCGCGGATTGAGTCCCGCATCCCATTTCAGCTTGAATCTGCACGAGCCGGTCAAAAAGCTGCTCGACCGCTTCAACGCCAAAAAGGTTTTCATCGAAGGCGATGCCGTGATCCTCGCCATTTTTGAAAGCGAATCGAATCTTGCTTACGCCCGCGCGGTTGCCAAAGCGTGCATCCTCTCGCGCCAGATTTTAATCGTCTGCAATTCCTACAACGATCGCGCATCTCGCAACGATCTTCCCGCACTGGAGCTCGGTATTGGCGTCGCATTCCAAGGCTCCGCCCCAACGTACTGGACTGACGGCGACTCCCGCATCATGATTTCCAAGGCGCTAAATCTCTCCGACCGCCTCTCCGGCTGCGCCAAGCTCGCCAAGCGCATGCTTGGCGCTCAGAAAACACACTTCTCCGTTTTCCAATTTCTTAACGCCATGGAAGGCGCGTCCGCCGAAGAGCTCGACGAATTCCTCGTGCGCTTCAACATGAATGGAATTGAACTGAACGAAGAAGGATTTCAGAAATTGTCCGAGGAAATCTCCCTCGACTCCATTGAGACCAAACTCGAAATGCCCTGGGGAAAAGAAAACGTCACATTGCATTTCGGCGAAGTTCCGCTAGGTGATTCCGTTGAGCTCCTGGTCCTCCGCAAGGGCCTCGCCCGCCAACTTCTCCCGGACGGGAAAATCGGAATGCCCTCACCGCATCCCTATTACGAAGTCTGCACCAGCCCAGCCCTCTACGATTTGGTCGCCGCCCTGGTTCGAACCCAGCGCGCCGCAGAACCAGCCCACGCTACGCAGTAACAGAGTCTTTCAGCCTCGTGCAACAGCGGCGCGGAATGAAGCGACGCGCAGCGCAGATTGAACAGAACATTTCGCCCCTAGATTCCGCTGCGCGACGGCGTTCTTTTGCGCCCTGCTATACTTCACCCGGAGGCGAAAGGGGTCCGGTGATCTCCCCGGCCTTCAAAGCCGGCGATTCCGTCCTTAACGGACGGAATGGTGGATTCGACTTCCACACGCCTCCGCCAACTTATTTGCTGTCAGAGACGTGCGTTGCTAACTCTAGCAATGCGGGTGAGCTACAAAAAAGAGAGCCGCTCCGAAGAGCGGCTCTCGTAGCCTTCTTAAGGCAAACCAAGGACAGTTCGAACTAGGGAACAATCTTGGAGATTCTGGTGCCCCAGTTTGCCAACTGGGTACGAGTGTTACCGCACCTGAAATTGCTATTCACAAACGCGCTAAACGTACACGTCTGGTTGATGTATTCATTTGCGATCCAGATGGAATTGCCGTCGCTGGCCGCGGCGCCGTAATCGCCCCAACGCGGGCGAGTCCCGTTAGAGGCCACCGGATTGTACCCAGTGAAGCCGTCGTCTGGTCCCAGGCCCTCGGCAGCGACGTGAAGGTCACCCATGCCTATTTTGTCGTCAATGCCGGCGTAGCCTGCGCTGGGATAGTGATCGTTACCCAGCAAAGTGAAGCCAACTACGCCGCGGCCGCTTTGGGTTACGGCTAACGCCGGATAGGTCAAGTTGTTGCCTGCCAGGCCAGCATAGCCTTGCTGGTGGACTTTGCCAGAATGGGGGTTAATCACGAAATAGGCGATTCCCGCCCGTGATGTGGTATCGCCATCGATAGACAAGGCGGTATCGAGTACAGCCCAGATCTTCCCGTTGGCCAACGCCACACCCTGAATCCGTGAATCGTTGCTATCGACCACTTTTTCCGTGTTGGGGAAAGGCCCCTTTCCTCCGACCACCAATCGCCAGCAACCGAAGAGTGTTGCCGACACTTGGAGTGTGGAGTCCGACAGGCATTGAGCGAGGGGAACATCGCCAGGTTTTTGGATGGACCGCGACGGCACAGCATAGGGAATCGTGCTGACGACCGCAGCACTCAGGTTCAATGCGGGGAACAGATCGAGCGAGCTGGTGTTGCTCAAGGACCACAGCCGTAGCCGAGTGTCCACGCCGGTGTCCTGAAATACGGCTTCGGAACTCACGAAGTATTCCGTGCCGCCTTGGCCACCCTCAAACTGATTTCCTGTCGAAAGAGCCGGCCAGACGGTAAAGCCTGGCGTGCCGTTCAACTGAACGCCCAAGCTGGGGTCCGCCGTGTCAAATTGCACGACCGTAACCGCGGGTGCGCCCGTCGCTAATTGAGCTTTAGAGAAAGCGTAAATCTGCGCACCATGGAAACCAGGACCAGCCAGGCTGAATTCGTTCGTAGTGATGTAAAACCCGTTGGCGTCGGCCCCGATGTGCGGATAGTCTCCCAGGCACGGCCCATGAATCAGTTTGGTTTTGCTAACCTGCACGCAACCATGATCTGGCGTTCCCTGCGTGCCGTCGTCCTGCACCGGAAGCCGATAAATGTTCCATAGCCCCGTGGGATCAGCGGTCGCGCTCACGGCGACGTCCAGGTGATTGGCGCCGGAGAGATCTTGCTTCGAGGGATCTGCGCGATCCAAGGTCAATACAACATGAAACCAGCGCTGGGTTTGTACGTCGAAGGTGCAGCTCGGATCGGTAATTGATGGGCCAAAGGGACCAGCCGGCCGAGTGATTGCCGGTGCGTAGCCATAGAACGCATTGAGAGCCGTAGGCGCTGTCAACGGCTTTCCCGCGGTATCAAAAATCCGCAGGACATCATTGACAGTTTCCAGCACAAAACCATTGCCCACGCAGAGACCCTGGTCCGGCGGTTCGAGAGAGAACTGATTTCCGCCCGCTGCGATGAAGCGCTGCTGAAAATGATTTAGCCCATCAAGGGACAAGCTCAATTCGGGATTGGACTTGGCTTTCGCAGATCCGTGATGCAGCATACCGCTGCCCGGTCCCTTGGAAATCGTGCGGTTCACAGAGATACTTGGTCCGCCGGCGTCGGAACTGTCATCATCGCCAGCGAGCGCAGAATCAAACTCGACTCC
The DNA here is from genome assembly GCA_025463055.1 of Candidatus Acidiferrum typicum. Lineage (GTDB taxonomy): Bacteria > Acidobacteriota > Terriglobia > Acidiferrales > UBA7541 > Acidiferrum > Acidiferrum typicum_A. The sequence continues at coordinate 23,317 of JAOAPV010000120.1, forward strand.
TTGCTCACCGTTTGCATTGACGGGAGGAGTTTGGGGCAGCGGGCCGCTTCGCGTCAGTGGAATCTGCCGCACAATTTGAGACTGCGCCGAGACCACCAATGGAAGTAACGCAACTACGAGTGCAAAACGCAAAACCAGTCCTAAGCGAGAACACATTCGTTTGTCTCCTGTTAGTGATATCGGGTTGTAGTGGGGGCTAACCCCAACTCTGTTTTTTTACTGTCGAGAGACTTGCGGGGACGGATAAGCATAGTCTTTGGTTACCCATTGTCAACAGGAGAGTCCAAAAACGACGATGCTGCTGCTTGCGGGGTATTGGGTAAACGACCGATCGTTACTGTCGACACAGAGCGGCGGCGCCGGCGATTCCGGCCTCGGAGCCGTACTTTGCTAATAGGAGTGGGATTTCGCAGCAGCGCGCATTGATTGCCCACTTTGGCAGTTCGGTTTGCATGCGGGGGAAGAATTCGCTCATCACTTGCGCGATGCCACCACCGACCACGATTACGTCCGGTTCCAGAAAATCGATGATATTGCCGAGCCACACAGTCAATAAATCGGCTGTTGCTTCCAGAACTTCTCTGGCGAGCGCGTCGCCTTCGCGAAATGCTTTCGCAACATGCTCCGCCGTTAAGTTGTCGAGATTCCCGCCGGTGAGTTCGCGCATCCGCGACGGCGCCTCGGATTCCAATAGTCGCTGCCGCGCGCGTTGCGCGATCGCAGGACCGGAGCACAGCGCTTCAATGCAGCCGCGCTTTCCGCAGCCGCAGCGCGGGCCGTTGTAGTCGATGCTGACGTGTCCGCCTTCGGCGGCGCTGCCCGTGCGACCGTGGTAGATGTGGCGGTCGAACACAATTCCGCTGCCTATACCGGTGCCGAGCGTGGCGTAGAAGACGTTGCGGAAGCCGATGCCTGCGCCCCAGATCGCTTCCGCCAATGCGGCTGCGTTTGCGTCATTGTCAACTTTCGCGCACACGTGAAAAACACGCTGTACTTCCGCGGCGAGCGGGAAATTTCGCCAGCACGGCAAATTTGGCGGATTCAGGACCACACCGCGAAAAGGGTCGAGCGGACCAGGTGCGCAAATTCCGATTCCCGCCAGTGAAGCCCGGGCTTCCGGCTGGGCCTCAAAGACAGCATTGATTGCGCGCTCTACTGCCGCGAAACCTGCTGCCGCATCTTCGCGCGCGGGCATCGGCACGCGCGTTTGAAAGAGGATTGTGCCTTTTGCATCTACGAGCCCGGCAGCGACCTTTGTGCCGCCGATATCGACGCCTAGCGTCAGGTTCCCGTTCTGATCTGCGGTTGGCTGCTCCTTTGAGGTCATTGTCTTGGTCTGCGAGGACAGCCAGAATTGGCTGTCGCACAGGAGATTAACGTATTACTCGATTCCGAGACGCTGCTGCATTTGCTCCAGGGAAATGCGCTTTGTCTCCGGATAGAAAAACAGCACGACGAAAAATTGCAGCACCATCATGAGCGAGAAGAACATGAACGGATAGGCGCCGGACGATTTGGCGAGTTGCGGGAAGGTGTACGCGATGATGGCGTTCATGATCCAGTGGGACGAACTACCGAGGGCCTGACCTTTAGCGCGGACGCGGTTGGGAAAAACCTCGCTGATGTAAACCCAAATTACCGCGCCCTGGGAAATTGCGAAAAAAGCGATGTAGGCGACCAGGAACCACAACAAATATTCCGAATGTTGATGGGTCAGAAAAATGCGAGCGACACCTGCGAGGCACAGAGCCGTGCCCACGGAGCCGATCAAGAGCAGCGTCTTGCGGCCCAGCTTGTCTATCAAAGACATGCCCAGGAGCGTGGCGACCAGGTTCATGCCACCAACGGCCACGGCTTGCAGGTCGCCCGAAAGTTTGCTGAAGCCCGCGGCGGCAAAAATGTCGTTCAGATAATAGAGGATGGCATTGATTCCAGAGAGTTGGTTGAACATGCCGATGGTGATGGCCAGAAAAATGGGCACACGGTATTTCCAGCTAAAGAGCGGTTCCGTTTTTTGCGAGCTCTCCAGATGCACGGAGTTGATGATTTCCTGCAGCTCGCTCTCCGGATTTTCAGCACCCATTTGCTGCAGAACCTGACGCGCTTCCTCGACGCGGTTTCGCGTCACGAGCCAACGCGGGCTTGGCGGAATGCCGAACAGCATCACCAGGAAGAGCACCGCTGGAATCGCCGCCACACCGAATTGCCAGCGCCATTCGGCGGCGCCGAGGCCAAGGCGCGCGATTGCAAAATTGGAGAGATAGGCAAGCAGAATTCCAATCACGATATTGATTTGAAACATTCCGACCAAGCGGCCACGAATTTGTGCGGGAGCGAGTTCCGCAATGTAGACCGGACCGAGAACGGAGGAGCCGCCGATTCCGAGTCCGCCGAGAAATCGCGCGAGAAGCAAAGCATGCCAATTCCAGGCAAACGCACAGCCCAGCGCTGAGAGCACGTAGAAAACAGCGAGCACGCGCAGCGTCTCTCGCGCTCCGTATTTCTGACCAGGAATGCCTGCGGACATCGCGCCGATCACGGTGCCGACTAACGCCATGGAAACGGTGAGGCCGAGCTGCCGGGGCGAAAGGTTGTAACCAAGGGTGAGCGAATGCGTGGTGCCGGCGATGACGGCGGTGTCGAAGCCGAAGAGCAGTCCGCCGAGCGCGCCAACTACGGTGGCCTTGAGTAAGTTTGGGTTAAGTTTCATTGCGTGCGTGTGGAGCGAGTTCGTCCTTTTGGCGGATATAGTCCTCTGCATGGCCGCTGTCGTCAAGTGCGCACGGGAAATTTGCTGAAGCAGCCGCTTGGCGCGGCTTAAAGCTCCGCCCGCGAAGCTATTGTAGGTCGCACACTCTAGGTGTACTCTTCCGCGATGATGGAGATTGCGAGTGGAGGATCAACAATGCATGCAATGGCGATCTTTGGGATAGGCGTGCTCGGTGTATTTATTCTAGTGTCCTTCGTAGCAGCCCTGGTGCTCTTTCCGGACTTCTTGCGGTACATGAAATTGCGATCCATGTAGCAATCCCAACTCTTGATTTGTCCTAACGATTCACAGCTTGAGCAAAACCACGATTAGAGATGCTGCTGATAACCAGGAATCTTTGCGGGTGATGCGGCTGAATTGCATCATTTTCGTTACGTACTCTGAAAATACTTTGAAGTCGGCGGCCCTAACAAGAAATAGCCCACGACCAAAAGCAGCACGAAGTGGGGCATAGCATCCGACAGTGAGTTCAGTGCGCTCACGACAACGTGAAAGGCAAGCCAGGCTAGAACCAGCCAGCGAGCCCATCCTGCACCCCGGAGCAAGAAGACGCCGGCCACGAGAGCGATTATTCCGACGAGCAAGATTGGGACGGTCCAACGATCGAGTGGACCTTTCCAAAGGTGATAGATCGTACTGAGTAGTATCCCCACGGCTATGAACAGCCAACCCAGCGTCGTGACCTGAAAGGGACGTTTCATGGAATTGAGGTTAGTCACAGAAGTCTTCTTCGTTTCGCTGCAGAACTAGTCCGTCAACTTTCCGGTCCTGACATGTCGCCGAACGGGCGACCTTGAAACACCCTTCTAGAGTGGATCTTTATGATGTGCGGTAATTCAACTTCTCAGGCATTATCGTATTAAAGGGTAGGGGATAAGCATCAAACTACAGGGAGACCGATAATGAACACGTACAACGTCACACTGAGCTATGAGGATCGCAAGGGAAGTACGGAAGGGCGCACGATCAAAGTGGATGCGTCGAGTATTGCGGGAGCGATTGGAAAAGCGACCCGAGAGTTTGTGAAGAGCTTGGACCGTAAGCAGCGATTTGATATGAACAAAGGACTGAAAGTTGAGGCTGTCCGGGATACAACGGAGAAGGCTGGGGCACCCGACACGGCCTCCGAGGCGAACGCCTGAGAGACCGACGTCGACCAGTCGTCGTTGTTCCTTGCGCTGCCGAAAGCCTCATTCGCAGAAGCTAACCTGCGCCCTTGTTCTTCGTGGTGACCACTGGCACGCCATTACCGGCGTGCTTCACTGCCAAAGAACACCCGCGACGATAACCCATAGCACCCAGCCTGAAGCGAAACTCTTTCCTGAGGTCTCATTGCAGGGGCGTTTTCCTACCTGCCCTAATACACACAAGAGCATGCGAGAGGCTCGAAATTTCAAGTAGAGCCTCGCTCGCATTTAGGGACAAAGGTGAGAAGAAAAGAATCGCTTGACATATTCCCATATCGGAATGTATCATTCCTCCATGGCAAGAGCCGCTACCACTTCTGACGCCTTCAATGCCGTGGCGGAACCTCGCCGCCGCGACATCCTGAACTATCTGGCGCTCCAGGAGCGCCCCGTAGGCGACATTGTGGCGAGTTTGGGATTGGAGCAGCCTTCCGTTTCCAAGCACCTGCGCGTCTTAAAGGATGTGGGGCTTGTCCGTGCGCGGCGCGAAGGACGACATATCCTTTATGGAATCAACGCGGAGGCCATTCGGCCGTTGCACGAGTGGACCAGCACCTTCGAGCGTCTGTGGCGGAATCAATTGCAGCGCGTGAAGGAACGTGCCGAAGAGAAGATGAAGAAAGTTTGATTTCACTCGAATTCTTAATTCTAAGGAGGAACGATGATTTCGACAGCACCCGCAATTGAAAAGATGACACTGAGTATTACGGAGGAAATCCATGTCCAGGCGCCGCTCGATGTGACATTTGAGACCCTGCTGGAGCAACTGGGCCCGTTCAGCGAGACGATGGAAGGGCAGTCCATGAACATGAAAATCGAGGCGTGGCCGGGCGGAAGGTGGTACCGCGATCTGGGCGATGGGAACGGCCACTTCTGGGGAAACGTCCAGGCTATCAAGCGGCCGACTTTATTGGAGATCACCGGCCCATTGTTCATGTCGTATGCGGTCGTCTCGAATGTGCAATACAGACTGAGCGAAGTGCCCGGCGGAACGTTGATCAAATTTCATCACACGGCGCTTGGACTGATTGAGGATCAGCATCGAGAAGGAGTCGGGAAGGGCTGGGGTCATATTCACGCCAACCTGCGGAAGCGAGCTGAAGCAGCGGGGCGTGGTGGGAGAGCGGCGGCCCGCTGAATTCGAGTGCAGTAAACGCTGAGCACTCAGAAGAGTTTCGCGCTAGAAACGGCGCGGAAATAGTGGAATTGCAAGAGGGTCTTAACTATACGGCAGGAGGAGAACGACGATGTCACTCGCACAATCGATGTTAGCGGAGTTTGAAGCACAAGCGCCGATCACTCGAAAATTCCTGGAACGTTTGCCCGAGGATCGGTTGACTTGGAAGCCGCACGAGAAATCGATGTCAGCCGGGCAACTGGCTTTGCATATCGCCCGCGTGCCCGGCGGCAGCGTCCGGTTCGTGCAGCAGAACCCGGCGCAAGCGCCCAACTTCAATAATGTGCCGCAACCCTCAAGCGTGGGAGAAATTCTCGGTGCGTTCGACGAGAGTATTGCCACGGTCAGAACCGTGTTGCCGCAGTTCAGCGACGCCACGATGCAAGAAACCTGGCGGATGGTGCAGGGCGATCAAGATGTGCTGACCATTCCGCGGGCGCAGTTCCTGAGAGACATCATGCTCAGCCATTGGTTTCAGCATCGAGGCCAGCTCAGCGTGTACCTCCGTCTACTCAACGTGGCCGTGCCGGCAAGCTGGGGGCCCAGCGGTGACGAGCAGCCTGTTTTTCTGCAGAAGAGGCAATCCGCCAGTACTGCACCGGCGGCTTGACGAGCCCAAGTGCCAGCATAAATGGAAGATGGGGCGAAGGATGAACCTATGTGTCCGGCATGCATAGCAACATTAGCGATGATTGTCGCCGGGGCCACCTCGACCGGCGGAGTGGCCACGCTTTTGGTGCATAAGTTTCGCGTCAAGAGGGCGTGAAGGAAACGACCGAAGTACGCAAAGTGAAGGAGCTTCGAATAAAGGAGAAGGCGTCATGAGCAAGAGCACAGTAGCAAATCCCAAGGTAGTTTCTCGAGCAGAGTGGGTTGCAGCGCGCAAGGAGTTGCTGGCTAAAGAGAAAAGTCTGACGCGGCAGCGCGATGCGGTGAGTGCGGAGCGACGGCAATTGCCGTGGGTGAAAGTCGACAAGAACTATGTTTTCGATGCGCGGGGCGGCAAGAAAACGCTGGCGGATCTGTTCGAGGGCAGAAGCCAATTGATTGTGTATCACTTCATGTTTGGCCCCGATTGGAAGGAAGGCTGCCCGAGCTGTTCCTTCAATATGGATCATACGGACGGGGCGCTGGTGCACCTTGCGCAACGCGATGTATCGTTCGCCGCGATTTCTCGGGCTACGCTGCCGCAAATTGAAGCATTCAAGAAGCGTATGGGTTGGAAATTTGAATGGGTGTCGTCAAACGCGAACGACTTCAACCGGGACTATCACGTGTCGTTCACCAAGGAGGAGAAGGCGAGCGGCAAGATGTACTTCAACTATGAAATTCAGGCGTTCCCGAGCGAGGAAGGCCCGGGAATCAGCATGTTCTACAAGGATAAGGCGGGAAACATCTTCCACACGTATTCGGCTTACGTTCGCGGCACGGAGATGACCATGAACACGTACAACTATCTCGATTATGTACCGAAGGGCCGGGACGAAGGCGGGTTGCCGTTAACGATGGCCTGGATTCGGCACCACGACCGGTACTCGGATGGCAAGTTGGCCGACAAAGATATGCCGTACTGGCCGGCCACCGCTGCGTCCGCGTCCTGATACTGTGAGCGCAAAACAAAAACTTGATCACAATACAAAAACGGCGCGAGCCTCGTAAGTGGCTCGCGCCGTGGCTTTCTACTTTGGGCACTACTTACTTGACGTTCACGGCGACGACGATCTGCTCTCTCGTTACTGGACCCTGGGCCACTTCGACATCCTTGGGGGCCTTTGGCACCGAGTAGCGGAGGCTGCGACCGATGGATGACAGGCGGAGCTCGGCGATTGTAGAGCGGTTGCCGCGATTTTCGATAATCAGCATGCTCTGATCGCTTTTTGTTTCGTTCGCGACCGCGGCGGTGATGACCTGGTAGCCGTTGGGACCCTTGAGAGTAATCTGCGAGGGTGAGGCGAGCGACCGCATTTCAAACGTGTAATCGCCAGCGGGCAATGTGGCGCTCTGCCAGCGGACTTCGTGGGAGAGGGTGAAGCTGCCTTTGCAGACTAGCTGGGCAGAGGCGGGGATTGCGCTTGCGCAGACGGCTACCAGCGCGACGGCTGCGATTACCAGCATACGATTCCGAAGTGATTTCATGGGGACCTCCTTGCGAAGACTTTAAATTTCGTTGCGGCCTTTGGGTCTTGATCTTGGCCGCACTCTAGTAGAGGATGCACCCGGTTGACCATGCTGGAGAGGGAGCGGATTTATCAGTGAATAAAACGCAAGGAGCTGACAGGTAACGAGATAACCGCCCCGCGCACGATGAGTCAGATGAAGTTTCGTTGCGATTCCCGGCGATATCTATCCAAACAGATAGGAGGCGCTATCCCCTCGGATAGCGCCTCCTATCTGCGTCTGAAGAGAGGATTTGCTGGAGCGATTTCGTTACACGGCGGCGGAAGCGACGCGCGCCTTTGTGGGAGCTATGAAGCCGGAACGCTCGTGGTCTTCACGTCGAGCTCGGACGATAGCCCAGAGGACATCCGTCGGCTGGCAAGGCGAGGCGATTAGATCAAAGGCTCCGTTATGGAGAGCGTCGAGGTACTCGTCCCAATCGGCCAAGCGCGAGGTTACGACAACCCTGGCGTGATGGTGAGAGGCGCGCGTGGCGGCTACCACGTCTCGATAGTTGCCGTCGGAGAGTCGGCGGTCGCAAAAGATCAAGGAGACATTTTGCGTCTGCAGAGCTTCCTGGCATTCGCTGAGCCGGGATGCGCAAATGGTCTCATGGCCCTCTTTGCGAAGGATTTCATTCAGGGCGCGGCGATTCTCTAATTCCGATGACACTATGAGAATTTGCGGAGTGGCTTCCATTAGGCCTCCGAGGCTTACGTTTGCGCAAGAGCGCCGTGTGGGTGGAGATTAGGAATGCCTCCCGAGACCGTGTTGCTGCGAAGCGTTAAGGGCTCGGGCCCACATCCGACGCAAGGAGCGACGCTAAACTTCCGAGTAGACATTTCCCATCCGTAGAGGCCCTGATGGGAGGTGGGGAATTGCTGTACGTGGCCTTAGATCGGAGCAATGCCTGCTACATAGCCGATTCTATTTGTGTCTGAGGAGCTCGAGAATTGCGAGGGCTGCGAATTCCGAGCCGCGAACTAAGTAGCGATGCCAGAGGCGGCGAGGTTCTTGGGCTAGGCGAAACAGCCATTCGAGACCGTGGTCGCCCATCCACGGGGGAGCGCTTCGCACTCTACCGGCGTGAAAGTCAAAGGCGGCGCCCACACCCACGAGAACAGGCGCGGAGAGAAGATCCTGGTGATCGCGCATCCAGCGCTCTTGCTTGGGAGTGCCAAGGCCGACCCAAACGATATCGGGATTTGAGTCGTTAATCGTCGAGCAGATTTCGCGGTCCTCGTCGGAGGACAGATTGCGATATGGCGGGCTGAACGTGCCGGCGATGTCCTGGGTGGGGAATTGACGGGCGAATTTATGGGCGAGGGTGTCTGCGACGCCGAGTGCGCCGCCGTAGAGAAAATGACGATATCGAGCGGAGCTTGTTTCCTGCCAAAAGCGGAGCATTAGCTCTGGGCCGTACACGCGGCGGGGGAGATGGAAGCCGTGGCGGCGGCCTAACCAGACTAGAGGCATGCCATCCGGCACGACGAGACTGGCTGACGCGAGCGCGGCGCGCAGCTGCGGATCGTGCCTCGCTTCGGTGACGCCGTGCATTCCGGTGACTGCGATGTAGCGGCAGGAGTCGCGGCGGACAATCCAATCTTGCATTTGCGTAATAACGCCGGGGATTTGGACCGCGTCGACGCGGGTGCCAAGCACGCAAAACGCATCAGATGGGCGCGAGCAGGCGGCGGTATTTCGGGCATCGGATTGGCTGCTCATGCCGACAGCTCGGGTACGAGTGAGGCGCATTGATCAACGTGCATAGCGGGAGCCACGTCAGAATGCGCTTGAAAGGCGGTCGAGAATCTCGGGACGTACAGCCAACAGATTCTGACCGACAAAGGATTCATCTCTCTCAGGGTCATAATCGACCTTCACGAATGTTTTCGGAAAAATTTTGAATACGGTATAAGAGTAGCCTTCCAGGAACTCCAGGAAATCTTTCAGCAGGTGGCGAGCGAGCGCGTGAGCGGGACCATGCTCGAACTGGATTGCCTGGATTATGCCGGCCCGCAAACTGGAGGAGAGGCCTTGAAGCACATCCATTTCCATCCCCTCTACATCCAATTTGAGAAATGCGATTTCACGCATGCCGCGCTGCGAAATGTATTCATCGCCAGGGATGACCGAGACTGTGATTTTTTCTTTCCGAAAGCCATCGTTCAAGCTGTAGCAACTCGAACGATCCGAGGAATCGGGATAGAAAAAGAAATCAATTGGGCCAGCTTTCGATGCGAGACCAAAACGGTTTAGCGTGGCTTTGGTATCTGGCCCGAGGCGTTGTTTCAGCTTGTCAAACGTTTGTGGAACAACCTCGAAACAGTGGAGACGGCTGGCATCCACGACGTCCAAGGCCATTGAGGCCCACTGACCTTCATTTGCGCCCACGTCTAGAACCTCGCCGTTGACTGCGCTTGCGATCGTGTGGACGGCACGCGCTTCGCCATTGTAGCGCGCATGCCAGTTTTGTTCGTTGTTGTAGGCCCTTAAGTATTTTTCCGCGCCATCAGCCACGTATCTTACGATTCGGCTATTGCGTCGAGCCGCGATCATGGATTTGAGGCGAGATTTGAGAGCGTAGGTTTCCATGTCTATTTCGCACTGCTCTTAGAGATGATGCTGGCCGTACGCGGATATGTGCTTCCCTTCATACTTCGCAGAACTGCTCCATACCTGCGCCGCATCCAACGAAGGCGATCCAGGATACGGCCCAATTTTATTTTGGCGGTGCTTTGGCCGTAGACGAACTCGATAGATCTCCTAAACAGCCAGTCCGGCATCGCGCTCGACATCTTCCAATAGCAGCGGTACATGGCCGACATGGCCTGATAGCGAGGACTGTTTATACCGAGGCGGTAGAGAGTCCTAGAGGAGGGGTCACCGGCGAAGCGCGCGTGTGCGTACTCCAGCATTGACGGAGTACGCTGAGCTGGGATCAAGTCGGTTCTCGATGCTGCTTGAGCGGCGACGTAGTTACGCCAGACATCCCAGACCTGATTGTCATTAAACATGATTCGTTGTACGTCGGCAGTGCCGAAGTGATTCCTGCCGAGGTTATTGGCTCCGTGGATTCTGTACTCGCCTAAAATTCGATCCACCGACAAGATTGGGGTCATAAGAGGGGCGAGGATCTGCACAGCGGTATCTGCGCAAGTTCTTAAAGTTATTGGAATGGGGAAAACCAAGTCGGCAATTGTGCGATGGAGCGCCATGCCAGAGCTCGGGGGCAAGCCAGATAAGGCCCTAGGTCCCTTTAGGTTGAACGCGCCGCCCTGCCAACCGGAAGGGAGCTGTGAAAGCAAAGGAATCTCTCCTAGAGGCTTCCTGAGTTTGTCGACACGCATCATTCGGTGTATAGCGAACCCTGCATCGGGATTGGACACGAACGCCTCGACCAACGATTCGAGTTTTTCAGGGCGGAAAACGTCGTCCGCATCCATCAAGCAGATGATTTCTCCCCGGCTCTTTCGAAATGCCGAATTCAGTGCGCTGGATTGGCCCTCATTCGCCTGGTATATCGCCGTAATTCTAGGATTGACCGACTGCAAGGATTGTAAAACCTTCCGAGAGCGGTCAGTAGATCCATCGTCGGAGACTATAACTTCGTAGTTTTCGTAGGTCTGCTGCAGCACGCTCCCAATTGCTTCCATGAGGAATGATCCATAGTTGTAGTTGGACACCAAAACCGACACCAGCGGACGTCGAGACAGAGGGCTCAACGGTACCGGCTTAAAGAACGGAGTATGCTGTTGTGTGCCTTTCACATGCTGTCCTGTTCGATGGCGCCCTTCAAGGTTGCGGTGTACTTTTCTGCAGGCGCGCCAACATAGCGGCAGGAGTCGCGGCGCGCGATCCAGTCTTGTATTTGCGCGATTACGCCGGGGATTTGGACCGCGTCGACGCGGGTGCCGAGCACGCGGTATTGAGCGGTTGGATTTGACCCAGCGGCAGTCATTGGTCCGAGCCAGATTTTGATCGTAAGTGATAAGCGATAAGGCTGTTACCCAGAACTGGGAAGCCTATCGGAAGAATCCTGGCTTCTGGGAATAGAGCCTTCATCTGCGTCCGAGAGATGAGATTAATTTCTTCATATTTTCTAAGATAGCCCGGCGAAAAAGGTGCGACCTTTTTTTGAATCGGAACAGGCAGAAATTGATAAAGAGGAAGCATGGTGTGCGGTTCAATTGGGAAGAATTTGTTGGGAGTCGTAACGAAGTAGCCGTGGCTGGCGACGCGGCGAATCTCACTTGCGAAACGTTGCTGCTGTGGCCACGCGCCTACGTGTTCGATGACTGCATTGGAAAAGACCCAATCGAACGAGCGAGCGTCGAACGGCAGGTTTCGCCCGTCCGCCACAAGGGTCGTAAGGAGGACGCCAGTAGGGGCAGTAATGGGTTGAGGCGTCAGATTAACAACCGCTACTTCGTCGAAATGCTTGTACAGGTTCAGAAATTCGCCATCGATGCCGGAGCCGCCGCCAATATCAAGTAAACGGCCGCCGCCACCGTCCGCCCGGATGAGACTAAGGAATAGTTCAATTTTTTGATTGCGAAAACGTTTATGTAGGGGTTTGGCGAAGCCCAATACTTTCCCGGCGATTTGTGCAGAAAAGGTCGTCACAAGATTTGTCTCGAAGGGCGTCCAACGCGCTCCGCCAGAGAGGCAGGGTCACGATGGCATGTTGTACGGCGTTCTTGTCCCTACTAATTCATGCCAGGCAGATCATAAGCAATTAGTGGGTTTCTGAGTTATTGCCCTCCCTAATAAGAGTCTCGTCACGCGGCCCATTCAAGTTCTTCATGTAATATTGGCCATCGCGTGCCTCAATCCACGGGTGTAACCGTCGCTTTGAAATGGCACAAATGAATTTATTCCCCTGCGAACGCAGCGGGGAACAAAGATTTAGGACAGACTGCCAAAAGTGCAGACAGCTTATAAAATTGCCCGGGCCTAGTTTTTTGGCCAAGGCCGCGACGTGCGATTCTTTACGGGCTAGCAACTCGTATTCATTAACGTAAAAATCCCAGTAAGGATACGCATGGACTTCAAGTTGCCGTTCTGGATGATAAGCAGCAACGGATTTCTCAACTTCGCGTCCCGTCCATCGATAAATATAGTTTGGAATTGGGCCGTCTCGCATACCACCATGCAGATATTGGTGACCGGCGACGGATGCCAATTCATACGGAAACGACAGGTTCAAGCGGATCAACAGACGCAGAGCGCAGGAATCGTTCGGCTCAACAAAAAACACGTGTTGCCGGCTAACCCGCACCATTTCTCCGACTGCCTTCTGCGGGCAGCGGCAATGATGGAGGACAGCGTGCGCGAAGACGATGGGATAGCTGTTATCTGGTAGGGCGATATTCTCTGCATCGATCGCAACCTCGTCCGCATTGAGATTGGATAAGACGATTTCCTTGAATCCGCAAGCTTTGAGAATCTCCAAATCGTCTTGCCCGCCGCCCACGACCAGCACTGGCTGGCTCCTGTCGACCTTGCATAGTTCCAAATGCCGCTCCAACGTCCTCAGCAAACACGACCTATTCTTGGGCGTTGGAGCAACGCAACTGTCTGACGTTAGAGGTTCGACGGTGTTAGACATTCCTGGTCCTCTGCCCGGAAGCCGTGACTAGGAACTTTTCGGCTATCAACGGGGGTTCCGTACCTAAATGCTGTAATACTTCTCGTGCATATGAGATCACTTCCTTGGGTGTGATCGTCCTCAGGCAATGGGGTTGATCGAATATGCAGTAATCGAAGCAGGGGCGGCACCACATCTCTGGGCGGATTACTACTCGGTCGTAAGGACCGCGCGGGCCAAACCAGACGGGGTTGGTTGATCCAAAGATCGCCACTACCGGAACCGCGAGGAGGTTGGCAAGATGCATGGGACCGCTATCATTGCAAACAAGAAGCTGGCATCGCGACAGCATGGCCAAAAACGACGGAAAATCCAGGGTCGCCGCATGACAGCGATCGTGCAACGGAGAATCGGAGGCTGAACCGGGTTCTGAGAACCATACGATATGGACATCCTCTTTTTGTAATAGCTCCAGAGCGACTTCGGCAAAGCGATCATCTCCCCAACGCCGAATCGGAATGCGGGCTCCCGGGTGGAACCCAATCACAACGGCTTCCCCCGGTATGTTACAGGTCCGCAAGAACCTAGCAGCGCCCTCGTGAGCGTTCTCACTGATCCTAAAGGTTCCGTTTTCGCTATCTGTGGGCAGGCCAACGGCACGCAGTAGTTGCAGCCAGACGTCTGTGCGGTGCGGTCGAGCAAGGTCGGGAGAAACACGGTCGGTCAGGAGGAATCCGCCGCCTCCTATGCCATAACCAATCCGGCGCGGTGTTCCAGAAAGCCACATCAAGAAGTTGTCGCGAACATCCATCCGCCCGGAAAAGACCCAATCAAACCGGTTCTTCCGCAGACTCCAAATCACCCGGAGAAAGGGAAGAAAATGTGCCGAAAATGGATTGTACTTTTTCCAACGGGAAAAGTGCTGGGCCCACGGAACTCGGATAGGGATGAACTCGTCGACGAGTCCTTGCCCATCGAGAAATGAAACCAAAGAGGCGTTCACCAAAAGGGAGATTCGCGCGTCCGGAAAGCTGCGACGAAGATCTCGTAGAAAGGGGACTAGAATCGCAAGATCGCCCAGATTCCAGTACTCAATTACAAGAATCCTGCCCGGCTGCGTGCTGGCCGAATTCGGAGAAGGTGGTGATGGGAGCAGCGGCAGAACCATACGGGCAAGGGATTCAAACACACGGATCAGGCGCCGCTTGCGCGGCGTCAGTTTGAGAAAATGTGCCTGCGCTCCAGCCTCTAAATCATAATCGAGTGACATTGGTCACGCCCCGAACTTGGCCATAAGCCCTAAACTCTTTGTGCGATGATCGCAAATGTGTTTTTAATTCCGAAAAATAATCCAAGCCGCTGAAAAATTGAACTTTGCGTACTGAAGTATCGAATGATTTCGCACGTGAAGCTCTCGGACGCCAAAAGCTGGGCAATGGCATCCTGGTCCACACCATTTCGAGTAACGTGGTATTCGGCGTCATCTTCTTTGCTGCCGGGAATATGGATGCCCTGTAAGCGCCGGATGCGTGTGCGCAGTCCCTGTAGATAGTTCCCCTGGAAGAGGCGCCAAAAGAAATATCCACCCATACTGAAATAACGCGAGCCCCGCCCGAGCGTGTCGTAGCGAAGGGGATCTTGAAATGTGAATATCAAGCCATTGGGCCGGAGGATCGCAATCGATTTTTGAAAAACGGCAAGGTAGTCTGGGATGTGGTGCACAAAAGAGTTCATCACCACAATGTCGTATCGTTCTTCGGTACCCTTGAGCATCTCATTGATGTCCTCGCCATATACGCGCAATCGAGTAGCGAATCGCCTACATTTTTGGCCTAAAACCGCCAGTTGACTTTCGGAAATATCTACGGCCGTGACCTGAGCACCCAGTTCGAGAAAAGGTAAGGTTGCGGACCCTTCGCCGGCACCTAAGTCTAAAACACGCGGCATGCTCGCATACTTCTTGGCTGTATTGAAGGTGCGAGCGACAAGTTGTGCATACAGATCGCAAACCATTGGGTGCGTCAGATGCGGGGAAGCGCTTACACAGTTAGCCGTGCCTTCTTCATTAAACATCGCTACATTGGCGAGAGCCGCTAATCTGTGACTGTCATCTTTCGACTGAGTCCATGTATCGATCATATGGAATAGCCTCCCAGCGCAAAAAAGAGATACGACTAACGTCCGAGCACCAAGAATTGCCCTTGAAGATGCAAATTCAGCAAGCCTCTATGAATGAGTCGCCGAATCCACGAGTGCCCCGGGTATGGAATTGGAAAGCGCCATTCAGTGATGTCAGAGATCCCGGCTCGTTCTAACGCTAACCGTAGGGAACGTTGGGTGAAGTAGTAAAAGTGCGTGGGATTAATCATGTTCTCCCAGCGTTGTCCCTCCAATCGGGCCCGCAGCGAACCGGCGTTTGGCGTGGAGAGAAGAAGTCGACCTCCGGGACGGAGCAACCTGGACAATTGCTCTAGTTCTTTCCATGGCTCGCGCAAGTGTTCAATCACATCCCACGATGTAATAATGTCGAATCGAGCTTCGCGGTTTGCTCCCCGCAGTTCGTCCACGCTCGCATACACGTTCAGCTCGCCGGTAGTTATTGCCCTCTGTCTGGCGAACACGTCTGGTTCGATTCCGGTTGTTATCAAGCCATATTCACGGCCGATTCGGCACAGCCCACCAACGCCACAACCGAAATCGAGAAGGCTCTTTCCCTTGAGAGGACCGAACACGGAAGTTGCCTCAGCGAAAGTGTGCCGAAGAATTTCTTCGGGCGTATTTTCATAAGGGGCCGACTCAATATCGGCGGCGGGATAATAGAATTGCCGGTAGGCAGCGTCGAGTTCCTCGCCACTCAACTGAGGGAAAGCGAACATCAGCTCACAAAAGCGATTTGTACACGCCATCACTTCTGTATGCGGCAGCGTCATGTGTTTCTGCGCTTTCTGGGCACATAGTGGGCACGTTGACATTGATATATTCCTGTCTAATTTTCTATCGGCATTTCGACTCCGATTTATGCTGCAACAATCTTTAAGCACCACGCAGGAGCCGGATACCAGTGTCGTCGATCGTAAAATACCAAGTCCTCTTACTATCAGCCGCGCGTGCTACTGAATCGCGTTCGGACAGAAGTGGGCTCACAAGCCAACCTAAAATGAGGTAAAAAGGGACGGCCCCGTAAGGTGTTTCTCCCAAAGGAAAAAACATTCCGTAGGTTATCATTGCGACCCAAAAAGGCACTCCGAAAGGGTCCCTCGTCTTTCGGTTCACTCGCCATAGGAGACGCAGGATTTCCCTTTGCAACAGAAAAAAAAGAATGACTCCAATCCAGCCCGTATAGCCCAAGGCATAAAAGAATTCGTTGTGAGGTGTCCGAATGAAATCGCCTGCCAGATAGGGAGCCAAATCGCCCAGTGGATATCCGTAGCCAAAGCCCCATACCGTAGTGTTGAGACTAGAATGGACGGAGTTCCAAATGAACAGCCACCAGACCGTCCGCCAAACAAAGGTTGACTCCTGGCTGTCGGCGCCCACTCCCGCTGCAACATTTGCGTCGCTTGTATCGGCCCGGAACGGCGCAATAGCTCGATCAGTAAGCTGGCGAATGGAGATCTCGCCACCGCCGCGCCCTTCTGGACCAAGCATGCTGAAATCTGTGATGTACATCAAGTAAAACAAGACAGATAAAATCGCGATCGCTTGTAGCAGCCGTTTACCGTGGCCGGTGAAGAAAAACCAAGTAATTATTCCTGTGGCAAAGGCGAACCACTCCGTACGAATTTGCATCCCCAACATCACAAACGCATTGAGTCCTAACAAGTGCGCGCTTCGCCATAAGTTCTTCTCGTAGGCGATGAGGCCGAGCAATGCAACAAACGAGTAGATGGGTTGACCGAAAATAGGAACCTGGGTGATTTCATCCGAAACACCCGGCACGAACCAATCAATCCGGTTGAGAACGAGTATATACAACACGCCATATATTCCGTTGAACCACGCGAAACCGCGCAAGAGCCTCGGCAAGAGGTCCGGACGCATCAGGCCTGCCGAAAGTCCCAGGAAGAAGTAAATGGGGTAATAGTTGAAGGTAAGATCGCGCACTGCGAGAAGCGGCGGGTTGCCAGCGATAATCCCGTGTACGATTTGAACGATTCCGTAGACGAGAAAAAGGCCGTACAGCCAAGCAAGACGCTTAAGTACCGGCAGTTCGAGGAAGATTCGGTACCATGAGCGGGCGTTAAACCTTGGCCCGGAGATAAAGAGCATTGCAAGCACTACTTCACCGACGAAGATTTTCCACCAAGGGATTCCCACATAAGCAAACGCACGGCTGAGCGAAAGGTAGCCGACGATGAGGACGGCGGCGATAGCCGGCCACATCCCGGACGCTGGATGATCGAGCCGAGTTATTTCCTGCACTTGCATTATTTCTGGCACAGCTCTTGCCGCGCGACGTGCGCCGTGGAGCGATAAACCCAGCAAGCCCCGACCGCGTACGTTATGTAACTAAGGACCATGCTCGCGGCTGCTCCGCCGAGACCCCACCAATGCATCAAGCCGATCGCCGAGACGACTCCTATCGGAGCGGCTACAGCGCCAGCCACCAAGTCAAAGTGCGGCCGGTGCATGGCTCGCAGGGCCATGGAGTATCCTATCGACGCGCCCAAGGCTGCCGGCACGAGCGCCAGGGCCGGCATCAGCCAGGCATATTCGCGGTATTTTCCGCCGTACAAAAGATGCTCCGTGCGTTGTGCCACGAGCGCGAGCACCGCCGCGAACGCGACCGTTCCGCCGGCAAGTCCCAAACTGACCAGAGTCGCTTTGTGCCGCAATCGCGCGATCAAGCCGTTACCGAAGTCATAAGAAAATGCCGGGAGGATCAAGAGCCCTGTAGCGGAAATTATGTGGGTCATAACCAGAGCAGGAATTTGCATAGCGCGCAAAACACCAGCCGCGCCGAGTCCGAGGGTGCTCGCCACCAAGAACATTTGTGCCTGCGTAGACACCGAATTCAGCGCGGTGCTACCCACGAGCCAGCGTCCATAGTTCCAGTTTTCCCGCGCTACCTCGCGCCACATCATGCGCCGTTCGTCCACTTGGGCTTGTGTTTGCTTCAGACCGAGCTTCTGCCACAACACCCCGGCCGATAACAAACTGCCTATGCTCATCAGTACGAAGGCCGTAAGTGGGCTTATCTGGTGAAAATGGCGGAGAAGGAACAAACCCAAAAGGACGAAAGATACATAGAACCCACTGCCGAGCAGAGCGATGGACGGCCGCTGGAGCACGTAGCACATTCTTCGTATGAGCCACAACAGAGTGACGAAGGGGAGAGCCACTCCGCTGCCCATTAACGCGCCAGCGAGCTGCAGGTTACCGGGTGCGACCCACCAAAGGACTCCGCCCGTCAGCAAAATAACGGCAGCCAACACTCCGACTAGCATTACGTGTATAACAATTTGCTCCCGAAAGTAGGTGGGTAACCTATTCGGATGGCGGGACGGTCCCATGACTGTGAGCGGTTCGAGCAAGATCACATTGTGGAAGCCGGAAATAAAAAGAAACGTTGCAAACGCCACCGCGAAAGCGCCATAAACGTCAGCTGACAGCCATCGAGCAAGGGCAATGTTGACCGCGAATCCAACGGCTGCTGTAAGCCCTTGGTCAAAAACAGACAGCGCCGAGCGTATTCCCCAAACGCGCAAACTGTCGGAGGTGATCCGAAAACCAGTTGCGGACGGTTCTACAGCCTGAGTGCGCCCTTTCCCCTTTGTCTCTGTAACATGAGGTAGCGCCGTGGTGGTCATCGGGGGTCAATTTCCTTCCGCCCGCAGTACCGCCGGAAAAGTTTTCAGGGCTATCTTCAGGTCCAGCCATAAACTCCAGTTCTCGATGTATTCAAGGTCAAGCGCCATGTTGGTGTCGAACGATGGGTCGCGACGTGCGGTGACTTGCCACAAACCGGTGAGGCCGGGCTTCACATCGAGGCGGCGCAGGTGTTCGATGTCGTAGCGCTCAAAGTCGTCCACAGGGTGGGGACGCGGGCCGACAAGACTCATTTCGCCGCGCAAAACATTCCAGAGTTGGGGAATTTCGTCGAGGCTCAGCTTGCGCAACCAGCGACCTAGCGGAGTGACGCGGGGATCGTCTGCAAGCTTGAAGAACGGGCCGTTTCTTTCGTTGCCATTGCGCAACTCATCTTTTTGCTCATCGGCGCCGACGATCATCGTGCGCAATTTATAGCAGGGGAACTTCACGCCTTTGTGGCCGACTCGCTCGGCAATATAAAGGACAGGGCCTTCGGAGTCCAAGTGAATGAGAATGGCAAGCAAAGCGAGAAGCGGCGCGCTGGCGATCAGTAGTAAAGAGGCAATCACGATGTCGGTGACGCGCTTGACGGCCAATCCCAGCGCAGGAATTGGCTGACGGCACAGCTCCATCAGTGGGAATCCGCCGAGTGTGTGTAGTGGTGCTTGCCAAGCAAGGCCGTCATATAAATCGGGAACAACTTTGAGATTCAGGCGCAAACGACGTGCCTGTAACACCAAATGCTTGACGAGTGTGCGGTCGGCGGGAAGAGTGATGAACAATTCGTCGATGAAGTGCGCGAGCATCACAGTGCGAAGATCCTTGATAGCACCTAGCACGCGCGGATCACTCGAGGGACGGGAATCGAGGAAGCCACAGACAACATAGCCGAACTGAGGATTCTCCTCGAGCCAGCGAGCCATCGCGCGGCCCAGGCGCCCGGTTCCGACGATCAAAACGCGGCGAACGTTGATGCCGGCTCGGGTTCGGCGGAATACGAGGTGGCGTTTCGCGGCTCGCCATCCCGAGAGGGCTATAACGCTGAATACTCCCGAGGACCAAACTACCAAGCGGGAAATTTCCTTTTCCCCGGACGTAAAGATGAAGAGCGAGAGCAGGGCCGTGGCAATAGCCACGGCCTTCACGACCATCCAGCTTTCATCAAAGACGCTACGTTCACGCGGCGTGCGATAGAGGTTATGGCTGATGCAGCTCAGCACGATGAGCGCGGCGTAGAGGAAAAAAAATCCCAGGTAAGCATGCGCGGATTGGCTGTGGAAAAGCGCCGCGGTGATGCTCATGTGGTGCACGAGGCCGAACCGCAGGAGAAAAATAGCTATGCCGCCAAGGCAGACAAACATTACGTCGATGGCCGCGTACGCGGCCTGCACAGACAGGCCGCGCGGAAAACTCTTGTCTCGCGGATTTCCTGAGGGTGAAGGATGCCTCACGCCCAGTTCTGTCGCTAGCTCTGGCGGGGGCGCCCAGTCCAATACGGGCGATGGAGCGGTTCGTCTTGTGGCAGTGCCGTTCATCGTCCTCTCGAGCAAATCTCTCCCTTAGGCGCTCACGGTTGCCGACGCTGGATCAGGCGCTGCGATGCGCGAGCTTTCGCGAGCAGTGGACTGGCGTTCCGTCAAAAGTGTTTCCAATTCGCTGGCAATTTTCTTGCGATCCTTCGTTGAGAAATACCAATCAATTGTGCTTCGCAGGCCGATCATGAATTTGATCTGCGGCTCCCAGTCGAGAAGCCGTTTCGCCAGCGAGTTATCAGCGACGCGATTCATGGGACCTGTCGGCAGTTCGGGATGCAACTCGATACCGGCTTTGTGGCCTGTATAACGGAGGACTTCATGAACGGCATCGATTACTCGGGTGCGTTCCGTCGTGCCGAGGTTTATTGCGGTTCCGTCGCCAATTGCTTCAGCGGCGCGGATTGTGCCGGAAACGATGTCGTCTACGTGCGTCCAGTTGCGAATTTGCTCGCCGTTGCCCCAAACAACAAATGGATTCTGGCCAACAAAAGCGCGTGCAATCATCGCAATAACGGCGTGGTTCTCGTGCCCGCGGGGCCCATACACCGTGAAATAACGGCAGGACGCTGCTTTCAAGCCGTAGTCGCGGTGATACGCTTGCAGGGTCATTTCCGCCATGAGCTTCGCCCAGCCATAAAGATTGTCTGCATCGTAAGGCGGGCCGGCTTTGTCTTCAGTCAGGTACAGCATTTCTGTGGGATCGTTCTGAATGTAGTTTGGATAAATGCAACCGGAAGAGGCGAAAACCACTTTCTCGACGTTCTGTTGAACGCAAGCGCGGAAGAGGATTCCATCGAGCCCGAGATTGCCCGCGCATGCCGCTTGATGCAGGTCCACGTAGCCGCGCCCTCCATGGTCTGCAGCGAGGTGAAAAACCAAATCCATGCCGCGCACGGACTGGCGAGCCACACCATCATCGAGCAGGTCAGCATGCATTAGTTCGATCGCGTTGGACTTAAGGTGCGGTGCTAGGTTCTCGCGCCGTCCGCTGCTGAAATTGTCGACCACTCGTACTGTCGCACCGCGCTGGACGAGCGCATCCACAAGCGCTGACCCGATAAACGAGGCGCCTCCGGTAACCAGCGTCCGCGTATTCTTCCAATTCATCTTTGGCTCCTTTGCCATTTCGTCACAGAAGACTCTGACCCGTTCGAAAGGGTCAAGGCTATGTGGTACCACTACTAAACTTTGTTTCTGCCGCCGCTCGGGCCTGCACAAAGCGTCGCGTTCCCGCATACAAAGACGCGCCTATTTCTTCCGCTAGGGCGCGCCCAGCGCCCGGCTCGCTCTCCTTCCATCGCTTACGAAAGATCAACCACCCTGCTCCACCCGCAAATCCGAGCAACGTTCCCAGGCAAATCAAAACTACCGGTCCGGGGAACAACTTTTTCGTGGGTAGTACTGGGGCGTCCAGGATCTTTACAGTCGGGATTTCCTTGGCTTCCTGCACCTTGGCAAGCTCGTACTGCTGGGTCAGCAACTCGTACACGGTTTCTTCAATTTTGCTTTGCCGGTACAAGTTCGCGTAGGTGACTCCGAGCAAAGGGAGCTTTTTGATGGAAGGAGAGACGAGTCCCTCATCGTTGGCAGGATTGGCGGTGTCGCCTCCAAGCTTCTGCAACTGCTGGTTCAACTTGTCCACACGTGCTTTCAGCGATTTCACACGTACGTTGCTCTCCGCGTAAATCTGCTCGAGGCCGCTCAACTCGGACTGCGCGGCAATTAATTCTCCTTGCAGCCGCCCGGCCGCTTCGAGCGTCGATTTCCCCTGTGCCGGAATATCGAGCGCCGTGTTCTTGCTGGCGAACTCGCTAAATTCCTTCGCGGCGGCGTCGAGTTCGCCCTTCACCTCATGAAGCCTGCTCTCCAGGAAAATTCTTTCGCGGCGTGCGGAAGATGTGCTGAGCTGCGAAACTAGCTTGTCTAGCTCGGAGACGTAAGCCTGTGCCATGGCCGTGGCTCGCCGGGGATTGTGATCGGTGACGGCGATCGAGAGGATTCCGCTCTTACGGTCTTCCGCGATTTCGGAATGATTTTGCAGGTCGTCGCGAGCATCCTCCATTTTCGAATCGTGATAAACATGAAGCAGATCAAACTCTGCAATCAGGCGATCCGCGACGGTGCGGCTGTTCAAGACACCCACAAACAACGCTCCGCTGGCCTTCGCGCCCAGTAAGTCGCCCGCTAACCCGCCGAGTGCTCCTGCGGCACCTTTCGACGAGAGCGCCCCTAGGAGTGCGGCGCCAAGCCCTTGCTGCCCCTCCGGGGGCATAAGCTGTGCTTTTGCTTTGTAGCGAGGTGGAATCAGAAAGGCGAGCAGCGTGCTCGCGAGCAAAGCGTAAATGCCGACGCGCAGGAAAAATCGCCGGTGCTCCCAAAACATTCGCAAGTACACCACTCGCTTGCTCGGCGTGGGCGATGCGTCCGGAAATGGGTACATCGCAGAGTGACCATTCCTCTGCGCCTCGGTGGTGGGAAGCGAGGGGGCGCTGGTGGTGAAGTTCACGGCAGCCCTCCGCCAGAGGATTGTGTGTCCGCATCGACCGAACTTGTTCGCCGGAACCATTTCTGCGGTTCGAACGAGATTTGGACCGCGGCAGTGACGTTACTCGCTTCGTTCGGCTGGATAGCAGGAAATAGCCAGCGCTCGTGTTGTACCCAGCCGGAAATCCCAATGTTAGACCGCGTCCAGTAATCCCCGCGGATGCCGACATCGGTCAAAGTGCCGCCACCAGGAATGAATTGTTGGCTGACCTTCTGGTGGCGAAAATTAATCTGCACGCGATTTCGCGCATTGAACCAGTAGTTCGTCCAAGCCTGCGCGCCCTGGCCCTCCCGCCCAATCCAACTGGCCAGCAGATTGCCGTTGCTCGTATAACCGTTCACGAAGCGGGGGTTGAAGTAGAAGAATCCATGGCTCAGCGCGCCGCCTGCCGGCACATCGGTGTAGACACCTTCCGCGCGCAGATCGAGTTTCGCGATTTTTGGAAGATGGGAGAGATAGAGACCCGCACGAATAGCCGAACGGTCCATGTAGGCAATGGGAGAAAACTGATCGTCGGCAAATGCATCACCGTAGAACGTGAGCCAGTCGCGCAGCTTCGGCAGCCGGTAGGACCAGTCGAGGCCTGAGCGGCGGTCGCCGGGATCGGACAGGGTCCCTGGGGCACCATTGCCTGAGCTCAACAGGCTTTTTTGAAACGTGCCCAGAGTGAAGGGTAGGCCTTGGCCTGCAAACAGGCCAGTGCGTGAGAAACCGAATTCGAAATTCCGGGTCGGCTTGAAGCAGAAGCGCTCGCCGTGAATCATTGGCTGGGGATTCAACGGCGATGTGAAGCTTCCGTTGACTATTCCCAGTCCATTGATGAAATCTTGGCCACGCAATTGGCCCAAAAAGAATTCCACGCGCATCGGCCCGAGATGCCGAAAAATCCAGGGGAGCGTCATGGGCGTTACGCGGTTAATGCGAAACATGTCGAGAGGCGCTGCGTTGTCACTGAACATTAGCGGGCCGCCATTACCTGGACCCCACCATAGGCTTTGCCGCCCGAAAGTAATCTGCCAGTCCGAGAACGTTAGTCCGACGTATGCATCGAGCAGAGCAAGTTGCGACACAGTAGGTTGTGGCGCGGACGGTGGCAACCCCGGTAAAAAATCAACTTTCTGAATGGTTTCTCTACCCGTCAAAGATAGAGCGGGAATACTCGGGGCCGTCTGCAGTTCTCCGCGTACGTATGCCACCCAGCGCCCGCGTGTTGCGTACGACGAAAATCCGTTCACTGTGTTCCAACCTTCGCCGTAAGGACGACCGAAATCGTTGATCTGTGTTTGAGCGAAGTCGTAACCGTCCGAGAGCGGCATCCCGGAAATGTGCTCCGTGCGCGAGTAGAGGGATTCCACGCGAAAAGTTCCGCGACCATCGCCCCCGGCTTCTTCTGTTTCCGCGCGGAACTCGCGCTGCAGCGCCGCAATCAGCGTGGCGCCTTCCGCATTTTCCTCGTCGCCGGCTGACCACGCGTCCGACGCCTCGTTCAGCAGCCGACGACATTCGAGGCGTGTCCACGGGCGCATAGCCGCGAATCCGCTGTCGATCAACCCAAGCGCCGCGAGGCGTCCCATCGCCGGATAAATCCAGCTATCCAGCGGAACATACGGGGAGCCCAAGTTTCCCGGCGTGCCCTTAGTGTCTCGCGCCCAGTCGCGGACCGAGCGCCATTCCGCGCCGCCCAACTCCGGGTCGTGATGCTTGCTGTATGCATATTGCGAAATTAGATATCCGATGGCGCTGCCCACTAAAACATCGGACGGAAAATGGTCGCGTGATTGAATGCGCGCCAAGCTGACCGTCGTAGCCAGTCCATAGGCGAACAGGCGCGGCAACCGGCCCGGATATTCGTGAGCGATGATTCCCGCGATGGACCATACTGCTGCGCTGTGCTCGGATGGAAACGATGTTCCGCCGCTACGGAAGTGCCCAGCACCGTTTCCCTCGAACGGCCGCTGGCGCTGGAAGCCATATTTGAGCGCCTCGACCACAACGAGGCTGTCAATCGCCGCTTCCCCGGAAAGAAATCCAGTCTCGCGTTGGTGCTCGTTGTGTGAAAATGCGCTCCAAACGGCCAGCCCACCTCCGACGCCGGCGAGGGCAAACGCTCCGTCGGTCGCAATGGTCCGGTAGTGTTGCTGCGTCTTAATATCAGCCGCCAAATGCCCGCTTACTTGCCGATCGGTTAGCAAGAGTCCGGTCGTGAAGCCCGCAAGCGGCACAAGCCACTCCGTATCCTCAAAACGCAGGCGCGCGGGGCTTGTCCAGATGCCCTTTTGATCTCCAACAAAATCCTTTACGAAACCAGAAAAGTTTCGCGAAACGCCCTCCCTTGGTTCGGGCGCGAGCTCGCCGATCTCCTTCTTAGGTGGTGGAGTGTCCGCCGCATCGTCAGCTGCCGAACTTCGCACGCTGGAGCCGGACTGTGGTTCTCCCGCCTGCGGGGACGCAGCGAATCCTTGGCTCGCGATAGTTGCCGTTACGATGCCCCACTCACAAAGCAAAATTGCTATTCTCCTTCGCATCCCTGCCCGCATGGTCATTTCACAAGGTACGCCGCGGTGAACGCTGCTGAAGCCGCGACCTGCGCCATCTGCATTGTTAACGGCCAGTTACGTCCCCCGACATTTGGTGCCTTCTCGGGCACGACCACGGTATCGCCCGGTTTTAATACTGTGTTCATTGGGTCGCCGCTAAACCAACCTGAGTTGTTTTTTGCAGCGAGCACTGACCCATCCGCGCGAACGACAAATGCGGCCTGTCGATTGGAAAGTTGCGTAAATCCTCCGGACTGGCTCAAATACCATTTGGCGCTGCGCCCTGGGCGGTAACTGATCGAGGTTGGGTTGAACACCTGACCAGTAACCATGACGTAGTTGGCCTTTTTGGGTACGGCGAACTCGTCGCCATCGCGCAGCACTGGGTCGGCATCCGTGTTCTTCCACTCCTTCATGTCACCGCGAACATGAATCACTACGCGGCCAAGCGGCGCATTCGCCTGCAATTGGTCGAGCGTGGTTTGCACCTGCGCCATTGCCGCCAATTTGAGATTTTTTTGGTCTTCCGTGTTTTCGGGCAGCGCCTTCAGCGCGAGTTGCTCATATTTAACCCGCTGCACCAGCTCTTGATGAGATTTCATCTCCAAGTCGCGCACCTCACGGCGGGTCAGCACCGCGCCATACGGATACGCGTCGGACGAGAAGCCACCCGCCCGCTCCAAGGCCTCGCTGAGTCGCTCGCCAGTGTGGATTCCATAAGTGCCGGGGTGGCGCACCTCGCCGCGCAACCAAACTGAGGAGCCGACGTCTTTCCAGCCAGTTTTTTGCGGCACGGTTAGCACATCGCCCGAATTGAGCATTACATCGTGCTCGGCATTTCCCTCAAGCGCCGCTCGCAAATTCACCGCAACATTCACGGGTGTCGGCACTGCAGAATCGCTCGTTTTTGCCCCGTAATGAGACAACTCGCCGTCTTCCGCGGCCGCGCTGCGTAGCAGCCCTCCAGCGGAGCGAACCAGGTCCGAAGCATGCATATTTCCCGCGAGGGGGTAGCGGCCGGGATGCGCGACGTCTCCCTGCACGTAGACGCTGCGGGGCTCGACGAGCTCCGGTTGGCGGTGTACGAGTACGCGGTCGCGCGGTTCGAGCGGCAAATTGTCCAGTGCGTTGCCGTCGAGCGCGTTCCTCAAATTAACGCTGAATACCTTCGTGGTTCCGTCCGGCTGAATGCGAAAGACCTGAGCCGAATCCAGCCACGCGTCAGGCGACACGCCCCCGGCTTGATACAAGACATCTCGCAAGTGCTGCTGCCCGGAAGTTCCGTACCGGCCGGGCGAGCGTACCTCGCCGGAAACAATAATTTCCGGCGCAGGCTCAAAGTCGTAGCGCCCAAAGATTCGCACCGTATCGAGCGGTCGCAATTCCGGAGCAGAGGCTGGATTCCCCAGGGCCTTCGTCAGGTCGAAGCTCTCAACGACAGGACGGTAATCCGGCGCCTTCAAGCGAATAATTTCCGCGTAGCGTCCCGAAGGCTCCGGCAGCAAATCTTTGTACGACGCGATTACGTCGGTGAGCTTCATCCCGTCCCGATATGAGTAGCGTCCCGGTCGCAGCACGTGGCCCTCGACGTAGACCGCCGCGGTGTTGTAAGGAGCTATCGGGAAAATGTGGATTTGGTCGCCGTCATGTATGGCAAACTGGCGCATCTGCCCACGCAAGGCTTCCGCGTCGCTTGCTTCGCCGAGATCCAAGCTGAACATCGTACGGTTCTCGTGAGCCACGAGCCGTTGAACTTCGATGTGCCGCACAGCAGCGGCGGGCAGGATTCCGCCGGCCAGGTCGAGAACATCCTCTAGATTTTTTTCAGCGCGAATTTCGTAGGTTGCAGGACGCCGTACCATTCCGTCGACGGTGACTGTCGCGCCCAACGGCGGCACCCGCAGCGAGTCTCCGCCTTCGAGGCGCTGCATATTACGCCGCACTCCGCGCAGCAAGAGATCGTACGCATCAACCTTTTCGAGTAGCTGATTTCCGCGATAATGCTCCAATTGCCGCAGTGAACCGCGCTGCGTGACTCCTCCCGCGGTAAAAAGCGCATTTAATGGCGTCGAAAGCGAACTGATGTCGTATGCGCCGGGGGCCGCTACTTCTCCGACCACGTACACGCGAACGGTCCGCAGCCTCAAGAGTGAGACATCCGCGGACACATCGCGAAATTGCGTGCGCAATATTCTTTGCACCTGGTCTTGGATGTCTCCGAGCGTCTTTCCGGATACCAGTAACGGCCCCGCCTCCGGCAAAGAGACGCGCCCTTCGCGATCCACTGTGCGTGTAATGCGCTGTGAAACTCCGCCCCACAGATCGATCGCCAGACCGTCGCCCGGTCCGACCACATAGTCCGGGCCGACAGGCAAATCCATCGGCAACAAGTCGGTCTTGGCGGCACCCCGCTGGAAAACGTTCAATCCAAAACGCTGCGTCGGCTGGTTCGTGGTGGCCGCTTGCACGTACAAGTCATACAAAGCGGGAATATTCGCGTAGGGATTCGGTTGATGCACCATGCGGACCGGTTCGAGGTCTGGTGTTGACGGCTGAACGTTGCGATATGCGCTGAGCAGTTGCTCCATATCGATCCCTCCGCTCCGAGGCGATTCGGACGCGCCGGGCTTTCCCGGGGATGCGAGCGCGGAACTTAAAGCCATCGCCATGAGAGCGTCGGACTGCGAAGCGGGAATGGGCATATCACCTGTTGCCGCCAGGGACTTCGGCATGCCGCTCGGCGGATTGATGCTCGTTGAGCCTCCGCCGTCTCCAAGCTTGGCGGAAGCTAGCAACGTCTCCGGGTTGCTGTTCTGCGGGGCGCTGGCAGTGCGAATCTCTGGCGATTTGTTTGAATAATCGATACCGGGCGCCTGCTCCTGCGGTTCTGATTGTCGCGGCGCGCCGCTATTCGGCGAGCCCACACCCATCGCACCGGTTTGTCCTGCCAGACAGCTCAAGTCCGCGCGTGAATCGCATCCCGCCGCCTGCGCCAAAGGTAGTTGTCCCGCAAAGTCTTGCCGTGCGGCCACTCGCTGCATATCCGCCGCTTTCTGGCGCATGTACAGCATGCGTTCTTCCGCCATGTCCGAATCCGGATTGATGCGCGGCAGCAAATAGCCATAGCGCTGCAAGAGCTTCGTCGCGAGCATGCGCAATCGCAAATCCTGCCGCAGCCGCGCTTCCACGGCCGCGTCGGTCAGGTCTTTCTCCTCCAACACTTGCCCGTGCAATCCCGCCTCTTGGGCGTAAATCGCCTTCAACTCCACCATGAGCCCCGAATCTCTGTTCACCGCTGCAAAAATTTGATCTGCCGTAGCCGCTACGCGTGCCAAATTTTCTGAAACCAAATCGGAAGAGGACGGCCGCCGTTCGAATCCCGTCTGCCGCTGCTGGGCGTTTGAATCATCACGTCGTTGCGAACCGCCTTGCTGTTGGCCCGCCGCTGCGAGCGGTCCCATGGCCAGGCTCCAGGCGAGCAACAACGCAATTGAACGGTGCAAACTCAGTGGCAGCAAGTTGTCTGACCTGCTTTGCGTAGCCGGCACGGTCCTCAAGAGATTCGCCCTCCCGGAAGCGCATCCTTCTTTCGGATCACTTCCAGTAATCCTTCCTCGCTTGCTTCCAACGTCGCGGAATGAATCTCCAGCGACGCCCAATAAAAAATTCCCAAACTCGAAGATGGAGCCACTGCGATAATTCGCAGCGACGGATATTGCTTCAGCAAGACGTCGCAAATTCGGGGACGCTTCCGGTCTTCATCCATTCCGATCAACAAAAAGTCCGGCTTGGTTTTCTCTACCAAGTCCGGCACTTCGCGTTCATCTTCCGCTTCGCCTACCACGGCGATGCCCGCTTGTTCGGCAAGGGTGGAGAGCACCATCTCGCGGAGAAGGCGTGGGCGATTGGCCACCAGGACACGAACTGCGTTTTCCTTCACAACGACACTCCCGCCGGGCTTAGTTGGTTCGGCAGCTGCGTTTGAATCGGCTGGCACTCTCCGAGGCTAAGAACAAATGTGGCGAGCGAGAAGGTTCGAAAAAGTGGGAGACCAAAAGTACCAAAGCCTGAATCTAAAGTACCCGCAGTTATGCCCTGCGTGGTACTTCAGGGACTTTTCAAAATAAATCTAAGAAAAATCGTGGGTTACGCAGGACAACATTAATGCAGCAAATTGCAAAACCCGTGCCGAGTGAGGTTAAGTACCTAGCGGAAGGGGCGTCCGTACAGAAATTGCTTCAAGCATTCGCATCAAATTGTTTTCTCAGTCGGGCGTATTAGCGTTGACTTCCCACTGTGGCAGGTCCTTTTTCCCGAGCATGGCTTCGGCCGCCCATGCGCCTAAGTAAACCGAGAGCGCGACGCCGTGTCCGCTGTACGCTCCGAGCACAACTACATCGCGATGATGCGCGTGCCGGCGGAACACCGGCTCCCACTTGTCCGCAATCAGAATGGGTCCGCCCCACCGATGGTTTAAGCGCACATTGCGCAGCACGGGATGCAGATCGCGCACGCGTCTTTCCAGGTCGGCAAGAAGCTCCGCTGGCTGGCCTTCCGCCACATTTAGCGTAAGTAGCTCCCGCCAATCTTCTAAGTGAACCAATCCGCTCCCGAAAATCACTCGGTTCCGATCAAAAACGCGGCCCCATAAATACGGCAAATCAACCGTGTAAAACGGCTTTACTGGCGCGAGTCCTAACGACGAAATTTGTTCCGCGGACAGCGGCTCCGTTGCGACAGCCAACGTGAATTTCGGTTGCGCCTGGCCTGCAAGACCGCTCAGTTCCAACGATTCGGCGTTTGTCGCCAGCAGAACGCATCCGGCTCGCACTGGGTTTCCCTGGACATTTAGGACTGGCGATTCCTCAATGCTCAAGCTCTCAACTGGAGCGTTTTCAAAGATCAGCGCGCCGCGTTTGCTTGCCGCCTGCGCCAAGCCGCTGAGCATCTTGCCTGGATCAATGGTGCCGCCGGGCACTTCTCGCGTGACGCCCAGAGTGCCCGAATCGTTCCACATGATCGGGGAATTCGGCATCACTCCCTGTCGGCCGATCTCGAATGCGCCGGGGAGCGTCAGGTCGCAACGAACTTCCAACTCTCGCAAAATGTTGGACAGCCCGCCGAGCACATCGCCGAGGCCCGGCAGCTCTCCGCCCGCCGTTCCCGAGAGCGTCATGCCGCCGGTATGTCCACTGGAACCCGCGCCAATGCGGCTCGCTTCAAAGAGCGCCACGCGTTTATTGGGTTCCAAATGCCGCAGCCAAGCGGTTGCGGCTAAACCCGTAAAGCCTCCGCCGACAACAGCGAAATCAACTTCTTCCGGTACCGTAAGCGGCTCGGAATGGAATCCGATCGTCCAGGGCGGCAAGCCCCATGGCGGTATTCGTGCTGCATTTGCGGATAGCGTCGCACCCATGTGTTTAGACAGGCCCTCAGGTTAGATACGCCAGGATAAGGCAAGTTGCGGCCGTCGACGACCGCCTTTTGTTTGTTTGCGTTGTGTCACCTACTGAGTCAACCCCTACGTGCAGCAAAAGCTCGATTGAACCTTAGGCACCTAACGTGACACGTTGGACCTAAGTCCAGGTCTATGAAGCGAATTCTGATTGCTGACGACAACGCGACGGTAAGGCGCGGCCTACGGGGCGTGATTCAACACCACGAGGATTGGGACGTGTGTGAGGAGGCCGTCGACGGACGCGATGCAATAGAACAGGCGCGCGAATTGCACCCTGACATTTTGCTGCTCGACCTGGCTATGCCGGGGATGAATGGGTTCGACACGGCCCGCGAGTTAGCCAAGCTGGAGCCCGACGTGCAAATTCTGCTATGCACCGGTCAGCTCTCGACATTCGTAGTCAGGGAAGCCGAGAAGATGGGAATTCAAGGGGCAGTGTCAAAGTCAAAAGTGTCACAGATCACCGACGGAATCGCGGCGCTGCTTCGTCATGAGACATTCTACTGCTGGCCGACTGACTAAACGATCTTTCCCTTGCAGCCTGTGTGTGGGCAAAGACACTCCAAGTCCGGCGTCTTTTCCATAGCCTCGCACTCCACACTGCAATAGCTGCTACCTTCAGTTGCCATACAACTACAAGGTGGATGTGCGCATTTCTTGTTTGCTGCCGCCATAAATCCTCCTAGTTCTAGAAGCTCCTGACCGAGGCGCGTGAGGACGCGTTCGCGAAGCAGATAGAATCCAGTTCTTAAAGACCGAATTGTTTAATTCGCCGGTAAGTTTCCGCCCCTCAGAGAGAAACCCTTGCGGCGCGATTAAGATCGGCTGGCTGGCGAGGGGTGCCGTTCGTGCCATTCGAAAAGTTGCGTGCGGGTGACTAACTTTTGGGGCGCACGCTCATTTCATCTTTTACACTGTCAGCACCGGCGATCTGTACCGCCTTCGCTTTGACTGCGGTTCTTTCTTCTTCAGATCGCACAGGCCCTTTCAGTGTTACCACGCCGTTTTGCGCGATGATCTTGACGTTGTGCGCGTACGTAGAAAGGGATTTGTCGGTGACAACGGACCTTCGTATTTTGCGCGCTAACTCACGGTCCTGCGCTGATTGGCCTTGCTGGTCCGCGCGCGCTGCCGTGGGAGTATTGCCAGGTCGATTTGCTTCTGTGTTGTCTGGAGTTTGCTGAGGGGTAGGTAACCGTGTTGAGCCCAAGCTAAACATCGCGAGCGATGCAAAAATGGCCATATCTCTTGCCACCCAACTTGGCCAGGACACTTTGCAAAACGATCCGTTGATCACGACGGTTCCTCTCCATACATAGGCCAACCCTATGGCCACGCTGGGTCCGGTTCCATACAGCAACGACCCGACGAGAAAGGCCAGAAGACCCCAGCGGCGCTGAAGTTTGCACTCCATTCGCGCATTCCTCTCGGCTATGGGTTCCGAGCCCATCAAATCATTTAGTCCTTCTTTACAACGCATCGCGGTTAAATAAACGTATCGCGCCCAGACTCTGCGCCTTGTTACGCACTCATTAGGAAAAGGTTAGAGACATTCGTGTATGGACGCTGCGCCCCCTAACTTCTACCTTCCCAGTAGGCCCGCGAAACGCGAGAGTCTCGGAGATTGCCAAAAGGAGAGCAGCAATGGAGCACAACGCATTGATGGAATTGTATGTGGACGAGTTGAAGGACCTGTATGACGCGGAAAACCGATTGGTCAAGGGTCTGCCGAAAGTGGCCAAGGCCGCGACTTCAGAGAAGCTGCGCGCCGCGGTCGAGGAACACTTGGAGCAGACCAAGGGTCATGTCGATCGCCTAAAAGAGATATTCGACAACATGGGAGAAAAGGCAACCGGTAAGAAGTGCGCCGGCATGATGGGTATCCTCAAAGAGGGTGAGGAGATCATGGATGAGGATTACGAGGGCGAGGTCATGGATGCAGCGCTGATTTCGGCAGCGCAGCGCGTCGAGCATTATGAGATCGCGGCTTACGGATGCGTAAGAACCTGGGCGGACTTGTTGGGTGAAAGCGAAGCCAGCAGCCTATTGGACAAGACACTTGAGGAAGAAAAAGAGACGGACGAGAAGCTCACGCAGTTGGCTGAAGAAATTAACGTGCAAGCGAAGGAAGCGGGAAGCGAGGAAGGCGAAGAGGGTGAGGAGGAATCACCGCGCGGAAAAGCACGCGGCGCACGAGCCTAAATCTCTTGCCGAATCGCAACTTCCGGCGGCTGGTGTTTGACAAAACATCCGGCCG
>JAOAPV010000124.1 GCA_025463055.1 Candidatus Acidiferrum typicum
CCAGCCGCAGACCGGACCATAATGCGTTTAATTTTCATGAATCCGACACTTGGAAATGTAACATGCCGCCGAAACGGGTAAGTAGTCCCAAGCTCCGCCCTTTATTATCGCCAACATAATTCCTGCAATTCCTTCGTGCTACCATAAACGGTCTCAGCACTGCCGCGCGTCATGACGACTCCCCACAAAAGCCATCGCGCCGATTACGCCGTCGTCGGATCAGGTGTCGCAGGACTGCGCGCCGCCATTGAGCTGAGCGAGTGCGGCAGCGTTCTGGTGCTCGCCAAGTCCGATCTGAGCGATTCCGCCACCGCTTGGGCGCAAGGCGGCATCGCTGTGGCCCTCAGCGACGAAGACGAAATCGGCTTGCACGAACAGGACACCATAAAAGCCGGTGACGGTCTCTGCCGCGCCGACGCTGTCGCCCTGCTAGTCGAAGAAGGCCCCAAGTACATCACCGAGCTGATCGAGTGGGGCACCGAATTCGACCGCGCCGGCACTAAGCTCGCCTTCACGCGCGAAGCCGCCCACAGCCGTTCCCGCATCCTGCACGCTCACGGCGACTCCACCGGCCGCGAGATCAGCCGTGCACTCCTGGCCCGCGCGCACTCCATCCCGCATCTTCATCTCCGCGCGCACGCCTTCACCACCGAGCTCATCGTCGAATCCGGCACGGTCGTCGGTTTGCAGTTCATCGATGAACTCGACGGCTCGCTCCATGAACTGCGCGCCGAAGCCGTGCTTCTCGCCACCGGCGGCCTCGGCCAGATTTACCGCGAAACCACCAATCCGGACGTCGCCACCGGTGACGGCATGGCCATCGCCTACGACGCCGGCGCCCTGCTCTCCGACATGGAATTCATGCAATTTCATCCCACCGCCCTCGCCGTAAAAGGCGCACCGCGCTTTTTACTGTCCGAAGCGCTAAGGGGCGAAGGCGCCGTACTCCGCAACATCAATCTGGAGCGCTTCATGAAGCGTTACAACGAAGCGCAAGAACTCGCCGCCCGCGACATCGTCGCCCGCGCAATCGTCAGCGAAATGCACCGCACCAATAGCGAACACGTGTACCTCGACATGACGGCCAAGCCCGAAGGCTTCGTCGAAAAGCGCTTCCCGCGCATCTACGCAACCTGCATGAGCTATGGCGTCGATCTCGCGAGCGACGTCGCACCCGTCTGCCCCGCCGCGCATTACATGATGGGCGGCGTGAAAACCGATCTCTGGGGCCGCACTTCCCTGCCCGGCCTTTACGCCGCGGGAGAAACCGCCGACACCGGCGTCCACGGCGCAAATCGCCTGGCCAGCAATTCTCTTCTGGAAGGTTTGGTATTCGGTGCGCGCAGCGGTCAAGCCATGATGAAAGACGCCCCAGTAAAAAAGAAGCATGCTGTTGGACTTCCGGGCAGCCCTGCGCCAAAACCTGGCGCTGCCGCGCAACCGCACAAGAATTCCGCGAAGCCTCCGCAAGCCCCCGAGCTAACCAAGATTCGCGATGTGATGTGGCGCCTGGTCGGAATTCTGCGCAGTGCGAAAGAATTGACCAGCGCGATCGAGCAACTGAAGTCCGTTGAACCGCCCAAAACTGACGATCACGGTCGCGCGCATTGCGAGTTCCGCAACATGCACGCGCTAGCGCTGGTTATGGCGAAGTCCGCTCTAGCCCGCCACGAAAGCCGCGGCAGCCACTACCGCTCCGACTTCCCGTACCGCGACGACGACGATTTTGCCAAACACTCCATCGCGCAAAAAGCTAAAGAAATCCGCTTCGAGGCCTAACACGTGGCACAGTCATTTCTGGCTGTGCGGCCGAGCCCGAAGCTAAAGCGGCACAGCAAATCTTGGCTGTGCCTCCCCCGAGATGCAAATTTACTTGGATTGAAGCTGCTTAACGCTCTCGAGGAAAACGTGCCCGGTAATCGCCAAGCTCCGAGCGCTGACTTTGTCGAGAGTGTCTTCCGGCGTGTGCCAGTAATAAAGATTGCCGCCCGGATAGTTCTCAAGGTCAATGACATCAACACACGGGACCTTGCGCTTCAGGAATGGATCATGGTCGTCGGATACTTCCAGGGATTTGTCCAGGAAAACATCGCCGTAACCGAGCCTCTTCGCCGTTCCCCAAACCAGATCGACCAGCCAGTTCGTGGAATCCGATTCTCGCTTGAAGCGCGGCGGGCGCGTTCCAACAATGTCTGCAAGGAGAAACGCCTTGATCTTCGGTATGTCGCCGCTCATCCCCATCTTGGCCGCCATTTGCCGGCTGCCGTACCGGCTGTCCGCGTCGCTCCACTCTTTCATGGCCTCTTCGCCGTCAAAAAAAGTGATCCACACCTGATAAGCGCCGCGTTTGGAGCAAAGCAGCCGCGCCAATTCCAGCATGACGCCCGTGGAGGAACCGGCATCATCAGCTCCCACGAAATTTTGCATTAGTTTGGTGTCATAGTGCGTGGCGAGAATAATTATCCCCGGCTTGTCGCCAAGAACATTCGCCACAATATTCTTCATCAGCAGCCGCCCTACGGGCGTGTCCGCCGTAAACGAATCGGTATCCACCTTGCAGCCGTAGCTGGTCAGCTCGTTCTGAATGTATTCCTGCAACTGCCCAATCGCCGCCGAGCCCGAAGGTCGCGGCCCAAATCCCACCTGCTTCGCCACCTGCGCAAACGCGCGCTTCCCATCAAATCCGCCGGTCTTCTCCGCTGGGGGAGCATCATCCCCGCCCTGTTTCGAGCCAACTGACTGCGACGCAACGGCCGCCGTGCTCGTGAGCGCAGCATCGCCGCTTCCGTCAGCCTTGGCTTTGCACCCAGCCAGCACGACAGCGCACACCAGCACCGTGAGCAACCTCGAAGGGAAAGCCATTCAGCGTGCCTCTGCCGCAGCGGCGAGTTGCCGCTCCTTCTTCCGCACCACCATGGCCGATACCGCAATGCCCACAAAATAAAGCCCAATCATCGGCGCCATGAAAATCAACATGGTCATCGCGTCCGGCGTCGGCGTAATCACCGCCGCCACGATCGCAATAATCAGAATCGCGTAACGAATGTTCTTCCACAAAAATTTCGGCGTCACAATCCCAAACAGTGACAGAAAGAAAACCAATATCGGCAGCTCAAAAACGAGCCCCAGCCCCAGCAATATGAGCAGCGTCAAATCAAAGTACTCATTGATGCTGATCATCGGTACTACGGGCCCCTGGAAGCTCACCAAAAATTTCAAAATGTAAGGCAGCGTGACGAAGTACCCGAACGCAATCCCTCCCAAAAACAAAAATACCGTCGAGAACAAAAACCCCGTAATCGCGCTGCGTTCATGTTTGTACAGCGCCGGCGCCACAAAAAGCCAGATCTGATACAGCACCACTGGCGAAGCCAGCACAATTCCGATGTAAATTCCCAGCGTGATAATCAAATTGAAATATCCCGCCGGATGCGTGTAAATCAGCTTCGGCTCCAGATGCGCATCGGATAGCGCCTTTAGCATCGGATGCGTCACGTAGTTGATGACGTACTTTCCGATGTAAACGCCCACAAACGCGCCAATGGCAATCGCGATCAGCGAACTGATGATCCGCTTGCGCAGCTCGACCAGGTGCTCAAAAAATGTCATTTGACCGCCGGTTTCGGCGGCTTCTTCCGGATGCTCGCTAGTCGCCATTTGAGGTTTTCGGAATCAGTTGTCGTTGTCAGCTATCCAATTTTTGCGCCTTCGCCTGCAAATCCTGCCTCTCGACGACTTCGGACCCTTCGCTGGCATCAGGCGCATTCGGCGTCTCGTTCTCGGTGCCCCGCGCGATGTTCCCTTCCGCAACGGGAGCAACCACCGGGCCTTCGCTCGCCACAATTTCCCCAGCTTCCGCTTCCCTCGCCCGCGCTCCCGTTGCTAACTCCCCGCCCCCCGCCTGCGTCTCAGCACCTGAGGGCGTGGCCAGCGTCACCGGCTGCGTTTGCGCACTCGAGGAAGCCGCCGCCGCTTCCGCCTTGCGTCGCTCGGTTTCCCGCGCCTGCCGCTCCAGGTCGCGCATCTCCTCTTCAAAGGCGGACTTGAAATCTGTGGAAGCCTTGCGAAACTCAGCCATCAGCTTGCCAAGTCCGCGCGCCAGTTCCGGCAGCTTCTGCGGGCCGAATACGACCAGCACAATCACGAACACCACGATCATGTGTGGGATGCTTAGCATGCTTTTTCAGAGAACAGAAACGGCTCCGTTGGCATCATAGAGAAGGGCGTTCCGAAGTGTCAAACGCCAGTATACGCTGTGCTATAATTCAGAGGTCAGCGGCTCACGCGAGGGTAGGATGAAACCAGAGCGTCGCGGGATTTTCCTTGTTGTAGCTGTACTCCTTCTATCTGCAGTCCTGGGCGGCATTTACGGGCCTAATGTCCGGGCCACTACGGCTTCCACGGACGACTTCCAGACCGCCGTGCGCGATTTTACGCGCGTTCTGGACGTGGTCCAGGCCAATTACGCCGAGCCCGTCGACGTCGATAAGGTGGTCTACCAGGGCGCCATCCCCGGTATGCTGCGCATGCTCGACCCTCACTCAAATTTCTTTGACGCCCGCCAATTCGCCCTGCTCCGCGAAGACCAGCGCGGCAAGTATTACGGCGTTGGCATGGTCGTTGCCCCGCGCGAGAACCACACGGTGGTCATGGCCCCTTACGTCGGCGCTCCCGCCTATAACGCCGGCATTCGTCCCGGCGATGTAATCGTCAAGGTCGATGACAAGTCTACCGACGGCCTCACTACCAGTGATGTCGCAGACATGCTCAAGGGTGCCAAGGGCACCGTCGTAAAGATCACCATTTCCCGCGAAGGCTATACAGAGCCGCTCGTCTTCACGGTCACCCGCGACGAAATCCCCCGCCATTCCGTGGACATCGCGTTCCTGCTGAAGCCCGGAATCGGTTATGTCCGTCTCTCTGGCTTTAATGAAACCACTGACCGTGAAATCGCGGACGCGCTGAAACAACTCAACGCGCCCTCCCTCGACGGCCTCATTCTCGACATGCGCGGCAATCCCGGCGGCCTACTCAACGAAGCGGTAGCAGTCGGAGACATGTTCCTCGACAAAAATCAGCTCATCGTCTCCCATCACGGCCGCGCCTCGACCGAACGTCGCTACTACGCCATCCGCGGCAATCAGGGTGACAACGTCCCGCTCGTTATTCTCGTCAATGGCAACTCCGCCTCCGCCACTGAAATCGTTTCCGGCGCCGTCCAGGACCACGATCGCGGCCTGATCGTCGGTGAAACCACATTCGGCAAGGGGTTGGTACAAACCGTGACGCCGCTGAGTGAAAACACCGGCCTCGCGCTAACCACCGCCCGCTATTACACGCCGAGCGGCCGCCTCATCCAGCGCGACTACAAATCTATCTCTCTATACGAATATCATTACGAGCGTAAAGTCCCCGAGCATCCAAGCGAGGTCAAGCTCACGGACAGCGGCCGCCAAGTTACCGGCGGCGGCGGCATCACGCCGGACATCAATGTCCCTGCGCCCAAGCTAAATAAGTTCCAGGAAGCTTTGCTCCGCGCCGACGTCTTTTTCCCCTTCGATCAAGGCGTAGGTGGCTTCACTCGCAGTTACCTCGGCACGCGGCCAACCATCACTAAAGGCTTCGAAGTCGACGACGCCGTGCTCCGCGACCTGCGCGCCTACATGAGCAAGCACAACGTCCATTACACGGAGCCTGAACTGAGCGAAAATCTCGACTGGATCAAGCGCAAGATCAAACAAGAAGTCTTCATGTCCAGCTTTGGCCAGCAAGAGGGCTCCAAGGTCCAGCTCGAAGCCGACCCGCAAGTGCAAAAAGCGGTAGAAGCCATCCCGCAAGCCCGCGCTCTATACGAGAACGCGAGGAAGATCGTAGCCCAGCGCGCCGGCATCACCACCAATCAACCGTAAGTCGCATCGCGATTAGTCAGCAGTACCGCAACG
The DNA here is from genome assembly GCA_025463055.1 of Candidatus Acidiferrum typicum. Classification (GTDB taxonomy): domain Bacteria; phylum Acidobacteriota; class Terriglobia; order Acidiferrales; family UBA7541; genus Acidiferrum; species Acidiferrum typicum_A. The sequence continues at coordinate 5,943 of JAOAPV010000124.1, forward strand.
TCGATTGGCAAGCCGCGTCGCGTCTGCTAAAATTTCTCTGCTGCTCGTGGGCGAGTAGCTCAGCTGGGAGAGCGCCTCGTTCGCAACGAGGAGGCCGGGGGTTCGAATCCCCTCTCGTCCACCAGATTTCAAAGGACTTACATTATTTTTGAAAACCGGGTGTTGCTCGTTTTGCCAGCTAACGAGCGCGCCGGAAATTCCAACTGATTGCAGCAGCGTACTTTAGCTTGGGAGTGCTTCGTTACCTACGAGGATATCCGCCTGCCTGTCACGCAAGAAATCATGGGTTCGATTCCCATCGCCTGCTCTATAACTCCTGTTGACGCAGTTGGCTTTACTGGCTTTCCTCCCCGAAATTGACCCATAGAAAGCGA
>JAOAPV010000128.1 GCA_025463055.1 Candidatus Acidiferrum typicum
CCTGCTGTGCGATCGCGAAGGTGGCACCAGTTCCTTCAGTGGGACACCCAACGGTGGGAGGCGGGGCCGCAGTGTATATTTTTCCGCTGACTGCCCCGATGTTGAGTGGAGTCTCTGTATAGGTACAGCCTGTCCCCGGGTCGTGGAAACCAGTCACAGCGGTAGAAACAGCGGTGGTTCCGATATTCCCGTTGTTAATCGCACTATTGATACCCTGGTTGGTTATTCCGGCAGTACCGCCAAAAGCTCCAAATGTGGAGGCCGATCCGAGGTTAATTGGCGCTGGCCCTCCGGCAAACGGTGGGCCTGTTGTAAAGGACCAGGGATTCGGTACCGCCCCAGCTACCAGCGCATTGCCAGACAGGTCTTTAGCACCGGTCGTAACTGTCGCGGTGTATTGGGTGTTTGCTACTAGAGGGTTCGTCGGCGTAAACGTGGCAATGTCGCTCGCTGGAGCGTAGGTCACCGTTCCAGTGACGGGAGTCGCGCTTGGCCCTGTTAGCGTAAAAGTCGCCGAGGTGAGGGTTGTCGGATCCATTGGTTGGCTGAATGTTGCATGGACAGCCGCGCTGAGTTGGACACCTGTCGCACCATTCACTGGATTGGTGAGAGTTATCGTAGGCGCTGTCGTGTTTGCCGCTGTCCCGGTCGTAAAGGTCCAGGGATTCGGTACCGCACCTGCTACCAGGGCATTGCCTGTCAAATCTTGAGCCCCATTGGTGACTGTGGCCGTATATGTGGTGCTGGGTGCTAGATTTGCTGTCGGGGTAAAGAGCGCAGTGTTGCTCCCCGCAGCGTACGTGACTGCGCCTGCAACAGCCGTCGCGCCGGGCCCGGTTACGGTAAACGTTGTGCCGCTAATCGTCGCAGCATTCATTGCCGTGCTGAATGTGGCTGACACTTTTTGGTTGATGGGCGCAGCCGTTGCGCCATTCGCGGGGATTGTGGAAAGGATCGTGGGTGCGCTTGCATTTGTGGTTACGCCGGTCGTAAAAGTCCACACAAAGTTCGCTGCCAGTGCGTTCCCAAGTGCACTCGTCACTCCGGTGGTAATCGTGGATGTGTAGGCCGTGCTGGCGGTTAGATTGGCTGCCGGCGTGAAAATTGCGGTGTTGCTTCCCGCAACGTACGTGACCGTGCCTGCTACAGCCGTGCCGCCGGGCCCGGTTACCGTAAACGTCCCAGTCGTGATGGTTGCCGGATTCATCGGCTCGCTGAAAGTCGCCGAGATCTTTTGATTCAGCGGTACGCCGGTTGCACGGTTTGCCGGGATCGTAGCGGTCACTCTCGGAATGGTGCCGGTGGTAAACGTCCAGACGAAATTCGTTGCCAGTGCATTGCCCGCGGGATCTGTCGCGCCGGTTGTGATCGTGCCGGTATATGTGGTGCTGGCTAGCAGGCTGGCTGCCGGAGTAAAGGTGGCAGTTACGCCGGAGTAAGTGACCGCACCCATTACCGCCGCGCCCCCAGGCCCTGCCAGCGTATACGTAACGGTATTGACGGTCGTCGGATTCATCCCGGTATTGAAGGTAGCGGTAACAATTTGGGCAAGGGGCGTGCCCGTCGCCAGATTCGTTGGGCTGGTCGAAATCACGAGGGGCGCTACGAACCCCGTCCGTTCTCGACCGCATCCGCTCAAAAGAGCCGCAAATAGGAACGCCAAGATCCAGATTTTGCCAATCTCAACTTTGCGCATCAGCTTCTCCCATGACGCAGTTACAAGGCGTTGACACTTCCGACCCTCAAACGCAGACGACATGTTAAAGATACAAATGCCAGGGAATAGATATCTGCCCAATAACAGACATAATTAGATATTTTTAATATCCAACTAAGCGTCGAGTTTGTGATAGTTACCAGTGAGGAGGTTTTGTAGGTTAGGACTTCGAAGAGCTCTCGAGACAAACATGAAGGCAAAGAAATCCATAAAATCGAAGTTGACCGATTCCTTCGACCCGCGCGTGTTTCTCGATACCGCAGGGGTAGCGAGAAAAATAGCGGAATTCCGCAGAGGCGAGTCGATCTACTCTCAGGGTGAGGCTGCTGATAGCGTCATGTACGTCCAAAAAGGCGGCGTTAAATTCACTGTGGTTAATGGGTCCGGAAAAGAAGCTGTGGTCGCGATGTTTGGTCAGAATGACTTTTTTGGCGAGGGATGCATGGCGGGCCAGTCGGTCCGCATGGGAACCGCCACAGCGATTACTCCAAGTACTATTCTGGTGATCGACAAAAACGAACTCTTGCGGGTACTCCACGCAGAGCGTGAATTATCAGACTATTTCATCATCTACATGCTTTCGCATAACATCCGAGTCGAGGAGGATCTGATCGATCAACTCTTCAACTCGAGTGAAAAGCGCCTGGCGCGCGCGCTTCTGTTACTCGCCCGTTACGGAAAGCGAGAACACCCCGACCGAATCCTATCGAAGGTTTCCCAGGAAACGCTGGCGAAGATGATCGGAACTACCCGCTCACGCGTTAATTTCTTCATGAACAAATTCAGAAAACTGGGGTTCATCGAATATAACGGCAAAATCAAAATCAATAAGTCGCTATTAACAGTAGTCTTGCACGAGTAGGCTCGGATTCATTAACCGACGGAAAGGAAAGCGGAGAAGGATTCGTGGACTATTAGCGCCTCCCAGGTGAAGCCGAGATTCGCTGTGGCGACAGACGGTTTTGCAATGAGGCGGATGTCAGTGCAAGACCAAAGTATTGATACGCTTGGGCACTTCTCCCGCCGGAATTACCGCTATGGATTTAAGCGTATTTGTATCGATCGCGGACACCGAGCGAGCAGCGGAATTGGTAACGTAAACTATTGTGCTGTCGGGTGTGAAGGTGATCCACTCCGGGACGGCTCCAGTGGGTGGGTGGCCAAACGGATGCACGAGCGGCAGCGTCGAGTGGCCGATTAATTTGAGATCGGGAAGTGAGTACTCAAAAACGGCGTTCGCGAACGTGCTGTTGACCCATAGGGATTTGCCATCCGGGGCAACGCCGATACCATGCGATGGAGTGCCGGTGCGTCCCTCGAGGATTCCAAAACCAGTGGGCTCGCCGGGCAGATTGATGCGAGCAGCTTCGGCGCGCTTGGCGAAGTCTACGATGGCAAATCCGTGAAAGCCGGAGAGCTGAACGAAAATACGGCGGGTTGATCCATCGGGATTCGTTTCGAAAGCCATGGGACGAACGCCGCGGTCGAATTCGACCTCCCAAGCGACTTGGTCTGTCGCGAGGTCGATGATTGTGGCCGATTTGGACTCGATCGAACCAACCACAGCGTACTTGCCGTCCGGGGTGACGTAGATATTGTGGACACTGCGATTGACGGGGATGGTCTTCACGCGGGTGAGGGAAGTTGTGTCGATGACGTCGACCGCACCGGGCAAGGTGCGAATACCAACCAGGACGCGGCGGCCATCCTTTGTAATGGCGATGTTGTTGGGTCGGGCGCTGAGCTCTATTTTCTTTGTGACTTGTCCGCTCACACGATCCACTACGTCGAGCACGCTTTCGGATTCGTTGCTTACATAGACGCGCGCGCCGTCGGGCGAAAACGTGATTCCGTGAGGCAGTTCTATACCTCGGATAACCTGCACGACTTTGTTAGTTGCGGGGTCGACGACGTCGATCGTGTCCGCGGCACTGTTTGTAATATAGATCAGTGAGAGCCTAGTTGGTGCAGGCTGGGTATCCGCTCGCAGGCCGCGCACCCAATCGGCCAGGGTGAGCCAATCGGGATCGTTCTGCGACGAAAACTGCCAGCCCCCCGAATGGAATGGATCACCGCCAGCACTTGGTGCAAGAGGATGGAGCAATAGAGGACTGAAGCCCGGCTCACCTCGGACCACTAATTGCAACACGGTTTGGAAGTTCTGGCGGGATTGCTCTTCGGTCCAATCTGCCGCCCCGGGCGATAATTTTTGAAGACGGAAAATTCTGTTTGATTCCGAATGACAGCCATAGCAGCGGGCATGGCCAGGCCGCTCCTTCAAGAAAACAGGCTGGACACTTGATTTGAAGAGTTGAAAACTGAGAGCCTCAGCCTGGTGTGAAGTAGCTGTTTCGCTGCGTGCCGCCGGCAGCTCTTGCGCGGTCGCAAAGACGCTGCTGACAACAATTGCAAACACCAGAAACAATTGCACTCTAATTGCCGACCGTGCTCGCACAGTAGTAGACCCCTGAGAATTAGCGCCTTCAGTGCCCGTAAACCAATAAGCGGAACGTGCCGGAAATAGGGGTAGGTTGTGCCTTCGGCTGGTCGGCTGTAGGAGCGGCGGCAGGGGTGAAATCGGCCGTGTCGATGAAGAGCTTGTGTGTTTTGGGATCAAGCGCCATGTTGCGCGCGCCAAATTCAGTGGTCACCGTCTCGACGACGCTAAACTTATCGGGGCTATCTTCGTGGAAAATGTGCAAGATGCCTTCGCGCGTGGCCGTAAAAAGAAGACCAGTCTCGGGCTCGTAGATGTTCGTATCGACTCCGGAGCCGATTGGGAATGTTTGAACGACCTTGCCAGTGTCTGCATCCATAATTGCGAGCACTTTGTTGCGGCCACCGATAAACAAACGCCTGTGCTGGACGTCCATGTCCATGGCAGTGGCTTCTTCCGCGGGTGCGATGGGCCAATGGGCCTTGACGGTATTTGTGCGAGAGTCAAGAGCGACGACTTCGTTTTTGTCCTCAATATTGTCGTAGATCATTCCCTTGCCATCGGCTACGGCGTATTCCGGCCGGCCGCTCATGGGAATTGTGGCAACAACGGTGAGCGAGGAGGGATCGATGACGGAGGCGTCGTTGCTCTTTCCGTTCATGGTGAAAATATGTTTGGAGGCAGGATCGTAAATGATGCAGTCCGGGTTGCCGCCCGTCTTAATGTGATTTGTGACTTTTAGCGTCTTCAGATCGAAGACAAGGGCTTCGTCGGCGCCGCCATCACTGATGAAGCCGCGGCCAAGATCGCTGACCAAGGCGATGCCGTGAACTCTCTTTAGGTCCGGAATGCTGCCCACTACTGTGCCGTTATCGGCGTCGACGACCTTGATTTCTGTATTGTGCGAAATGTATAGGCGGTGCGTTCCAGGATCGAAGGTGATGTAGTCCCAATACTCCTTGCCACCCGGCGCAGCGCCGAGATCGTACTTCTTAAGCAAATGGTATCCGCCCTCGGGTGCACGAGCGAAGGCGAGGCCGCCAATCGCTAGAAGAACGCCACACGCGACGGTGCGATATAGACTGAAAGACTTCACCGAGAACCTCCCTTGGCCTCTACTCGGACTGCGAGATCAGCAGTCGGCTTCTGTGCGAATTCCACTAAAAGATTATTTTTATCGCGAACTGGATCTGCCGCTCCGGGATCGTCGTTCGCAGTAGGGCACCGGCGGTCGAGCCGGCCAGAGATGTTCCGTTCGCGGAAAAAATGTCGGTATTGCCGTCACCGGGGCCCGGAGGCGCAAAGTTCGCGTGATTGAGAATGTTGAACATTTCAGCCCGGAACTGGATGTTGAAATTTTCCGAGATTTTCCTGATGTGGTTGTTCTTGAATATAGAGAAATCGAGACTCATGATGCCCGGACCGGTCAGGCTGTTGCGGCCTGCGTTCCCACGAAGGTTAAAACATGACAGCGCTGGAAGACCTAGAGCCTGAAAGTCGTTGACGGGGTCTTGGATGTAAACTCCGAGGCTCGGTGGCCTCCGATTGCAATTGGCGTCCCAGAATGCCCGATCTGGAGCGGTCGGAACGCCGAAGCACTGCGTCTTAACGTAGTTGTTGGGGTTGCCAGGATTCGTGGCTGTGCCACAGCCGGCTCCTTGTAACCGGTTGGGATAGGCAAAATCGTCGCTGCTGTTGGAGTTGGAGGGGTCGCCACCAGTGCCCCATGTTGGGGTAAACGGTACACCGTCGCTCGCGGTAAATATGGTTCCGAGTTCCCATCCGTCTGCGAGCCAGCGAGCCGGACCCGAGAAGGACTTCGGGGTAGGCACTTCCCACGTCCCGTTGATCACTATGGTGCGGCCTACGTTGTAATCCGAGAGGCCGCGTGTCAACTTCATATCAAACCAATCCAAGCTCGAAATGGAGTTTCCGAAGGCATCGCCCGCCAGGGTCGCGGAACTTGTGTCAACGCTCTTGCCCCAAGTGAAGGTGCCTTGCATTTGAAAGCCATGGCTCATGCGTTTGGCTAACTGCAGTTCGAGGGCATTGAAATACGAGCGCCCTTGATAAAACATTCCTCTAATTGAGCCAAAGTGAGTGTTAATGGGGTCCGAAGGCGCGCCATAGTTGGAGTTGGGGTCAGTTGGATCACCAGTGGGATCAAACGGCCAGACGTAACCGGCTGACGTCTTCGTCGGGATTACCAGATTGGCCTCATCCACTCGGAAGGGCTGATGAACGCCGCGCGAGCCCACATACGCAGCCATGGCCGCCAAGCTGGACGTAAGCTGGTACTGCACATTGAGGTTCCACTGTGTCACGTAGTTGCGCTTGGGATTGGGATCTGTGTAGGTCGCTCGCAACTTGTTGGCCGGGAATGTAGACGGCAGCCCTGAGAAGAAGCTTATCGGCGTTGCGGGGGTATTCTTAAGCACCGTGTACTGAAAAAAAGGAGTTGCCTGGGTCACGAGAAGAATGAATTCATACGGCAGAGGTTCTACGTCAAACAAACCCGCGCCGCCGCGAACCGCCATTTTTCCGTTTCGGAATGGATCCCACGCAAAGCCTATGCGGGGTTCAAAGTTCTTCGTTGTCGGGTTACTGGCAAAAAAAGGTTCGCCAAGGTGAGGACTGCCGGAAGTGATGTCCCTTAGATTGGAAAGCTTGCCGTGAATCTCGTTCGGCATGGTCGCCATTTCATATCGGAGGCCCAAGTTTAGTGTGAGATTGGGCTTCCAGCGCCAGTCGTCTTGCACGTAGGCGCCAAAGAGGGTCTGACGAAGATCGCGCGGGGTCAGAGAGCTGGCGATGCCGCCTTGAAACTTCGTCGGCTGGTTGATCAAAAAATTCTTCGGGCTGTCGAAAAACCAGATCCCGTTGGGATCGGTTAGTGCAGTAACTTGAAGGAACATGCGTTCAGCAGCCACTCCAAACTTGATGGTGTGCGTGCCACGGGTAAGAAACGCGTCGTCATAGCCCTGGAATGAATTCCAGCGGTACAGATAAGTTGGCAGTCCGCCAGCGCCTCCCGGAAGCGGACTGAGTCCATTGATATTCACGAAGCTGGCATTCCTGCCTGCAAAGGCGCCGAGCGCGGTATCCCCTGCCGCCGGATTGATAGCCTTGACGCTCGCGTCATTGTCGACGTTTTCGTGGTTGTAGCCAAAGCGGACCGCGTTCACGAAGCTGGGCGTGAAGCTATGCGTTTCCTCAACGGCCACGATCTGCCTCGAGGACAGAGTATTAAGGCCAACGTTTCCAAACGAATCGGGCGAACTATATGGAGTGCGGTCGAAAAGGTACGTGCCGAACAAACTGTCTCTGTCGGAAAACTTATGGTCAATTCGCGTGGTAACAAAGTTTTCGTTAATGACTTGCTGACCCGAAAAGGTAAATAGCGCACTATCTCCGTTGCCCTGAATAGGTCCGTTAGGCACCGGGTACAGCGGAAAGTATTTCGCAACATTCAGGTCCACGCCATTAGCGTCTGTATTAGGCCCGGGTTGGAGCTGGTTTGTTGTGCAGGGGTTACTCGGGTCCGAGCCCGCGGGGTTAGAGCACATTAGTCCAGACCGAGCCGCTAACGAAGGCACAAAGTTGTGATTGGCGATGCCTTTCGACTGTCTGATGCCTTCGAAGTCAGCAAAGAAAAACGTGTGATTCTTTATGATCGGGCCGCCAATAGCGCCGCCAAATTGATTGCGCTTGAATGGCGCCTTCGGGACGCCTCCCGCATTTTCAAAGAAGTTCGCCGCGTCCAGGGCACTATTCCGAAGGAACTCGTAGGCGCTCCCGTGAAATGAGTTGGTTCCAGAGCGCGTGGTAGCGTTGACCACGCCTCCCGAAGTCTTTCCGTATTCCGCCGAGTAGTTACTCGTCAGAACGGAAAACTCTTGAATCGCATCGACGCCGAGATTCCCTCCCAGGACGCTACCAGGAGCGCCGTTGGCGTAGTCGTTTAGGCTGACACCATCGAGACGATAGTTATTCTGCTGCGGGCGAGCACCGGAAATGGTCAACTGTTGTCCAAAACCGCGATTTCCGCGATCCGCACCGGTGGCGAAGCTAGGCTGCGTCTGGATTGTCTCCACGCCAGGCTGCAAGGCGGCGAGGTCGGTCCAACTGCGACCGTTCAAGGGGAGCTCCCGAACCGTAGTGGCATTCACAGTTGCGCTGATTTCGGAAGACGTAACCTGAACAGCGGGAGCCTCAGTGGTTACCTCGACCGTGTGGGTTACCGTTCCCACTTGCAAAGTCAAATCGAACGTCTGCTGTGCACCGACATTCATGGTGATGCCGGATTTTGTTTCTTTGTTGAAACCCGCAGCGCTTATCGTGATCTGGTAGGTTCCGGGGATGAGGTTCACGGCGCTGTAGAAGCCATCGGTGTTGGTCGTAACGGTTCTGTCGACACCGGTGTCCACATTCTTAATCACAATCTGTGCCTGAGGGAGGGCTCTCCCAGACGGATCCGTGATTGTTCCGGAAAGGGTGCCTCCGGAAACCTGCCCGCGGAGTGCAGCAGGAAAGAGGATTGTCGCCATCACAAAAATTGCTGCTATGTGAGCAAACAAAGGCATTTTGAAGCATCTTCGATAGGACACAGGATTACCTCCACGTTGAGGCGGAGGGTAGTGCAGATGAAAGGACTATACCTTAATGGAGAATTAATTTCCGTTTAGGTGTGACTTCAGAGGCGGATTCGTAACCTTGAGTCAATGGCAAAACTACCGTAAACGTTGATCCGACACCCGGAGTGCTCTCGCATTCGATAGAGCCGCCTTGGGCGCGCACGATCGCTTGCGCGATGGCCAAGCCTAGGCCGCCGCTCTGCGCCTCGCCGCTACTGGCGGGAGCGGCGCGATAGAACCTTTCAAAGATGAATGGCAAGTGCTCACTGGAGATTCCCACGCCCTGATCCGCGAAAGACGCGCGAACTTCGCCATCGCGATTGTGTAAAGTCACACAGACGCTTGTACCACTGGCAGAATATTTGATGGCATTATCCAGGAATATCAAGAAGAGCTGATGCAAGAAGGCTTCGTCTCCGACATACGGAATTTCCTGGTTCAAGTCACGGACGATACGGATATTTTTCGCGCGAGCTCGGAAGGTTACCAAGGCGCAAGCCTCCTCAAGCGTTTCATTGATATACAAGGGATCGCACACGAGGTGCAGCTGTCCCGCATCCGCCATTGAAAGGGTGAACAGACCTTCCACGATGCGCGTGAGCTTTTTGAATTCGTCGTCGAAGACACACAGGGTTTCGCGGTATTCCTCGACGGTGCGCGGCTTGGACAGCATCAATTCTGTTTCGCCGTGGAGAACCGAGAGAGGGGTCCGGAGTTCGTGTGACGCATCAGTCACGAACTGCCGCAACTGCCGAACGGCGCCGTCCACGCTTTCTAACAGGCGATTAAAAGTTTCCGCCAAGCGCCCCAGTTCGTCGTGGGGAGAGGAAATAGGCAGAGGACGCCAGAAACCCTCGCGATTCGTTACGCGATTGGCCATGAGCGCCGCATGTTCAGTAAGCGCGGTGATCGGAGCCAGGCTTCTGCCCACGTACACCGTGGAAATTAATGCCGTCGCCAGGAGGCTCACTAGAAACAGAAATATGGCTATGCCTCCAAAGCTGTCTACCACGCGATTGGTACCAAACGTAGGAATGGCAACAGCCAGCACGAGAGATCTTGGTCCCTGCTGAAAGGGTATCAGCGCTAAGCGCACGGACTCGCCAGTACCAAGCGCCGCAAAGCCAAACGTTGGCTGCGAAATGGAAGTGCTGATTCCTTTCAAGTCTATCGGCGCTTCCAAGTTTCGCGATCGCTGCAGGACGCGACCGTCCCGGTCCAGCAGCTCAAAGAATTGTCCCGCGATATCCATCCGGTTTATGTCTTGCGAGCGGGGTTCTGCGACGAGGTCTGCGATGATCGGGCGCGTAGTCTCTTGCAGTTGACGATTGAGCTGAGTTGAAACTTCGTGCGCCAGGAGTGCCCAGAATCCGAGGTAAGAAGCCGCTAGGATCACGGCGACAACGGTGCAGAAGAGCACCATCATCCGGAAGCGGAGCGAGCGGTGTTTCATCATTCGGGTAATCCCAGCCGGTAACCGACACCACGCACGGTGTGGATCAACTTCGCAGTGCGATCCTCGTCAATCTTCTGGCGCAAGCGGTTTATGTAGACTTCCACCAGATTGGTTTCGCTATCGAAATGGCAATCCCAGACATGTTCGATGATTTCACTTCGGGTGACCAATTCCGGAGCATGAAGCAGAAACAATTCCAAAAGCGCAAATTCCTTCGCCGTTAGCGGAATTACTTCCGATCCCCGTGTGGCGCGACGGCGATGCCGATCCAGCGACAGGTCGGCATAGCGGAGTTTGGCATTACCGCTGTGAAAACCGCGACGCACGAGGGCCCGTACCCGCGCGAGTAGCTCCGCTAGAGCAAAAGGCTTGGCGAGGTAGTCATCAGCCCCGGCGTCCAATCCGGCTACCCTTTGCTCGACTAAACCTCGCGCGGTCAGCATCAGGACGGGAGCTTCGACGCCTTGCTGCCGGAGTTCACGGCAGACTTCCAGGCCACTCATGCCGGGCAGCCGAACGTCTAAAAGAATAGCGTCGTATGTGACGTCTATCGCTTGTTCAAGCCCTTTCTCACCAGTTTCGGCAACGTCAACCGCGTAGGAATTTTCGCGCAAAGCTCGTGCGATGAAGCTAGCGACCTTCCGTTCGTCTTCGATTAGTAGGATCCGCATGGCGAATAACTCACATCATTGCATACGGCGCGCGGGTGCGTGTGTGAAACCTCTGCTTGTAAGGAGCTTCGAAATCTTACTTCAAATCGTTGCGAATGATCTGGCCGCCCTTCATTACAAATTTTACGCGCTCGAGTTCAGTTATGTCACTCAATGGGCTTCCTGCAACGGCAATGATGTCCGCGAACTTTCCCTTCTCGATTGAGCCGATACGGTCTTGCCATCCCATCATCTCTGCCGCCACGGTGGTCGCGGTTTGGATGGCCTGCGCCGTCGACATACCATATTTCACCAGGTAGGCAAATTCTCTCGCCTGCACCCCGTGAGGGAAGGGCCCGGCGCCGCTCCCGAAAGAAATTTTGACTCCTCGCGATATCGCCAAACGTCCGCTCTTTTCCCGCAATGCCGCAAGACTATACTTGGCGCCCGTCGCCTTGGCATCCCGGGCGGTGTAATCAGAAAGAGAATAGTGGTAGGCGGTTAGCTCGAGATAAATGCCTTTGCTTTTCATTTGATCTGCGGTGGCATCGTCCAGCTCAATGGCATGCTCGACAGTATCGACTCCGGCGTTGACGCAGTTGCGTAAGCCCTCGCCGCCGAACGCATGGCACGCAGTTTTTTTCTTGTGACGATGGGCTTCGTCAACAATGGCATCGACCTCTTCCTTGGTAAAGGTCGGATCACTCCGCAACTCGCCGTCGGATTCGAATTCGTAGTCAGCCGTCGAGTGGAACTTAATCCAGTCTGCGCCATAGTGAATCTGCTCGCGGACGGCTTGGCGCGCTGCCCAGGGGCTATCCACCGTCTGATAGTTCCTGGGCAGGCTCACCTCCGGCGAACCCAGCATTCCCTCCCCCGTGGCGACCAGACCCATGGTTGACACTTGCATCCGTGGCCCCTGAAAAAATCCGCGGTTAATAGCTTTCTTGATGTCCACGTCGGCGTAGCCGCCTCCGTGGCTCATCAAATCGCGTAGGGTCGTGAATCCAGCCCGCAAATCCTTCTGTGCATTCGCAAGTGCGAGAAGCGTACGGTACTCGCGCGTGTCATTAATGGGGCTCGCGAACGGGGGACCGCCGGGCTTTATGTCGTCGAGTCCGTATCCGAAGACGTGGGTGTGTCCGTCGATTAGCCCGGGCAACACTGTGCTCCCGCTGAGATCAATAACTTGCGCTCCCGGCGGAACTTGTACGCGATCGGCTGGTCCAACGGCAGTGATTTTGTCCTCCTCGACTAGAATCACCTGGTTTTCCACGACTTTGCCGGACTTGCTATCAAACAACCGGCCCGCACGAATTACTGTGACCTGCGTTTGTGCGCGTACCGCTGTCGCGGCAAAGCACACCAAGGCACAAGCCACAAACCGGAACGCAAGGATTTTCAAACGACCCTCCGATAAACAACTCGAGCGTTCAATTGCGGTAGACGTTTGTACTCCGTTTTATAAAACGTCAAAGACCAATATCTTCGCCGGATCTGTTCCGTGCTGTGGCACCGCAACGAAATACCGTTTCAACTCGGGCACCAGGCGAGCTGTCCTTGCCATAGGCCCGGTGGGGATTTGCGCCAAGAGCTTGTATTCATCGGGGCTAGACTGTTGGTAAACGTCCACATTGCCGTCGCTGGCGGTGTAAATGCGCTTACTCGCGGGATCGTAGACAGCGTCGTCAACGCCCTTGGTGATGGGCAAGGCGGCGATTTCTTTGCCTGTTTGCGTATCCATAACGACCATGGTCGCGGTGCGGCAGGCAATAAACAGCCGGTGGTTGGTTTCATCAAGGGCCATAGCTACATTGGTCTTGCATTTTGTTACTGGCCAACTGGCAACGATGGCGCGCTTATCGCGGTCGACCACATCTACTTGGTTCTTAGCTTTGTTGTTGACGTAAAGTCTTGGCGTGGCACTCTCGAGAGTCGTGGCCTCGAGCGTTTCTCCGTCGATCTTGATGTCAGCGACTTTCTTCCCCGCCGTGGTATCCACCACGGTCAGCATCGAGTAGGTTTGGTGGACGTCGCCACCGCCGTTGTCGATATACAGATATTTTGTCTTCGGGTCGTACCCAATCGAGTCCGCATCTTCCAAGAGTTTCACTGTCGAAAGCAACTTATACGTCTTACCATCGAAAATCTTGAGGTCGCCGGCTTCGCCATCCGTAACGTAAATTCGATCGAGATCCTCGCGATACAGCACTGCGTGCGGTTTTTCGATTCCGCTGATGGTGTGAATCGGTTTGCCACTCTTTAATTCAAAGACACGAACTGACTTCGAGCCTTCCGGCGTGGCAAACAGCCGATCCCCCTTCAGGTCGACACCAAAATGATCAAACTGCCCCTTAGCGTCGGGCGGAAGCGTTATGGTCTGGGCAAGTTTGAGCGGGGCGTCCTGAGCTCTCGCTGGAATCACAATTAAAGCGAGAAAGGCCGCCAAAACGGAATATCGATTCTTCATTTGCTCTCCTGAGCGTTGATTGGGCTGAACTGCGAAATCGCCCGGCAGAGCATAATTCATCAATCGCCTTGTTAGCTTAAATGAAGATTAATTTCTGTTTAGTTCGGTAAGAGCGAGGGCTCGATTGAAGTAGATTGACCAACCGGCACGGGAATCGCGGCTTTCCTTTCATCGGACAAACTAGGCGTAGGGGAAGCCAGCGACGAACGATGGAACCTGTCTCTTAATGCGAGAGGAGCCCCTATGAAGTCCACACGAGCCGCCATCATGGCGCTAATGGTTTTTCTCGGAGGCGTCGCTAAGGCAAAAGATAATCCGCCATTGAAACTTGCGGATACGATCTCGCTGCCCGGTCTTAAGGACGGCGACTTTGATCATTTCGCTCTTGATCTAGAAGGGCATCGTCTTTTCCTCACCGGGGAGGAGAACGACAAGGTCCTGGTTTTCGACACCTCCACGAACAAGCTTATTCACACGATTGAGGAATCGAAAGCGCCGCACGCCATTCTTTACCGCGGCGATCTTAAGAAGCTTTTCGTCGTCGAAGGGGATGCATCGGCGGTCAAGGTATACGACGGTGAGAGCTACAAGCCGATCGCTGAGATTAAGGTTTCCGTCGACGCGGATTCCATTGCTTACGATCCCGCTACGCAGTACCTGTACGTGGTGAATGGGGGCCGGGAAGCGCATACGCCCTATTCATTGATCAGCGTGATTGATACGAACAGCTCCAAGAAATTGCGCGACATCAAAATTCCTTCGAATCACGTCGAAGCGATTGTGCTGGAAAAATCCGGGCCGCGGATGTTCATGAACATTACCGGCAAAAATGCGGTGGGGGTCATGGACCGAAATAAATCGGTGCTCGAAGCCACTTGGCCCCTGCCGGCTGGCGACAAGCTGAATGTGGCGATGGCGTTGGATGAAGCGAATCATCGCCTTTTCGTGGTCACCAGAACTCCCGGTAAGTTAATCGTGTTGAATTCAGATACGGGCAAAGTTGTGACTAGTGTTCCGGCAGTGGGCATGGTCGACGACATGGCCTACGACGCCAAACAAAAGCGCATTTACGTGGCGGGGGACCAATTCGTGGATGTCTTCAACCAAAAAGACCCCGATCAATATGAGCGTGTGGCCAGAATCCCCGGCAGCTTCCGGGCTAAGACCGGCATTCTGGTCCCCGAACTGAACCGCTACTACCTGGCTGTGCCTCATCACGAGAGTCACGAAGCCGAAGTCAGAGTCTACGACGTGCAGCCCTGATAACGTCGAACTTGTGGCTTCAATTCGAGGTGGCTGGATCATCACATGGTCGGGTAAATAAATGCTAAGGCGGGAGTTCGGCAAAGCCTCTCTGGGCATTATGGCTTCGAGGGCGCTTTCTGTTTCGGCAAAGAGAGCAGAATGGTCCGCCGGTGGCTTCCCCAAAACTCCCGGATTGACTGCCTACGTCGGCAAATTCGTCACGACGATGACGTACGAACAGATTCCTGAAGACGTAATCGAATTGGGAAAGAAATCGATCCTCGACGGTCTGGGATTGGCTTTGGCTGGCTCGCGCGCGGAGACCGGATCGATCTCGCGGAAATATGTCCAGCAAATTGGCGTATGCAATGGAAAAGCGACCATCATTGGTTCGGCACAAAGGACCTCGCCCCGTTTCGCCGCGCTCGTCAACGCCATTTCTATTCACGCCGACGATTTCGACGATACTCAGCTTGCCGCTGCAAAAGACAGGGTATACGGTCTGCTCATGCATCCTACGGTCCCCGTGCTGCCCTCGATTTTCGCTCTTGCGGAGCAACGAGCAGTAAGTGGCAAAGAATGGATGCTTGCTTATCATGTTGGTGCTGAAGTGGAATGCAAGATCGCGGAAGCCATTGCGCCTCGCCACTATCAAGATGGATTTCATACGACTGGCACTTGCGGGCCGTTCGGTTCGGCTGCTGCCTGCGCCAAGCTCCTCAAATTCGATCTATCAAGAACGCTGAACGCCTTCGGCCTGGCAGCCAGCCAATCTGGAGGCATGCGCGAAAACTTCGGCACTATGACTAAACCCTTCCAGGCTGGGCACGCAGCAGAAAGCGGTCTGATTTCTGCCGAACTGGTTGCCCTAGGGTGGACTGCGGCGGAGCAAATCCTCGAAGCAGATAGAGGTTTCTTCCACGCGTCCGGCGGTTCATACGACCCATCTGCGATCATGGACCGCTTGGGAAATCCGTGGACCTTTGCCTCGCCCGGTGTGTCACTGAAGCCCTATCCTTCTGGGTCGCTGACGCATCCTGCGATGACCGAACTCGCACGCTTGATCGATGCTCACAAAATACAGGCGCCGCAGGTGGAAAAGGTCGATATTGGGGCAAATCACAATATGACCACCACGCTTCTCCACCATCAGCCCAAAACCGGACTCGAGGCAAAATTCAGCATGGAGTTCTGCATGGCAATTCTTCTGCTGGAGCACAAGGCGGGTTTGGGCCAATTTTCGGATAAGGTGGTTCGTCGTCCGGATGTACAGGAGATGATCCGCAAGATCAATTTTTACGTTGACCCTGAAGCCGAAAGCGCCGGCTACGACAAAATGACCTCGATCCTGAAAATCCATTTGACTGACGGCACCACGATCACGGGCCGGGCCGACTTCGGCAAAGGCAGTCCGGCAAACCCCATGAGCTTTGACGAGGCGGCAACAAAGTTCCGGGGATGCGCCGAATTCGCCGACTGGCCCAAGGCAAAGACGGAACAGATAATTGCGTTCACAAAATCGTTGGAGGCTGCTCCCGATATGTCCGCGCTCTCACCGCTGCTATCGGCGTAAGCAACACGAATAGGGACTGATGAAAACCTTCAAAATCGCAGTAATCGCCGGAGACGGCATCGGGAAAGAGGTCGTTCCCGAAGGCATTCGTGTTCTCGAAGCGGCAGGGCAGCGTTTCGGGTTTCGCTTGCAGTGCCAAGCGTTCGATTGGAGCTGCGAGACCTATGTACACACCGGCAAAATGATGCCGGATGACGGCCTAAGGCAAATGCGGCCTTTCGATGCAATTTTCCTCGGTGCTGTTGGCCACCCTAGCGTTCCGGATCATGTCTCGCTCTGGGGCCTTCTGATCCCCATACGGCGTGCTTTCCGGCAATACGTCAATCTTCGTCCCGTGCGCCTTTTCGACGGAATTGAGTCGCCACTGAAGAAGTGGAAGCCTGGTCAGATCGATTTCACAATCGTTCGCGAGAACAACGAGGGCGAATATTCGAACATTGGCGGACGTCTCTATGAAGGTACCGACGACGAAATGGCCGTGCAACAAACGGTATTCACACGACGCGGTGTGAATCGCGTCCTGCGTTTCGCCTTTGAATTGGCTGGCAAACGGAAGAAGCATCTGACCTCGGCCACGAAGTCTAACGGTATCATCCACACGATGCCGTTCTGGGACGAATGCTTTCGTTCCATGGCCGCGGAGTTTCCGGACATTTGTACCGACCAGTTTCACATCGATATCTTGACCGCCCACTTTGTCCGCAACCCAGATTGGTTCGATGTCGTCGTCGGTTCAAATCTTTTCGGGGACATTTTGTCAGATCTTGGTCCCGCGGTGGTCGGCTCCATTGGGATCGCTCCCTCCGCCAATCTCAATCCCGAAGGGGAATTCCCCTCCATGTTTGAACCTGTTCACGGCTCTGCCCCGGATATAGCGGGAAAGGGAATTGCTAACCCCATTGGCCAGATTTGGTCCGGAGCAATGATGCTTCGGCACTTGGGCCTGCCGGAAGCAGCGGACGCCATTGAAAACGCAATCGCGGACGTCTTGGCGGAAAGAAATGTGCGGACTCCAGACATCGGAGGCAACTCCTCCACGAGGGAACTGGGTTCAGCAATTGCGTCGCGGGTGAGTCAGGAAAAATAGCCCCTTTTATCAATATTCGGCACGGCACGAGGCAGCGCACAATCCGTTATTACAGCGCGCTATAGGCAAATTTGACCTACGAATGAAATCTGAAGCTCAGCTCGCTGACCGCAGTGCAAAGATTTGGTCGGTGGTGCGCGTCTCCAGCGGAAATTTTCTGGAGATGTATGACTTCATGGTCTTCGGCTACTACGCCTCTGCAATCGGCAGAGCCTTCTTCCCAAATGGCAATCCGTTTGTATCGTTGATGTTGTCGTTGATGACGTTTGGGGCAGGATTTCTTATGCGGCCTCTCGGTGCCATCGTGCTCGGCGCCTACACCGACCGACATGGACGCCGCGCGGGACTCCTTCTGACCCTCGGACTGATGTCCGTTGGGATCTTCTCCATAGCGTTCATGCCGGGGTACGCTACGATTGGCCTGCTGGCCCCATTGTTTGTCTTGGTCGGTAGACTGCTCCAAGGCTTCTCGGCGGGTATGGAGCTGGGCGGCGTTTCTGTTTATTTATCGGAGATCGCCACGCCGGGTCACAAGGGCTTCTACGTTAGTTGGCAATCAGGAAGCCAGCAAGTGGCCGTAATGTTCGCAGCACTCGTCGGCGTCGTGCTGAGTTCCATTCTACCACCAGAAAAGATGACCGTGTGGGGATGGCGTGTGCCGCTGCTCCTCGGCTGCGTGATTATTCCCTTTCTATTCCGGCTTAGACGGTCCCTGCAAGAGACTGATAGCTTCGCCGCTCGCAAGCGTCGGCTGACCACATCCGAAATTCTCCGCTCGCTTTCCGCTAACTGGGCAATCGTCGTCGTCGGGACGATGATGGTGACGATGACGACGGTGTCCTTCTACATGATCACGGCCTATACGCCTACCTTTGGCAATTCCGTGCTTCACCTCGCAAGTATTGACGGATTGATTGTCACGCTTTGCGTAGGAGCGTCAAACCTGTTCTGGCTTCCGGTTGCTGGCGCTATTTCCGATAGGACGGGGCGCCGTCCCTTGCTTCTAGTATTCACAATCCTCATGTTGATCACCGCTTATCCGGCCATGTTGTGGCTAGTGCGCGAGCCTTCGTTCGCCAGATTGTTGGCCGTTGAACTATGGCTGTCATTCATTTTCGGCAGCTACAACGGTGCGATGGTGGTCTTTCTGACAGAAATCATGCCGATGGACGTAAGAACCTCCGGGTTCTCGCTAGCCTACAGTCTCGCAACGGCTATCTTCGGCGGTTTCACACCGGCCATCAGCACTTACCTGATTCATCGCACAGGGAATCGCGCCGTTCCAGGACTATGGTTGTCTCTTGCGGCAGCGTTCGGATTTGTTGCGGCGCTCCTGGCCAAACCTCAACCTGGCTTAACTGAAGCGTTTGAAGGGCACGCGCTGGATTCGATCTCAATGCAAGCGAAATGAGCCAGAGACTCAATAGCTGCGAGTAGTTGGATCCGCTGCAGGGCCAAGGAGGACGATGACGATGAAAGGTGCTTCGGGTGATGATGACAAAGATCTGATCGCGCGACCGTTTTTGACCCGGCGCGGCCTTTTCGAATTTGCCGGACTCGGCTTCGCGACCCTTGCTCTCCCGCCTCAGATGCTCCTCTCCGCCACATCGCCAGTTCGCTCCGGCTCACAACAAAAGGTGAGCTCCATCATGCAGACGCTCAGCACATACATGAGTGAAGCTGCCGGACGTGCCCTCCCAGATGAAGTGGCTGAAAAGACGAAACAACACATTCTCGATACCTTCGCCGCGATGCTTTCAGGTTCCGAACTGCCTCCGGGGCGCACGGCACTTCAGTTTGCTCGTTCCTACGGTGGCAAGGAAGTCGCCACCGTAGTAGCGTCCAATTTCTTATGCGGTCCGATCGAGGCCGCGCTTACAAACGGCATGCTAGCCCATGCTGACGAGACCGATGATTCCCACGCTCCGTCGCAGTCTCATCCGGGGTGCGCAGTCATTCCAGCTGCTCTCGCATCCGGCGAACGGTTTGGGATTGGCGGATCGCATTTTCTGCGTGCCGTTGCTCTTGGTTATGACATCGGGCCCCGCTTCACGGTTACCTTAGGCGGCCAGCGCTTTGAAGCCGAGAGCCACTGGAGCACGCACAGCATTTCTCCTCTCTTTGGCGCAGCCGCGGCCGCGAGTTGCGCAGCGAGCTTGAACGCTCAGCAGATGCAGTGGATGCTGGGCTATACCGCGCATCAATCCTCCGGCTTGGGAGCATGGAATCGCGACACCGAACATGTTCAGAAAGCCTTCCACTTCGGTGGCATGACGGCACGCAGCGGGGTTACCTCGGCACTGCTGGTTCAGGCGGGCTGGACCGGTGTCGACGACATCCTCTCCGGGAAAGACAATTTCTTTGCTGCCTACAATCCGCATGCAGATCCGGCCGGTCTGATCGACAAGTTAGGCGAACGTTACGAGGTAGTTCGCACAAACATCAAGAAATGGCCTGTGGGATCGCCTATCCAAGCGGCGCTCGATGCAATGGAAATCTTGCGCAAGGAAAAGCCTTTTGAAGCCGCTCACGTAAAGCAGGTATCGGTGCAGCTTGCCACGGATGAAGCGGCCATCGTGAACAACCGCGAAATCCCCGACATCTGCCTACAACACATGGTCGCTGTGATGCTGCTGGATAAAACGGTCACATTCATTTCCGCCCATGATAAAGAGCGATTAAAAGATCCCGCGACCCTCCGCGAGCGCGCGAAAGTACAGCTCATCCCCGATCCGGAATTGGAGCGACTCATGCCTCTTCGCGTCGCCATCGTCAACATCACCTTGGACAATGGACGTCGCCTCACTCAGCGTGTCGACAATGTACGAGGCACTCCTGAAAATCCCATGACCCGCGACGAAGTCGTCGCGAAGGCCAGAGACCTGATCGCCCCTATTCTCGGCACCGTCAACTGTTCAAGTTTGATCGAGAAAGTGTTCCACCTGGAAACGGTAAGCGATATTCGTGAGCTTCGACCACTGTTGCAGCGCAACTGAACTCATTTCACGCGGTGCAGAAAGGCGTCTCTTGAGAATCGTCGACATTCGCGAGACCGTCGTACCAATCAAATCGCAGATTCGTAACGCCTTCATTGACTTCAGCCAGATGACCGTCAGTGTCCTAGGGCTGGTCACCGATGTGCTTCGCGACGGTAAGCCGGTCGTCGGTTTTGGTTTCAACTCCAACGGCCGCTATGCGCCAAGCGGACTCCTGCGCGATCGCTTTATTCCTCGTCTCAAAGCGGCGGACTCTCGCGCGCTGCTCAACGACGCCGGAGACAATCTCGATCCCGCCCGAGTCTGGGATGTTCTCATGCGCAATGAGAAACCTGGCGGTCACGGCGAACGCTCCGTCGCTGTCGGCGTTGTAGATATGGCGGTGTGGGACGCCGTTGCAAAGATCGCCGGAGTTCCGCTCTATCGGTTTCTCGCCGATCGCTATCGTGGTGGCGCCGTTAATGCGAAGGTCTTCGTTTACGCTGCCGGCGGCTATTACTATCCGGACAAAGATCTGACCGCTCTTCAGAAAGAAATGTCAGGCTATCTTGATCTCGGTTATTCCGTAGTCAAGATGAAGATAGGCGGAGCCCCACTGGCCGAAGATCTGCGTCGCATCGAAGCGGTCCTCAAAATCCTGAAGACCCCCGATCAACTCGCCGTAGACGCCAATGGCCGCTTCGACCTGGAGGTTGCGATTGCGTATGCCCGCGCTCTTGCCCCTTACAAGCTTCGCTGGTACGAAGAACCGGGCGACCCTCTAGACTACGATCTGCAAGCGAAGCTCGCTCCTCACTACCTAGGCCCTATGGCTACCGGCGAAAATCTTTTCTCGCTGCAAGACGCACGCAATCTCATCCGCTACGCAGGTCTGCGTTCCGACCGCGACGTGTTGCAATTCGACTGTGCACTGAGCTATGGCTTGGTCGAATATCTCCGTATCCTCGACATGCTGAAAGAACACGATTGGTCGCCCGCCCGTTGCATTCCTCACGGCGGACACCAAATGTCTTTGAACATCGCCGCAGGGTTGGGACTGGGAGGCAACGAATCTTATCCGGGCATCTTCCAGCCGTTTGGCGGATTTGCCGACGGCATCCCTGTGGAAGACAGCTATGTTCGCTTGCCGGATATTCCGGGCATCGGCTTTGAAGCTAAAAATGAATTGTTCCGCGTAATGAAGGGGTTGATCGAGGGTTAGTCTGCGTCCGCACATGACCACACCGTCGCCATTAACAGAAATTAAGACTGATTTCAGGTATCTCACTCCTTCATGGCATACCTTCCTTTCACTCGCGCGTTGTGCGGCGCCGCTGGACCAGTCAAATCAAGCACCTCGGATACGACAAACATGAGCCATGCAGAAGACCATAGCTACAAAGCGAAAGATCGCCTACAACTGACTCGCAGGCGCTTGATCAAGCTCAGCGGCATCTCTACATTCCTCGCCGCTGTTCCGCCTGGTCTTGCCAAAGCTGCCTGGTTTCTAAATTCTGACGAGGCCCCGCAAGGCATCAGTCCCATCATGCAGCAGCTCAGCACGTACATGGCTTCGGCCAGCACCCGTGCGCTGCCGGATGACGTGACCGAAAAAACCAAGGAACACATTCTGGACACATTCGCAGCGATGATTTCCGGCTCCAGCTTGCCTCCTGGACGCGCTGCCATCGAGTTTGCCCGCGGCTATGGCGGCAAGGAGATTGCCACCGTTGTAGCGTCTAACATTGTGTGCGGCCCAATTGAGGCCGCATTCGCCAACGGCGTGCTCGCGCATTCGGATGAAACCGACGACTCGCATGGTCCTTCCCGCTCGCATCCTGGAGTTTCCGTTGTTCCGGCGGGTTTTGCCGCCGGCGAGCAGTTTGCGATCACCGGCGTGCACCTCATACGCGCGGTCGCTCTCGGATATGACCTGGGCTCGCGCATCACGATGAGCATGGGCGGACCCGCCTACCAGGCAGCAACTCACCGCAGTACGCACGGCACCGCCGCAGTTTTCGGAGCCGGGGCCGCAGCTGGTTGTGCCGCCAGTCTGAATCCGGAAAAGATGCGCTTGCTGCTCGACTACACGGCGCAGCAAACGTCAGGAATCGGCGCCTGGTCTCGCGATGCCGAACACATGGAGAAGGCATTCCTCTTTGCCGGAAAGCCCGCCGCTGGCGCAGTCTTGGCGGCTTCACTGATTCAGTCTGGCTGGAGCGGTGTGCAAGATGTCTTTTCTGGTCCGGATAACTTTTTTGAGGCTTTTGCCCCTCGGGAAAATGGCACCATCAAGGCCGATCCCACCGTCTTGGTGGACAGGCTCGGCGAGCGCTACGAGATCGCCCGAACCAACATAAAGAAATGGACCGTAGGCTCGCCAATTCAGGCGCCGCTCGACGCTCTCGCCGGTTTCTTCAAGCAGCGCTCGTTCTCCGCCGACGATGTAAGTAAAGTTGTCGTCCGGATCGCGAGCGACGAAGCAAACACCGTCAGCAATCGCGACATGCCCGACATCTGCCTGCAGCACATGGTTGCCATCATGCTCCTCGACAAGACGGTCACGTTCCGCTCGGTCCACGATCGAGCCCGGATGAAGGATCCCGCCGTACTTCGCCAGCGCGCCAAAGTAGAAGTCCTCGCCGATCCACGCATTGACGCGCGTCGCCCAAAACGCGAAGCCATAGTTGAATTGACTCTTGCCGATGGCACGCAACTTACTGAATGGGTTCGCGACGTTCGCGGCACTGCGGAAAATCCTATGACTCGCGAAGAGGTTATGGACAAAGCTCGCGATCTCATCGCTCCTGTACTCGGAACCGAGGTGTGCTCAAAGCTCATCGGCAAGCTGATGGCCCTGGAAACTCTGCGCGATGTCCACGAGCTCCGGCCGGTCCTCCAAAGGAGTTGATCGAATCGATGCTGGCCCCCCCCGTCACCGAATCTCCGACAACTTTGGAGCGCAAGAAGCCCTTCTATACCGGACTTTCCTTCCAAGTGCTGGCCGGCGTCGCCATTGCCATCATCCTTGGCTACGTCAGCCCAGCTACGGCCGTCGCCATGAAGCCGCTCGGCGATGCTTTCATCCGCTTAATTACCATGATCATCACGCTGGTGATCTTTTGCACCCTGGTCACCGGAATTGCCGGCATGGAAGACATGAAAAAAGTCGGCCGCGTCGGCGGGAAAGCTCTACTCTATTTCGAAGTAGTCTCGACAATCGCGCTGCTCATAGGACTCGCCGTCGGTAATGTTGTACATCCAGGCAGCGGTTTCAATGCCGATCCCGCTACGCTGGACGCTAGGGCTGTCGCGGAATATGCCGGCCAAGCCAAAGCCCAAAAAGTGACCGAATTTCTCGTCCACATCATTCCGACCACCGTTGTCGACGCGTTTACCAGGGGAGACATCCTGCAGGTCTTGTTCGTCTCTCTTCTGTTCGGTTTCGCGTTGTCGCTCGCGGGTCCGCGCTGCAAACCTCTCATCGACTTTTTGGAGGCCCTCACCCGCGCCGTGTTCGGTGTGGTGGCGATCTTAATGCGCTTCGCTCCCATCGGAGCCTTCGGAGCCATGGCGTTCACCGTTGGCAAGTACGGTCTGTCGTCCCTGGGTCCTCTCGTCAAATTGATGGTTACGCTCTACATCACATCGCTACTCTTCGTCATCGTCGTGCTCGGAGGAATCGCGCGCATCGCAGGATTCGGAATCTTCCGCTTCCTCTGGTATCTTCGCGAAGAAATTCTTCTTGTACTGGCCACGAGCTCTTCGGAACCCGCCCTGCCCGCTCTAATGGCCAAACTCGAAAGGCTCGGTTGCTCCAAAGCCCTCGTCGGTCTGGTCGTCCCAACGGGTTACACCTTCAACGCTGACGGCACGAGCCTCTACATGACTCTCGCCGCATTGTTTGTGGCCCAAGCTACCAACACCCATTTAACGCTTTTACAGCAATTCACAATCCTAGGCGTCGCCCTGCTTACCTCGAAAGGCGCAAGCGGAGTGCAAGGAGCGGCCTTCATCGCGCTGGTAGCTACCATGATGGTCATCCCAACCATACCCGTCGCCGGAATGGCGCTGATTCTTGGCATTGACCGCTTTCTGAGCATGTGCCGCGCTGTCGTCAACATGACTGGCAACGCTGTTGCTACGCTGGTTGTGGCGCGTTGGGAAAACGAGCTGGATCGCGATAGTCTCAAACGCAATCTGGCGGATCAAGCGACAGGATGACGCTACATCAAATTGCCCAGGAAAATAAGCTACTTACTTCTTGACCGCTGCTGCAAAACTGATCCGTGGTCCGAATCCCACCCGCGCCTCCGAATCTAGCTTTGGTCCAACATTGCCGGAGTGTTTATTCCTTTGCTTTATTCACAGGACTTCGCTTGGAGTAGTTGCGGAGCTCCCCTAGTTTTTGTTTCGTGTATACGCCGCCGCCAATGAGCTCTGCCCCCTCACACGTGATTTCCGCCAGAACGGCTTCGCCACTCCGGTCGATAAACGTCACATCGTTTAACTCAATAATGCATCTGCGCGCGTCACCGTCGCGGCGCGTTTCTCTCCAAGTTGAAATCAGCTCGGCAGCCCACGGGCCGACCAGGCGACCCTCGAGAAACCATCTCTGCTCGTCAGGAAAATCGGTTATGGTGATCCTCAGCACTGCTCTCCCTCTCCTGCCTGTTCACGCGCGCTAACAGATTCATTGACGCTTGAACCTTTTCACTCACTCGTGTGATGGAGCACGTCGCGTGCCACACTCAACTGACGAGTCGAGTCGCGCAAATGCTTGAAGAAAGAAGAAATGCTGGAAGCGACAACGAGGAACGTGTGGGAATGTCGAAGTGCAACGCGTCGGCGTATCGACCGCAGCTAGGGTCTTTGGTCACTTTGTCGCGGGTGGATTCCAAGCCTGCGCATTTTGTAGATCAGAGTGGTCCGAGGTATTCCCATCCGTGCGGCGGCACCATTCGATCCGCCGAGCACCCAGTGGGCTTCGCGCAACACTTGCACGATATGCTCGCGCTGCGCATCATCCAATGAATTTGTCGTCCTCGCTGCGCTTGCCGTGGAAGCGGCCTGGGCAGGCGCGACTTTCAGTTCAGAGATGGGAGGTTGAAGCACAGTCCCTTTGGAGAGAATTACGGCACGCTCGATGAAATTTTGGAGTTCGCGAATGTTTCCCGGCCACTCATATTTCGTCAACGCATGCATGGCATCAGAGGGGATGGTTTCGATGGGCTTGTTCATTTGTTTCGCATACTTCTCAGCGAAGAAGCGCACCAAGTCAGGAATGTCCGCTCGCCGCTCGCGAAGTGGCGGCAGCATGACTGGAAATACATTTAGCCGATAAAACAGATCAGCGCGAAACTGCCCTTCTTGGACCATCTTCTCTAAGTTTCGGTGCGTCGCCGCGACGATCCGTACGTCCACCTTGATCGACCGGGTGCTCCCCAGCCTTTCGAACTCCTGTTCTTGCAGCACACGCAGCAGCTTCGATTGAAGCTCCAGGGGGATATCCCCTATTTCATCGAGAAAAAGCGTGCCTCCATTCGCAAGCTCGAAACGTCCGACTCTGCGTTCTATCGCGCCGGTAAATGCTCCTTTCTCATGCCCGAAAAGTTCGCTCTCCAGCAATCCCAGAGGAATCGCAGCGCAGTTCAGCTTCACAAATGTGTGATCTTTCCTCGGGCTCAGTTTATGGACGGCGCGAGCAATCATCTCCTTTCCGGTCCCGGTTTCGCCGTAAATCAGTACCGTGGAACCAGTGGGTGCAACGGTTTCCACCTGTTTCAATGCTCGTTTGAGGGCGGCACTGGAGCCGACAACCTCCTGAAATCTGTGCTCAGAGCCGATTTCATCGAGAAGGTAAAGACGTTCCTCCGCAAGCTGCCGCCGCGATTCATTCACATTGCGATATTCAAGCGCATTTTCGAGCGCGATTGCGACTTGGTTTGCCACTTGCCCCAAAAAGCCGACGTCTTGAACACTGAAGGCATTCTCGCGGCGATCAAGAAGATGCAACACACCTAGTTTGCGGTCTCCACGAACGATCGGAAGAAAGCAGCCGGACTGGAATGCTTCATCGGCGTTCGTTTGTGAGGCGACTGGGGCGAGGTCGGATGGCGGACTGCCCCAGCAGAAGGGCTTCCCACTTTCGAAGGCGCGACCGGGGCTTGTGTCGGCGATCGGCAGCACCATTTCATTAACCATGAAGCCGCGTCCCTCGGGGAAGTCCAGCCCTTGGATCCGCAGCTCTGACTTTTCTTTTTCGGGCAATGACAAGCATACGGCGTCACATTGCATAGCACGGCGAACGCTCATGGGTATCGCTTCAAACAGCTGAGTTAGATCTAGATTCGAAACCACCGCATTATTCAAGTCTAGTAGAAGCTTCAGCCGGTCACGTTCCTGCGAGAGTTCTCGGTGAAGCGCGAGAATGGATTCATAATTCAATGCATTCTCCACCGCTACAGCCACTTGCTTGGCAAGGAGCTGCAGGATGTCGAGATCCTCTTCCGTGTAGGCTTCCGCTCGGTTAGCGCCGAAATGCAAAGCGCCGAGGGGCCGCCACGCCGTAGTCAGCGGCACTAGACAACTCGATCGAACTCCGTGTTCTCGAATCAATTTGATAGCGGAGTTGAAGCGCGTCTCACGCTCCGTATCGGAAATGATCAGTGGCTGCTGCGTTCGCCAGACGACCGCCGCTATGGATTCTTCCATCGAGAGTTCCATGCCCGGTTTGATGGGGGAGTCAGTGGAGCTATCAAGCGCATGGACCCGCATTACGTTGCGTTCTGGGTCAAAAAGCGAGACGGCGAGAAAATCAAAATCAACAAGAGGTTGGAGACCTTTGACGAGAGCATGAAAAAAATCAGCGAGCGTCGTGTGAGATCCAATAGCTCGCGAGACCTCTAGCAAAGTGCGGTATTCGCGCGCTTCGCTCTCGGTTAGCAGTTTGTCACGCAGCTCTATCACATTCATTCTTGAGTATGACTCACCTATATTTAGATTCGAATCCGCAAATAATAGGTACGTCTGACGGCAAGCCCACCAACCGTTTGTTGAGTGCGAAAACTGTCGTGTACAGAAGGTTGGACTTCCGACGATTCGACAGTTGACACACAAAATCCGCTCGTGCCGCATGCGCTTGTTAACTTCCCAGAAACAAGAGGTTTACGCGACGCGCTTACGTGTTTCGGTTTTGGCCATTGCTGTGCCTTTACACTCACCCGAAGTAAGGAGGAAAAAACAAATGAAAACTAACAAAGCTTACTTTCTTATTGGTTTGATCATTGCAACAGTTCTGTTTTTCGAGGTCGCTGCTCATGCTGACGAGTATGACTTGACTACCAAACTTACGTTTAGTCAGCCCGTCCAGATCCCAGGCCAGGTGCTCCCTGCCGGAACCTATCTATTCAAATTGGCCAACAACACCAGTGACCGGCACATCGTGCAGGTCTTCAATTCAGATGGAACGGCTTTGTATGCCACTCTCATGGCTATTTCCACACAACGTCGCGAGCCAAGCGGCAAGTCTGTCGTTACTTTTGCCGAACAGGGAGCTGGAAGACCGGAAGCTCTTCTGAAGTGGTTTTATCCCGGAGAGACAATTGGCAATGAGTTCGTTTATCCCACGCAAGAAGAGAAGCAACTAGCGCAAGACAGGCAGCAGACTGTTTTCGCGAAGGACACTGCCGAGTCTGGCGACTAATAGCATTCCCAGCATGGTGTTGCATTTCCTTCACCCAGTCGTTTCGGACTGGGTGAAGGGGCCGGTGAATGAGCGAACGAAGGATCGAAGGTAAGAGGAGGATGTTATGAAAGTTCGGAGCCGATTAGCACTTTTGGTAGCAGCACTCGTAGTCACGTCCGCCACTGCGGGGGCGCACATCACCACGGATTATGATCGCAAGGTGGACTTCGCCCATTACAAGACGTATTCCTGGGGCAACGTCAAGACACCCGATAGCCTGTGGGATGATCGCGTAAAACAAGCGGTAGACGGCCAACTCGCGGCCAAAGGTTGGACGCAAGTTCCCTCCGGCGGAGATGTAGTGGTGACCGCGCGCGACGCAATCCACAACCAGGAGCAGTTGAACACTTTTTACGACAACTTTGGTGGAGGCCGGCGATTTGGGGGAGGGTTCGGAATGTCAACAACGAACGTTGACACCTATAAGGTCGGAACGCTCATCATCGACGTGATTGATGGCCAGACAAAAAATCTGATTTGGCGCGGCGCTGCCAGCGATACGCTTGCCAGCAAGCCCGATAAGAACATCAAAATCCTCGACAAGAACGTGCAGAAAATGTTTCAGCATTTTCCTCCGAGCCCCAGTCATACCTAAGGCAACCTCACGCCGACAGTCCGCCTTCTAGAGACTGCCCGCTTAGATCAGTTTGCAAACGCCTGATTCAGATCGCACTCACTTCGGGGCTTTGGGATTCGGCACGAATTGGTATCCCAGGCCCCGAACCGTTATGAGATGGCGTGGCTTAGTGGGTTCGCGTTCGATGTATCGGCGAAGTCGCACGATGAAATTGTCGATGGCGCGCGTATCCGTATCTTCATGAAGGTTCCAGACATTTTGCAGGATGGATTTGCGAGAAACCGGCTTGCCACTGTTGCGTATCAAGTAGCGCAGAAGCTCCGCTTCCATCAACGTCAGTTGAAACACTTGCCCTCCGCCGCGCAGTTGCAGGTTCCCGAAATCAACAGTTCGATCGTCGAACTGGAACACGTCCGTAGGCGCTGGCGCGGTCTCCACGTGTTCCGCACTCGAGGCGCGCAGCCAGTTTTTGCGGCGTAGCAGACTCTCGACCCGCGCTAACAAGATGGCGAGGTCAAATGGCTTTGGGAGATAGTCGTCGGCACCGGACTCGAACCCTTGAAGGACATCCTCCGGCCGAGTGCGTGCGGTCAACATCAGCAAGGGTATGTAGTTTTGGGCCTCCCGCAATTCACGTGCGACGGTGAAGCCATCTTTCCCCGGGAGCATGACGTCGAGTATCAGGGCGTCGAAAGCTTCCTTCTTCTTCAGCAGCAGTGTTAGAGCTTCCTCGCCTTTGTCGGTGACGTGTACGGAATGGCCTTCCGCTTCCAGGTTAAAGCGGAGCCCTTGCGCAAGGTGTGTTTCGTCTTCGACCACCAAGACCCGGCTCACGCGCGATACACCCGCGGCAGGCGAATAGTAAATGTGCTGCCCAATCCTTCTCCCTGGCTTTCCGCATACGCATCGCCGCCGTAACGGCGCACTACAGAACGTACGATAAAGAGCCCAAGGCCCGTGCCCTTCACCTTGCCAGTCGCAGAGCTCTCGATGCGATAAAAGCGATTAAAGATGCGCTTCAGTTCAACGTGAGGGATTCCGATTCCCTGATCGCGTACGCTGAAAAAGATGCTGTCGATGTTTGGCGTGCGCACATCAACCACAATGTTCTTGCTCTCTCCGGAGTACTTAATGGCATTGTCGAGAAGATTGAAGACTGCGGTGCGCAATTCCTCGGGATTGCCCATCACCACCAGGTCCTCCGGCGGCTCGGCACCGAAGCGAAGCGCCTCTGGCTTGAGATTGTGACGCAGGCGGGCGAGTTCCAAGGCGTTGCGTGCGAGCTCGGCAAAGTCGACTTCTTGCCAATTCCGCCGCCGGCTGGCGTGGCGCGCCTCTCCAGCTTTCAGCACCTGCTCGACCGTGCCGAGGAGGCGATCCGCGTCTTCGAGCATGATGCGATAAAAGTCCCGCCGCTTCGCTTCGTCAAGCGGACGGCTCTGTAGGGTCTCGAGATACAAGCGTATCGACGTGATGGGTGTCTTCAGTTCGTGGGTCACTGCATTAAGGAAGCTGTCTTGTCGCTCATTTCGCCGTATCTCGCGCACGATGAATATTGTGTTTACCACGAGCCCGGCGATGATCACACCAAAGAAGATGATGCCTAAAACCAGCGGCACGA
The DNA here is from genome assembly GCA_025463055.1 of Candidatus Acidiferrum typicum. Classification (GTDB taxonomy): domain Bacteria; phylum Acidobacteriota; class Terriglobia; order Acidiferrales; family UBA7541; genus Acidiferrum; species Acidiferrum typicum_A. Next base: position 30,190 of record JAOAPV010000128.1, read on the forward strand.
CTTGCCGCCAGTGGAACACAATCCATGTAATGTTCAGGAAAATCGCAAGGGCAACAAGGATAGCGCCGAGCGTGATGAAAAACGCAATGGCTTTTGTGCGTCTGGTAATACGCATTGCCGCTAGTTTAATTCATTCGAAGGGAGCGCTGCACTATACGATGAGGAGGCTCTGGGCTCAATCTCCAGCTGAGCTGGGCACCAGGGTTTCTTCTTCAGTCACCACATCGGGCGCGATAAGCGGATCGGGCGCTAGGTTGGGCGACTCCACGGGCTTCGCCGGTCCGGAGGCTGAATGCGGCTTCGGCAGCTTGATGTCCCATGCAAGGCCGAGTGCCTTTAGCGCCGCGATTCCGTACCAGTTCACGTCAATTTCATACCAGGTGAGCCCATGCTTAGCCGCTTGCGGCGCAGCGTGGTGATTGTTGTGCCAGCCTTCACCAAAGGTCAAAATCGCAACCCAGAAACTGTTGGTCGAAGTGTCCGAAGTGAGAAACCGGCGCGAACCCCACATATGCGTGGCGGAATTGACCAGCCAGGTGGCGTGCAGTCCGACAACCGTCCGCAAAAACACGCCCCACATAACGCTGGGCCAGCCGCCGAGCGCAAAAAGAATAAGCCCGAGTCCCGCCAACGGAACCCAGTGGTACTTGCTGATCCACATATAAAACTTTTGCTTCCGCAGGTCCGGAACATAGGGCAGCAACTCAGCAGTATTCTGATGCATTGCTTGGCCGGTGATGATCCAGCCCATGTGCGCCCACAAGCCACCGTCATTGGGAGAATGGGGATCGCCCTCTTTGTCGGTGTTCTGATGATGGATGCGGTGAGTTGCAACCCAGGCAATAGGGCCACCTTCGAGTGCCATCGTTCCGCAGATCGCCATCCAGTATTCCAGCCACCTCGGCGTCTTGTATCCGCGATGGGTCAGCAGCCGGTGATAAGCCATGCCGATTCCCATGCTTCCCGTTAGCCACCAAAGAAAAGCCGCGAGGGCCAGGTTTTTCCAGCTAAACATGAAGAGGGCAGCGACTGCGCCCACGTGGAAAGCCAACATGAAAAACGTGGTAGTCCAATTCAGGGGTTGCTGAAATGTTCGGTCTGTTTTGAAGATGCTCATGGGTCCCAGTGTCCTCACAACACGCTCATCTCATCTGCTATTACCGTAGCACGAGCATTCGCGGGCCTTTGTAATAGTTGTGTAATGGTTCCCCGAAATGAGCGCAGTTCGCCAAGAGGAAGGAAAATCGAATATATTCAATCGAAAGCAGCAGCGCCTTACTGCTTGTGGCGGACGCGAAAACGTTCGCGCAGCAGCGGAATCGCTCGCGCTACACTCTGGCCCGCTTCGGCCCAGCGCGGCATCGGACGTGGTTTTTCCGCGAGGAGATTAGCAACAGGAGCCAGCGCAGGATGAGTCTCAGCCACCAACTTTACAAACGCCGTTAATGGTATCGCAAGCAGCAATCCGACCCCGCCCCAAACCCAGCTCCAAAACAACATGCCTACTGTCGCCGCCACCGGGCCGATGTTCACACGCGAACCGATGAATTTAGGTATCAGCAGGTTATTTGAAATCAAGTGCAATAAGCCGGCCGTGAGCGCGATTATTACAAACGGTCCGGCACTGCTGAATTGGAGCGTCGCCGCGAGCAAGGGAACAGCGCTCGCTAATATAAAGCCCAGGAATGGTATCAAGTTGAGTAACCCGCTCGCGATTCCCAACGCCACGGCCCCTTGCATCCCAATCGCCAGCAATACTCCAACGGTAACGACCGCCATAATGGAGCCCACTACGAGGTTTCCGCCAGCAAATCCACGAATCATTCCGGTAACCTGCTCCACAAATCCGGGTATGTTCGTAACGCGCCCGAACGTTGCGCAAAGCCACGAGTAAATGTGGTCCTTGCGCACAAGCATAAAAAACATCAAGAACGGAACCACCGCGGCAATTACCATAGCGCCGGCGACCGAGCCAACGCCCCTGGCCAAGTAGGAAGGCCAACTAGGCGGCTCGCTAACCCTGATTTCGGGAACTTTCTTCCGCGCCGGCGCCGGGTTCAGGTCTTTGGCACTCTCTTGCATCCTCTCGAGTCTTTTTATGGCCGGATCGATTGCCTTGCGGATCTTGCTGGTATATTGCGGTAGGGTATCGACGAAATCTGCCGCTTTGTTATAAAAGGCATAGACTGCTGCACTTACTAGAACCATTCCAAACACGATTATCAGAGCCGCCGAAGCCGAGCGGGGAAGATGCAGACGCTCCAGAAGTGCCACCAAGGGCTCGACGAGAATGGCCAGGAAACCGGCTAGCAGGAGCGTGATCCAAAATGAACTTGCGAAGTAGAAAAACGTGACCGCCAGAGCGATCACAACGACCCAGAGCAAGGCTGTAATCCGTCCGAGCAGGCGGTCGCGCGAGGCGTCAACTGTATGGTTGTTCATCGGAATTGTCGAAGGAGCGCCGGTGATGACGCAGCGGCATATCCGACTTAAAAGGGGAGATGACCAAGGTCAGCACCCAATAAAGTCAGGATTAGGTCAGTTCCAGCGGAGCAGATGAAGACACTGTCCTCTGTTCCATTGAATGCCGCAACACGAACGCTAACAATCCGTTCAATCGTGTAGCAGTAGCCCCAGAATCAATGTGTTCTTTCACTTCGATGGTCATTTGGAGCGACTCCATAGATGTACTAACAAGCTGTTAGGTCTCGCCTTATTCAAAATACAGGGAAAATGGTATGTCAATCTAAGGGGGGACCTAATATCAATTACTTGCAAGCTTTTCCGGGGTCCTAGGGCCTCGCGAATCTCCACATGAGGTAACTACCCTGCGTATCCTAGTTGCAGACGATCACGACATTATTCGACGCGGGCTCAAGCAATTATTGACCGCGCACCACGGCTGGGACGTTGTCGCCGAGGCTAAGACCGGACGCGAAGCCGTGACCTTGGCTGAGCAGCTCAAACCGGACGTCGTCGTAATGGACATTAGCATGCCCGAGCTAAACGGCTTGGAGGCTGCCCGTCGCATCCGCAAGAGCCTACCCAAGACGGAGATTGTCATTCTGACGTTGCACTTCTCCGACCAGCTCGTTCGCGACATTGTGGAAGCCGGCGTGCGCGCCTACATCATGAAATCGGATGCCGACCGAGACTTGGTCGCAGCTGTCGAGGCGCTTGGCAATCATCGCTCTTTTTTCACCTCGCGAGCCGCGGACATGTTGCTCGACGGGTTTTGCAAGCAAAATACGGTTCCAGACCACATGGCTATTCTGCGTAGCCGCCTCACTTCCCGTGAACGCGAAATCGTTCAATTACTTGCCGAAGGGAAGAGCAGCAAGGAAGTCGCAGTGGCTCTTGGCATCAGCGTAAAAACCGCGGAAACCCATCGCGCTAACATCATGCGTAAGCTCGAACTGCACTCAGTCAGTGAGCTGGTGAGGTACGCGGTAAGAAATCAGATCATCGAGGCCTGATGAATGGCGTAAGTGCGTTCGGTTATCTTCTTAAACTAGCTCCGTCCAAAGGTTTAGATGTCACTCCCCCCTCCCATCAATCTTTAAGGGAGGGGCCATGCCACGAGTGATTGTTGTAGACGATCACGCAGTGATTCGTCGCGGCGTTCAGGGGATTCTTCACGCGTTTCCTGAGTGGGAGCTTTGCGGCGAGGCCGAGGATGGTCAGGAAGCCATTAGGCTCGCAGAAACTCTAAAGCCCGAAATTATCATCATGGATGTTTCCATGCCTGGGCTCAACGGTCTGGAAGCCACGCGCATTATCCGCAACATTCTCCCGAACACCAAGATTCTTCTGCTCACGTTGCATTCGTCCACAGAACTGGTGCGCAGCGCTTTCCGGGCAGGGGCCCGCGGCTACGTTTTGAAGTCGGATGCCGAGCACGAGCTGGTGCGGGCGCTGAACGTGTTAGCTGGCGATGGAACGTACGTGAGTCCGGGTATCGATCAGGACTTTGCCCAACGAGCCATCCTGGAAGAGTCGCATCCCGCGAATTAGCGCTTGTCCACCGCAAGCCGCACTACCTTCTCTTGGTAACCCGCCCTACAGGCCATCCCCTATGGCTTGACACTTTTCCCAGCCACAATATTCCCTTAGGAGGACGCCGGTGAATAACGGACGAGGTACCATCACAGTTTTTATGGCCGGGCTCGGAATCGGCATTGGGATAGGTTTACTTTTTGCTCCAGTTTCGGGCGAGGACGCTCGCGAGTGGCTGGCGGAGAGCGCCGAAGACAGATTGAAGCGAATCCGTCGCAAAGGACGCCGTTGGGTGTATCAGGTTCAAGACGTCCTGGATAAGAGCGAGGATCGTGTCACAAAAGTCTTGCGCACCGGAAAGAATGCGCTTGATTCAGTAGCCGCTCGGCTCGATTGATCGCCCGCATTTGGGGTTTGAAAGGAAATCTCGATGCCAGAGAAAGAAGTAATCCAACGCGCACGGCGCGACGCGCAAGAGGGTAAAGCTCCCTCGACACAGGCGGGTGAGTTTGTCCGAGAGGAATTTGAGCACGTGCGCGAAGGCAAGCATGGCGCGCGCTCCCCTCAGCAAGCGATTGCGATTGGTTTATCGAAAGCCCGCCGCGCTGGAGTCAAGCTGCCGCCGCCGAAGCAGAGCCAGACCTCCCGTAAGACGCGTCGCCAAGCCGCCCGAGATTTGAGCGCAGGCCGCAGCAGTAAGACCAAGAATAAGTCTATAAAGCGTTCCCGTGCCGTTTCCAACGCTTTGCGCCGGGAGAGCAGAAGCTCTGCATCTCATTCCGCCATCTCCAGGCAGGCTAAAAGAAGCGCGCGCAAACGCGGCTCGACAGGCCGTCGCAAAGCAGCCGCCAAAGCGGCCAGGAACCGCCAGCGGCGCCACTACTCTCGCGGACAATAAAAAAACCTAGAGCTTGAGCGGCGGCGTACCTGGCATTGGAGGTAGATCTGGGTTCGGCGTCGGCGCGTTCGGGGACGTCGGATCGCGCGGCGGGATCTCCGGGCTCGGCGGCTGTGGGACTGGTTCCTCGGGCCTTGGAGGTTTTGGCGCGGGATCCGGAACTGGATCGGGAGTAGTTGGATTGGGGATAGTGCTGGAAATCAACATCATTATGTGACCTGAACACGCGGCGGGATGCGCATGCCTTCCACCCAAAGAGTTTGCCCGTATTTCCGCAGCGCTGACATGGGGATGACCACGTAGAACGGAGAGAATTCTCGTTGAACTATCCTGCTCTTTCGTTCCCTTCGCAATGTCCTTACCTAACCCTCCCGCGAATTTTTAGGTACTACGCCTGATTGAGCCGTCGTCCATGCCCCGGCACAGTGTCTATGCGTCGGATCCATAGGCGATTCGTCGGCCCGCGTTGTTTCTACAGGCGGGATAAATAAAGGAGAGACATGAAAGCAAAAAGGATGATTTTGTCAGTATTCCCGCTGCTTCTCGCTGGAATGCTGTCAGGATGTTCGAGCGATAAATCCCCCGACGTGACGGATAATATCCGCAAGTCTCTGGACCAAGCCGGCTTTAAAGACGTGAGCGTCAGTGAAGACCGCGATAAAGGCGTGGTGACCCTGACGGGCAGTGTTCCCACGGAGAGCGACAAACAGCAGGCGGAATCCATCGCTAAATCGAATGCACCCAGCCTGGTCGTTGCGGATCAAATCTCGGTCCGCCCGCCGGGAAATGAGAGCGAAGCCAAGGCCGTCGATTCAGACCTCGATAAGGCCATTGAAAAGAATCTGGACGCCACGCTGGTTAAGCACCGCCTGAAGAAAAATGTTAAGTACGACGTCAAGAATGGCGTCGTGACCCTAACCGGCGACGTACCTTCGCAGGCAAAACGCGAGCAAGTAGAAAAACTCGCCGCCTCCGTACCGAACGTAAAGCAAGTGGTCAATGAAATCGAAGTGAAAGGCCAGAAAGCCACTTCGACGAGCTGATCGGGATCGCAACCCCTCTGAAGTGAGCAGCCAGTTTGGAGGTGAGAACTTCCAAGCTGGCTCTTGTTTTTAGCATGCGCATTTCTAATCAACAGCCGCAGGAGCTTCTAGTGAGGCAGCAGGCGCGGTGGTACGAGAACAAGGCCGGTGATACAAAGAAAATCAACAGATGCGAGAGACCTTTAAGGCGCGGCTCGCAAGTCATCCTTGCAAAGCGACTTGGTCCGGTTGCGTCAAGGCCACCAGCTGTTGGCGCAATCTCACCCGAGCACGGAACACTCGTGATTTAACTGTCGAAACGGTGATTCCAAGGGCCTCTGCCAACTCGCGGTTCGTCCATCCTTCCGCTTTCTGAAGTATGAACGTGTCTTGCAGCGACGGATTTAGGCCGCGAAACACCTTGCGCGTCAGTTCTTTGCTCATGTACTCGCGTTCAGGATCTTGCCGGGTGTCTTCAATCTCGGGGAAGGACCGGGGCTCGTCTTCTGAAGCGTTAGCGTCATGGTAATCGGAGATACGCTCCGAATTTCGCTTGCGCAGCTTCATCAGTGCCTCGTTGATGGTTATGCGGACCAGCCATGTCGAGAACTGGGAGTTTCCTTCAAACCGGCCGATGTTATGAAATGCCTTGACCAAAACGTTCTGCAGATTGTCTTCCGCATCCTCTCGGTTCCGCAGCATGTTAAGCGACAGTCCATAGATTTGGCCGGAGTGTCTCCGCACCAGTTCGGTGAAAGCTTCTTCGTTGCCCGCTTGCGCCTTGGCAACTAATGTACGTTCGGGAATCGCTTGGGTTTCCATGCGGAAACGCTCCTTTGGATTCAGAATCGCTTGATTACGTGCCCGGGTCGTTGTTCTGCTTTTACAGCTAACGTGCGAGCACGACTTCAGAGGACATTGGCCGAGAGATGCATCGCTACTGAGGTATAAATCTGGACCGCCATTTCAACAATACAGCGGAGGCTGTAACGGAAAAGGCGATGAGCGTGTACCCGAGTTTTCTGAACTTGGGTGCTTTGGAGTTCGCGATCAGACCCAAACGGGGAAGGCATCGCAGGAACCTCCACGCGCTGTGTCTGTTTCACAATGAACCGAATGTCTGAAGCCGTTCGATATTGGAAATCTCTGGCGCGGAGTTCGTGGGCACTCGACCGTAAGACTTCTGCTTTCAATGACTTAGATTCCAAGTTGCATCGCCGAGTGGCCTTGCACTTGCCACAGCTAGCTAGGCGAACTGTGTCCCGCGCATCTCATCGCGTTTTCCCTCCTCCACGTGCCGCAGGGTGCCGTCGCAAGGCGGTCGCGCATCGCGTCATGCTAGTCGGGGCGGCCGCTTGCCTACTCGTTTGTGCGGCGCTACCCGTTTGCCCCCAGGAATCCAAGGCAGCGGAATACCGTAGCAAGGCGAACTTCTTGGCGACCTTACCTAGCTTCGTCGACTGGCCGGAGAGCGCGTTTACCTCGGTGCAATCTCCCTTTCATATTTGTGTACGCGGGGACTTCTCGTTCGGCACGTCACTCGCTGAATTGGCTCGCGGAGCATCGCCGCATGGCAGGCGCGTCGAGGTGCGCTGGGTGCGCAAGGACGAGGAACTGCGCAACTGCCACATCGTTTTCATTAGCCGCTCGGAGTCCAAACGCTGCGCGAAGCTTCTCCAATTGCTCGAAGGTTCTGGCGTGCTTACTGTCGGTGAAACCGAGAGTTTCTTGAGCGCCGGTGGGGCCATCAGCTTTTCCTTTGAGCATGAAACACTGCAGTTCGAGGTGAACCTCATCGCCGCCGACGCCGCGCATTTAAAAATAAGCTCGCGCTTGTTGGCTCTAGCGCGGCACGTGCTGGGTAAGACCGAGGCCGCGAAGGGCTGACATGACCTTCCAATTCCTCAACCAAATGTCGATTCGCCAAAGGCTTCTGCTCTTGACCATGCTGACCAGCGGAATTGGTGTGCTGCTGGGCTGCGCCGGTTACCTGATTTATGAACTGCGCGAGGATCACCGGCAGAAAATAGAAGAACTTCAGTCTCTCGCCGATTTCGTAGGCATCAATGCCGTCGCCGCATTGGCCTTTGACGACGCAGCCAGTGGAGCAAAGCTGCTCGAAGCCCTTCGTACGCGTCCCCACATTCGTATGGGCGTCCTATACCGATCCGATGGCGCCTTTTTCGCTTCCTACATTCGCGCGGACCTAAACGGCAAAGTGAGAATTCCTCCAGCCCTGCTGGCAGGCATGACATGGGGACAAGATGGGCTGAGGCTCTCCTCTGCAGTTCTTCTTGACCAGAGGCAAATTGGTTCTCTCTACCTGAACAAAGACCTTACCGACGTTCATGACCGTCTACAGCACTCGCTACAGTTAATCGGTACTTTCGCCTGCGCCAACCTGCTCATCGTGTACTTCCTCACTGCAACCCTTCAGCGCTCTATCTCGGAGCCAATCATTAAATTGGCGGAGATTGCTCATGTGGTCGCCACGGAACAGAATTACTCGCTGCGTGCTCCACCCCTCGTTGGAAAGGAACTAAGCCAACTCAGCACCCACTTCAATCACATGCTCGACGAGATCGGTCGGCGCGACGCAGCCCTCAGCGAGGCTCACAATACGCTCGAGATCCGGGTTGCCACGCGCACGAGCGAATTGGAGCATGAAGTCGAAGAGCGTCGCCGGGCCGAGGCATCTCTTCTGGAGCGCACTAGCTTTCTCAACACACTCGTGACCAGCAGCCCCATTGCTTTGATGGTTGTTGGTCTGGACGGGCGTACTGAGCTAGCAAATCCCGCCTTCGAACGCCTCTTCCGTTATTCGCAAACGGAAACGATCGGACAGTCCGCGCGCGAGCTGGTTGCCGGCGGGGATCTTCGGAACGAGGCCGAGAGTAACATCTCCGAGCTCCTGGCCAAACACACGGTACACAAAACTGCGCAGCGCCGCCGTAAGGACGGCCAGTTGGTTGACGTCGAGATTCATGGCGTGCCATTGCTCAAAGACGGCGATGTCTGCGGTTTCCTGGTGCTTTATCAGGACGTTACTGAGCGCCGCAAAGCGGAGCAGCAGCTTCGCGAGCAATCCACATATCTCCACACGTTGATCGAAGCCAATCCCATCGCCATCGTTGCCGAAAACCCGCAAAGCCAAATTGAGTTGAGCAACCGTGCATTCCGCGATCTGTTCGGTTACGGGCACGACGAAATGATCGGTAAGTCTATCGACGACTTGATTGCGCCCGAGCATCTCCAAAATCAAGCGAGCTCTTTTTCTCGCCAGGTCAGGCTCGGAGAATCGTGCCATGCCATTGTGCAACGCCGGCACAGAGATGGTCACTTGATCGACGTCGAAGCCTTCGGTGTGCCCTTCCTGGTGGACGGCGTGTTGCGTGGCCAGTTTGGGCTCTATAGCGACATAAGTAAGCGTGTTAAGGCCGAAAAAGCTCTTAAAGAGAGTGAAGAGCTGTTCCGGACGCTCAGCGCCGCAGCGCCGATTGGCATTTTCATGGACGATGGCCATGGAAACTGCCTGTATGTGAACGAACAATGGATCGAAATGACCGGGATGTCTGCAGCGGAAGCCATGGGCAGAGGCTGGTTGGCCGTTACGCATCCCCAAGATCGAGACCGAGTGTTCGACGAATGGCTAGCTGCAACGCAGGCCCGGCGCCTTTTTGACTGTAACTATCGCTACCTCAGTAAGGCAGGGAACACTGTTCGTGTGAACGTGATCGCGCAAGCTATTTCCTCCACTGGCGATGGCTCGCGCGGCTACATAGGGGTCGTGCAAGACGTCACGGAAAGATATGAGGCTGCCGAGCGGCTCCGCGAAGCGAAGGACGCCGCGGAAGCGGCGAGCCGCACGAAGAGCGAATTCCTCGCTAACATGAGCCACGAGATTCGTACCCCCATGAACGGAATCATCGGAATGACCGAGCTCGCCCTGGACACAGAGCTTACCCCAGACCAACGCGACTACCTGGGTATGGTTAAGACTTCCGCGGACGCGTTGCTCGCAATCATCAACGACATTCTGGACTTCTCTAAAATCGAAGCCGGCCGCCTTGAGCTAGAGTGCGTGCCGTTTTCTCTGCTCGACTGTATTGAGGAGGCTCTTCACCCCTTAGCTGTGCGCGCACAGCAAAAGCGGCTCGAGTTAAGCTGGTCGATTGAAGGGGATATTCCCAATCTGGTCCTTGGTGACCCCACTCGGATTCGGCAAGTCCTAATCAATCTCGCGGGCAACGCGATCAAGTTCACCAGTGAAGGCCACATAATCGTCAAGGCGCAGCGCCTAGCTTCTGACAGCCCGAAAATTGCCATTCGGTTTTCCGTCTCGGACACCGGCATCGGCATCGCGCTCGATAAACACAAAAAAATCTTTGAGGCTTTTTCGCAGGCAGACACTTCCACCACTCGCGAATTTGGCGGTACCGGCTTAGGTCTCTCCATCTCCGCGCGCCTCGTGAAACTGATGGCTGGTGAAATGGGCTTGATCAGCACGCCTGGAAAGGGCAGCGAATTTTCCTTCAATGTAGAATTCGCGCCTGTTATTGGTGACCAAGGCGCGCCCAGGCAGCTACTCGATCCAGACCTCACCGGAAAATCCGTACTGGTGGCCGACGATAACCCCGTTAATCGCGGGCTACTGGCCAAACTGCTTCCCAAATGGGGCATGTTGCCGGTGTTCGCCTCCGATGGGTTCGAAGCACTCGCAGCATTTGCTGACAGCTCCATCCAAGGTAAGCCATTCCCGCTAGTACTTCTGGATCGCAACATGCCAGGAATGGACGGCTACGAGGTGGCCGAGAGGATTTTCCGTTCGTCGGTGGAGCGACCGCCAGCCATTGTGATCTTATCCTCGTCCGGAGTAGCCGACGCGGAGCGCCTCAAGGGCATCGGAATTTTTCGGCAGCTCGCGAAGCCCCTACGCCGCGCCGCACTTCTCGAGACCATCCGTCAGGCTATCGGCAGGAGCGCTCCGACACTCCAACGCGGGACGCAGGCAGTATTGCGGCCCACTTCGAAAAAATTGTCGCTGCTTCTGGTGGAAGACAATGCCGTAAACCAGAAACTCGGCGTTCGCATGCTAGTGAAAATGGGCCACGACGTAACACTCGCCGTGAACGGCCAGATAGCTCTAGACACTCTGCGCTCCAGGCAATTCGATTTGATCCTGATGGACATTCAGATGCCGGTGCTTAGCGGCATTGACACTACCCGCGCGATTCGCAAGGGGGAACAGGGCCGTCACCGCACACCCATCATCGCCATGACCGCGCATGCCATGGCCGGAGACGCAGAGCGGTTCCTGGCCGCCGGAATGGATGGCTATGTCTCCAAGCCCATTCAGGTGGATATTTTGCGCGCTGAAATTGACCGGCTTACGAAATCGAAAATCACAAATGAAGGTGAGTGCATGACCATTGATACGAATTTTGCCGGAGCATCTAGGGTTAATCTTCCGGAGTTGCTGGCCCGCGTCGACAATGATCGCGAACTATTGTGGGACCTGCTGTCGATTTTCAAAGAGGAGTTCCCGCGCTACGTTCAGTCTCTGGACAAAGCTGTGGTTGCCATGGACACTGCCGAGATAGCAAGCATCAGTCACACCCTCAAAGGCATGCTCTTGAATTTAGCTGTAGCAAAGGCCTCGGCCTCCGCGGCCCGCCTTGAGGATCTCGCACGGGCAGGCGACACCGCTTCATTGCGCGATGCTTTTGCTGCATTCGAACGAGATGTGCACGGGCTACTCCCGGAAATGGAAAGCTACATGGCTGAGGCTCGCCCGTGAAAATATTAATTGCTGACGACGACGCACTGTCTCGCAGCCTGCTGGAGAAAACCCTGCTGCGCGCTGGCTACGAAGTAACCGCCGTTGCCGATGGGCGCCAAGCCGTCGAACATCTCGTCGGGCCTGACGCGCCGCGCCTCGCTCTGCTTGACTGGATGATGCCCGAATTCGATGGCCCCGCTGTTTGCCGCGAAATACGCAAACGCCGCGAGCAAAGTTACGTTTACATGATCCTTCTCACCTCCCGGGAATCGAAGGAAGACGTGGTCGCCGGTTTGGAATCCGGAGCTGACGATTACCTCGTTAAGCCTTTCATTGCCGATGAGCTGAAAGCGCGTTTGCGCACGGGCGAACGCATCTTGCACTTGGAAGACAGTCTCGTCGAGGCGCGAGAGCAGATGCGTTTCAAAGCGACCCACGATGACTTGACCTCGCTCTGGAACCGCGGCGTAATCCTGGATCTCTTGGGACGAGAGCTTACTCGCTCGCAACGCGAAAACGTCTGCACAACCATCATCCTCGGGGATCTCGACCATTTCAAAGACGTAAACGACACGTACGGCCACTTGGTGGGAGACCAGGTGCTGCGCGAAGTCGCTCGCCGCTTGCTTCTGTCCGTACGCTCTTACGATTTTGTGGGCCGCTACGGCGGCGAGGAATTTCTGACGGTGCTCAATAATTGCCGGCCGGATTCGGCGCTTGGCCGCGCAGAGCAGATTCGCAAGTGTATCTGCACGCGCCCGGTGCACACTGATGCCGGTCCTTTGGAGGTCACCATGAGTTTGGGAGTGCTTCTGAGTTGCGATTGGGGGCACCGGCCCGCCGAGGAGTTGATTAATGAGGTCGACGCGGCCCTTTATGCGGCCAAGACCGAAGGCCGAAATCGCGTCAAGCTAGCCAAGCCCGAAGAGCGCACCGAAGCAATCGTTGCCTCGCAAACGCCGGCCGAGCGTCTCCTCTAATATTCTGATTCCAGCAGCCAGGAGGTTACGGCTTCCACTGAATGGCGTTAGTTTTTCACGATTTTAACTCGCGTTCGGCTTCGCCATTATCTGCGCCATCATGTTGCGCATCGCCGCGCTTGATCCGGGTGCATGTTTCTCTCGCCACGTTTCGAGCCGCTTGTACGTATCTTCAATATTTGCAAACAGCCGTGGGTTCTTGAACGCCGCTCGCCAGACCGGCACGATGGTTCGCATGCGATCCCACACTACCCAGATTTCTCCGTTGCTCTCAAAAAATAGCTCGTCATTGATCAGCCCGCGGTTCACAATGCCCGCCACCATGTCCCAATAGCTGATAACCATGCGAATGTAGGTGTTCTCTTCGCTCCCCTGTGGGTATTTCTCCATCATGTCTTCCGCGGACTTCGGGTGAAAGTTTTCTACGAACCATGCGCGTGCTTGCCGCAGCCGTGGCTCCCGCCTGATGTCATACAACCGCAACATCAGGTTAACTTCTTCATAGCTCACTTGCGCCATGTTGCCCTCCTCGCGTGCGTGTTGACTCCCCTCCTACGCGCCCGTCAGCCCGCCTAACTTGGCGTTCGCTACCGCAATGCCTTGGCGCTGAAGCTCCATCTGAATGCGTCTCCGCAATTCGCGGCATACCTCATCCTGCCGCGTCGGCGCCGTGCGTACCTGCAAACGCAGCGTCGCCCCTGCCTGATCATATCCTTGCAAGCCTAGGACGCGCGGTCCATCCACCAGCGCCTGTGACCACGCTGCGTCACTACGCAGCTCCGCCGCTGCGGTCTCCAGTGCTTGCAATGTTCGTTCTAGCGGGACCCCCGCAGTCACGCCGATATCAACAAATGCCTGCGACCAGTCGCGGCTCAGATTACTGACGATCCGCATTTCGCCATTCGAAAGCGAGACAAGTGCTCCGCGTGCGTCTCTCACCACTGTCCGTCGCAGTGTTAGCTGCTCCACGCGGCCGGTTGTGTCTCCCGCCTGTATGGTGTCCCCAGCCACAAACTGGTCTTCCAATACGATTTGAAAACCGGCGATGACATCGCGGACCGTATCCCGTGCGCCGATGCTGAAGCCTAATATCGCGACGCCCGTAATCACCACTCCGGGCAGTGCCGTGATGCCGAATTCGGGAAGTGCTGTCAGCACCGCCGCAACCCAGATAATTTTGCTTCCCGCAGCGTAAGCCTTGTCCGCCAGCGCTCGTGTTTGCAGTTCCCGCTGTTGTGAAGCCTTTGTTTGAGTAGCGGCCGGCTGCACGAATTTGTTCGTTGTCCCCCGCAGCAACCGAATGCAAATCAGCGCTAAGACAACAATGCCGGCAAGATGCAGTATGTTGGCTATCGTGAAACCGAAGAAATGGGTGAGGGGGCTGGACATCATGTTCTATGGGAGGGAAAGTATATCACTCAGGGTTGCACGGCAAGCGCGCCGGAGCGACACCGTCGCCGGGGAGGAAATATGCAATCGTCAAGACGTGGTTTGCTTCTGATGTCCTTGGCTGTCGTGCCTGGAATCCTTGTCCGCTTCCAAGACCCTGCGCAAGACACTTCACGCGGCAAGCGCCGCCCTGATGGCTCCGAGGACGCTTCGAATGGTCTGAACTCAGCGACCTTACCCGGCGCCAGCAGCAAGGCCATGCTGGAAGAGCGTCAGAAAAATATAAAAAAGGATGTAGAGAAGCTCTACGACCTCGCAACCCAGTTAAAAACGGAGGTCGAAAAAACCGATTCCACTACGGTGCTTTCCTTGGCCATGCTGAAAAAAGCCGAAGAGATCGAAAAGCTAGCCAAACAAATTAAGGACCGTGCTAAAGGCTAACGCGCCGCCCTAGCGCCCATGCCCAATCAGCGATAGAATCACAGCAGGGAAGTGAACCGTAGTTCTTTCGCTTTCTTTACCACGCAACCGCGCGCCTGTAGCTCAGATGGATAGAGCATTAGCCTCCGGAGCTAAGGGTCGGGGGTTCGAACCCCTCCAGGCGCGCCACTTCATACTGAGACACTGGTACCCGTAGGCTGGTTTACCTGAGCCTCGAACGGTCGGAGTCCGCGACAGCCCTGCGGCTTTTCGCCTAACCAAACACCACACCGAATCTATTTCGCGCTCGCCGCAGGCGCCACGGACGGCACATTCGATTTCCGCATGGACTCGTTGAGCGCAGTCAAGTCTTTCGACAGAACGTCCCGCCAATTTGCGAGCTGCGTCTCGAGCTGCCTATCCAACTCAGTAAACACAGCAAGCTCAGATTCTGTTGGAGCGGTATCCGCGCTGTCCGCAACGCCAGTGAGGTAGCCCAACTTGCTGTTGAGCTTTGTCGGGTAGTTGGCCTCGTCCTCCTGCGCTGTCGCATTTACCTGAATTAGGTCTTCTTCAATCGCAGTTACCTTTTTCCGAAGGTCTGTGGCACTGCTTACAACGGCCTTGGTTTCCTCCGCGGGGCCGAGCCGCTTCTCAAGCGATTGCAACTGGGTGCGCAGGTCGCGAATTCCGAGGATGGCTTTGTTCATTTCGTCCTCGCGATCTCGCAGTTTCACTAGCAGATCAAATTGTGCGCGTAAATCCTCGGCGGAAGTTTTGACGCGAGGATCCATCTTGATCTCGATGGGAGCCGTGTACGATTTTCCGGCCACAATCAGGCGCACTTGGAAAGCGCCCGGAAGAGCCAAGGGTCCAGCGGGCTGGCCATTGTCGTAGATAGCGGCAGGAATCTTGATTGGCGGTTCATAGCGAAGGTCCCAAACAAAACGATTAAGTCCGGCTTCCGCGGGAATGTGTTCGGCTTCTGGATCGTTGTCGAACTCTTCCTTATCCTCCGTTTGTTTTTTCACTTCGCTGGTAAATTTGCGAATCGTCTTGCCTTTCGCATCCAAGAACTCCAGCTTGGCCGGTTCCTTGGGCGCTTCCTTCAGCCAGTAATAGATGTAGCCTCCCTCCAGCGGATTCTCGCCGATGGGATACCTCCGGGGGTCCCTGTGACCGATGCGTGCTCGCGTCGCAGTGCCCGGAGCAAACAGATGCGCGGCCTCTGCACCAATGCCGGGAGTGACCTGGCGAAGCGGCGCGATGCTGTCCAGCACCCAAAACGAACGGCCGTGCGTGGCGACCACGAGATCATCGTTATGAATGATGAGGTCGTGAATGGGAGTAGTAGGCAGATTGAGTTGAAGAGGCTGCCATTGCCCGCCGTCGTTAAACGAAATCCAGACGCCGGTTTCCGTGCCGGCATACAGCAAGCCTTTCTTTGCGGGATCTTCGCGTACCGCGTGAACGTACGAATTGTCGGGCAGCCCGCCGGTGATCTTGCTCCACGTCTTCCCATAATCAGAGGTCTTGAAGAGATACGGACGAAAGTCGTCCAGCTTGTGCGCGTCCACTGCTGCATAAGCCGTGCCCGCATCAAAGGGTGATGCTTCAATCAGACTGATCGCGGACCACTCCGGAATTTGTTTAGGCGTGACATTGGACCAGTTCTTGCCGCCGTCGCGCGTAACCTGGATGAGTCCGTCGTCGGTTCCCGCCCACAGTACATCTGCCTGTTTCGGAGATTCGGCCAGCGTAAACACCACGTCATAATATTCCACGCTGTACTGATCCTTCGTAATCGGGCCTCCGGAATCCTGCTGCTTCGATTTGTCGTTCCGCGTCAGGTCCGGGCTGATTTCCTTCCAGCTATGCCCCGCATCCGCGGAGCGGAAAACGACCTGCGACGTGTGATAGATCACGTCCGGATTGTGTGATGAGATCACGATCGGCATCGTCCAGGTATACCGGTATTTCTGCGTAACCGCCGCATGGCCGCTGATGTCCTCGGGCCATTGCTGGATGCTCTGCGCCTGACCGGTGCGGCGATCAAACCGCGTGAAAAAAGGTCCTTCGTCGTCGGCATAGACAATGTTGGAATCGCGAGGATCAGGCACGATGTACCCGCTCTCGCCTCCGCCCACAGGCGTCCAATCGCCGTGATCAATGTAGCCGTGATCGGTGCGTGTGGCGATGCCCACCGACGTGTTGTCCTGTTGCGATCCGTACACGCGATACAAGAAATCATTGTCCGCTGCAACGTGGTAGAACTGGGCCGTAGGCTGGTTATTCTGCGTGGTCCAATTCTTCCCGCCGTCCACGGTGACCGTCGCGCCACCATCATTGCCGTTAATCATGCGCGAAGGATTGTTAGGATCAACCCACAGCGCATGGTGATCGCCATGTGGAGCCGGCAAACGCTGGAAGCTTTTCCCTCCGTCAGTCGAGCGGTAGAGTCCCGTGTTCGCGATATAAACGGTGTTCGCGCTTTTTGGATCAGCCCAGACATGCGTGAAATACCAGGCACGCTGCCGGAAGCGATGGTCTTCATTGATCAACCCCCAGTGTTCGCCGCCATCATCCGAACGGTACAGCCCACCTTTTTTCGCTTCGATCAGAGCGTAGACCACGTTCGAATCAGCGCCGGAAACAGATACACCGATGCGGCCGAGCGGCCCCTCCGGCATGCCGTTCCCCTCAATTCGCTTCCAAGTCGTGCCGTCGTCCGACGAGCGATACAGCCCGTCCTTCGCGCCGCCACTGTTCAGAGTCCAAGGCGTGCGCCAGCCTTCCCACATCGCCGCAAGCAGCACGTGCGGATTCTTCGGATCAAACACGATCTCGATGGCGCCCGTGCGGTCATCCGCATACAACACTTTCTCCCAGCTCTTGCCACCGTCCCGTGTCCGAAACACGCCGCGCTCCGTGTTAGGCCCATAAGCGTGGCCCAGAGCGGCGACGTAAACGATGTCCGGATTTGTAGGGTGAATGATCAGCGCGCCAATGTGCCGGGTGTCGCGCAATCCAACATTCGTCCACGTCTTTCCAGCATCGGTCGACTTGTAAACGCCATCGCCATGCGAAATATTCCCGCGAATGCAAGCTTCCCCGCTGCCTGCGTAGATCACATTGGGATCAGAATCGGAAACCGCGATTGCCCCGATCGACGACACACCCTGCTTCTCGAAAAGTGGATCCCAAGTGTTGCCTCCGTCCGAGGTTCTCCAAACTCCGCCACCCACCGCGCCGAAATAATAGGTATTCGGCTGAGACGGCACTCCAGCCACCGTAATAGCCCGCCCTCCGCGAAATGGACCAATCAAACGCCATTTCATCCCGCCATACGTCTTCGGATCAACCTGCTGCGCATTGACCACCGCCGCAAAGACCATAGAAATGGCAAACACCCACGCAAGACTCTGACGAATTCTCTTCACAACGCCTCCCGACCCCGCGAAAGCGTTGCATCCTATCACTTGTTAGTGTCCCGGGAAACGAATCCGATGTCGGCTACTGTCCTAACTGGAAATCCTCTCCTTGAGTGGCACAGCCGCTAATCCGAACAGCGAATTTCATAAATTCGATTGCGCTTTTTACTTGACAAAAGGTTACTGCCAGCGTATAGTAAGCGCTGGGTAATACTTCGTCCCGTAACGCCAGCAACCTGCTGGCGTTTTTGCTTTCGCCCCTTTTGGGAACGCCATTCTCCTGGATGTTCGCGCTGGCGGCCACACCGTTCTTATGCGTCCGCAAGTCCTTCAGAATCAACACTTGTAAAAGTGTATGAAAACAAGCCACTTTAACTACCTTTAGAATGAACACTTATAAAAAAGGGGGGGGGAGGGGGGCCTAGTCCGGGGCCGATAGGATTCCGGATATATTCCGCATATATAAGGTAGCCTCTGGAGGCAGTTCTTCCAGCGGAATTCGTAGGGCTCGCCCGTTCGCGCGAATTCCGGCGGCAACGTCACGAAGGGTTTCCATGCGTACAGCTTCTGCAAAGTGCTAAGTGATTCTGCGTATGGCCTTGCGGCTAGCAACCTTTATGCTCGGAACCGCCGCAGCAACAAGCGGTTCCTAAACGCATCGTTGCGTTCGTCGCCTGGTATCTCGCCCTCCGACACACGGCACCGCGGTCCTGCAGTCGTCCAAGCGGTAGTACACCCCAACGAACCGCCCTTGCCCGCAAAAATCACCACGGAGCAAGCCATAAAATTCGGCGAGTCCCTAATCCGAGGCGAAAAATACCGCTGGGACATCACCAAGAACGTAATAAAAGACAAAGTCTGCGAGGTCGTCTGAGATTTTTGCCAAGTGCCCTCGCCTCTCCGTGGGCAATGTTCGACACCTCCAGACCAGACGATTCGTCATCGCTCGATGGGCAAACGACCACTCTTCGACGGGCAGCGGGCCGACTCTAGCGAAATATTTTTGAGTTTTTGAGAGAGCCCCCGCCATTTCAGGATATCTGGAATGTGCTTCTCAGCTATGGCGAGGAAAAGGAGGGATTTAATTCTAATTATCTTGAGGAAGGTATGGGGAAAAATTTAATCACTTCGGGCCCTTCAGAATTCCACAAACAACTTCACGAAACCACACTGCCCTAACCTAAGCAGGGTTCAAGGGCTTTACTTCAACGGCAAACCCATACCCTTCTTCGCCACGCTGGTTGCCTTCGCTCCGGACAACTGTGCCATGCATCAGCATAGAAGTGGGAAACGGATGATTCTTCTGAACGGGCGGTAAGAACACCGTAAGCTGGACAGTAGTTCCTGGCTGGGGGTGCTCCCTCGAACGCACAAAAGCTCCAAGTTCACTAATGTTCAGTGTACGTCCCTCTGTTTCGTGTTGAACGCCAGTTTGATCCACCCACCTAAAAGTGACCCGAGCTTCTACGGGGAACCGCATAGCCCGCCTGGTTTCTCTGGAGGATGCCACATTCGCTCGGAAATCTGCCCGCTTTGTGAAATTTCAAAGTCGAGCTAAACGCACATCAATATCGCTGAGCAAACCATCTTTCGGGCCATACGCCCTCCACGTATTGCTGTCGTGATTTTTGGCGCGTGAGAATTCGTGGCTAGCAAGGGCAGCAAGAATTCGCATTGGAAAATTCGAGCGTGTGTTCCTGTAGATAACTAGACCAGGGATAGTAGGCCGAACTACCGAGTCCCGTACGCGCAACTGTACTCATTTCATCGCGCAGCTGTACTCATTTCATCCCTGTGACCAGTAGGCTTCTCCGCTCCTTCAAGTTAGCCTCCGTCGTTAACAACTCAAACGCATGGAGGGGCAGTGCAAAAAGGCCAATCAAGCTACTCATTTTATTTCCATCAGATAGTCACCGACGGTGCAGAAACTTGGGCAGCAGCATTGATGAGATACGGGAGAGCTTTAGCGCTGCACTGCTGGATGTGGATTTTATTATTGTGTACCTTAGGCTCCGCTCAGGTATGCGGTCAAACGAATGGTCCTGTCGGCTACTGGTCGTTCGACTCTACGAGTGTGGTGGGCACGCATGTCGTGGATCAGTCGGGCAACGCTCTGAATGGAACGCTATCAGGAACTGCGGCGCCGGCGTCAGGAATAGTCAACCAGGGCCTCAATTTTGGCGGCAATGGTGTAATTCAGTTCTCCACCGATTCTCTTACGGACTTAACCAACAGTATGACCCTGGCGTTATGGGTCAAGACCCAGAACAATACGCGAAGCGAAGCACTCATATCGCGTTACAACGCGGCTGCAGCTGAAACAGGTTACCTGCTACGGACCGACCCGGCCGGCCACGTCGAGCTCGTAATCGGCGGAAACAACACCACAACCGGTCACGGCATCGCGCTAACCAACACAGGTGCAGTGGTGAATGACGGACAATGGCACCACATCGCGGCGGTGATTACGTTGGGTCAGGGCGTCACCTTTTATATCGACGGCAATTTGAGTTCCACACAAGCTCTGAATTTAACTCCGGCTAAGTCGGGAACGAGCCTGCAGATTGGTCTTAATCCATGGACTGCCTACGGCACGTACTTTACTGGTAGTCTAGATGAAGTGCGGATTTATAATCGAGTTGTCTCCGCGGCTGAAATTACGGCGCTGTTTGCGGCGAGCCAAATTGCGACAGTTGCCTCGCCAGTAATTACGCCGGCAGGAGGTACGTTCACAGACTCCGTTTCTGTGTCTCTGGCAAGCTCAACTCCGAACAGTTCGATCTATTTCACAACCGACGGCAGCAATCCGACGACAGCTTCAACGAAGTATTCAGCTCCAATAACCTTGACCAAGAGTGTGATGGTCAAGGCCAAAGCAGTTTCAAACGGATTGAATGATAGCGCTGTTTCCTCCGCCGCTTTCACCATTTCCAGCTCGACTACGCCTCCGCCTCCAAGTGGTGGTGGCCTGGTTGGCGATTGGACCCTTGATACTGCCAACGTGAGAAACGGATCGGTCCTGGATTCATCCGGAAACAATCTGAACGGGACAATTGCGGGCGGAGTGACGTCGGGAACGGGAATAATCAATCAGGGATTGTTTTTTGACGGCGCTAGCGGATACGTACGCTTCCCGCTAGACACGCTGACAGAGCTAAACAGCGATCTCTCATTAGCCCTGTGGGTGAACACCTCCAACAAGACTAGGACGGAAGCTCTCATTTCTCGGTATGCAGCAGGAGGCACTGAGCATGGATACCTCCTGCGTACGGATTCTTCCGGCCACATTCAACTTACGATCGGAGGAACTAACAACGCGACTGGACGAGCGGTGACGCTGGCGGACACGGGCAAACCCGTTAATGACGGTAAGTGGCACCACGTTGCGGCAGTCATCACATTGGGCAAGGGCGTCAGCTTCTTTGTCGACGGTCAGCTCAGTTCAACCCAAGCGGTGAATATAGTTCCCGGTGTATCAGGCTCGCCACTTCAGTTTGGACTGAACCCATGGACTGGATATGGCACCTTTTTCACTGGTGATTTGGACGACGTGCGGATCTACAACCGCGCTCTTCAATCCGCGGAAGTCGCGGCGCTGGCGAATGGTGGTGGCGTTCCGACTCCACCGCCAGGAACGCCATCGCTATCAGCAAGTCCACTGAGTTTGTCTTTCAGCGGCACTTCTGGATCCAGCAACCCTGCCGCTCAATCGGTTTCTGTCTCCTTCACTGGCACGGGCGGCTGGACGGCAACTGCAAATCAAGGCTGGATTACGCTGACGACAACGGCGGCTGCGGTTTCGGTCGGCGCGAACATCAACGGGTTGACGGCGGGAACTTATAGCGGCACGGTAACGATCGGAGCACCCGGCGTAACTTCGCAAGTTGTGCGTGTTTCACTGACAGTTTCAACTACTACACCGGTGCCTCCACCAGTGGGAACCGGGACTCCACACTACGTTTCCCCCAACGGCTTGTCATCCGGCGACGGCAGCATTGGTAATCCATGGGACCTCGCTACGGCGCTTGCGGGGCCTGCAGCCGCAAAGCCCGGAGATACCATTTGGCTTCGCGGAGGACTCTATGGCGGCGCAAACGGAACTCCGGGAACATCCTATACAGCGAGGATTGCTGGAACTGCTTCTCAGCCGATCGTTATTCGCCAATACCCGGGAGAGCGGGCGACGGTGAACGGGAACATCTCCGTTTACGGACCATATGTTTATTTCTGGGGATTTGAAATAACCAGCTTGAATCCGGTTCGCTCGGCCGGGGCCATACGCTATGAGTGCATGGATACCTATCCAGGTTCGACCGGCGTAAAAATTATCAACATGGTTTTGCATGATTGCTTGGAAGGAATCGGCTTCTGGGTCGACGCTCAGAATTCAGAGGCTAACGGAAACTTGATCTACTATAGCGGCGAGCAGGGCGCGACGCGCGGGCTCGGCCATGGAATATATGCCCAAAATAATACCGGCACTAAACTCTTAAAAGACAACATTGTTTTCGATAGTTTCGACATCAACATGCAGTTCTATGGTTCCGGGGCTGCATTCGTCAGGAACTTCAAATTGGACGGGAACGTTTCGTTCGGCGCTGGAAATCCTGCCGGAAGCTATGTCGATGACATAATCTTTGCGGTTGGTAGTGGGCTCGACAACATCTCCGTTCAGAACACCTACACATACAAGGATCCTAGTCTCAACTTAGGATACTCGCGCCTGGGATGGCAGTTTGGAGGAGTAAACGGCAGTCTCACGCAGAGCGGCAACTACTGGATTGGTGGAAACCGCGCTCTGGAGTTGTGGGGCTGGACCAGCCTAACCGCAACGAACAACACCTACTACTCCACCCAAGGCGATGAAATCATCATGAATACGCTTGGACAGCCGACATCCGGATACTCCTTTTCAAATAACACGTACTACGGATCGGGATTGTTCAACTACAACAATTCATTGATGGGCTTTGGTAACTGGCAAACGGCAACCGGCCTAGACAAGACCTCGCGATTGATTTCGACGAAGCCCACAGGTGTGTGGTCGTTTGTCCGTCCTAACGCCTATGAATCCGGACGTGCCAACATCGTGATCTACAATTGGGACCTCAAGCCTTCGGTGGCTGTGGATGTCAGTGGCGTCCTTAAGGCGGGCGATAACTATATCGTTCGGGACGCTCAAAACTTCTACGGCCCGGCTGTGCTAAGCGGGACTTACTCCGGAGGGTCCATCAATGTCCCAATGACGGGCCTTACGATAGCGCCGACTGTAGGTTCATTCCCTGTTGCACCAAAACATACGGCGCCTCAGTTCGGGGTCTTTATTTTGCTCAAGCAATAGGGCCCTAGTAGACCATCTCTGTCGCTAACACGATGGGGCTGTGACCAAGCTAACGACCGGAAGCCGCCTGTATAACATGCAGGCGGCTTCGGCCGCTTCTGATCACCCTATTTAGCAAAGCCAGGAGAAATCCGCATCCGTAAGAGATGTGATACGTCGCGAACACAAACGGCATGAAAGGGATCAGGCGTTTGCGCTTCCCCCGGCAAACCTGAATGCTGGCACCCAGACTTGCTGTCGCGTATGCGCCCATCGTCGCGATCAGAAACAGGAAGGCTAGCTTGCTAAACAGGGATCCTAGGATCAGGAAAATTGTGCTGGCGACAAAAATGGGCGGGATAAGATGACGCAGCGAAGCGGGTCTTCCATGTTTTTCGATTACTCGCAGTTTCCAATAGCCGAACTGGAAGTATTGATTGAACAGCGCTCGTAAAGAGGTCCTCGGCTCGTACCAACAGCGAATGCGTGGCGACTGAAATACTTGGCCGCCCAGCCGTAATAACCGAAGATTGAATTCGTCATCTTGATTGCGAATCAACTCCTCATCAAAAAGGCCTACTCTGTTAAAAATTTCCTTCCGCCAGCATCCGAAAGTAACCGTGTCCACCGGGCCTTCGTAGCCAACATTGTGAAAGCGAGCTCCGCCGCAGGAGAATGAGCTGTTAAATGCAGCACTGATTGCCTCCTGCCGGTATCCGTGTGCGCGAGTCTGCGCCGGCCCGCCCACATTGTCGGCGCCGGTTTCTAGCATTACTGCGAGACACTGTTCCACGTAATCCTGAGCATAATGAGCGTGTACGTCCATGCGAATTATTATGTCGCCGGACGCACGACCAATGGCCCGATTTAATGCGGTAGAAGCGACACGCTCTGGGTTCTCAATCACCCGAATCCATTGATGCCGCGCAGCATACTGCTGCAGCACCTCCTTTGTACCGTCGCTGCTGAGTCCATCTGCGACTAGGACTTCGAGCTCCGTATCGACAGGAAGCTTCTGACTCAGCACTGAGGCAAGAAACGCTTCGACGTGTGCCTTTTCGTTCCGGCACGGGACGATAATGGAAACGCGACGCAAGTTATGCCTGCGGACGTACAGCTGTTTGTGAAGCTACCTTGCTGACTACAAATCGGCGTTTGCCGGAAGGCGCAGTGGGTATGTGGTCTGTGGTCTCTACTGTAATGTCGATGTCTGTTGCGCCGTATTTTTGTAGCGTGGAGATGAGCCGGCGTTTGACAGTATTGTCCACCGCACTCGGTTTTGACGGCACTACGCGCACGACCATCGATCCGATCTCTTCCTGCACCACCTGAAAACAATTTATCTCGCGAAAACGCTCTATAAGGCCGGTGAAGAAATGCACGATAAGCCGATTCCCCGATGGAGTGACGACTATGTCCGTGTCACGACCCTGAACGGAGGCGAGAAGCTCAAACCCACGTCCGCACGAGCACTGCTCGCCGCCCCCGCTGATTCCTACGTCGCCAATTCGATAGCGAATGAGCGGCATCGGGCCGGGATGCAGACGAGTAACCACGATATTTCCGAGCTGACCGTCCGGAACAGCGTTGCCCTCGTCGTCCAGAAATTCAACGATTACATCCAGTGAGTGCAGGTGGTAGTTGGAATTGACTCCACATTGAGCAGCGATTTGAAATCCCTCACCGCACCCATACGTGTCGCGCACTCGTGTTCCGAAAGCATTCTCAATAGTCGACCGGTAATGCTGGTAAAGGTTATCGCCCCACGTAACCAAAGTCTTCAGGGGCCTGTTCCACCCCTTTTGAACAGCGCGTCTCGCCAGGAAATATAGACTGCCGGGATAGCCCCAAAGATGCCGGATATTTTTGCTTTCCAAAGCATCGAGGGCCGCATCGAGACTCGTGTCATCAAGCTCGTAGGCTGAGACATAGTGGCAGCACAGCAACCAATCTTTTAACTGGCGGTCCCAGCTCCGTGCTGGCGTGATACCCGTCTGCATATGCGGCTCTCCGACTTGCCATCCCGCCCACTCCAGGGCGAGCATGAACGACGCACGATATTGTCCGGCCGTCTCAGCATCTTCAGTCACCCAAAAATTATTACCAGTCGATCCCGAGGACGACACCTCGTAAGTCTTTAACCCCGTATCACGCGTCGTTTGTTGTGGGTACTGTGCTCTGAGCATGTTCTTCGTCACGATCGGAAGTCGCCGAAGGTCGAGCGGCGACTTAATGTCACCGACCTTGAGATGGCGTTCATCAAACAGTGACCGGTAGAAAGGAACTTCGCGGTGAGCAGCATCAATGAGCATTTGCAAGGAACGATTGCGCCATCGCTCTACCTCTTCGCGGCGCCACCACTGCGCGCGTTCGAGAAAAGACAACCTACGCACCATTCCCTGCCGGCAAATGAGATCGCCTGCCCTCAAAAACGCATTCCTCAGGACCCACGAGCGAGAGGAGTTCCACGTTGAGATCATTAGTGAGACGCTCCTTGACTCAACACTTCCATGTAAACATTCTGAATGTTATGGACCATAGCAACAGCGGAATGTCTCTCTTTGACGGTGGCCAAAGCCTGCGCTCTCAATGCATCGCAAAGTTCACCGCTGTTGATTAGCCGGCGCAGCTGATAGGCGTACGCCTCGATGTCACCTACCGGAACTAGTAATCCTGTTTTTTCGTGCTCAATGAGTTCGCACGGACCGTCGACCGCGGAGGAAATTACGGGCAAACCGACTGACATGGCCTCGACCAAGACCCATCCGAAGGCCTCTTTTTCCGAGCAAAGTAGCAATGCCGAGGCGTTTCGCATCAGATCGAGGACATCGGATCGAGGGCCGAGAAACAGGACCCTTTCTGAGAGGCCCAGCTCATTGGAGAGTTCGCGCAGCTCGGTCACGTACTGCTCGTCGAAAGTATTGCCAATCAGCACGAGCTTGAGAGCGGGGAACTCGGATTTGAGGAGAGCGAGAGCTCGGATTGCGTCCTGATGGCGCTTACGACGCTCAAACTGGCCAACGAAGAGAATATAAGGATATTCGCGAGGTTCAGTTTGACCCCCGTTCTCCGTGTGGTCGATGTCGAGCCCCAGGTAGATCTGACGAATAGTCGAAGGGCTTACGCCTTCCGCGAGCAAAAACTCCGAAACTGTACGAGAAATCGTAATAATCCGGTGAGCGCAAATCGTCTTGATCTTCAACAGCGACGTGTGGCCATTTTCATTGAGATTGCGCTGGCTGTACACGAAGTGGCGCGATCGCAAGCGTGCTAACACGGCCTCAAACGGAGACGATGTGAAGTCCATCGAATGCTGGATATCAAATGGACCATAGCGGTCGATTGTCTTTTGTTCGCGCAAGCTGACCATAAAATGCTTGAGGGTTCGTCCGGTCGGGCGAAACGGCGCGATGAAGCAACGAATTCCCAGCTTTTCAAAAAGGGGCGCGGCCTCCGAAAATCCCTGCCCCCGCAACGCGCAGATTGTGAGCTGGAATTGGTCACTCGGAAGGTGCTTGGCGATGGCCATCGTTTCGCGATACGGGCTGGCCGTCCGATTTAGATGCGGAACTGTCAGGAGGACTCGAATGGGTCTTGAATATCCTGGCATTACGCAGCCGCAGCCTGCTCGAGAGGTTTGCTGATGCCGCAGAGTTGAAGGTAATAGCTCTCAAGTTCATGCCACGCAGAACTGATATTAAATGCGCTCGATTCCATTGTGCGGAGTGCGGCATCCTTCTGTTCCGGCGTGGATTCGGCGATTGCACTAGCTATTGTCTTAGCCCATTTCTCGGGGCCCTGGTTTAGTGACATCCGCCGAATGAGGAACGGGCACACGTCGGTTTCGGGGGCGATGACGTCAGATGAGACGCACGGAAGTCCAGCCGCCTGGGCCTCGATCAGCACAAGCGGAAGACCTTCAAAATGCGATGGGAAGAGGAAACAATCCATGGCGAGCATCAGAGCGGGGACATCATCCCGCGCGCCCGCGAAGTGAAAGCGATCGCCAAAAGGTGAAGCACTTGCGCGATTTCTAATTTCTGCCAAGAGTGGACCATCTCCGAGCAACAGGAAGTGGGAGCGAGGTTCCAGGCGGGCATATTGAATTGCAACGTCGATGAAAAATGAATGGTTCTTCTGCTCAACGAATCGGCCGGCGTGTCCAACTAGTATTGACTGCCGTGGAATACCAAGTGCGGCACGGATGTGGTCGCGATTCGGTTTGGCACTAAACGGCGAGAGATCAATTCCACACAACAGCACGCGCCGATTTGAGCCTTGCTCCCAATCTGGCCCAAACAGTGCGCAGCCGGCGGATGCACTGCACGCTAAAGCCCCGGTTGCGAAGGAGCCTATTAGCAGTCGAGAAATACGATTTCTTTCATTGGCAATAACCGAGCTTTCCGATTGCTTTCCGGAAATCGCGAAATGACTGTGAACAATACGGACCTTTACCCCGCTTAGCGCCCCAACAAGCGCAACGATTCCGTTCAGTTGATGGAGATGACTGTGAATAATGTCGTAGGGCCCGTGCGTGCGAAGAAGTCTCGCGAGGTTGTATGCGTATCTCGCCGGCTGGGAATGCGCCAGGCAGAGATGAATCCGCCCGCCTAAGTCTCGTATTTCGTTTTCCCATGGAGAGGATGACCGGTTCGATACGACAAAATCGAAGTGAAATCGCCTGCGATCGGCTTCGCGAATCAAGCTCATCAGCCAAGTCTCAATCCCACCTCGTTTCATAGAACCGGCCACGTGAAGCACTCGAATCGGACGCATAGGGTTTGTCTATATCCGCGTGCCTATCAAGGGGCGGACTGTGGACTCGTACGTGGGGAAGTTGGAAACAGACGCCAGATACTTCGCTGACGCTTACTTCGCGCGACTGACGTTAGCAGGTCTTGCCACTGCGGAAGCACGACAGACCAGTCGAAGTTCTTCAGTTTTCTCGATGCGGTAGTCCGGATTTTTGTGGCAAGTTGCTGGTCTCGCAGAAGCGATCGCACCGCAGCGGCCATAGCAGCGTCGTCGCCTTCCGGAACAAGGAGAGCCTCTTGCCCAGATTTAAGCAAATATGGGATTCCTCCCACATCTGTGCTAACAACACACAAACCAGCAGCCATTGCCTCCAGCACGCTCACAGGCGTGTTATCTATCCTGCTGGTGTTCAGAAAAATATCCGCACCCTTAAGCACGTGAGGAACTTGATCTTTCGGCAACAATGAATGCATCTCCAGATGCGTTTCGACGCCGTATCTCTTGGCTTCTGCCAATGTTTTGGCACGACTCGAATCACCCTTGTCAGGCCCGATCATCATCAAATGGATGGGCGGAAATTCATCCTTGAGCCGACATAGAACGCGGGGCGCCATCATGGGGTTGTATACGTCGTGAAAAGCGCGAAGCCATGCCAGCCGTGGTCGCATGTGATGCTCGGTGCGCTCGTATGCAGCAATATCTAACGCGTTCGGGATCAAAGTTAAGTCGCTGCGATACGCGCGCATTTTGTCGAGCAAATACATCGAAGGCACAGTTACAGCCGCCGCACTTTGGAGGAGCCGGCGAACGCGGCGATTATTTTCACGAGCGAATTCCGGCAAACCGCCGCCGTGTAACGTGAGAATGTAAGGGCAGCGGATCACGGTTAATAAATTGCAGACTGCTTCCGCCCAGATGAACGACGCGCCGCTGAAGACAGCCACCTGAGCAACATCGTAAGAAAATCTATATCTCCATGTTGTATAGAGCATCTCCGTCAGGCGCGAAATGCGGCGCTTCCGTCCAGATGTGGTTATGACAACATGTCCAGCTCGGTGCAGTCTGCCTGAGAGCTCCTCGCACACTTGCGTAGTGCCGCCCTCTCGGGTGAGGAAATTGCCCACGACCAAGATTGAGGGAAACTTCATTATCGTGTTGTCGAAACCTTCAGAGTGAACTCAGCGCACTATGATTGGGCTCAACCTAGTGCTTATTGAAAGAGTGTCGCCGATTGCAGCAAGACGCTGCAGTGCACACCCGAAGTGTCAGAACAACGCGGACCGCTCACGCTATTAAATGTGAAAGTGACGGTCAGAGTTTGTCCCGCAGACGCTGCCTTATAGGCTAGCGTGTAAGCCCCCGGGATTTCGCCGCTGCTGCTCAGGGATGTATCGATGTAATCTGGCGAACTGCCGTCGCTAAGGTGAGCTTGCACTTTGCCCTGGGTGTTAAAAATACCGACATATAGAATCAAGACTCGAGCGGTAGTATCGGCGGGGATGGTCACCTGGAATCCAGTGTTGAGGCCCATGATGTATACGGCGCTTGTCGTCCCTGGAGAAGCGGTATCTGGTGTGCCGTCCGTCCAACTATCCGATAGAGACGCACTGCCTTGAGCCACTTGGCCCAATTGCCCGCCGACTACTGAATAGTTGCTGATTTGCTGAACCACGCCAGCTTTGTGGTCGAAACTCGCTGACGAAGTCAGTCCCCAATGCGCCCAATCGGCGGTACCTTGTGCGGTAAGGTTGACAGCCGCTGACGGCGAAGAGGACGAGCCAGCTAAGTAGGGGCGCGAGGTACTGAACACGTTGAGCATTAGTGAAATGGAATGATTCGCACCTATTTCCTGAGCTGTCACGGTCAGCGGATACTGGCCCGCGGGAGTTGAGGGCTGCGTACTTATCATCAACGTCGGCATGCCAGATGACGTTACCGCCGTGGGACTGAAGAGTGCCGTGGCGCCGGCCGGAAGCCCACTGACACTCATACTGAGCGCTTGCCCGAAGCCGCTGCCGGGAGAAATGGTTAGATTGTAGGTTGTGCTGGCACCAGGAGTAATACCCTGAACCATCGGTTTCGCTGTCATGCTGAAGTCGCCAGAAGGAGTGATAGTCGATAACGTGGCCGACATGAGTGAGACCGACGAGTTGTACGCAACCACCTGTTGGGCAGTCCAGGAAATGGTTAGAGTTTGCCCCGCCGATGCGGCGCTATACACGAACGTATAGGCGGCGGAAAGCACACTGCTGTTCTGAAGAGATTGATCGACGTAATCAGGCGCGCTGTTGTCGCTCATGTGGGCGACCATCTTGGCACGCGTGTTGTTCATTCCCACATAGACAGTTAGCAGGCGCGGGGTAGTATCAGCTACGGCCGTAATCTGAAAACCTTTATTCAGCCCTGCGATGTACACGCTGGTTTGAGTGGACGTAGCACTGCTCGTGGGAGTGCCATCTGACCAGGAGAAAGCTACGGGGCTATACGGAGACGTCGCAACGGATCCAGCCTCGCCATTAAGTATGGTGTAGTTGCTAATTTCGGGATTGACCCCGCTTTTATGATCGAAGCTGGCATTGGAAGTGAGCCCCCAATGTGCCCAATCGGAAGTACCTAACGTCGTGAGATTTTGGACTGTCGTAGGTATGAAGAAAGAGCCGCTCAAACCCGCCGACGCACTCCCACCGCCGCCTGCGCCGCCGCTTACGACCAACGTCACGTCCGCCGTCCGGTTGATGTTGCCGCTGTTGGCAGTAACGGTCAGCGGATAGTTCGCAGGTGTTGTATTCGCTCCGACTGAAATATTGAGTGTCGAAGACCGCGTAGTGTTGTCCACGGTTGCGGGTGCGAAGGTCCCGGTCGCACCCGATGGTAAACCGGTCACACCCAAAGTTACGGTTCCAGTAAAGCCATTCAAGGGAGTCATCGTGGCGGTATAGGTGGTGCTCGCCCCAGGATTCACCGTTTGCGAAGAAGGAGTGACGATCAGGGTGAAGTCTGGAGGTGCCTGGGAAACGGGAACGATCTGGATAGCATTCACCGGAGCGCGCGGATAGCCATCGGAGGTTTGTCCCGGCGTGGCCGTCAGGGTGAAGCCGCTGCTCACTGGCACATTGCTGAACAGAATATAGTTGCCGTTGGAATTGTTGGCTTG
>JAOAPV010000017.1 GCA_025463055.1 Candidatus Acidiferrum typicum
TGCTTGCTACACCAAGCAAGCACCTGAAGAACACCCATGAGGGCGATGGCTAGGTGTACGATGCGGCAAATCGTAGCATCTCACCGTGGGACGCGATCTCGCACACCAATAATCAGGACTCGCGTCCTACACCCCACTACTTGCAGGCTAGGTCGCTCTCTACCAACCTTCGGAACTCATTTTCCGCATCCGTCGTGCTTTGATACTGGCCGCTCTCGCAGTGCTCCTTGATACGCACCAAAATCCGCTGGATTGCGCGGCGGCAGGTAGCGGTTTTATTCGCCTGTAATTGCTTCGCCAAGCGGTCGAGGAAGGCGGTTTCCATGAGAGTTGGATTATATGTCGCTAGAAAAGATAGGCCCACCGCATTAATTGGGACGGAACAGCCGTCTGAGCGCCTCAAGTTCTACCGCGTGATTTCGAACGCCCCAATAATCTTGCTCAATAATTCCATGCTCAACTGATAGAAGGAGTCCTGCATAGCTAGACGCTCCGCGACGTTGGCCCGCTTGTAGAGTTCGGATTGCGCGGAATAGTGCTTGAAAACCGCCTCTATCTTGAGCCGCATTTCAATATATGCATCGCGCTCGGGCATGGACCGCCAGGAACTGGCACTAAGGGAACTGGATGTCCCTCAAGCTGCTTCCATCCGCTTAGACGCTAACAGGCGGCTACGCCTGGGATCCACTGTACATTCGAACAATTTTAGGGCAAGGTCCGGAAGTTCCAACACAATTCTGACTAGTACAGGACACGTCATAGCAGGGTTCTCAAAACTCCACGCCGGGTGCAATAATCATTCTCCCCTCGGAATCTCCTCGAGACTGTTGTAGATCCTCAACCCAAGGCTTCGTCCCACACGCACCATTTCGTCCGCTCCAACCGAGGGTCCACCTACGCGAAGCACTCCATCACACTTCGCCAGTACTCGCACTGCGATCGGATGGAATATTTCATTGAACGCATCATCACCCAAGGTCCTGGAGCCGGCAAGCGCAACCAGCGGAAGCGCCAACCATTCGCCCAGAATCGGGATGTGTCCGGCACGGAAGATCGGCAGAGCATAAGACTCCATCTCTTCGACGTTTTTTCGGATCAGTGCGGGATCGTCATTCGTCCCAGAGCGATACGGCCCGGCGATCAAGATCATCATCGATTTGACTGAATTTGAGCTCACAGATTTCTCCCTCGTAGGATCGTCTTAGGACGCCGACCTTGCGCAATGTACACCACCGCGTTGTGCAACAAGGTACACAGCTATTAATAATAAAAAAGGAGATAGCCGAGAGGATTAGGCGTATAGTGTTGGCACTCGCACTACAAAACGCGATCCTTCGCAAGATCTGGGGCACTTAGAAATGGCAAAGAAGACACTCCCCGGCGAACAGAACTCTCCGTCGACATGGATAAAGGGCATATCGGATTCTCGTCTTAGCGAAATGCTTGCTAAGCGCGCGCGCCTAAACGCCCCCGCCTCAACCTCCGGGACCGAAATCGCGCGCCAACCAGGCTTTGTCTTCTTGCGTCCACCGTGTAAAGGCATCGATTGCCCGGAAAATGGCGGTGACGGCCCGCCCCATGACCCCTGCAGAGGGTTGCCGTTTGTCTGGCCGCCAGTGGTCGCGGTCAAAATCCTCGCGCCTGACTTCACCTGTCCTGAGCAATCTGTCCTGGATCAGATTAAGCAGGCCGTCGCAAGAAATCTCGCACCATTCAAGTTCACGAACCCGGACGTGCGAGTGAGCTGTGGCGGTGAACCTCCGTTCATTACCGTCCTCATATGGCCGAGTCAGGTAGCACCGAACTCCTGCAACGACCTAGCGAGACGTCGCGCCGAATTGCCGGGCTACATGAATCAGAATGGGGGCTTCGGAATTTACATCGGCGCGGGCTTGATTAGAAACCTTGCACAGGCGGCACTTGACGCCACGCGTACACTGGATGGAGACGGTGCGCCCAGCAACGACGGACCTATACATTTGACGGGTCTATCCGTTGACTTTATCGAGCACGACGTGACTAAGACGACTCTCAATAATATTATTAAGACCTACATTACCGGCTACGATGAACGGCCCTGGCCTGATGTCGGGTTCACCGTGACCTTGACCGACGTGCTCTGCAATATCCCTACTTTGCATGCTGTGTCGACGTCCAATGTCGATAAAAGCGGCCTCGATGAGTTCCTTGCCGTGGCTCTTTTCCCCGTCGCATTTGTCTCTTCCATATTTCCTCCGTTAACGTTCCTGCTTCTTAACGATCTCGAGGCGTACCAAGTTCAACCGCATGACTCGAACACGGGCGGCGTCGGCGCACGCCTTCTTGCGACAATACCGGATGAGATTCCGTTGCCACACACGGGAGGCTTGCCGAACAGCATTGCACTGGCACGGCTAGGTCCCGGAGGCGCTGGGGGGCTTCCGACGGTCATGTCGGAGAGCAGAAAGAAGCTCGTCATCAACTACGGCCAACCGATTGTAAACGACTCAGGACTTTACGTCTCAGGCGCCGTGCAGATCCCTTTTCCTGATCGCGTGCCTGCGGTTCATATCATCGGTCCCACGAGTTTGGCGATGGATCTCAATGCCACTCAAACCTTTGGGTACTTCAGCGTTGAGCCTACCGATTTCTACGGAAAGCTTTCCTTCGTTTGGACCGGAGGACCAGTTGTCAACATACCGTCGCCGAATGCGAAGAGGACGGCCATCTTCTTCCACAGGGGAACCGCGCGACCGGGGGACAGTATAGATTTCACCGTCAGCGTTCACGTTTCCGACACCGATGGCAGCAGCGTGACGACGTCACTCACGGTGACCGTCTCCGTCAGTGATCGAAGTGATGGTCTCCCCCCCATATGTAAGATCAAACCTTGGTTGGCGGAATGTCAGCCTCCGAGCTGAATGCACGACGATACCGTCGCATGGCCAAACCGTTCCGACGCCGTCGGACAGACCCACGTTGGTTGATTCTTAATGAAAATGTTCAACCACGGCGGGTGGCAAACAGGTTTGGAAGAAATTGGGTGCCGCATCCCTTCGCGCCTCTCGAAGGGTGCGGTTTTTGAATTTTCCTCGCAGCCAACTTCGTTCCATGCGATCGGATCTTCCGGCACCTCCTCGTTTGCCGTGAAATACATCATCCGCTTCTCAAGCTCAGAAAGCGGCACGCCCTCAATCTGCGCCTGCCCAGCCATCGCAACAAGGCAAAAAAAGGCACATCGGGGTAGCGATGATTGTTTCCAGCTCTGTTTCACAGCTCAATAGGAATGGGATCCCCCAAATCGTCGTCCGAAAAGTGCGGGCAAAATCTTAAGGCCAGATTCCTAAGGGTGAGGCTCTCTTTCAGGGTGTTCTCGTTACCGTCGAATACGATGTATGTAAATCTTGGCGCACGCTTGGTCCAGCCGGTGACCAGATCCACCGCCAGTCCCACAGCAGCCGATGCGAGAATACCGTTTGGCCAGACAACTTGTGGGCGTCCTCCGGCCTTTCCATACTTCTCGGCTTCCTCCTTCAATTTGGCATCGGTTAGAAATCCCATGCAGCGCATGCAAATGTTGCCCGGCGAGGAAAGAATCACCTGTCCGCCAATGACGGGCGGCTTTTCGCCGTGCACGTCCATTCCGATGTCAATGTAGTGCATCATGTACCGCCTGCACGCCATCTCAAGCTCGGAACGCCCCTGATAACCGTCGATGCATCCGAACACAATTTCGCACTCACGCAGAAGTTCAGGCCTTTCCTGCCAGCGTCCTGCGAAACTCCTAACTTCGGCGCTCGGCTGTAGCCCAGAGATGACCGTCTTCGCAATGTGAAGTTTCGGCGTCTCTGCCCGTACATCGAGACTCTTTGCCCCGACCAATCGATTCAGATTGGACTCTTCGACGATATCTCCATCAAACAGCACGTACCGCCGAAATCCGATATGCGCCAACTGCTGAACAACATGCGAGCCACCCCCGCCAAGACCGGCTAGCCCCACTGTGCAGTTCGCTATACGCTCATCGGCATCCGGTCCCAGAAACGATTGCCGCGCAAATCTCTCGGTGGCCATTACGCTGCGCTCCTGTCAAAAACTCCAAGGGGATGCCCGATTACACAGATCTTCGAAGCGGCAACGACTTCGTTTTTCCGTGCAGACCACACCCACGCGGAACCGTGATTCAAACTGAGGATCAGAATTCCATGAGCCGCTTCAGTTCCAACCGCGTGGAAGCCTCGCACCATCTCGGGAAGCTCGCGTCGGTCCACCACGCTCATACCCGTGTTTCCTTTATGCCCATGCAAGTGAACGTGAAAAACGCCTTCTCGCGTTCTCCGTCCGCGATAGGCCGCCTGCATCCCCCAAGTAATCGCCTCACAGCCGATGCGGGCACCCACCCCATGGTCCTCTATATATTGATCGTCTGGGATGGAGTGGTAACCATGCAGCAGCACCAGGTTTCCCGAGTCTGCGAGCGAGCCGAGACGCGCCAGCACAAAACCCACGCGCTCGGCAGCAAACGGGTGGGGCCTCGACAGATCCTCCAACATCGAGGCGTACAAAGAACCGTTCATCTTTATCGATATTCTTTTCATCTCGTAAATCCCGTCAGATGAGCCAACAAAATGTCCACGAGCCTCGGGGCTGTTAGGGTGACCCGCCAAGAGAACGCAAACCAGTTCCTCTCGCAGATGCGCGCGTTGCTAACGTTCCAGTTTCTGGAGAATGCAGATTTAACCTGAACTGAAAAGTAGAGTTGCGACGGGTAGCCATCTGCGCCATTAAAGGGGCGAAGCAATGCATCGCACTTTTGGGGTTCGCAGCCATTCGGTAGCTGCAAGTCCTCGAGAAGCAAATACATGCGGCCCTCCATGAGACCGATCACTTTCCCACAGTAGGGCCTCAGCGCCTCAATTTGTTCCGTCGGATAGTCAGTCATGTCCGCTCACGATGACGCCCCCGACTGCACTTGCGTGAAGAAAATCTCACACCCTTTAATTTTCACGGGCCGATCGGGCGGCACGGGCATCGGCGGACCCTCCTTCTCCTCCAGCAGGACGTAACCTTCGGGCGTCTTGTTCACCTTGCCCAAAATCTCTGCAACAGTGCGGTCTCCTCTTTCGATACGGTAAGCAAGCCCATCGATAAAGATTTCGACGACATCTTTGTGAGCTGTAATGAAGCCCTTAAGCCCTTTCTTCCGAAGATCCACTTCTTCCTTTGGCTCAACCACATCGTTTTCACAGTGCGTGAACTCCTCGATGAGTTCGAACGCGCAGGGACGCTTGCCGACCTTTCCGAGCAAAAACTCCCCGGTGGGCCGCGGCGTATCGATCTCGAACTTCTCTCCATCGATTCGAACGTGGTACCTGTGCGCGTGCGGGACTTCCGCTCCGCGCTGCGCATATTCGAAGATATCCACTGCTGGTTCTTGGCTCTGCGGAAAGTCCATGATTGGGTGCCTCCTCGAGTTGTGCAGTCCGCTCCACAAAGGTCTTTGCTTTTCGCCAAGACACGTCGTGTGCGATAATTCTCGTACACGAGAATACGCAAAAGGCGAATTCTCGTCAAGTAGCTTTTCTCGCAGGAGAGAAGTACAATCCCACCAACCCACCTCTAAAGGAGGCAAATGGCTGACGGCATTGATGTTGCACGGCTCGGACGCCTTGTTCGAAAAAAACGCGAGGAAGACGATCTTTCCCTCCGCGACCTCGCTAAAATCACAAAAATGAAAATCCCGACTCTTTCTAGAATTGAACGCGGTGCCTCGAAGGATGTGGCCACTGCGTCTTTCCTCGCTTTATCGGAGTGGCTAGGAGAAGACTTGGAAGAACTGCGCCCACAAAAACCAAAACCCATCGTTCGAAAGAAAAAGGTCGTCGAGCACACCCCAGACATTGTCGAAGTCTATCTTCGCGCCGATAAAAACCTAGACCGCCAAACCGCCGAGGCGCTCTCCCATCTCTTCCGCAACGCTTACGACAACTACATGAAGTCCCTAAAGAAAGGGTAGTGTGCTATTGCCGTTCTCCCTGCGAGCCCGAGCGTGGGAACCACATGGCATTGCTCTGCGCAAACGGCTCAATCTTTCAACCCATCACCTGCTCGATCCCTTCAAACTCGCGCCATTAATCGGCCTTCGTCTTCTTGATTTGGACGATGAATGTGCGGGGTTGCCAAAAGCTTTTCGCCAACAACTGCTCGTCCATGGAAAGAGACAGTGGTCCGGCGGCGTGTACGCCCAGCCGCTACCGGACGGTTCGCGAATTTGTATTCTCAACTCGCGGCACGATCCGCGCCGCATCAAAATCACGCTTATGGAAGAAGTTGCGCACATCTACTTGAAACATCCGCCCACCGGTCTCATTCGCTCTATGGACGGATTACGGATGAGGGGATACGACAAGAAGCAGGAGCAAGAGGCCTATGGAGTGGGAGCTGCTGCACTTCTTCCGTGGGCTGCGATATTTCCGGCAGTCAATCGAGGAATGGCGATTGATGAGCTTGCTGAACAATTTGAAGTGAGTTCGCAGTTAGTCGACTATCGCATCAAAATCACGGGGGCCCACACACTCTACAAAGCCAGGCAGCGCTCCCTCACCTAAATGCCCGGGCATTTACTGAACGGTTTGCGCGCCTGGCTGGCCTGATCCCCAGCTCGTTCCGTCGAAGGGTGCCGTTTTTGAATCGTCCTTCCACGATATTCAATCGATTGAACTTAAGTTTACTATTGATATACGTCCAGATCTGTGGTATCTTGCGCTGTGTTACCTCGAACAAACCTCGCTGATCGGTTGGTTCACTCTCCCTCTAACTCCCAATCTTTCAACAGCTTGCCGCCTCTTGTTTACCCTGAGCCTCGAAGGGCAATCTCTTGCCTCTCTTTTTTCGACCGCCGTTCTTTGTTTTCAATAGCTTGCGGCCTCTTTCCCCAAAATACCGGGGGTGGCATACCCTTCCTGGACACTCGGGTGCGATTTTCAATCCGCCGTGCATCTACCTTTAGAATCAACACTTGCAAAAGTGTATCAAAACAAACGACTTCAACTCCCTTTAGAATCAACACTTATGCAAAAACCGGGGGAGGGTGAGGTTATTGTTAACTAGCCCTCATCCGCGAGGTTCGGACGAAGGCGCGACGGCGAGCATGGATCAGGGAGTGCAGCCGCCGAAATCCTTGGTGAGCTTCTCGACTTGAAAAGAGGTCTTTCCGCTGGAGTCCTTGACCTTCTTGCCTTTTACGGTAACGCGCTCGCCCGCTTTCAGTGCGGCGGAGTCCCCGGACAGGGCGTAGGCTTTTTTGTCTTTTTCATTTTGCAGGGTCAAGCCGTCCGCGCCGGAGGCGACGCACCCGGTGATCGAGGCATGCTTGTGGGTTTGGTGATAAACGAGGACGCCCACGACGGTGAGCCCGGCGGCCACGCCCGCGATGATGCCAACGATCTCGCCGTTGCTCGGACCGATGTGGCCGCCGCCGCTTTGCGGGAAAGCCGGCATGGCCAGAAGCAGACAGAGCGCCAGAGCGATGGAGGCACGGGCACGGAAGGAATAGTCATCGTCTCCTCCCAAGGCAAGCTTAGAGTTTAGTCGCCTACTCGGTCGCTGCGATCTTTACTTCTCTCGAGTTGCCTGGAGGTAACCGCGGGAAAGAAGACGCGGGATTTCGAGCTATAATGAAAGCAGCGGACGGGCCGGGTGATCGCTGGTCCCGAGCAATCGGGGCGGGAGGAAAGTCCGGACACCGTCGTCGTAGGCTCGCAAGAGCCGGTGACGAAGTAGGGCAACGCGCCTGGTAACGCCAGGGGACGGCCACGCAGGCTCCGCTGCAAAGTGGAGTTTCACGCTTCGGCGTGTGGCGTCGGGTTCAACCCGATGCGGTGCGGCTCAGTTACGGAAAGTGCCACAGAGAATATACCGCCGGCGGCTCAGCACGGTGGCATCGCGCAGGGAAACCTGCGAGACGTCTTCGCAAAGCTGATTCGTTTGGCAAGGGTGAAAAGGTGGGGTAAGAGCCCACCGCTCCGATGGCGACATCGGAGGCATGGAAAACCCCGCGTGGTGCAAGGCCAAATAGGAGGGGAGAGCCGGCCCGGCTCGATGAGCAAATTCGCGAAAGCGAACGCGCTCCCTCAGCGATAGCGCAAGCTGTCGCAGAGGAGAACCCTCGGGTAGGCTGCTCGAGTCACGCCGCGAGGCGTGACCTAGAGGAATGATCGCCGCAGCGCGCAGGCGTTTCCGCCTGCACGCCGCACAGAATCCGGCTTACAGGCCCGTCCGCCTATTTTTCAACGGCTTACGGACATTTTGTACGGCTTCAGTCAACTCTTTCCATCGAACGCGAAGGACTTCCAGATCATAAGAAGTCCTTCATGTGAGTGTTTCGGCCGAAGCCTGAGCAAGCCGAAATCCGCGTCGCGCTTGCGAGCGAGATCGAGCAATTTCTGGCGGACGGGCGCAGGAACGTTTTTCGGGGCTGGATTGGTCAACTAGAGAGACTCCAGATACGGACGCATGACATTGCCAACACGGCAGACCTTTGCGGAGGCCCAGAGTTCGTCCATCGTCGCCTTCTTCGAGCGGCGGGATTCCTTCAGCGCTTCGATGGCGACATCGGGCCGATCTTGTTCCGGAACTTGAAACAGTCGGCGACCACATAACCCACAGACACACTCAAGTCGGTCGATTGCGGAAGTCCCTCAGAAATTCCCGGCGACACTCTACGGCGTGTCCATCTCCGGTTTTTTCGCTATCATGCCTGCGGCCGCTTGAGCTCTTCGGCTAGAACGACCGCCTCGGCAATTTCCTTCATCGACTTTCTTCGTTGCCGGCTGTGCTTTTGCAGTGTTAGGTAAGCCTCTCCTTCGTCAATCTGGAGGTTTCGCTGCAGAATTCCTTTAGCGCGCTCGATCACTTTGCGGTTCTGGAGTTCTACAAAGAGTCGCGAATTTTCTCCTTCGAGCCGCGCCATCTCCACTTCCGCCCCGACTAAGAACCCGATCGTAGAGATAAGTTGCACCTGTTCTTCCGTATGCCGGTGCGGCTCACGATGCTGCAGATTGATCACGCCGACAAGTTTCCCTCGGCTGAGAACCGGCACCGACAAAAACGCCTCGTAGCGGTCCTCTGGCAGCTCGTTGAACGATCGAAACCGAGGATCGATCGAGGCGTTCCGCGCCAGCGCTACCGGTTTTTTGTGCTCCGCGACCCAGCCCGTGATTCCCTGTCCCATTCGCAACTTCAGCCGGTTAATTTCTTTCGTGTGAGGATTTTTGGAAGCTTTCAGGACGAGGTCGCTGCCCTCGAGCAAATAGACAAAGCACGAATCGCAGTTCCCGACCGCCGAGATGAATTCGACAACGCGCGCGAGCACCGCTTCGAGCGGATCAGCTGTGGCAATACGGCTGCCAATCTCATGTAGAAAATCAATTCCAAGATTTTCGCGTGCAATTCCAGAATTCTCGCACGCACCGTCATTTGTGGCCATCGCGCTCTGCATGACGGCGAGCCTATTGGTCGGAAGCGAACGCGTCAAACTCAAAGTTACGCTTTGACCAAACCATTCTGCCAATAACTCAAGGCCAGGCTGTGGGGCGGGAAGAGACGCATCCACTGGAATGCTACTCTTCCCGGCATGGGGTTAGAAGCTGATCCGCGCGGTCAGTTCAACCGACCGAGGTCCAGCGCCTTCCGCCGTTTGCAGCCCGGTCAGAGTGCCGAATCCTTGCGTGTCGACAGCCATGTTTGGCGGTTCGTAGTTGCGATGGTTCAATAAATTTGCGACTTGCGCCCCGAACTGTAGTCGAAGACTCTCGGTGAACTTAACGGTTTTGATCAGCGACATCGAGACGGATTGTGTCCCGGGCCCGACAACGCTGCCTACCCCGGCATTGCCAAATCGTCCGATAGCGTCTCCTGGCACAGAGAAGGCCGCAGCATTGAGAAACAGAGGTCCATTGGGACTTGTGAGGCCGTGTGCGTAGGGCGAGACTCCCTTGACGACATCCGGCCGGGAGAAATACGCCGTATTCACCTGGTTTGTTCCGGCTGGATCGGCGCTGGTGTCGTATGGCGTGAGGAAAGGACCGCTTTGCGCTAAAACGACTCCGGCCATTTCCCAACCGCCGAGCACGCGGTCAATAAAGGCATTGCTGCCGCTGAGGAATCTCTTGCCGCGTCCAACAGGGAATTCATAGAGATAAGTAACCAGAAAGCGATGACGCCGATCATAAATTACGTTTCCATAGTCGAGTCCCGGATGGAATCTGTCAGACATCCAGTTCCCACCGGCTCCCACGAACGCCGTTGGATTGCCTCCTCCTTCGTTCGAGAGGTCTCGCGTGAACGAATAACTGCCCTCGAATTGCAGGCCGGAGGAATAACGCTTCTTCAGATCAACAGTCAAGGCATTGTAATTG
Source organism: Candidatus Acidiferrum typicum (assembly GCA_025463055.1). Taxonomy (GTDB): domain Bacteria; phylum Acidobacteriota; class Terriglobia; order Acidiferrales; family UBA7541; genus Acidiferrum; species Acidiferrum typicum_A. Next base: position 10,398 of record JAOAPV010000017.1, read on the forward strand.
CTCTCTGCCTGGTTGTAGACACTCTGCAAGACGCTCCAGATTGGAAAAGGACGGTTCGCACCTGCGACTGCGTACCCCTGGGTGTTGGCTGGAATCTGGTTAAGATCAATCATGGTTTCGAGGTTCTTGCCGTGACTTCCGGTGTAGGAGAGACGGAGACCCGTACCGAAACCCAAGTCCCTTTCAAAGGTCAAATTCCACTGTTGCACGGAGGGATCGTGATAGCGGGTGGGAAACGCGTAGTAAAACGTTTGTGAGCCGGAAACGTTCAGATTCGCCGGAAATGGAGAAGGATATGTCAGGGCCGCATTTCCGCTGCTGTCGAAGCTCTGGTAGTAGTAGGGCACGCTGCTCGCGTGAACTGCCCAGCCGGAAACCAGGGAGAACCCGAGCGGCGCCTCGATGAAGCGTCCATAACCACCTCGGACAACTGTTTTATCGTTGTGGAATGGGCGCCACGCGAATCCGACGCGGGGACCATAGTCCGATTTGTCGGTATACCGGAGCTTGTCCGGAATTCCCGCTTGGGCAGCTGTCAAAATGGGCGTTGGAGCGATTGATTCCGCGAAAGCGGGTATCGTCCAACTCAATCCCTTCGCATTGGGCACGACCACGGCCCCGGTTACGGCCTGCCCGTTCACGGTGCCCTTCCAGTTCGGCAGGAAGTCCGCCGTGTTATAGGCGGTGTCCTTGAGGGGGGGATGAATTTCGTATCTCAAACCAAAATTGAGGGTCAGACTTGGTGTAACTTTCCAGTCATCTTGCGCGAACACGGCGTACGAATAACCCAGGCCATTCATAGCCGGATTGTTCACCTGCGAGAGCACCGTGTAGTCCGGATATCCCAACAGGAAGGCGGCAAACGGGTCGCCCACGACCGGAGGACTTGTCGCCGTGGGAGCATTGCCGTTGATGTCGTTGCAAGTTACGGAACAATCGAACGTATACTGCCCGGAACGTGTGTTCCCGAAAACGTTGTCGTCATGATCGGTCATCCTTCGGAAATCTCCGCCGAACTTCAGCGTGTGATTGCGCTTCGTCCAAGTGACATTGTCGATGATCTGAAAAATGTTGCTGCGTTGCAGCGATGGATTGGCTCCTGCTGTTTGCTGAAACCCGGTAATCTGAAAGTTTGGTGCAGTGGGGATCTGATCGAGCGTAACGCCTGCGGGAATCACCAAGCCAAGTTGGCTAAGAATCCCAGCAGTATTTACGTTAAAAGTTGTTTCAGCATGCAGTCCGTTGAATCCGGCTCGCAGCTCATTGATCAAGGTAGGCTTGATCACATAGTTGTGGGCTACGGTCAGGCCGGAATCCTGTTCGGGTTGAGAGAAAGGCCCCAGGGCAGGAGAGCCACTCGTGGCGCAGAACCCCTGGCAGTTTGGATAAGGAGCTGAAGTTACCTGGCGTTTCTTATAGGTCCCGCGAGCATATATTGACTGCTTTGAATTGATTCTTTGATCGAGGCGCAAGTCCGCTTGGTTGCTGGAAATGGGGGCTGGGAAATTCACTTGGTAGTTATTCGAAAATGTACTCGCCGATCCAACGTTAGGCAGCGGATACAAGCTGTTCATTACGTTTGCGGCCAGAGACGAAACAGGTACGGACCCGCACGGAATTGGCGTTCCATTCGGTTGGTAAACCTGCGTGCCATTCAAATAACCGCAAAGATTTCCGCTTCGCATGTCCAGTGAGGAAACGCTTTCCAGTAGCGGCGTTTGTCTGGGTAACCGCAAACCCTCATAGCTCATGAAAAAGAAGGTGCGGTCGCGCCCGTTGTAAAGCTTCGGAAAACTAACCGGCCCGCCGAAAAATCCTCCAAAATTATTCATCACTAGTTTGGGCTTGGAGGTTGCGAACGGATTGCCGGCGTTGAGCGCGGCATTTTCATGATTTTCAAAAATTCCGCCATGATAGGAATTCGTTCCGCTCTTGGACGTCGTAGTGACGTCGCTGACGCCGCTGAACTCAGCGTTGTTGTTTGTCTCGCTTACTCTGATCTCCTCGATGGAGTTAAACGAAGGGAACAGCTCGTTAATCGGGCCACTGCTCTCCACATTCACGCTGCTGATGCCATCAATTGTGTACGACATAAGCGCCGGGGTGGCCCCAGCGACGGTTAGATTCCCGCTGTCGTCCGTTTGCACGCCGGGCTGGGTCGTTAGCGTGGAAATCGGACTCGTCGAACCTGCGGAACGCGAGTAGATCGCCACTGGCAGATCGACAAGCTCCCGGCCGGTCTTGATTTCGGCCAGGTTCGATTCGTCGGTCGTTACGATGGCTCCAGCCGTTCCCTCGACGGTCACGGTTTGCGTTTGCGAGGCAACCTTCAAGCTGGCATCCACTCGTTTCGTCTCTCGCGACTGGAGGTCCAGCGTGGTGAATTGGATCTTCTGAAAGCCCGACAGTTCCACCGTCAATTCATATGTTCCGGCTTCGACATTGACAAATGAATAGGATCCAGCCTGATCGGTGGCTAGCGTCCTCACAGCGGACGTGCCCCTATTTGTCAGCATCACGGCGGCACCGGGAACCACGTCCCCGGACGGATCCTTCACGGTTCCAAGAATGCTTCCGAACGTCGACTGACCGAGTGTGGGCACAGCCGAAACAACAAGTAGCAATGTGGCAAGCGCCATAAAAATCAATAGGCCCATACTGCGCGCTCGTCGTGACTTCAATCCGATATGCTCTCTGCAGTCCATCATGACTCTGCCTCCATCTATCCTTGCGAGTTCGGTTTCGCGAACGCGAAAACACGGGGTCGTGATGCATCCACCGGGTAGGAAGAAGACAACCTCCGCGCGAGCGGGGAATACGGCCGGCGCTAGGAACGTCTCTGTTCCTCGGGCGATGGATTTGTTTGCTCGTCTTGGAGCGCGCTCCCCTGGGAGCGTTTCGGAACGGCTAGGTGGACACAACGGGGTGTCGTTTGTCTCGCCGGAGGGCACCGAACAACTTGCGTATCAGGTACACCCCAAAGAGTTCCGAGAGAGCGTTGACCGCGATCCCGGAAAGTTGGCGTGTATCTTCGGCCTTCGCTGCGGAAATGCAAACGCAAAAATTGAATTCTATAAATCGCGAATGCGCTGCACGCGCGTCGGGATCACGAATTCTTGTCCCGATATCGATCTACTGAGAAAGCAATTCGGGAAAGCCAGCTCATACAATATCCGCTTAAACCCTCCTGGACGAGATCAACGCTTTATAATTCTTCGGAAGCAAATCTTCGAGCAGGCGGATACTAGAAGCAATCACAATCGAATGTATCTATTTTTTGAGGTTGTATTCCTCCGCGAAAAGCAGATTATGCGGGACACGTTTTTCGCTTACCCTCATTCGCTGTTCCTGTGGTAGGCACGGCACCAAGTTGTGCCTCTGTGACTCAGCGCTCCCCGTCCGAGCCGCTCAAATTGTCAGACCGAAAGGATGCGCAATGGCGCGGCGTGACCGTCTCAGCTCGCTACATCGATCCACAACAGCTTTGCTTCTCGTTGTATGGCTCGCATTCTCCGCGCGCTCTCTCTTCCCACAAGACTCGCCGGCTGCGGCAACTTCCAAGCCGGCGGAGTCGCCGAGCGAAAACGGCTTTCCGGTGAACAACGCGCTGGTCGTAAGCAAATGTGGCGGCTGCCACGCTACCGACGCAAAAGGCAACATGTCCCGCATTTCCTGGATTCGCACCACTCCTGAAGGCTGGGAGGAAGCCATAAAGCGCATGGTTCGACTGCACAGCGTCGCGCTCGATCCATCTGATGCCCGCAAGATTCTTCATTACCTTAGTGACGAGCACGGACTCGCGCCGGAAGAGGCTAAGCCCGTCGAGTATTTTCCCGAAAATCGCATGATTGATGAGCGTGTGCCCAGCGAAGCGATCACGCGCTCTTGCGTTGCCTGTCACGCTTTGGCAAAGCCGCTCTCTTGGCGCCGCAGTCCCGAAGACTGGAAGCTCCTCATCAATACCCACATTGCTTTCTTCCCATGGGTCGATAGCCTCAATTTTCAGCGACCGCCGCAACGTCCAGGCGATCCGCCGCCTCCGTCGGGAAGCGATACACGCGCCCCCGTCGAGCAGGCGCTCGCGTATCTCAATCAAGCTGGATCGCTACACTCGGCGGAATGGGCCGACTGGCACGCTCGCATGCGCTCGCCGAAACTGGATGGCCGCTGGCTTGTTTCTGGCACGCAACCTGGCAAAGGGAAATTTTTTGGTGCCGTCGAGATCGCCGCGATTCCCACCGGCGATGGATTCACAACAAAAACAAAACTGACCTTCCCCGCCGACAACTCGACAGTCACTGCGTCCGGCAAAGCCATTGTTTATACCGGCTACGCTTGGCGCGGACGTTCCACTACGGACAAGGCCGGCGCAGCTCCCAACGATCTATCAACCACCCGTGAAGTGATGATGCTTTCCAAAGATCAGTCGCGGTTGGAAGGCCGCTGGTTTTGGGGGGCGTATCAGGAATTTGGCATGGACGTCGAAATGCGCCGGGCATTGGACGGGTCAACGATCTTGGGTATCGACAAATTCGCCTTGAAGACCGGAAGCTTCGCGAGCGAAGTGCAGATCTACGGTGATCGGCTGCCCGCAAATCTCTCGCCCTCCGACATCGATCTTGGTGTCGGGACCTCAGTCAAGAAGGTAGTCAGCAGCACACCCACTTTGGTGAAAATTATTGTGGACGTGGCAACCAATGCGATGCCGGGCAAACGCGATGTAGCCATTAGAGCTGCCGTCGCCCCTGGTGCGTTTGCCGTTTACGATCACATCGATTACCTGAAGGTTTCGCCGCAAACTCCGCTCTCGCATCTTGGCGGCGACCCGCACGCGAAGGGCTACTGCCAACTTGAAGCTATTGCGTACGCCAATGGCCCGGACAGCAAACCTAACACCGCGGACGACATTGAGCTCGGTCCCGTAAACGCGAAATGGAAACTCGAAGAATTCGTCGCCACTATGGGCGATGATGACATCGATTTTGTTGGCACTCTCGACGCCAACAGCGGCTTGTTCGCGCCCGCTCTCGACGGCCCGAATCCTAAGCGCAAATTTGGCCGTAACAATTACGGTGATGTTTGGGCTGTCGCGACATTCAAATCCGCGGGCTCGGACCAGCCTCTTACCGCTCGCAGCTATCTAGTAGTAGCCATTCCCCAATACATGCGATGGGATCAGCCAGAGGTGGCACAGTGACCGTCTATTCATTAGGTGAATTCCGCCGGTTCCGCGGGCAGAGCGGCGATTTCCTGTATCTGGTCCCGAGCGGCGGCATCTTCTCTCTCGATGAAGCTTCCGCGGCGATTCTCGACAAGCTCTCGGATGGGCCGCTCTCGCGCACAGACCTGATCGGCTGTGTGTCGCAAAAAATCGGCTACTCGCCTTTGGATGTCACCGAAACCGTTCAAGAACTCAGCCAAGTCCACGCTATCCGTGACGGCTCTCCAATCTCCACCGCTCCGCAGCAACTCCCGGAGCATTTCCCCTTACAAACCTTGGTGATGAACCTGACGAATCAATGCAATCTTTCCTGCCAGTATTGCTACGAATTCGGCGAAGACAAAATCGCGACTCCCGAAGGCAAAAAGAAGTTCATGGATCGCGAGACCGCGAAGTCCTCAGTGGACTATCTGCTGTCGCAATCCGAAGGGCGCCGCTCCGTGCACATCACTTTTTTCGGCGGCGAGACGTTGATGAATTTCCCAATGCTGCGCGAAGTCATCGACTATGCCAGCGAGCAAGCCGCCCGCAAAAACGTGAAAATCGATTTCAGCCTTACCACCAACGCCACGCTTCTTACTCCCGTCATCATCGACTATCTGGCCGCCAACAAAGTCGGCGTAACCGTCAGCCTCGACGGGCCCAAGGAGATGAATGACGCGTTTCGCGTCTTCTCCAATGGCCGCGGCAGCTACGACATTATCGAGCCTAAAGTGCGTGAACTCCTTGCTCGCCATCACACCCGGCCTATCGCGGCGCGTGTGACCATGACTTCGCAAGCCATGGACGTGTTCAAGATTTACCGCCACCTGAAACACGATCTTGGTTTCCACGAAGTCGGCTTCGCTCCCGTAACCTCTTCCGCGAATCGCTTGTACTCCATCGGTGTGCCCGGCATGAACGACGTCTTCTCTCAGTTCGGCGAACTCGCCCAAGAATATCTCTCCTTCGCTCTTCGCGGCGAACTGCACGGCTTTTCCAACGTCAGCGATACACTCGCGGAGCTGCATCAGGGTGTGAACAAGTCGCATCCGTGTGGAGCTGGCCTTGGCCTCCTGGGCGTCGGACCTTCCGGCGACATCGCTCCCTGCCATCGCTTCGTCGATTCCGATCAGCACAAACTTGGAAACGTCACTACCGGACTCGATAAACAGAAGCAGTCGGACTTTTTGAACCGCGGCAACATTCAATCCAAGACTGATTGCCACAGCTGTTGGGCGCGTCCGCTCTGCGCAGGCGGCTGTCATCACGAAGCCTTCGTGCGCTATGGCGACACCGGACACCCAAATCTTCATTATTGCGACTGGATTCGCGGATGGACGCATACCTGTCTCGAAATCTATGGCGCTCTGGCCGAGAGGAATCCGGCATTCCTGGACTACTTCGCGGAAAGGAAGGCGGTATGAAGCATCTTCGGGCTGTGAATCGCAAGGCGCTGCGCATCGAGGAGCATGTTGCGCCAGCTCGCGAGGACGATGTGGTCGCCCTCCAAAATCCGGCCGGTCCCAAGCCGCACATACCCATGGGCTGCTCGCTCGTGTTCTTCCCCGGATGGGAAGTCGATTCCGCGGGTGGCACCGCGGGCCTTTGCCAACCGGTCGAGCGCGACCTCTTTGATTGCTACGTCACTTGCTTTTGGCCCGCGCATGTCCCCGACCATTTAAACAATTCGCCCGATTGGACTAGTAAATGCGCGGTAGGCACCAAGGACTGGCGCAACGTCGATATAGTTTTCCCATAGTGTTTTGTAATTTTGACGGAGGCGCATGATGCGCTCGATTCTTTTTTCGCTGTTCTCAGCCTTGCTCGCCGTTTCAGCATACGCGGCGCCCGGCGACGGCGCCGGGTTGATTTACCTGGCCACCTGGCCGCATCAAATCCTTGTCTTCGATACCAGCCAGGAGAAAATCATCGACCACATCGATCTGACCACTGACATAGCTCAGCAGATCGTCGTTTCACCCGACAAGAAAAAACTCTACGGTTACACGGTTAAGGACAACTCCATCGTCACTATCGACCTCGCGGCGCGAAAACAAGTCAGCGTCTTTCCGTTGAATGAACCCAACCGCAGCGTGCGCCTGCTTGGCCTCGCTCCTGATCCCAGCGGCAAGTTTCTTTATTCCGTCGGCCCTTCGGTCGTAAAGCAACCCGATCACTATGACATCGAGCCCACCAAGTTCATGGTCATTGACCTCGACAATCACAAGATCACCCGTACCGTCGACTTTCCGAAAGACGAGAGCCTCTCAGGCTTCTTCCGCCTACAAATGAAATTCTCACCCGACGGAAAATATTTCTACATGTTTCTCGGCAATGTTCTGATCTTCGATAGCCAGACCCTCCAGCTCGTAAAGAAAATCGACCTCGTGGACCCTCACGTTCCCGGAATCGGAAACGTCATCTTTAACCCCGTCGAAGAAGAACCGGCCGAAGATCCCAACGAGGAGCCTGGCAAGCTCACCAATGTTTTCATGTCCACGGATCCCTACGTCCATCGAGCGGTTTTCGGTATCGCCAAAATCGATCTCGCCAACCTCTCGTTCGATTTCACGCCTATTGCTCCTGCGACGACGCTATCCATGACCCCGCTGCTCTACACTCCTGATCATTCTGTCGGCTACACAATCGCTATCAACGGCACGCCCGGCAATCGCCGTTGTGAGTTTTGGGCTTTCGATATGAAAACGCGCAAACTCATCAACAAAAAAGAATTCGAGGGCCGCAACCGGTTTTCTTTCGGCCTCTCCGCTGATGGCACCAAAATCCTCATCTACGGCGCTGGCTACGAGATTGACGTCTACGACGCAAAAACGTTTGAGTTTCGACGCAACATCCCCTTGCCCGGTGATATGACCAGCAACATCATCGTCATGCCCGGCCCTGCAGCTATGGCTCGTTTGGCATCATCTGCAAGCAGCTCTGCGGCGGTCCACTGAGGAATGCCCCGCATCGCCTCACCCGTGGTGCTTCAACTCGCCGCAAGATCGGAGTCGCGATGTTGACTCGCGTTTCGCGCTGCGTGCTTGCCTGTTTGGGCCTTCTGCTCATCGCAACATCCAATCGCGCTGCGGACAGTTTTAGCCAACTGATCTTTTTCGGGACGTGGCCGCATCACGTCGTTGTCTTCGATTCCGCTCAGGAGAAAATCGTAGACAACATCGACCTCAAGACCGACGTTCCTCGCACGCTGATCCTGTCTCCCGATAGAAAGAAAATCTACGCGTCAACGCTCAACGATAACGCGATCGTCACCATCGACGTCGCCACTCGGAAGGTCCTCTCCTCTTTCACTCTCAATCAAGGCAATCAAAACGTCCGGCTAGTCGGTCTCGCCCCTGATCCCACCGGCAATTATCTTTACGCGATCGCCACCATCATCTCAAAAAAAATGGACCACTATGATGTAGATCCTGCGAAGTTTGTCGTCATCGACCTCGCAGCGAAAAAAATAACACGCACTGCCGCCTTTCCTCCAGACGAAGGCACATTTGGCTTCCGTACCACTATAAAACTCTCGCCCGACGGTAAAGTGCTGTATCTCTTTCGTGAAAACATCCTGGCCTTCGATACGTCGGAGTTCAAGCTCCTCAAGAAAATTGATCTCGCCAAACCGCAGGTCCCTGATATGGAGAATTTGTCTGTCAATCTTCTTGATGATCCCAACGAGCTTCCCGGAAAAATCACCAGCGTCTTCAACGCAGCCGACGGGATCATTCATCGGCGGGTCTTTGGCATCGGTACTGTCGACCTCTCCAATCTCTCATTCGATTTCACACCTATCGCTCCAGCACCCGGCACCATGACTCCACTCTTCCTCACCCCCGACCGTAAAACTGGTTACACCGTCTCCATCACTGGCGATCCCGGCAACCGACGGTGCGAGTTCTGGGCCTTCGACATTGCCTCCCGTAAACTTATCCGGAGCCGCGAATTCGACGGTCGGACGCGCTTCTCCTTCGGCCTTTCTGCCGACGGCACCAAGCTCCTCATCTACGGCGCCGGCTACCAGATCACGGTCTACGACGCCACTACGTTTGAGCAGCGCAACGATGTCGACGTTCCCGGCGACATGACTACCAATTTCGTCGTTCTGCCGCTGACCTCTTCCTACGCCTCAGCGCCAGTCGGTAGAAATAACTCCTCCTCTCCGGTCCGTCGATGATGCAGAGGTGCCCATGAACGCCAAGGCAACAATATTCGTTTTTGCGGGTTGTTTCGTCGCCTTTACCGGCGTTTCCTTTCGCAGCGCAAGCGATGAACCTGCGCCAGCTACTTGGAATAAACAAGCCGCCGCCAGCTATCTCGATGCTCGTCAAACTTGGTGGATGCACTGGCCTAAAGCCGCCCGCGACCATGACACTTTCTGCGTCTCCTGCCACACAGTGGTCCCCTATCTCCTGGCTCGCTCCGCTCTGCGTTCGGCTCTCGCGCAACCCGCCATTTCAAGCGACGAGCGCAAAATCCTCGACAATGTTCAAAAGCGCGTGCTGCTTTGGGACGGGCTCGAGCCCTTCTACAGCGATGAAAAAGTTGGACCTATGAAAACGCCGCAATCGCGCGGCACAGAATCGGTCCTCAATGCTCTGATCCTCGCGTCGTACGAAACTCAAGATGCGGCGCTGCGTCCCGCTTCAGCCAAGGCGTTCGCCAATATGTGGGCGTTGCAGCAGAAAACCGGCGAGAAAAGAGGAGCCTGGGCTTGGCTGAACTTCCAGATGGAGCCTTGGGAGGCTGAGGACTCGCAATTCTACGGCGCCACTCTGGCGGCCATTGCTGTTGCGATGGCTCCGAACGACTATCGTTCTTCGCCGCAAATTCAGCCCAACTTGCAGTTGCTTCGCGAATACCTGCACCGCGGCTGCGAAGCGCAATCGCTAAACAATCGCGTCATACTCCTCTGGGCGTCCACGAAACTTCCGGGCCTTCTGACGCCGGAGCAGCAGATTGCGCTCACGTCGAGAGTCCTCTCCCTCCAGCAACCAGACGGCGGCTGGAGTCTTTCCTCTCTCGTCGGCGCGTGGAAGCGCGGAGATAACACTCCGCTGGAAACAAAGAGCGACGGCTACGCCACTGGCACGATCGCATTTGCCCTGGAACAGACCGGGCTATCTCGCAGCAATCCTCAATTGCGCAAAGCCCTATTCTGGCTCGCCTCCAACCAAGACACGAAACGAGGCCTTTGGCCGGCGTATTCCTTGAACAAGCAGCGCGATCCATCCGCCGATGGCTGGCTCTTCATGAGCGATGCCGCCACGGCGTACGCGGTTCTCGCTTTGACCGAGGCTAACTGATGCCCGCACAACCGGAACTCCGCCGCTCCGCATCCGCGAAACACCGCGCGCGAAGAATCTCAGGATGAGCCGTGCCGTCTAGGATCACGAACATCCCATTCACTGAATACCGGCGTGCCCTTGCGTTCGTTTCGCCGTATTGGGGAAGACTCGCACTGGTCGCCGCCCTGGGGTTGTTTTCCACCGCCGTGGGTCTCGCGCAGCCTTACATCTCCCGCCTCCTGATTGACGACGCTCTCGTTCGCCACAATCTTCGCGCGCTGTGGACTATCGCCACCTTGATGGTCGTCGTCACTATCGCCGGCTTTGCGCTCAACATCTGCTCGAGTTATCTCTACGTCCGCTTCTCCGCGGAGTGCCTCTTCGACATGCGTCTTGCGGTCTACCGCCATCTTCAGAAGCTTTCGCCGCGTTTTTTCGCCAAGAGCAAGCTCGGCGACCTGGTTTCCCGCATTAACAACGATATTGGCGAAGTCCAGCGTATCTGTGCCGATACCTTGCTGTCTTTCCTATCGAACATTCTCTTCTTCGTCGGCAGCGTCGCCATCATGATCTCCCTGAACTGGCGTTTGTTTCTCGTCGGCGTCGCGCTCCTGCCGCTTAGTATCTTTGCTCTCCGCCATTACCAGCATCGCCTCGCGGCGGAAGCAAAGACCATGCGCGAGCGCAGCTCGGAACTGGGCAGCTTCCTGATCGAATCGATCCTGGGCATGCGTCTCGTTGTCGCTACCGCTAACGAGGAGCGCGAAACCCAGGAATTCCGCCGCCGTAATTCCAATTTCATCCGCTCGCTGCTTTCCATGCAGTGGATGTCTTTCCTCGGCGGCGCTCTTCCCGGGTCTATTCTCACCGTTTCAAGCGCCATCGTTTTTCTCTACGGCGGGAAGCTGGTCATTGATGGGCGACTCACCATCGGAGGCTTGGTAGCCTTCATGGCGTACCACACGCGCCTGCTCTCACCGGTGCAAACCCTGCTCGGCACTTACACAAATCTGGTAACCGGCGGCGTCTCCCTCGGCCGCGTCTTCGAACTCTTCGACACGCCTGTGGAAGTCCAGGAATCCGCGAGCGCGGCACCGTGTGGCAGACTTCGGGGCGAAGTTTCCTTCAATCACGTCCGGTTCCGATTCTCGCCGGATACTTCCGTACTCGAAGACGTCTCCTTTCGCATTCCCGCCGGATCTATCTGCGCCGTGGTTGGTGCAAGCGGTGCAGGAAAGTCCACTCTTGCGGATTTGGTTCTTCGCTTCTATGACCCGGATTCCGGCGTCGTAACCATCGACGGCCACGATGTTCGAACGTTGCGGCTCAGCGATCTTCGGCGTGAAGTCGCCCTAGTCGAGCAAACTCCCTATCTCTTCCGTGCTTCCGTCCGCGAAAACATCGCCTACGGAAGACCTGGTGCCACTTTGGACGAAATCCGGGCCTGCGCTCGGGATGCCGCGCTTGATTCCTTCATCGCCTCGCTCCCCGAAGGCTATGACACCATCATCGGCGAGCGGGGCAGCACCATGTCTGCGGGTGAACGACAGCGAATTGCCCTGGCCCGCGCTCTTCTCCGTAATCCTTCCGTTCTCGTCTTGGACGAGCCTACTTCTGCGCTCGACCCCGTTTCCGAAAGCAGCGTTGCCGATGTGCTTTCCGGCGCGTTCGCGGGCCGCACCGTCATCCTCATCACACATCGCATGTCTCTCGCGGAAAAGGCGGACAACATTGTCGTCTTGAAGGATGGCCGGATCGTTCAGCAAGGGACTCCTCGCGAGCTAATTTCTTCGCACGGTGTGCTCGAACACTACTTTCAAGTTATGCGAAGCCCAGTCGCGGAAATCGCATGACTTTGCGGGTACGCATCGGCATGATTGACACGGGTGTGAACGTCGCGCACCCTCACGTCGGCAACATCGCCGGCGGCGTCACCATCGGGCCGGAGGGAGAGACCGCGGACTACGAAGATCGGCTCGGTCACGGCACCGCTATCGCCGCCTTGCTCCACCAGCAAGCCCCTGAAGCGCAGCTAATCGGGGTGAAAGTCTTTGACCGCAGCCTTGCCACAAATCGAGACACTGTCATTCGCGCTATCGATTGGTGCCTGCGAAACGAAATCGACATCATCAATCTCAGCCTTGGCACCGCCAATCCGGCCCATCGCATTGGGTTCGAGGACGCCGTGCGCCGCATTAGCGCTAATGGCAAAGCCATTGTCTCCGCCCACGATATCAACGGCACCCTCGCCCTGCCCGGCTGCCTCCCCGGCGTAATCGCCGTTGTGCCGGACACGACCTGCAGTGATTCGATCCATGTCTTCAGGCCCAACGGGACTTCCGAATCTGCAAAGCCCACGGAACTCATTGACTCGAGGCCAGGAAAAATTATTTTCTCCGCTTCACCGTATCCCCGTGAAATTCCCGGTGTCCCCCGCGATCGTAACATCCACGGCGTAAGTTTCGCCGTAGCCCACGTCACGGCAGCTCTAGCCCGCCTCTGGCCCACCGCGCCCGTCTCGCAAGATTGGGAATCCACTCTCGCCAACGCGTTGTTAAGTTTTCAGACTGTAGAAGCGTAGATCGTAAGACACGCGGACTTTGCGGCCGCCCGATTTAGCGAGCTCTTTGACTTCTACTAAAGCCGCACAAAATCAAAATCCACCAATCGGTACCGCGGTGCCGATTGCTCACCTATTTCTTTTCTCGCCCAAGAGACCCCGTCGTCCAACATCGCCAATTCTTTGCTCCAGAACGGCGCTCTGCTGTTGACCTGATAAAACGTCCGGCACATCTCCAGGTGGCGCAAAAACCCCAGCCTCATCCGCAGCGAAAACTCCGCCAGCACTTCGTCCGCGTCATCTCCACGCAGAAGTGCCCGGACCGTTGCTGCTGCCAGGATGGCCTGCCGCACCGCTGCTCCTGTCCCTTCTCCCGACAGCGGATCGAAAGACATTGCCGCGGTTCCGCAAGCGATCCAATCCCCTCCGTGCAATTTCGACAGCGTCCGCGGATAAGCGGCGAACTGAGCGGCCTCCGGCTCACGGTTCAGCCTTTCGATCTGTTCGCAAACGAGTCGGCTGCCTTGCAGCAACGAAGCGGGTTCGCCTCCCGTACAGATGAGCAACCCATCTTCATTTCCAATCGCAATCAGAAATAGCCAACCACTCTCCACCGATTCCGCCCAACACGCATCCTTTTCCGCCGACTCGCGGAGCCTGACCTCCGTAACTCCCGCCACCCGCGAACCAAACCGCAATTCCGGTGCCAGCTCCTCCGAACCCTTCGAGGTGAAGATGTTCCACTCCACTTCGTCCGGTCCATCGCTAGTCGAGGCTGGAACGCGTGCCTGCAAACGCTCCCCAATCGCCTGGTCCCCCACGATCACCGCGGAATGAGGAAAGGTCTCCGCCTTCGCACCATTCCAAGCCACAACTCGCTTGCGAATCTTTGGCAATCCATCAAACAGTTTTTCATTTTGGAAGATTTCACCCAGGAGGGCCTGCGTTCCGTTACTGATCAAGACCGCCGGCAATTTCGGCCGCGATGTCTGAGCGGGAACAATCGTCGATTGTTGTTCGCGCAACAACGTCGCACAGCAGCATGCTGCAATCCCCTGGCCGTGTATCGCAATGCGCGCAGTCATGGGGTTACGTCTTTGCGCAGGTCCAAATCCGGGAGCAGCCATCGTCCTTCACTGTCAATGACTTGACCGAAACGGGGGCAGGCATATTTTTCTCGACACTCTCAATACCACCATTGCACGCAACCATCGTAGCATCGTGCAGAACTTCAGAAAAAAACGCCATCGGCAAAATTCGACTGCGATAAGACGAGGGCCCGAGGGTGCAATTCTATGTACCGTTTGTTCCGCTTGGTCGGATACATGGGTGCAACCCGCTGAGGGCGCAAACCTTATTTAGCTGCTTGTCCTCCCACCCCACCGCCCCGGAATCTAATACCTCTGCAGCCGCGGGTGCTTTAGGAGCATTCAGTAGTGGTTAGAGCGGTCAGAAACACTTATCGTTCCCATGTTGTTCCCACGCAGGGCGGGTTGGCAAATCATCGGAAACCGTGTTGAGACGAGGCAGGCTTGTGACCGCGTTCCGTTTGTTCCGATTGAGTAGGGCAGGGAATTATAACGTATGGAGGAGGCAGACTTTATTCAGTAGCTTGTCCTTAGGTCGCCCACCACCCCCTATGAACAGGTGAGTTCTCGTAAGGCTCGGTTAAACGTTCAGGAACGAGATGAATCTCGAACGCCGATATTTCACAGATCGGGTTCCTAATTTCAACGAGTTAGCAGGCATTGTTTTGAGGGGATTCTCGAACATCAGGCCTAAAGCAGTCGGAGGGAAGCGGAGGGTGGCCCAGAGGGACTGGCTGCGATCAGGCTGACACACCAATTCAAGATGTCGTTGCAAACGGGCAGCTTCGTCCGTGCGAGCTAGTCCTCGAAACGGGTGATCTACGTATGAGATGCACTTCCTCCTGCGCTAAGTCCTGCCGCCACTGCAGAAATCAAGGGACCGGCGGTACACTCGCTGAACAAGTTGGACAAACGCACGCGACACGGTATGGGATGCCTCCCCAGCCCGGCTCTTTAGTTTTTCACTCTACGTTTGTAAAAGTAACAGGCCCGAAATCGAGACTGGATTTGATAAAGAAGACCACTCTGTTTTTCGAATCTAGCGGATTGAAATATTGATGTTGTCAAAAGTGTTAAGCGAAGCGAGGTTCTTTACGGGGCATCCACGTCCACTAACTCATTTGTTAGCGGGAGGGACAAATGTCACGGGAAATTCTCGTCAAGTCAGCTATCTTCACGCTTCTTTTCGGTGTCATCTCATTTTTAGGTCCGGCAGAAATTAAAGGCCAGGGCGGCGCAAGTGGAACCATCACTGCGACGGTGTCGTTAACTTGGTCATTCTGAAAATAGAGCGACGCGATTCTTGCAGTACTGCAATGCAGGCATGTTGGATCGGGCGGAAAATCAAGCAGGTACGACAAACTGTGCAATTTTGGGACTTGCGGCAAGAAGCGACGCCTTCGGGATCGCTTCACGACAGATCGCTCAGAGGAGACGCTGATGAATATGTATCTGAGAGGGGCTAGCGCGGTGACCTGCCTGTTGGGCACGCTCGTTTTTTCCTCACCTGGCTGGTGCCAAGCTCGCGCCCTGCCTGGCAAGGATGTTGCCGCCATCTACGATCGGCTCTTGCCGCAGATCGAAAAAATCCCCATCGTGGACATGCACGCGCATCCTGGATACTGGGACGACACCGACGTCGATGCGATGGCGGTGACCACAACGTCCCTTGATCCGGCGCGGACGCGCACTACCAACCCAGAGTGGCGCGCGGCCTTCAAAGCCCTATACGGCTATCCATATTCCGATGTTTCGCCCGAGCATCTTCGCTGGCTCGACGAGAAAGACGATGAGCTTCGCAAGCAGTGGGGCAACGAGTATCTCTCTAAAATGTTGGACAAGGCGGGTATCCAAGTCTCCGTAGCCAATCGTGTGGCCATGGACTACCTGGAGAACAACCCGCGCTTCCGATTTGTTTTCTTCGTCGATCCGTTTATGTTTCCGTTCGACAACAAGGATCTAACCATCAATCCGGACCGCGCCGTGTTTTTTCCCATCCAGGAGAATGCGCTACACCGCTATCTGGCGCAGGCTGGACTTCAGGGGCTTCCGAGCGATCTTGCCGGTTATGAGGCGGCCATCCGCAAGGTCCTTGAACTGGACAAGCAGCAGAACGGTGTCGCGATAAAGTTCGAGGCGCCCTATTTCCGGTCACTCGTAAAAATCACGGATCCGCCTCGTGAGCAGGCAGAAGCGATCTACAACAAGTATCGAGCGGGCGGCACGCCATCCGCAGACGAATATGTTGTGTTCCAGGATTATGCCTTCCGCTACCTGATTGCCCAGGCGGGCGTCCTGCATCTCCAAGTTCATATCCATAGCGCTGTGGGTAGCGGTAACTACTATCACCTTTCCGAAGGCAACGCGATGGATTTAGAGAATATTCTTCGTGATCCGCGCTATAAAGAAATCACGTTCATCATGATTCATGGGGGCTATCCTTACGACCAGCAAGCGATCTGGCTGGCTGCACTACCCAACGTTTATCTCGACTCGTCCGAGTTCAGCCTGCTGGTTTCTCCCCAGGAGTACAGCCACATTCTGCAACGCTGGCTGGAAATCTTTCCGGAAAAAACGTCTTCGGCTCTGATGCGTTCCCTTATTCCAGAGAGGTCAACGTCCCGGCCACGTACTGGCTGGCTGTGAAAACGGCGCAAACCGCAGTGGCCGCGGCGCTCGCGGAAATGGTTTCCACCGGCCAAGTGACCGAACCTAGAGCTCTTGAAATCGCGCGCGGCTACTTCCACGACAACACCGCTCGCCTCTTTGGCATCGAGCTTCTGTCCCAAAAGCAGTAGATTCCCGTGCAGGAAGGAAGCGAGAGAAAGTTTTTGGACTTATGTCTTTCATAACGCGCCACACTAAACTCAGGGAGCCGTGACACTGACCAGACGCTTAGAAAGCCCCAGCGTGAGTCGGCTTGGAAGTGATTGATATCCTTTGGGCTCGAGAGAACGCCTCTTAGAGTTCGGCATATATATGATTCCTGAACAGGGTGGGGCACTCAGCAAACAAATTTTCGCCTGGCGCAGCGCGAGAACAAAAAATACCGGAAGCAGTGCTCCCACAAGTCCGCCGATGTTCATGAAAGGTTTTTTTCTGCGTTGCCTAGAACTCCACTTTTGTTCTGAACCCTAAGACAACGGCGTGATTCGTGCCTCCGCCCACGTTGGCGTAATACTGGATCACAGGCTGCACAAGGAGCATTTGCGCAACGCCCAACAGAGTGTTGAACTCAACGCCTTGCTCGGCCTTGAAAGAAGACATTCCAGGAGGGAGGAAATCTGGGCTCAGGCTGTTTCGGACATAGCCCAGCGACATGGTGTTGTGAATGTGCAGAGGCAACGGCTCATTGAAGCGCAGCCCTGCCGTGAGTAGTGTGTTGTTGCGGTTGACATCCGGAGGACTCCAGTCGTACGCAAACGTCGCGTCCAAACCCTTTGCTCCTTTAGGGTCCACGCGCCAGAGGGCTTGGCTCGCCATCCAGTACAAGAGGTAGTTTCCCGACACCGGCGTCGCACTCGTCGGCGACGTGAACATTCCGGGATTGTAGGAGGCGCCGAACTGATAAAGTCCGGAATATCCTTTTCGGTTCTCGACGTTGTCAAAGGCCCGCACCGAAGACGCCTTCTTGCCAGGAGTGAAGCCGATCTCCGACACGCTCATTGGAGTTCCATTGAACTGCAGAACCAGACCGGTTGGGTTTTGTGAAAAAGGTGACCGGACCGCGGCCAGCACCATCGATTTCACATAAAAGTTGTGGATTGGTACGACGCGGATTTCCATCGCTGGCGTCGAGGGAGGATCGAAGGATTCGAAGTCCGTGAATAAATTGCCTAAGGCATAGCCCATCGGCTCGAAGATGAAGGACGCTGCGTAGTGTTGGGCTCCGTAGAAATCTTGACCCGCGAACTGACCTACGCGCGCAGTGATACGTTCATCCAGCCATCGCTTCTCGATCCACCATGAATCGAGTCGACATGTATTCGCGCTGGACATCCCACTGGGACTGGTCAGGAGCCCCAGATATGCTCCGAGATTGCCACCACCCTGCCAGAGCGCGGTCGCATGGAAATACAACCCTTGCTGACCAATCAACGCGCCAAAATCGATGTCCACCGTTCCCCGGAATCGATTCCAACTCGCAAATCGCTCTTTCTGCTCGCTCTTGAGATTCCAGAGCGAATCGCTGACGTACTGGAAATCAAAGTTCACTCCACGCTCTGCCAAACGCGTCCGCTCGCCGCCCCAGTCCCCGAAAAGGTGCCCGTGCGGGCCCTGGCCCGTCTCGTGACTGTCCGGGCCGGGGAGCGGTTCCTGCGGTTCCACTTTCACAGTCTGGGAACGGACCGGAGATGCAAATATAGAAAGCCCGCACCACAATAGAAGCAGAAAGCGGAGCTTTCGGTCGTGCCTGCAAAATTTTGATCCAATGGTTGTTGAGGAATGCCATCCTCCTGGGATCCACAATCTGATCGGTGGCCTTCTCACTCGCTCGCGAGAGGGGCTTTGTTGGGCATCGGCCTCGTGTCCATTTCCTCGAGGGCGATCTTCTGCACAAGTCCTGCGATCGTCTTTTCGCGTTTCGGGTCGCAATCTAGACACGCAGAGACCAATCACCATTGCGAGTAGCAGGATCGCGGCTCCGAACACTCCCGGCTCTCCAAGCCAAAACACCATAGCGGCTCCCACCGTAGCGCCGACGATGAAAACCAACCATATTCCGCCGAGAAGTCTGACCTTTTGATCGGACGCTACTAACTTTTCGCGTGCTGTCGTTTCAGAGCTGTGTTTTTGGGCTTCGGTTTTTAGTAGCGACGTGATCGTCCCCGTGAGATACGTCGTGTGAACGCTGATGCCTCCCGCCTGACTGAAGGCCCCATTTTGCAGGCCGAGTGCGAGAGACATACAGCCAACAAATAGTCCAAACCTGGCGGTCAAATGAGACGTCAGAGCCAAATACGCGACCGCAATCAGAACTATCTCTACTCCCATGACGACAGGAAGGAGAAATCGAGACGGAGTCCTCGTAAATCGTTCCGAGACTAGGACCACGATGAGTCCGGTCAGGAAAAGACAGATTGCTGAGATGTGCCGTAGGAGAGTTCGCCAATCCTGGCCGGCTAAACTAATCGCCGCCAAAACGAGCGTGCCCGTGATGTGGCCTGTAAAGGTCTTGGCAAGGACGTAGCCCGCGGCATCGCAATACCCGCCAACAAAGGCAAGCCCCAACGAAAGCCAAGAATCACTCGAATGATGTTCTGACATAACGACGGTTCATCTGGGAGTTACGCGAATTATCGCTGAACCTGCTTCGTGTAATCCGCCTGTTTAGTTCTAAGCAAGGCCAGGGCAGGGAACGACGATGGAATACTGTGGACGGCGCACCTGCCGTCCACAGCTACGGCGTCTGACTTCATTTACTCAAGCAACCGCACCTACCCGCGTTTCCTCTGTTCTGTATTCCGGCTTGTAGACCTGCTGGCGGATGAACGCCACCATGTCAACCGGACGAGCCACCCGCGCCAGCCCGGAGTCGAAGACGAGTTTCGCCACGCGCGCGGCCGTTTGGATCTCGGTTTCAAGAATATTCGACTGCAACGGGTACAGGAGACCCTGCTTCAGCAACTCGGATGGCACCTGATCCGCCACGGCCTGCCCAGCCTCAATGAACATCTCGTCCGTGACTCGTTTCGCCTGCGTAGCGAAGATCGCCATACCGACAGCCGGGAATATGTAGAAGTTGTTCGCTTGCCCCGGCAGAAATGTCTGGCCGTTGTAGTGAACCGGCGGGAACTGCACGCCGGCTGCGTAGATCGCCTTGCCCTTCGACCACGTATAGGCTTGCTCCGCTGTGCATTCGGCATGCTCGGTCGGGTTCGATAGCGCAAGGATCACAGGCCGGGCATTAATTCTCGCCATCGCCTCGATAACTCTTTGATTGAAGGCGCCGCCAATCGTGCTGACGCCAATGATCGTGGTTGGCTTGATGCTCTCGATCGCGGCGACGAAATCGCGCGTCGGCGCGTGCTCGTGTGCATACGGCTTCTGGAAATCGACGAGGTCCTTGCGCGACGCCTCGAGCAGACCGTTGATATCGAACATATAGACGCGGGACTGCGCTTCCTTGAGGCTCATGCCCTGGCCGACGAGCGCCGAACAGAGCAGGTTGGCAAGGCCAATACCGGCCGAGCCGGCGCCGAGGAATAGATACTTTTCGTCCTTCAGTTTTGTACCTTTGATCTTGGCCGCGTTGATCATCCCCGCAAGCGTGATCCCCGCCGTTCCTTGCACGTCGTCGTTGTAGACGCAGTACTTGTCGCGGTAGCGCTGGAGCAAGTGCACCGCGTCCGTCCCCGTCCAATCTTCGAAGTGAATGCAGCATTTCGGGAACACTTCCTGCACCGCCTCGACGAATTCGTCGACAAAAGAATAAAGATCCGCAGTCGCCGGGCGCGTCTTGCGCATCCCCAGATACAAAGGATCGCGCAGGTATTGCTCGTTGTTGGTTCCTGCGTCGAGGTACATAGGCAGCAGGTATTGCGGCGGCACTCCAGCGCAGGCGGTGTAGAGCTGCAGTTTACCGATGGGGATGCCCGCACCGTTTGCGCCCAGATCACCAAGCCCAAGGATCCGGCCGCCGTCCGTGACGCAAATGAAGCGAACGTCTTTCTGCGGCCAGTTCTTCAGAATATCTTTCACCTTGCCGCGCCGCGTGATCGATAGATACATGCCACGCGCCTGGCGGTAGATATGGCCGAACTTCAGACATGCTTCGCCGATGGTCGGGTCGTACACAATCGGGAGAAAGCGCGCCGGGTCCGACATGACGGTTGCGTAGAAGAGCGTTTCGTCGTGATCGAGCAGATTCATGAGATAGATATAACGATCGAGATCTGTGTCCTTCTTGCTCAACTGCATCATCACGCGCTGCAACTGCAGTTCTTGCGTTTCCGTTAGGTCGGGAACGAGGCCCACAAGGCCGAGTGCCTGCTTTTCGGCCTCGCTGAAGGCGGTCGACTTATTGAGCGATGGATCTTGAAGCAATTCGATTCCACGTTTGGTGGTGGTGGTCATATTTATTACCTTTCTTTACTGCATTTCCTGGGATCTGCGCTTTGCCATTCGTTGGATAAACGAAGGGTCAAACTCTTTCTCCGTCACAGAGCCGAGCCGCTCGGCTTGTTTCGGCCTAAGGTCTCTCTCCACGCCGTTACTCACGCCCAAATCTTCTGTACGACATATATCCACATCGCCATCGTGAGAACGCCTGCGATATTGCTGAGAACGACGGCCGAAGTCGTGGGCTGCTCATCGATCCCGTAGGTAGATGCCAACATGGCGCTCGCCGTGGCGCATGGACAAGCAGCAGCAAGAACCACGCCCTTGGAAAGCACTCCTGAAAACTGGAACGCGAGGACCAGCGCGAGCGCCACCGCGGGTTGAACGAAGTTCTTCAGTACGAGGACACTAATGGCCATTTTATCCAGGCGCGGCGTCAAGCCGCTCAGCATGACGCCCAGGGCAAACAGCGCTGTTCCGCCCGCCGTTCCGCCCACTAACTTGATTGACGCTTCTGCGAGCGGCGGCAATTTCACTCCGAAAAGCACCAACGCGGCACCTAGGATCGGCGCCCACACCAGGGGTTTCGTCACCGTTGATTTCAAATTGTCCAGTAGGGACTCATGTTTTGTTCCGCTCATCTGTCCGAGGAGGACAATCGTTATTGGAACCATCAGCACGCTAACGACGAGATTACCGACGATGATTGGAAGCAAACCCGGTGAGCCGATTACGGCCGTCAGTACGGGCAAGCCAAAGTATGCCAAGTCCGGAAAACTGGCATTCATCGCAAGCATGCCCGCGGATGGCGTAGTGCGACGGAAGGCTATGCGAGCAAGACCAAAGCCCACGGCCCAAGTCCCCATCAGTGCAACCGCCAAAGTCAAAAGGTAACGCCCATTCTCGAGTTGACTTGGCGAGAAGCTGAACACTCCCACGAACAAAGCCGCCGGTAGAGCAACGGTGACGATAAATGTGGTGATGGAACGTATGCGTTGAGGGTCCAGCACGCCGAGCCGGCCGACCAGCCAACCTAGACCCGCAACGAAAACGACCGGGACCAAAGCTTGAAGGATCGTCGCGAACATTCGCTCATCATCCTTGTGAAGGTCTCTCTGATGCCCTTGGGCGTCGCCTGGGGCATCGCCGAATATTGACGGCACGCATCCCGAACAGCTCTCGGCGCGCTCCGAAATCTTCAGTGCCCAAGCCGGCGCGGATCAAGCGCCGTTGATTCCACAGCGAACGACTATCGTCGGTTGCTTCTACTTGGCGGCTGCCGCGGCTACATACGGCTTGACCATTTTTCTTGGATCGACAACGCGATCGAACTCAGCCTCCGTCACAAAGCCGAGCTTGAGCGCGGCCTGCTTCAGCGTGAGGTCGTTGTCCATTGCGTAGTGCGCAATCTTCGAAGCTTTGTCGTAGCCAATCACCGGCGATAGCGCCGTCACGAGCATCAGCGAACGCTCTACGTATTCGTTGATCTTCTTCACATTCGGCTTTGTCCCTTCCACCAGGAATTTGCGGAAGTTCGTGCAGCTGTCGGTCATGAGCGTGATTGAGTGCGTAACGTTGTAGATGATCAGAGGTTTGTAGACATTCATCTCGAGGTAACCGCCCGCACCACCGAAGCCCACCGCCGTGTCATTCGCCATCACTTGGACGGCGACCATTGTCAGGGCTTCTGCCTGGGTCGGGTTTACCTTGCCGGGCATGAGCGTGGAGACCGGCTCGTTCTCCGGAATCTGCAGTTCGGCGAAGCCGGCCCGCGGGCCGCAGGACATTAATCGGATGTCGTTGGCGATCTTGTAGAGTGATACGGCCAGCGTGCGTAGTGTGCCGGAGAGCTGTACCTGAGCGTCGTGAGCGCCCTGCACCGTGAACTTGTTCGGTGCGCTGACGAACGGTAAGCCTGTGAGCTTGGCGATCTCCGCTGCAGCCGCCTCACCGAAGCCGGGCGCCGAGTTGATACCGGTGCCCACTGCCGTGCCACCGAGCGCAAGGCGATAGACACCCTTTAGCGCGTCGTCGATCCGCTCGAGATCGTCCGCGAGCACGCCCTCATAGCCCGACCATTCTTGCCCGAGCGTCAGAGGTGTGGCGTCTTGCATGTGGGTACGGCCGATCTTGATGACGTCGTCCCACTCGTTGACTTTCGCAGCGATTGCATCGTGCAGCTGCTTTACCGCGGGGATTAGTCGCTGCTTAACACTGACCGCCGCAGCAATATTCATCGCCGAAGGAAATGAGTCGTTCGACGACTGAGCCATGTTGACGTGATCGTTGGGGTGAACCGGCGTCTTGCTCCCGAGCGGCGTGCCCGCGATCTGACAGCAACGGTTCGAGATCACCTCATTCACGTTCATGTTGAACTGCGTGCCGCTGCCGGTCATCCACACATGCAGCGGGAACATGTCATGGTGCTGACCCGAGAGGATCTCGTCGCAGACTTGAACGATCAGATTCCGGCGCTTGTCATCCAGCCGCTTGCCGGCATAGTTGGCATTCGCAGCGGCTTTCTTGAGGACGGCGTACGCGGTAATCATCTCCCGCGGGATTAAGTCCTTGCCAATGCTGAAGTGCTCAATCGAGCGCTGAGTCTGCGCGCCCCAGAGCTTGTCGGCTGGAACATTCACCTCGCCCAAGCTGTCGGTTTCTTTGCGAAGTTCTGCCATCTTATTTCTCCTTGTTTTTTAGGAACTCGCGGCAGTTACAAAATGCTGCCCTCGTACACCTGCTCGAACAACTTCACGTTCTGCCGGTAGTCCACGTGAACGCCGACAAGCACGGGTCCAGGAGTGTCGAACGTTTTTCGCAGGGTAGTAGTGAGACACTCCCTGCACGAGGGCTGCAGATGTAGAGATTTGGTAGGCGCGGTGGCGGCAGCTCTGAAAATATTGGCTGAGCGCCGCGGTAACAACGCTATCGGGCGAAGTAGCCCGGCGGGCAACAGCATTATTTAGAATGGTCGCGAGGGAATCCGGGATAACCACAGTAAGAACTGGCATGACATAACCTTTTTTTGACCTCCCTGGCTCTAGAGGGCTTCGACATCGCTGGTTCTCTTTTTCCTATCCGTCCGCGACGCCCTGTTCTCGCCGGATCCACCCGCACATATACGATGCACAGTTGCGGAGTTCGATACCCTGTTGCAAGCTTGCGCATTCTTTTCTCCGCACCCACTAAGAGCGAAAGGCCTAATGCGAGGAGTCCCGCCAAGGAGCGCCAATTATTCGGAATCGGAGGTGTACAGACTTCTGCGGAAAGCCTCGCGAGCCTCTACGCTCCGTCGTGGCTTTACACTGCACGCTGCGTTCTTTTTTATTGGGAGGGCCAGGAACTGATGCAAAGTACTGAGAACGAGGAGCATACAAGCAGGGCTGGGTTGACCGACGCTCAGAGTCTGGCGTCTCGATATCCAACCCTCGGGACAACGTGTTCATATATCGACTTCGGGCATCGACTGGTGGTGCACATGAATCCGCAGACGGGTACTTTGATTCGACGAATGGTGCGGCGCATTCATCCAGAAGATCGACCTCGGGTCGGACCCGTCCGCCAAATGTTTTTACAGATTCGGTTTCTTGGGCAAAGGCCTGAGGCGTCGTGAAAATTCTTTCAGCGTGACGTGAGCAGAGAGTGGAATTCCGCAAGTTGCGATAGGAACCGCTGGATTGCCTTGCACAACAGTCATCGGCGGCACCGATTGACTTACGACACTACCGGCAGTGACCACAGCGCCTCGTCCGATAGTGACATTGGGAAGAATGATCGCGCCAGGCCCGATGAAAGCATCCTGCTCAATTTTTACGCCCTGCGTCTCGCGGAAATGGGCGATGACCGTTACGCGCATACTCAGCGAGGCGCGATCTTCAATAGTGATGAGAAAAGGGCGAGACGTATCCAAAATAACGTCGTAGCCGATCCACACGTCTTTTCCCATGTGCACGCCGCGCCATCGGTGCAAGCTGAGACGTAGACTTCGCGCGCCGGGCAGAATTCTAGCCAGGTGCTGAAAGAGACGATTCCGAAAGCCCCTTAAGATGTTCTCTTTCACTTCTTTGTGGGGTTCCCGCGGCGCCGAAGCGACGACGAGATTCTGAGCGTCCCCAGCCTCTGTGTGTTCAAGACGCGATGTGGTGCTGGACATAGTTTTGCACCGCTGAAAAAGAAACTAAGTTGGGCAAGTCGGTAAGGCTGACCTGCACGCCGAATTCTTCCTGAACAACGGAGATCAGCGTCACCGAAGCCAAGGAGTGCCACCCCGGAACCGATTCGATGCTCGCGTTGCGAATTTGTTCTTCGTCCAAATCTGGAAATACGGACGAAAAGCAGCGAACCAGACGATGCTCAAGATTTTGCGTTTCCTCGAGATTATGCATTTACGGCCGCCTTTGCCTGATGGAACAGAGGTGGACATTTTTCAGAGAAATCCACACGCGAAACGCGAACGTCGTCGCTAAGCGGAGTGGTGGTTATGCTTGCGAGAAAATCCTGAATCGGTTTATTGCGATCTGTGGGTTGGTAGGCAAAAGTAATCTCTTGCAGATCGAAATTCTCGAAGAGCCAGCTAAGAGATTGATGCTCGATGCGCCGGGAAAAAGCGCGGCAACTCATCACCCAGCAGTCAATGGCGGCTGCTTTGCCCTGCATCCGGCCAAGCAGAACGGCAATCTTGCCAAGCGCACCATACTTATCGTCGTAGCTCACGGTCATCAGAAAGATGGCCGGGTCGTTGAAATACGCCATCCATGAACTCTCGGTGACGCGTTTTCCGTTTAAATTGAACTGGTTCGTTTTATTGATTAGCTCGAACGCCCGGTGATCTTCCTTCTCTTTCCCAAAACTAATGGTGACGCTAGCTTGAGCGTCTTGCAGAAAGCTATCGAGGGAAGTTCCTTCGCCATTTGAAGAATCAGGAAGCGGCGCCGCTGCCCGAATGCTTTCGAGACGAATGGAATCTTCTTCGGAAACGGTTGTCTTTCCAAAGGCATCCCGCAAGCGCCGCAGCAGTTGCCAGAACGTTTGATAATCCGGCTTGGGAAACACCAGGCATTCCATGTCCGGGAAAGCAGCTTTGACTTCGGCAAGCTCCATCGGACTATCGTCGATGAAAACCACGCTATCGGCGGCGATGTTCCAGGTTTTCAGGATGCGGCGAACGGATTCCGATTTTGGGCCCCAATGAACGTCGATCGGATAGAGCGATTGCTTGTCAATCAGCAGATCTTCTCTCTCGAAAGCTTGTTGCACCAGCGCAGGTTCATTCTTGCTGGCGACAGCCGTCAAAATGCCCGCACTCGCCAGCGAGGCAAGGAACTGCTGGTAGAGGCCGTGAATGTGCGCTCTCTGATCAAGATGCCACGAAATTCCGTCAACGCCGTTCTCACCCAAAATTCCAGACCATAGCGTGTCATCCAGGTCTGTGATCAGTCCCTTCTTGGGACTTGGATTCCGGATCAGAGCGGCCAGCAGTTCGGCTAGAGCGGACGCGTGCGATATGCGATATGGGAAACCAGCGGAGAGCTCTGATTGGATATCAAAGCGATTTGATGGCGGCGAGACTTCGTCCAAATGAGAGGCACTAAGGATGCGGATGCGAGATTTCGTCGCAAGGGAAGCGCCGAAGCTGCTGAGCGCCTGCCGCAACTCAAGTTCATAAGCAGAAGCCTGATGGCTCGGAGTTGTGAAGAGCGGGGGCAGCGGCAGCGTGGGCAGCGAAATATAAGTCGGAACGGAAGCCCCCTCGGTGAGAATCGCTTTCTCGAGACGAGCGAGCATCCGGTGCGCGGATTTCACGATGTCTGGTAGGTCCGCAACGCGCCAGCCACCTAAATTGCGAACGCCGAGCCGGAGGTCCAGGTCCTGCCATTCGATTGCCACAACTAAGACATCGCAGCCCTCAGGTCGAATGCCTTCGATATTGCCGGCGAGATCTCCGAACAGTCCGGTGGTCGTTTCGATGCGTTCGACAGGTGATCGCTGGCACAAAGCAGCCTTGAGGAACGTCTCGAAGTGCAGAGGGGTGAAGCCACAAGCCAAGCAGATCCTGAGAAGAGGAGCGGTCTCAGGCAGTGGGCGTCTGATAACAGCCAAGGCGTCGATAAGTTTCACGATGGTACTGCCAAGACTTCTTTACGCAGCAAAATCATGTACGAAGAGGCCTCTTTAAAGGCTGTGCTGGGGAGCCAGAACAGGCAATCGAATGCGAATCTAAACTGTCAAGACTGGCTGGGCGAAGCCGAGGCTGTGAAAACGAGAGTCGCGAATCAGCTTGAAAACACTGATCAAAGGTCATTTTATCATATTTTTCGCGAGTCATCCGATTGCGCTTGCGGCTCAAACAACGTCCAAATGCATAGAGGGAACCGGTTCAGGGGATGGTTCGCCGTTAAAGACCGTCAAATAGCAATGTAGCGTTCGAGGCGAACTGCGGAAACGGGCGGCGCGGAAAGGCGCGATGTCGAAATAGCCCAAGCAGGGAAGAAAGGCCATCTGCGCTCCAGCTTGGATGCCGCGATCGAGCATTTTCGCCACAAGCACCAGGCGTTCTCCGTTTTCGAGTGTTCCCCATAACACATCTTCGATTAGCAGACATTTTGTTCTTTGCGGATTGGCGGCGAGCATCAAATAACCGGTTAACAGTCCTTCCTTGCCTTCCGAGCGATGATACGCAACGAGTCCATCGGGTCTCTGCAGTTGCCATCGCGCTTCGTCTTCCGTCCAGACACGTCTGAGAGGTGTGTTGCCCTCAATGAAAGCCGCGGCTCCGCGGAATTCCGCGGTCAGATCTTGCGAATTGTCGGCGCGAGAAGTCACGACTTTTGGTTGCAGGAGTCGCATTAGGTAGTGAACAGAAAACACGCGCTCGGTCGGGAGCTTTAGCATGCGGCAGCATCCGAGGATCATGCCGTTCATCGGCTCGCCCTCGACGCAGTAGTTCACCATGCCGTGGTAGCCGGCAGACTGCGCTCGCTTGACCAGTTCGCTCCAGAGAACAACCCCATAGCCTCTCTTTTTGTATTCGTTAGAGACAGAAAGAAGAGTGCACAGTATTATGCGAAGTTCGCGCCCTTTGTATTGTATGGTGCGCGGAAAACCGGCCACAAAGGCGCATGGTTTTTCACCTCCGTAGAGAACAGGAGCGAGAGAATAGCTCGACCCCGGGTAGTTTAGATAGGAAGCAAGGAATTCGGGTGTATAGAACAGGCCCTGCTGGCCGTTTTCTTTCCAGGACTCCTGGATCAGCCCAGCAATTTGTGCGAAATCACCGCGGAAATCCCCTATCTGAATAGACGAATCGCGCGCGGTTTCTGGCGCCTCAACCTTCAGGTTTGCGCTTTCCATTCACGGTATCCTAACCGCCAATTAGATGCACGGAAGTTAAGACACGGTGGCGGCGATGCAACAATGTGCGACCTACTCGCCTTTTCGAGTATCAAAGTACCGAGAGCATCTAAATGGGCATGACAAGCTTCAGCATCATCATTACGTCGCATAACCAGGCGAATTTTATCCGGGACGCCGTGGACTCCGCGCTGGCGCAATTGCATGGACCGCACGAAATAATTGTAGTGGACGATGCGTCGAGCGACGGTTCGCAAGCAATTCTCGAGGAGTATGTCGACACAGTTCGCTTAATCAGGCTCCAAAACAATGTTGGCGCCGGTAGCGCTCGGAACGTCGGTATCGAAGCAGCGCATGGGGAATTTTTGGTTTTCCTTGATGGAGATGACGTCTTATTGCCGTGGGCTTTGGATGCGTACAGGCGGATTCTCGATAGTGAACGCCCTCAAATCATTCTGAGTACAATGCGTTGGTTCGAGCGCGGAGCTCCAAAATTGGATGAACGTATGCCGGAGCATGTCCAGGTAGTCGCGTACGAGACTCTATTGGAGAAAGATAGGCCCTACCGCGCGAGCGCCAGCGCTTTGGTTATCAACCGCGATGCCTTCACGAAGGTGCAGGGATGGACCAATGACGCTTTCCCCTTGGACGACTTGGATGCGTTGATAAAACTATTTCATTCGGGCCGAACCGTGCAGGTTCTTGCGCCTCCCATGGTTTGCTATCGCATTCACGCGGCGAATTCGATTCATCAAGTGGCCATATGCGCTGCCGCGCTGCGCCGAATTATGAAAAAGGAAGCGCGAGGGGGATATCCGGGCGGGCAAGCAAATCGCGGGCAGAGGTACGCGTTTCTTGGGGGGCCCGCGCTGTTTTGGGTGAGAAAGGCCTGCAAGAGTGGCTTGTATGGCGAGGCGCTGCGCCTCTTGGCGTCAGCATGGCCAATGATTTTCGCCGCCGGAGTTCGCAAGGTGGGTGTTTCGGTGAAAGGGCGCCGCGCAGTACAGACGATCGCGTTGTAGTTTACAAATTACAGACATAAAGGGCTTTACAGGCCCGCCTACAGTGGGCGTGGGGAATTCACCCTATATACTTAGGTTCAACCGATCAAGTACGCTTCGCTTGGGAAAACTGGCAGCGGTTTTGAGCGGATTTTTGTTAACCATCCAAGCCCACCCGTTAGGTCATCCCGCCTAGCACTTCGCCCTGCCAGACCAACATATACGAATTTGGAAAGAGTGAATGGCGGCACATTTCTTAAGGGGCGACGCTTCCGCGAGCGGATGTCCCAAGGCATTGTTGCTCCGCGGGGAAGCCGCATCACCTGAAGACGAGAAGCTCGCAGCGTTGCTCGATGTGCTCGGCGTTTCTTGGGAGGCCGTACGCGCCAAGGACATCGCAAGCCGCGCCGAGTGGAACGCGCCCGGTGGCGAGCCATTTTGCGTTATGAGCCCGGCAAGTTGCATGGCCGCTCTCGTGGGGCCCGCTGCGAACGCTGGCGGTGCGCTGCCGGACTGGATGGCCAAAGCGGAATCTGTCTACGTTTACGGATTCCTAGAGGACAACGATTCACAATCTCTGCTGCGCTTTCTGACGGGCGATCCTTGCGCCAACGTTCGTAGCGCGACTGCGCAACAATCTTTCGTCTCCGTAACAGGCGATTTTCCGGAAATGTGCGGTCCCATGTCTGGTATTCAGTTCCAGGCGCGGACTCAAGGCAAACAATCGGTATTCGACTTGTGCCCGCGGACCGATTCATTTCAAAGCATTCTGAGCGCGAGTGACGGGCATTTATTTGTCGCAATGCAACGTGAAGGTGCGCAGCTATTTCTGAACGCGTCGACGAATGTGATCGACGTCGCTGCGCTTTGCACGAAATATTTCGACGTGAGGGAGAATTTTTTCGATACAGCTCCGATTGTGATGTATGTGAAGTGGGTGTTTGGAGCAGACACTGCGTCCGAGATCAGCGCGTGCCTCATTGTGGACGATCCGCCGCTCAAGCCGCGATATGGCTTTTTGAAATATCAAGATGCTCTGCGGTTGATGGACGAGCACAACTTTGCCATGACGGTCGCGTTCATCCCTTGGAATTGGCGCAGAACAGACGCACGCACTGTGCGGCTTTTTCATGAACACCCGAACAGGTTATCGGTCTGCATCCACGGATGCGATCACACGGCCAAGGAATTTGCTGAGCGGTCTGCCGCTGTCTTGAACAAGAGGATCAACGTCGCGAGCCAAAGGATGCGGCTCTTCGGGCGACGAACGCAGTTGCGCCACGATGACATCATGCTCTTTCCTCAAGGCGCATTTTCGGCGGGTGCGGCGCGAGCCCTGAAGTTGAATGGATTTGTCGCGGCCGCGAACACCGAGGTTGTGCCGGTACACAAAGACGAGAACAAGACCACGGTCGGCGACCTACTGAGCCTGGCGATAACGAAATATGCGAGCTTTCCGGTGTTCACGCGGCGATATCTAGCCCATGGCGTGGAGAACTTCGCCTTTGATGGACTATTGGGCAAGCCCTGTTTCATCGCGGCTCACCACGACGATTTTGCAGGTGACGCGCGAATATTGCTTCAAGTGATTGCAAAGCTCAACTCCTTGAACTGGAATCTTCGTTGGCGTTCGCTAGGAGACGCAATAAGCCACAGCTTCAGCGTTCGGACCCGCGGTAAAGGTGAACGATGCGTTGAAATGTATGGCGCCGGCCTGATCTACAAGAATTCGCATGAGTCTGCGCAACGCACGACATTTATCAAAGAGGAGAGCGATTTCGATTGCGTGAAAGCCGTGACGGTGAATGGACAACCGGTGGACTATTTGCATCAACGGGGATATCTCCGGTTTGAGGCGATGGTACCGGCAAACGAACGCGCGGACTTGCGCATCCTTTATTCTAGCGGCCAAACCTTGCCTGCTGGCGAGGACGGCCTCAACTATCGCGCAAAAGCCGTACTCAGAAGGTATCTTTCGGAGTTTCGCGACAACTACCTTTCCCGGAACGCTCATTTGCAGCAAGGTGCGATCCGGATCAAAGAAGCATTGAGACTCTAAGGAGCTATGGATAAAGGGAGTTTGCTAAATGACCGGGTTCGCTCGAATGCGGTCGGATTCGAGGAGCAACGCTCTTTGTGGTCCGGTTTCATACGCTCAGCGCAGCGCTTTCCGCAGAGGCCCGCTGTTGTGGCTGAGGGGAAGGTCCTCACTTACGAGGAACTGTACGAGCTGGCTTGCCGAATTGCCGCTACGATTCAGAGATATCCGGAATGTTCTCCGACGCCGCTTACCGCGGTGTTTGCTTACCGGAGCACGACGGCCTTCGCAGGTGTTCTAGGGGCGCTATTAGCGGGAAACGGTTATGTTCCGCTGAACCGAACGTTTCCAGAAGGTAGAACGCAAGTAATGTTCGAGCGTTCGGAATCGCGGACCCTGGTCGTAGACGCAAAAAGTTTGCCGCAATTGAGTGGATTACTAGAAGGTGCGCGGGAGCGAGTGTTGGTGATGTTGCCGGACATGTCCGACGTGGCGCAGCTCGAGGCGAGATGGCCTAAGCATCTTTTTGTGGGAGCAGGTGGGCTGCAGGCGTCGTCGTCGTGGCGAGAAGCGGCGGTTCACCCTGATTCACTGGCCTATTTGCTTTTTACTTCCGGAAGTACGGGCACACCGAAGGGAGTGGCTGTTGCCGAGCGAAACGTTCTTTCCTTTCTCGACTACATGGTCGACCGCTACGAAGTAACCGAGAATGATCGATTGTCCCAGATGTTCGACATGACCTTTGACCTCTCAGCTTTTGACATGTTTGTGGCCTGGGAGCGCGGTGCGTGCGTGTGCTGTCCATCGCAAAAGGAACTGATCAAGCCGGACAGTTTCATCAAGAACAGCAAGCTGACGATGTGGTTCTCGGTTCCCTCGACGGCAGTCTTCATGAAACAGCTTGGACTATTGAAGGCAGGACGCTATCCCGAACTTCGCGTTAGTTTGTTTTGTGGCGAGCCTCTGCCGGTTTCCTCTATTCAAGCATGGTGCGAGGCTGCTCCGAACTCGATTGTCGAGAATTTGTATGGCCCAACGGAGCTGACGATTGCCTGTACGCTGTATCGTTGGGATTCTCAGCGCTCCGCCTCCGAGTCTGAGATGGGAATCGCGCCGATCGGGTATCCCTATCCCGGGATGACTTATTTGGTTGTTGACGAGGAATTAAACGAGGTTGTCCCTGGTGGAGAGGGTGAACTCCTGATGAATGGCCCGCAAATGTCGCTGGGGTATTGGAGGGATACGAAGAAGACCTCAGAGGCTTTCATAACTCCGCCGGGTCAGACGGAGGTTTATTATCGAACCGGCGATCGAGTTCGCCGCCCCCGTTCGGGCGGTCCGCTGATCCATCTGGGCCGAATCGATTCGCAGATTAAAGTTTTGGGCCATCGTGTGGAGCTCGGCGAAATCGAGGCTGTGGTGCGTAAGCATTGCGGGTCTGACGCTGTCGTAGCGGTTGGATGGCCATTTACATCGAGCGGCTATGGCGGCGTCGAGGTGTTTATAGAGGGCAGAGAACAGGGCAATGAGTTGCGCGATACTGTTCGTTCTGAGCTGCCGGAGTACATGGTGCCCCGGCGGTTTCATTTCAAGGACAGATTGGCGCGCAATTCCAACGGTAAGTTAGATCGGAAGGCCATTTCGAAATCACTGGAAGGGAACAATGAATGAAGTTAGTTCCGAACAGATTCGGACATTCCTTCAGCAATACATTTTGGAAAAGTCGCGAGCAGGAGGAAAAGACACGCCAGGCGAACTAGCAGATGATTGCGATTTGTTACTGTCCGGAATGATCGATTCTCTCGGGTTATTGGATTTGATGACCGCGATTCAGGAACACTGTCAGCGGGAGATTGATTTCGAGGCGCTCGATCCGGAGCAACTTACGGTGGTGGGCCCTCTTTGCCGCTATGTATCGGGGCAATTAGCTAGCCGCTAAAGGTTGAAGTACACCGGCCCCGCTTCGAAGTTGTGAACTGAAAATTCTATGAAACTTTATAGGAGTTCGGTTGGTAGCCGCATTGAACGCGGACGCAGACTGCCTGCCGAGCCGCTGCAAGAGGCTTATCCTTTACAGACCTCTTTACCGCTGAACATCAAATCTCCTTGGGAACACTTACCAACCCACTTTCTTCGACACGAATTTCTGACCGCTACGATCCTTGTTATTGTGGCGTCATTCGCTGTTAGAGCCCCCCTGCTTGTTCTCGGAACGA
>JAOAPV010000008.1 GCA_025463055.1 Candidatus Acidiferrum typicum
GTGTGCGAGATCGCGTCCCACGGTGAGATGCTACGATTTGCCGCATCGTACACCTAGCCATCGCCCTCATGGGTGTTCTTCAGGTGCTTGCTTGGTGTAGCAAGCAAATCATTGAATAAGCCCGCGCCCGTACTTTGATTTAACAGAATTCGCTTCACGTTCGGTCCTGCTCGCGCGTTTGGGTCGGAACGCCCGCGTCAGGTTGATCGAATCCGGTTCAGGGATTCCGACCTCGGACGTTCCGCGACGTGAGCATTAATAAAACTCGGCAGTGTCCTCCATACCCGGAATTCCTTAAGTCGAATAAATTGACCTGACTTTAACATTCAGAAGAGCAACCAAGTTGTTGCATGTTGTGTGATAATCGCTCCACTGTCCCTCCTGCAGTTGGCTGTCCCCAAATCGGAGTTTGGTTGCGTCCCTTTCGCATCTACAAGGTGCAAAGCAATGGAGACCTCCATTTCGTCAAGGCCGTAGAAGCGCTCGACGATGCCAAAACACGTGTCAGAGAACTTGGGGAGGTATGGCCGGGCGAATACATCATTGACAACGAAGAAACGGGGGAGCGGGTCTTCATTAGCACAAGGGACGAGTGGAAGAATTAGCCTGCCGGGATCAATCCCACCGATCCACATCCAACTTCAACGCCTCCGCGACCGTGATTGCATACCTCGCGAATGCGGACATCGCAACGATCTCGATGATCTCCTCATCAGTTAATCCATTTCCCCTCAGAATGTCATAGTCCGCTTTCACTAGTGACTTTGGCTCAGTTCCCGCCTTCACCGCGAACCGCACGATGTCCCGCGTGCGCGGTGGCTTCAGCGCGTCGATGTTGTGAACAAGGTTCTCGCACGTCTCCGCATCCACCTTCAAAATCCGGCAAAACGCCAGGTGGGCAGCTTCGCAGTAGGCGCATTCCGTCGCCGCCGATATTGCGACGAAAATCATCTCCTTCAACACTTCGGAGATCAGTCCGCGCGTGCTTACGTCCCGATAAACGCTCCACGTTCCCTGTAAGACGGAAGTGCTGTTTGCCAATGTTTGAAAGAAATGAGGTAGTTTGTGGAGGTGCTTGACCTTCAAAATCTCCTCGTAGACCCGCTTGGTGGTACCCTCCGCATTATGTTGGGGCAACGTTCGGAACTCAGCCATGTTTATCTCCCACTTTCCGTAACGCCATAACGCGACATTAATAACCCAGTTTTTTGGGAAATGAGAACACGGAAGTTCCATTCCTGTCTATCGTAAATGCGACTATCGCCAATTTTTTCCAGCGCGGAAAACTATCGGTGAGTTGTGCAACGAACAGAAGGGATTGCTATTGCTGCGCCGGGAGGAAAATCGTCTACCCAAGACGATCGTAGCTAATCGGCCCGATACCGCAAGTCAAAGAGTTGGTAGAAAGAAGTCCTGCCGCAGTGTCGGCACTCCAACTTTGCACCGCCGTCTGGTATTGACGGTTTCGGAGGCGATACGAACAAGTCTCGCGTTCCTACCCCGATAGCCATTGCGTGAATGTCTGTATGAGTGAATTCTTTCTTGCAGTTCGGGCAACTGACGACCCAGCGTGGAGCCATTGTACAATCAGCGTAAATGAAAACCTCGCAAAGACAATCAGGGTTTCCCCTTACCGAACGAGTGCAATACGCTTGGTGCATCCTGTTGATGAACTTATTTATGGTGCATGTCTGTGAAATACAATAATCCCTGTATCGCGTTGAACAGACATGCCACAGTAATATGCGTAAAATGGGAGAGTCCCGCAGATCAACAGACCCGCGCCCCAATGTTTTCCCCAAGCGCGTTCTGGTCGTAGACGATAATCCGCATTTCTTACTTGCTCTGCGTATCGCACTTGAAACTCATGGTTACGCGGTTTGCGGTGAAGCGGCGGATGGTGTGGCCACAATCGAACAGGCAAAGGACCTGAAGCCGGATTTGGTCCTCTTGGATTTGGCGATGCCAAGGCTAAATGGGATGGAAACCGCAGCCGTCTTGAAAAACTTGATGCCAAGGCTACCGATAGTAATGCTCACCTTCCATGACGACCAGATCAAAGCAGTTCCGGCTTCAGCATTCGGCATCAAGGCCGTGATCTCCAAAACGGATGGCATGAGTAAACTGATTGAGTGTCTTGATGGGTTAGTTGGCCGAGAGGTTCCGCCAGTGAATTTCGCGTCCAAAGAGAAGCCCTCCGAAACAGCGGACTGATCCATTGTGAACTATGCCTAAATGGGTCGCGTATTGCCCGGAATGTGGTTACTGCTCTCCCTTCAGGAAGATTGACCTTTCAACTCTCGATTTAGCCGCTCCGATGGCAAAGAAACCTGTGTTGGCTGCAGGCGGTGAAAGTTGGTACTGTCCTAATTGCAAGCGAGAAACACGGGTGAGAGATTGTGACCTTACGTACAGTCACACGGTATGATTCCGGTCGTTCAGCCGAGGATGCTTCAAGCAAATAGCGTAATGCTCCCGCCCTTCGACATTTTCCGCATTGAAAATGATGGTCATCTAGCGTGGAAAGATACGGCGGAAACACTCGATCTTGCGCGTCTACGTATTAAGATTCTGATGGTTTCTCAACCGGGCGATTTCGTCATCTACAGTCAACAGACCGAGCACAAGACCGTAGTGAAAGCAGATGGCTCGATTATTGGACCCACCGAAAAATAATGTCACGCCCGCCCTTAAACGAATGTCCGCACAACCTCGATATTCGATTGGATGTTTGAATCCGGTCGGAGCCATGCTTCATAACGAATCAAAATATGGTATCCAGTTCGATGAACCAACATCCACAGGCCGTGCATGTATCCGAGTCTGGAAAACAGATCGTACGTGGTTGGAATGTCAGCAGTGTTGAGGGCGGTCAATTTGTCATATCGAGTTCCAAGCAACTCCTCCACGCTGTATCCAACAAGGTCGGCAAAACTCTTGGAAACGTGAAGATAGTTGCGATATTGGTCTACTACCGCTGTACACGCTGGCGGAACGTTTGCTCCCTTAAGGAAATCCTGCTGCATGAGGTTCAGCCATTCTGGAACATTCTTCGGATCGTACTCGGTCAAATGGGGCGGTACATAGGGCTTCTTCTTGTCCATTACATGGGCATCGTATACCTCCCGAACGTACCAACAAATAGGACTTTTCAAACAGGCTTTGGGAATCGCTGCTTGCTACAGCAAGCAAATCACTGAATAAATCCACGCCCGTATTTTGGTTTGACAGAATTCGCTGATGACCAAAGGCCAGATTTATAAGTGCCCGAACCCTGACTGCTTTTGCGAAGTCACTGTTTTTATCACGCCTGCGAATGGCAATAAGCTTCGATGCCTGTGTGGTGCGGAAATGAAGAAGCCTTATACGAAACCCGTTCTAACGCCATTGACGGCGGACGCTGGAGAACTGAGCCTTCAACTGAAGTTCTATGCATCGTGAATTCCAATGAACAAGAGCGACGTCACACGCCAAGGTATGCATTCTCAGCTATTGCTGAGGTCATCGACGGCTCCGGCGCGGTAATCCGCTCGCAAGTGAATGACATCAGCGTGAGCGGTTGCCGTTTAATTGTGAACAGGTGCCTAGCTGTGGGCGCTGAAGTAAAAGTAAAAATTCACACGCCAACGGATCACTTCCAAACGTGGGCAATGGTTGTGCATTCCACACCGACAGATATGGGGCTGGTGTTTCACAGCACTGATCCAACCTTTCTCACCGTCCTACAAAAGTGGGTTAGTGCGGCTCGGTCTGCGGAAGCGAGCGTGAAGCGGTGAGGAACACTATCGCCCGTTCGGGTTATGCTCGCGCGTTTGGCCGTTCGAGGACTCCTCCGACGCCTTAGACGTTTATCCCATTGGAACGGCCTTTGCCAAGCGCCTCCAGATAAAGAACGACAAGAGCAGACCCACGCTGTCGGAGACACGCTTGGGGGCGGCGGTTTTCTTGCGTTGGGCGGGCAACCACTTCCCTTCCCGCTGGCTCAGAGTACGGTAACGGGCCACGACAGCGGGCGACGGACGTCAACGGCGGCAACGAGTCAGGCAATGCTGCCCGCTGGGGAGGTGTTCTGATGCGAATTGGGGAACGCTGCATCCTTCCGGCTTTATTTTCGGCATGCTTAGTCCTTGCTAGTCCCTGCGTGGCGCAAGAGCAAGCCGCGCCACAAGACACCGCAAAACCTTCTAGTGCAAACGCTAATCCAGGCGCTAGTTCGGGCGAGATCAAGAAGCGCGCGAAGAAGGTCCGCGTGGAACTTAGCGACGTAGACAGGACGTGGCTGATGGAGGAGGTGCCTTACATCATCGGCGACGATGAACGCCGGGCGTTTCTGGAGCTGGGCACAGCGGAGGAGCGCGAACAGTTCATTGAAATGTTTTGGCGGAACCGCAATTCCGACTCGGAATCGCCGGTCAATCCCGTCCGCGACGAGCACTACCGGCGCCTCGCTTACGCCGATGAACATTTCGCCTCGGGCGTGCCGGGCCGGAAGACGGACCGCGGCCGCATCTACATCATTTGGGGTTCGCCCGATGAAATTGAAGCCCATCCCACTGGCGGTACGTTCGATCGCCCGCTGGAGCAGGGCGGCGGCACTACGAGTACCTACCCATGGGAGCTGTGGCGCTATCGGCATCTGGAAGGCATCGGCGAGAACATCGAAATTGAATTCGTCGATCCGAGCGGTTCGGGTGAATACCGCATCACCAGAGACCCATGCGAAAAAGATGCCCTGGCGCACGTGCCCGGGGCGGGCGCGAGCTTGGGCGAGATTCTTGGCCGCTCATCGAGAGCCGTTCGCTCGTCGAATAGTGGAGGGAATACGTGCCCGATGCCACTGGGTGGAGTAAGTGCTCGCAACAATGAATTCGAGAGCCTCGACCGCTACTTTCGTGTACAGCGTGCTCCAGCACGGTTCAAGGAACTCGAGCCGCTGGTGACCGCGCGCATTGCGCAAAACCAGGTTCACATCGAGTACCGCGCGGATTTCCTTCGCGTGACGAGCGGCACCGCGCTGGTGCCCATCACTGTGCAAGTGCCGAACCGCGACCTCAGCTTCCAGAGCAAGGAGGGCGTTTATTCCGCAGTGTTAAATCTTTACGGGCGCATTAGCACGCCCGGTGGAGTCGTGGTGCAGACGTTCGAGGATGTGATATCGCGGAATGTTCCGGAATCACTATTTCAATCGTCACTGAAGGTCTTTTCCATTTACCAGAAATCGGTACCGCTGCGCTCCGGGCTCTACCGCCTCGACTTGGTGATAAAGGACACGCAGAGCGGAAATCTCGGGGTATTCAATACTGCGCTGCGCGTTCCGCGCTTTGAAGACGACAAGATGGATGCCAGTTCTATAATTCTTGCCGATCAGATTGAAGCGGTGCCCAGCCGAGGGATTGGAACGGGTCAGTTCGTCCTGAACTCTTACAAAGTGCGCCCGCGCTTGAGCAAGGAATTTTCCAGCAGCGACAAACTGGGTATCTTCGTTCAACTTTATAACTTGAAGGTGGACGATACGCTGCACAAAACGGATGTGTCCGTAGCGTACCGCATCCTGAAGGATCAGGAGGAGGTGTGGCGTGCGGTTGAGACCGCGGATCATTTTCACGAGGGCGTGCATCAGGGCGGCGAGCAACTGACCATCCAGCGCTACTTGCCGGTGGATTCTTTAGCGCCCGGAAAATACACCGTCGAAGTGATCGCCATCGATCTGCTGAGCAACGAGACGATTATCCGGACCGCGGACTTTACGCTTGTACCTGCGGCCCCAAGGCAGAAAGAACCAGGAAACGCGCCCAACTCCTGATACTCAGCGATCATTCAAAAACCGCACTCTTCGAGAAGGCACGAAGGGATGCGGCAGCCAAAGTCCTTTCCATCGGTGCACCCGCCCGAAGCTCGGTCAGATCGAGCTACCAGAGGAGTTTCAAGGCGAATTGAATTTGGCGGGACGTTGTTTGGGTGGAGGTGATCAGTCCCGCATCGCCCACCGGGTGGCCCGTGGAGTCGAACACGTTTCGCTTGTCGAGCGGCGGCGAAAAATTGGCGTGGTTGATTATGTTGAAGAACTCGGCGCGAAACTGAACGTTGAATGAATCAGAAATCCGTTTGACGTAGTTGTTCTTTAAAACGGAAAAATCGAGATTTACCAGGCCCGGGCCGACCAGGGTGTTGCGACCTAGATTGCCACGGAGATTAAGGCATGTGTTGGGATCTGGTATCGCTTGATGGGTTACCGGATCGGTATTGAGGATATTGACGCAGTTGGCGGTTATGCCGGGCGCAGGCGCAGGGACCGCGAAACACTGGGTGCGGATGTAATTATTAGGATTTCCTGAATTGGTGAGGCTTCCACACCCGGCCCCGCCGACAAGATTTGGCACGTCGATAGCTGGATCCGTACTTCGCAATCCAAGGGCGTCGCCACCAAACGTCGGTGTGAATGGAACTCCGGTGCTGGCCTCGAATACCCCACCCAGTTGCCAGCCTCCCAAAGAATTCTCGAGGAACCTGGAATTCCACTTATGCTGAGCGCCTAAGTCCCAGGCGTAACTGATTTCAAGATTGTGAGCGATATTGAAGTCCGACAACCCGCGATTCAGAGAGGTGTTGAATGCCAAGGGGCTCGAAATCGAATTGGCGTATTCATCGCCCACCACGCTGGCTGAAGAGGTGTCGATCGACTTGCCCCAGGTATACGAGCCTTGAATTTGCGAACCGCCGCCAAGTTTCTTTTTCAGCCGTACTTGAAGCGCATGGTAATAAGACTGACCTTGCCAAAACAAACCGGTAATGCGGCCGGCGTTGTTGTTTAGCCGTGTGCCACTTGCGATGGGTGCAGGCCAGAGGTAACCCTGCGGAGTCAGGGTAGGGAGCACGATATCGGCGTCCTCGACACGAAATGGCTGGTGGATTCCTCGAGATCCCACGTAGCCGAGACGGAGGTCCGTGTCCCTCGCAAGTTGGGTTTGCAATGTCAGATTCCACTGCATCACATAATTGCGATGCGGACGAGGATCGAAATAGGCTTGGCGAAACGTTTTGTTCGATGCGGCGACGATGGCAAACGCTCCGCTTGGGAAAGAGCCTTGAGGGAGGTTGGTGGCATTGCCAAAGGCGAAGA
Organism: Candidatus Acidiferrum typicum; assembly: GCA_025463055.1. GTDB lineage: Bacteria > Acidobacteriota > Terriglobia > Acidiferrales > UBA7541 > Acidiferrum > Acidiferrum typicum_A. The sequence goes on from JAOAPV010000008.1 coordinate 7,121, forward strand.
ACGGAGCGGAGAAGAGCTCGTTGGTTTGAAATAGGTAGGGCAAAGGCAGTACGTCGAAAATTCCGAAGCCGCTGTTGATGGCGCTTCTGCCATTTTTGAACGGGTCCCAGGTAAAGCCGACGCGCGGCTCGAAATTGCGCAGAGTCGGGTTGGCGAACAGGGGCTCGCCCAGATGCGGAGCGGCATCCGTCAAATTTCTCAACACGGTGAGGCGTCCGTGAACATCGGTCATTACGGTAGCCATTTCATAACGCAGACCAAGATTTACGCTCAGGTTCGGCATTGTGCGCCAGTCGTCTTGCAGGTAGGCGGCGACAATGGTTTGACGGAACCCGCGTTCGCTAACCGTACTGGGAATCTCTGCACTGAGCGAGAAAGGCTTGTTGGTTAGGTAGTCGGACAGAGAATTAAAGGAAAATGAGCCGGAAGGACGGCTGGCGGCCAAAATGTTGTCGCGGATGCGCTCAATGCCGGCACCAAATTTTAAAGAGTGCTGCCCCTTAGTTATAGCGATGTCGTCGTAAGCCTGGACGGACGTCCAATGAAAGTGGTAATTGGTGGCTCCGTTCATGCCTCCATTGAAGGTGGTGAGGCCGGGGATAGCGGTACTTGCAGCATTTTGTCCTGGAACGGTTCCGAACGATGGATCACTTGTAAACTGATTTCCATTGGGAAAAGTTAAGCCTGTATTGGCGACTACCCGATAAATTCCAAAGCGGAATGCGTTCAAAAACTGTGGCGTAAAAGTGTGGTCTTCGTGAAGAGCTAAAAATTGCCGGCGCGAATTATAATCAGTTCGCAAATCGTTCATTGCATCTGGCTGGGTGACGTTGCCGGTATCGAACATGTAAGTGCCAGAGAGTTTGTCGGTCGCCGACAATTGATGGTCGATCTTGGTAGTGAAATAGTTTTCCGGCGTGACCTGCTGACCGGAAAACGTAAAGATGCCGGTGTCCCCGGTTTTAAGGAGAGGTCCGTTGGGGAGGGGGTAAAAGGCATTTACAAAGCGCAGGACATTGGGATCGACGGTGATTGGGCCGGTGGAAAGATTCCCGGCGCGGGCTGCTGGCGACGGAACGGTGTCTACTTGCGTAATCCCCAACGATTGACGAAGCCCCTCATACGCAGCGAAAAAATAGGTGCGATCCTTTCTGATTGGCCCGCCGGCTGAAGCGCCAAACTGATTGCGTCGAAATGGCGGTTTGGCGCGGTCGAAGAAATTGCGGGCATCCAAAGCGCTGTTGCGGATGAATTCGAATGCGCTGCCGTGGAAATGACTGGTACCGGAGCGAGTTGACGCGCCGATGATGCCTCCGGAGGAGCGGCCAAAGACCGCGGGGTAGTTGCTGGTGAGAACTGAAAACTGTTCTACTGCATCCGCGCCGAGATTGACACCCAAAGCGCTGCCGGGTGGTCCATTGGCGTAGTCGTTGACACTGATGTTGTCGAGCAGCGCATCATTCTGGCGAGGTCGCCCGCCCGAAATCGTCATCTGGGTGCCGTAGCCATACTGACCCTGTCCGGAAGACTGTGTCCGTGCGGTTGCCACACCGGGCTCAAGCGCCGCCAAGTCGGACGCGGATCGGCCATTGAGCGGGAGTTCGCTGACACTTTTTGAATTAATGACGCCGCTTCCGGATTGTCCAGTGTCTTTGACGGAGTAAAGAATTATGGCAACAATCTGATCAGCGTCGGCCGTGATGGTGACAGTTGCGCGCGCTAGGGTGAATCCAGGGGCGAGTGCGATGATTTCATATTTCGCCGGCGCAAGGTCAGTAACAATAAATGTTCCGTTGTCGTTGCCAGTGACGTCGGTGGTCGTGCCGGCAGCAATGTTTTTGATTGTAAGTTTTGCGTTCGAAATCGGGGAGCCAGTAACCGAGGTAATTTTTCCTGCGATGGACCTGCCGCGAGTCTGAGCGGGAGTGTTGTGAGGCGCTAGCCCCGTCAAGGAAGAAGCTATCGAGATTAGAAGTAAAAACCTGCCCATGAGGCAAACTCGTTCGTCTGGAAGTATACGTACTTGGATAAGTCTGTTGATTGTTGTTAAGTACTTGCTTCCAGTCAAATGAACATTTGTTTAGGTGAACGTGAAAGCTGGAAGCCGGCTCCGCTGACATCAGCTGTCAAAGGTGATGAGGCTGGCGGGCGCGGATTGAGGGCGTGCCGCTTTCTGAGCTTGAGAAGCGGATGATGTATTTCACCAGCCAGACAAAGGCGCCCGCGACGGTCCGCGGCCGGTACACAGGCAAAACCCCGGAGAAACCAGGACGGTCACCAAGTGAATTACGAATATGTACGCAACGGGACAGACATCCATTTTCAATGCGTCTAGCATTGGGGTTGGGTAGCACGAGCGCTGTTGTGCAAGTCGCTCGCTTCAGTTCCAGCCGCTTCGGCTTCACACCTGATTGTGGTTCGAAGCTCTTCACAAAGGCTTTGGAGGAGCACACTTCCGCAGCCGCAATTTTTGATCATGGAGGTCAGCGATGATATGCAAAGCAATTTCCGTTTTCTGTTTAGGACTGGTTGCAACCGCCGCGATTTACGCGGCTAGCAAAGAAGAAAAGCGCCTGGAAAGCGCCGCGGTCGTAATGCAAGAAATCATGAACACACCCGAGAATATTCCCCAAGGCGTGTTGGAGAAAGCGGAGTGCGTGATCGTTTTCCCTTCTGTTCTGAAAGCAGCTTTCGTGGTCGGTGGAAGCTACGGACGCGGTGCGATGGCGTGCCGAACAGGGAAAGACTTCAGAGGACCGTGGGGCGCTCCAGCAATGTATGCGCTCGAAGGAGGCAGCATTGGATTTCAAATTGGCGGGCAAGCAACCGATCTCGTTCTCCTGGTGATGAACGAGAGAGGTGCGAGTTCGATTCTCGATAGCCAAGTTAAACTAGGAGCCGACGCCTCTGTTGCCGCGGGCCCCGTCGGACGGGATGCATCTGCTGACACCGATGCTTCTCTCCGATCTGAGGTACTCAGCTACTCGCGTTCCCGCGGGCTTTTTGCCGGCATTTCGCTCGAGGGTTCCACACTGCGGCCCGACGACGACGCCACGGCAGATGTGTATGGCCGCAAACTCACAGCACGAGAAATTGTCTTAGGCGGAAAAATTGGAATTCCCGCATCTGGCCGCCACCTGATTGCTGTATTACAGAAAAATGCACCACGAAATGAATCGAAAGAGTCCGCAAGGAAGTAGCGATTGAGTGGTTGGTGTTGCAGGGATGCGACTTATCGTTGCAATGCCAACCACAGTCACCGTTAACGCAATTTCTTGAGATCAAAAGTTGCGCTTATCGTCCTGGCTTCTGGCGTGACCACCTCGACTATGGTTTCTTCGGACGCCACATCCTTCGCGTCAAATTCCAGCCATACGTTTGCTCCATCGAGAGCGGCGGGAGCTCCCTTCGTAGCCGAGGAACCAATTGATTTGTTGCGGATCGAGCGCGATGGTATTGCCTTCCCATTTTGCTTCACATTGAACTGGAAGTTTTGCCAGAAATTTTCTGGACGCACGACACGGCTATTCCCTGCGGGCGGGTTTGTCGTGCGAGAGTCTGTTCCGGTGGTAGGGTACGCAGCGGGCAACATGATCAATATGTTTACCAATATGGTGTTTCCATGTTGGCGATAGTCCAGTGCGGCTTGCTCTTCACTGTAGCTGGTTGTCTTCTGCCGCGAGCGCTCCACAACCTGGGCGTATGGCGTCAGGATCTGAATCTCGGCGGTATAAGGATCGTTCTCTCCACCGGAAACCTTCTTTAGATACTGGGCGAGGAACTTCCCGGTTACCTGATCGTTGCGTTGGCCGAGCTCCCAAGCCTCATGCAATGCGCGCGCGTCGAGTGGCCACTCGTAAGCCCTAGCCTGTGAAAGGAAGAGGCAAATCGCAACCACAAGGCTTGCCATTCGTATTGTCATGTCCTGAGCTCTTAAAAAGCCCGCCCGCGCCTTACGTGCAGCTTGTCCTCAACCCACTCAATCTGCTCTTTGGTGAAATCTATTCGCCAACCGCAGTCCGGACATCTACGGAACGTCGCGAGGTCCGATTCCATGCTCGGATTTGCGCACTGCGGACATTCTCCAAGGACTTTCGCCTGCGTAGATTTATCCAGCTTCCACTCAAGTTTTTCGCTACATTTCTCAGTCGCACGATGCAAGCACGTGTGCGCGTAATCGAGCGCGGATTTCAACGTATGGTGGTCAACGGGTGTCCATTTCTTGCCGTCCAAACTCATGTACCACCTGAGAACCTCGTCGTGTGCAACTCGAATAAGGTCGTCGCCGTGCTGCGCGTAACGGATGCTGTACAAGCTCACGTTATTACCTCCGCGCTCCCCACAGCATACTGCGCGTTGCTATTCAACGCCAACCGCGCCTTTTTTCCGCCTCTTCTGTAACATCACACTCGTGAAGCCTTTCGAGTTGCTCGACCAGACGCTTTCTCCAGACGGAACCGTCATGAAGCTGATTCGTCGCGGCGACGAGTTCATCCTACTCGCCGACGGCGCGATCCTTATGTCAAGCCGCATGCATGGCTCAGAGGAGGCGCTGGCCACGTTCGCGTGCCAACGAGTGCGGACGCGGAAGCAGCCTAGCGTGCTTATTGGCGGCCTCGGAATGGGTTTCACGCTACGCGCGGCGCTCGATCTCCTCCCACCGGATGCAACGGTTGTCGTCGCCGAGCTGGTGCCCGCGGTGGTGGCATGGAATCGTGGCCCGCTCGGGCCGTTGGCGGGGCAGCCGCTGAAGGATAAGCGCGTGCGGGTCGAGACAGGGGACGTCGCCGTCACACTCAGTTCATGTCTCGGCCAATTCGATGCCGTGCTGCTCGATGTAGACAACGGCCCGACCGCATTTACCGCCTCGAGCAACGCCGGGCTTTATGACAACCGCGGAATAGCCGCCGCCCGCTCTGCTCTCAAGATCGAGGGGGTGCTGGCTGTCTGGGCGGCCCACGATGATCGAAAATTCGAGCAGCGCTTGCGCCATGGCAGATTCGACGTTCAGGTGCAGCGAGTGCGTGGTCGCCTGAAAAATGGCGGTCCCCGCCACACTATCCTTCTGGCCACAAATCATAACGCTGAGCCTTTTGATTGACGGGCATTGAGAGTGCCTGCTAAACGCCTCGCTTGTCGGACAAGTCCGCATGAATCAAGCCAGTCGTCCGTGAAGATTGACACTGAAAATGGAGCGCACTAAGCTCACTGCGATTTTCAGACACGCGACAGGGATGGAGACGAGATGACGACTGCTGTGAAGGTGGCCTTAGCGGCGGTGCTTGCGCTGGTTTTCGTGGGGGCTATGGTGAAATCGCGGACGGCACGTGCTGACGGCGATGCCGCCGATGCGGCGATGGCGACCATCCGCCCGGAAGCGATTCGCGCGGACATGCGGTTTCTTGCCGACGACCTCTTGGAGGGGCGCGGCACCGCGACGCGCGGGCACGAGATTGCCGCCAAGTTTATGGCCGCGCAATTCGAGCAGATGGGACTCGAACCGGCCGGCGATAACGGAACGTATTTTCAGAGCGTCCCCTTTCGTTCCGGGCGGCCCGATCAAGAGAAATCCACATTGACGCTGGTGCGCGGCGGCAAGGAACAAAAGTTGGTCTACCGCCGGGATTTTATTACCGGAGCAAATCCCGGCGCGGCGGATAGTTACGTGGAGGCACCGGTCGTGTTTGTGGGCGACGGCGTGACCGCCCCGGAGCAAGGCTATGACGATTACAAAGGAATCGATGCCAGAGGAAAAATTGTGGCGCTGGCCTTCGAAGCGCCTCACTTTGAATCCTCACTTAAGGCGCACTACTCTTCGTTTGAGGTGAAGCAAGCGAATGCCGTGGCGCACGGCGCCGTGGGCATAATTTTGATCTCGGACCCGATCCTCGAAGGAATCTATCCCTACAGCATGCAGACTCGCGACCTGGTCTTTCCGCAATTTCGCTGGCTTGATAAGCAGGGCAAGCCGAATGACTATTTTCCGGAGTTAAAAGGCGGAGCGGTTTTGAGCATGGCGGAAACGAAGAAGCTTTTCGAGGGCAGCGGTCACACGGCGGAGGAAGTGTTCGCGGATATCAAGGCCGGAACGCCGAAATCGTTCGCGCTGCCGGTGACCGCGAAAATCCACAATGTGACCAAGCTTGAAGATGTGCGCAGCCCCAACGTCGTCGCCAAGCTGGAGGGCAGCGATCCCAACTTGAAATCCGAATACGTCGTGTACACCGCGCATTCCGATCACCTGGGAATCGGCGAGCCGGTGAACGGCGACAAAATTTATAACGGAGCGCTGGATAATGCCTCGGGGTCCGCGCTGCTGGTGGAGATCGCGCGCGCTTTCACAAAGCGAAATCCGCGGCCACGGCGGTCGCTTCTGTTTGTTTCCGTGACCGGAGAAGAGGCGGGACTCTTAGGCTCGGACTATTTCGCGCACTATCCCACGGTAGCCAAGGACGCCATCGTGGCCAACGTGAATATGGACGAGGACGACATGCTCTGGCCGCTCGAAGATATCATCGCCTTCGGAGCGGAACACTCGAGCCTGGATGCTGTGGTCCGTAAAGCCGCGGAGCGCGTGCATTTGGGCGTAAGTCCGGACCCCATGCCCGAGGAAGTCGTTTTTATTCGCAGCGATCAATACTCCTTCGTCAAGCAGGGGATCCCTGCCGTCTTTCCGGTGGGAGGATTCACGTCCGGCGATCCCAAGATCCATCCGGCGGAGATCTTCAAGAAGTGGGAAAAAGAGAGGTATCACGAGCCCGGCGATGACATGCAACAGCCGGGACTCCTGTTCGACGAAGCCGCCAAGTACGGCCGGTTTGTGTTTTTGTTTGGCGACTTGATCGCGGACGATCCCCAGCGCCCATTGTGGAACAAAGGCGACTTCTTCGGCGACCGCTACGGGAAAAAGAAAGGGTAGATCGCGGGTGGCACGGGTAGCCGACACTTTTGTGTTGCGTATTCTTTACAGGCGGTCATGCCTTTGGTTGATTTGGGTGCGAATGCTTTCCTATCGCGCACGGTTTCACGCCCGTCAAATTGCACTCCTAGTTCGAGTGGGGCGCTGAGACAGCCGGCACGGCGCCGGCCTATGGCTTCCCCGCTGCTTTCTGGGACTTCCGATGAGCATCTTGCGACCACTGCATCGCTTTAGACGCGTGTTCCAGCGCCTGTTTGGAATGCTCGTGCCCGGTCTGGTGATCTTCTTTCCCGTGGTGCGCCGCGGCAGCTCGGTGCACGTGTGCGGCGAGCTCGTGGAATTCAGCAGCTCTTTGGTGCGAGTCATTTGGCATGATATCCCCAGTCTAAAAACATTCTAGTTTCTGCACTATCCCAAAAGGGACATAAGGCCGGTCAATTACTTGTGATGTGCAAACAATCTCGCTTGCCGCATCAAAACAATACGTTTGAAAGGCGGCGTATAGCTTATGACTCACCTGTTTGATCCTCTGGCGATTCGGGATATTACTTTTGCGAATCGCGTGTTTGTTTCTCCCATGTGCGAGTACTCGAGCACGGACGGATTCGCGAGCGATTGGCATTTTGTGCATCTGGGCAGTAGGGCGGTCGGCGGTGCTGGGCTCGTGCTTACCGAGGCAACGGCTGTTGTTCCCGAGGGGCGGATTAGTCCGCAGGACTTAGGGATTTGGAAGGATGATCACATTGAGCAGCTGGCGCGAGTCGTGCGGTTTATTCATGAGCAAGGCAGCGTCGCGGGGATGCAGTTGGCGCATGCCGGTCGCAAGGCCAGCACTTACGCGCCGTGGGCGGGGCACGGAACGGTTCCCGAAAGTGAAGGCGGTTGGAAGAATGTGGTTGCCCCGAGCGCGGTGGCTTTCGCCGATGGCTATCCGATGCCGCGGGAGCTTTCCATTGAGGGGATTCAGAATGTCGTTTCTGCTTTTGCTGCGGCCGCACGTCGGGCCTGTGAGGCGGGCTTCCGTGTGATTGAGGTTCACGCTGCGCATGGGTACCTGCTTCATGAGTTTCTGTCGCCGCTTAGCAATCAAAGGACGGATGCTTACGGCGGCTCATTTGAGAATCGCACACGAATATTGCGCGAGATAGTTGCGGCGGTGCGAGGATCGTGGCCGGAGGGAGCGCCGCTCTTCGTGCGAATTTCCGCGACGGATTGGATCGAGGGCGGCTGGGATATTCAGCAGTCGGTGGAACTCGCTCGACAGCTCAAGGAACTTGGAACAGACCTGATCGATTGCTCTTCCGGAGGCAATGTACCGCATGCGAAGGTTCCGGTCGGGGCGGGTTATCAGACGCAGTTTGCGGAGCAGATCCGGCGGGAGGCCGAGATCCTGACCGGTGCGGTGGGGATGATCACATCACCTGTTCAGGCTGAGCACATCCTGGTTACGGGGCAGGCGGACGCAGTCATCATCGCGCGCGAACTGCTGCGCGATCCCTATTGGCCGTTGCGGGCGGCGCGTGAGCTGGGGCAGCCGATTTCGTGGCCGGTACAATACCTGAGAGCTGCGCCGGAAGGTTCGCAGGCGCGCGTTCCGGTCGACCTGAAGAATCTGGAGTCCTGCTTTGAGGAACAACACGCGATTCCTGAGCGCTGACCGGCGTTCAACGTGCGGCAGCCGATAGCATCTGGCAATGAAGTGTGTCCTCCAGCGGGCCGGCGGCGTTGTACAGCGGTGCGAGATAAATTCCATGGCGGGCGGAAATCGTTTCTATCTCGTCGACGCGGTCTGGAGTGATGAATCCCCGTCCCTGCGAGAAGGGCTCGAACCGGCGCTCCAGAGCTAAAGCCATGCCTTCTAATAGGCAGCCGTGGACTACATCGGGGAACGGATGGCGATTCAGAATTCCGTGAAAATCAGGAGTGAAGCTCATTCCCCCGGTGATCTGTCCCAGACCTCCGAAGAACATTGTGGCGCCGGGCATGTCGGCACTTGGAGACAAGTTCTTTGGGTAGCCTGCATCGCAAACGAGTGCGTCGGGCGCGATGTGGCCTAACAGAAGTGAAGGGGACGCTAGGCTCGCGGCGCAGATGACGACGTCGGCGTCGGTGGAGAATCCCTGTAGATCCGTCGCGATCTCCACGCAAACTCCATCGGCTTCCAACTCCGCTGCGAGCCTGCGGAGTCGCTCTACGTTGCGCGCGCCGAGCAGCACGCGCTTCACCATGGGCGCCAAACAACGGGCACAGCCAGAACCTACATCGCCGGTTGCTCCAACGATGAGGAGCGTTGATTTTGCGAGGCCGCGACCCTCCAGGGCGCACATTTTCTTGATGGCTTGCACGATGAAAGCAACTGTCAATGTATTGCCGGTGGTGAAGACGGTTTCGTGTTTTTGCGGAAGCTGATCGAAATTGCCCTCGATGAGGATGGAGCTGAATCCGCCGAGACTTACGATCTTCGCTCCTGCATTGAGCGCGCAGGCCGCAGCCTTCCGAACGCGCGCGATGTTCTCGTGCACGTAGGCGGCTTCGAGACGGTCGGGAGGAATGAAGGAGTCGATGTAGAGGCCGCGGGCTTTCGCGCCGACGATGGATGCGATGTCGACGTGGCAGATTGGTCTGGGCGGGATCCAGGGAAGTATGTCCTTGATCTCATCGTCCGGAATAGGCGTACGCTCAGGTCCGCGCAGGACCGCGATGACGTCTGCAGCCGCACGCCAACTTTCCTGATGGCCGATCAGAGCGAAATCGACATCGGTAGTTCGCGCTTGGCTAGCTACACTGGCAATTGAGTTACCCATGCGAGTGTTACCTCTCCGGGAATGCCGAGCATGTCTAGCGTCTTCAGATATTGTTGCAGCGACGCGCCTCGAAGCTCGGCTGCGGACAAGGTGACGTCGAATAGTGATGGCTTCACACAGGTGTGGTGGCACACTTCGCAATGGCCGTCTTTGCATTCTTTCGCGAGCATCTGCGCCAGTGTGGTCATTACATCGAGATGCAGCCGGTAGACCTT
>JAOAPV010000029.1 GCA_025463055.1 Candidatus Acidiferrum typicum
GTACTCCGACTTCTTCATCCGGCCGTCTTCCCAGACGACCATGGAAGCCACGGTGTCCGTGCCTTGAATGTGCGAAATGTCGAAGCTTTCAATTCGGCGCGGCTCTTCCAGCAGGTTCAGCGCGTTCTGCACCGCTTCTCCGATGGCCTTGGAAGTGGGCTTCAGGACGCGGAAGCGCTGCTCGAAAGAATGCTTGGCGTTGTTCTCTACCAAGTCCAGGAAGGCGCGCTTGCTTCCGCGTTGCGGCGTGAAGATTTCCACCTTGTGGCCTGCCTGCTCGGCCAGAGCCTCCTCCAACAGCGCGCGGTCTTCGAAATCAATGGGGACATGAATCGCTTTAGGCAGATAATCCGCGTCCAAATAGAACTGCTTGAGCAGCGAAGGCACAAATTCGTGAGGGTCGAATTCTTCGAGGTCTTCCCAATAGAATTCGCGGCGGTCCACTACGCGGCCGCCACGCAGGTGAAAGAGGTTCGCGGAGACTAGCGGCGGCTCTGCGTAATACGCGAAAACGTCGGTATCGTCACCTTGTGCTGCCGCGATGCGCTGGCGCTCTTCGATATCCTCCAACGTGCGAAGCAAATCGCGATATGCGGCGGCCTGCTCGAAAAGCTCCTGCTCCGCGGCGGCGGCCATGCGCTCTTCCAGGCTCTTCATCAAATCGTGACGGCGGCCTTCGAGAAACATGCGCGCATCGCGCGCCGCCTCTGCGTATTGCTCATCGCTGGTAAGCCCATTCACGCACGGCCCTTGGCAGCGCTTGATGTAATACTGCAGGCAGGGCCGCGGATGATTGCGCGTCAGGTCCACCGTGCAGCTCGGCACCAGGAAGCGCTTGTGGATGAACTGGAGAATGCGCCGCGCCAAGCTCGCAGGGAAATACGGGCCGAAATAAAGCGAACCGTCCTTTTTGATACGCCGAGTGAAATACACGCGAGGGTATTTCTCCGCCGCGGTAAACTTAATATAGGGATACGTCTTATCATCGCGCAGCAGAACATTGAATTTCGGGTGATAACGCTTGATGAGGTTATTTTCAAGCGCCAGTGCCTCGCGCTCGTTGTCCACGACAATCGTTTCCAGGTCGGCGATTTCGCGAACCAGGGAACCGGTTTTCGCGTCCATCCAACGCGACTCGAGGAAATACGAGCGCACACGGCTGCGCAGCGATCCCGCTTTGCCCACGTACAACACGGAGCCCGCGGCGTCCTTGAACAGGTACACCCCGGCCGTTTCCGGCAGCGTAGCGGCTTTTTCACGAGGTTCCATAAAGCAGAGTCTAATATCGGAGCTTAGGCTTCCGATTTCCGTGCAACTTCCATCATACTAGAGCAAATCCGACAGCGGAGAGGGCGGGAATTGAGTCCGAAGATGCAACGAAAATCGCTACTTCATTGGATGCTGGCAAGCGCCGGAATCATCCTTTTTTTGCCGGGGCTGCCGCTCCGCGCCCAGGACCCGGCGCCGGAGTCGTCGTCCAAGCCCGCTGATTCGCCCACACCTAAGAAGCCGGACAAAAAACAAAAAAAATCAGACTCTGCCACGCAAAATGCTCCGGACCAACCCGCGTGGGACCCGTTGCGCGCCGAAAAAGACCTGGAAGTTGGCCAGTATTACATGCGGAAAGGGGACGTGGACGCGGCCATCGACCGCTTTCAAGATGCCACGACAGCAAAGCCCGGTTACGCAATTCCCTTCCGCTATTTGGGTGACGCGCAAGAGAAAAAGGGACTGAAGAAGCAGGCTATCGCTTCCTATTCGCGGTACCTCGAACTTTATCCGCACGCCGAAGATGGCGACAAAATCCGCAAGAAAATCGACAAGCTGCGAAGTGAAGTCGAAAAAAAGAAGAAGTATTAGCGCGCCAAACGGTCCAGCACTCGCCGCGCGCGCTCGAATTCCGCAAAGCGCTTCTCTTCCTCCCGGAACTCGCGTGAATGCGACACCAAGCTGCATCCGGAACGCCGCGTGGGATGCTTCACATGCAGCATCTCGTGATACAAAACGTACTCCACCGCGAATTGCGGGACGCCCGGGCGGTCCATGCGCCGGTTCAGCAAAATGTGATTTGGCCCGGGATCGTAGCAGCCGAACTGCCGCCGCCAGCTTCGGTTGCTCCAGCCGATGTGCGGGCGTTGGAGCTTGCCATCGAAGTATCTGGCGTTGAGGCTCTCGAAAAGTTTTTCCAGATCAAAATGCCGCCCCTGAGGACCCGCCGCGCCGGGACGTATGCGCCGCCTGCGCATGTGATTGATGCGCTCGCGCGTGCGGTCCGAACGGGCATATTCCAAATATGGCGCTGTTAATGATGTCGGCGCTCTGCGCCGATACACGCGGGACAATAGCAGCGCCGCGGCACCTTCAAGCACGCTGAGCGGCGCTCGCCTCAAGAGATCTGAGAACCGCACCCAAACAGTTTCTTCGCGGCGGCGGATGGTCAGCACCAAGCTACTGTAGGGATAAAACTCGACGCGAAATCGCGGCGGCCGTCCCTCGCATCCCAGGCGCGTGTAAACCCGCTGGAATAATGCTGCGCCGCCGGGGACGATCACGCTCCCATTAGCCATGCGATGGGCGCTTTGAGGCTTCAATCCGCGCGTGCTCTCCTCAGCCTTAGTCTCGTAATTCAAACCGGACCTAATTCTTCCTCCTCACCGGGGGCGGCGCAACGGCCTTTTTGGCCTTTTCCGCGTCGTTCATCGCGTCGCGCGTGCCATTGATCGCGTCGTCCAAATTGTCTTTGTAGATATCGATTTCCGTTCCGTCCGCAGAAAGCTTCTCCAGGATTGCGAGGAACTCCTTCGTTCGACCAGCCATCAAGTCGATTCCCGGCCGAATATTCTCCTGCTTCTGAATGCCAAGCTGCACGAGGTCTGCGGCATCGTCAACGCAGCCCACATACGCGTTCATCAGCGCATTTAGCATTTCGGGATGCTTATTCGAGGAAGGGTGCTGTAGTTCGTATTGAAACTTCTTCAATCGGTCGTCCGCAAACGTGAGAAACAGCTTGATGCGTTCATTCGTGGTCTCCGCATCGCGGATTTTGTCTGACTCAAGCGCGGACAAATAGTCCTTTTGAGCCTTGCTCGATGGTGCAGCAAGGAAGCTCGCGGCAATTGCCAACAGCGAGAAACATGAGAGCACGGTATATTTCATGGCGATACTCCTTCCCCGCCAGAGGTCTTGACCGCGGGCTTTTTCTCGTTAGGGTGGCGAGGAAACAATAGCTCCAGCAGCTCGTCATCCATATTCGCGAGATCGCGCCGCACGATCTCCAGCGGCGGACGATACTCATCCGGCGCGACAACCAGCACCTCGTCAACTTCGCGGAGGGACTTATGCACGTGAATCTGCAATTGCTTGAAGCCGCTGGTGTGCCGTTCAGCGTCTGGGTGGTCTTTCTTCAGTGCATCGACGGCCGCGCGCGCATTGTCGCGATATTTCTCCATCACTAGCCCGATTGTCTTGTAGTCGTTGGCCTGTGACGCTCGCCTGGTCACGTCCAGCTGGGCATCGCCCAGCTTCTCTAGCAATTTGGCCTTGTGCACCGAATTCGTCTCGCGGTCAAAGCGTGTCTGCAGAGACTTCACGTCTTCCGTCGCAGCGCGGGCGATCCCCACGGCAACCATCGTACTCACAATCACCAGCAGGCTCGCCCCCCAGCGGCTCATGCTTATCTTTTCCCCTCCAGCATGTGCTTCAAGACTTTGCTTCGCTGCTGCGCCTGCCAGACTTGGTCGGATGTTTTGCCCTGCTCCAACGCCAAAAATTTATCATAAGCTTCGAGTGCCGGTTTGAATTGGTGCAACTTATCGTAGCAGAGCGCGCGAATAAACCACGCGCCAGAACCGGGCGGTTCCGCTTTTGCAACTACGTCCAAAGTGGCGAGCGTCGCGGGATAGTTGCCGGAAAGGTAGTACGTCGAACTAAGATCCTTCCAGTACACGGGATTATTTGGGTCGAGTTGGGTGGCTACCTTCAATTCCTTCTCTGCCAATGCGAAATCGCGCTTCTGCAAGTAAATACGGCCGAGCCCGCCAATCAGTTGAGCGTCGCGCGGCGCCAGCGTTATGGCTTGTTGCAGCGTCGCGACGGCGTCATTCAATTTATTTTGCGCGATCTGGATATCTGCACGCATCCGCAGCGAATCAAGTGACGGCGGCTTGCCGCTATCCGCGCGGTCAAGTTCCGCAAGAGCGGCGTCGTATTCCTGATTGTATAGCAGTAACTTTATTAGGTGTCTCCGCGTGCCCGAATCCCCGGGCCTAATCGCCAGGTATTTCCGATACGCGTCCAAGGCTTCGGGTTTATTCTGCGCCTCCAAGCTCTGTGCCAAGCCCTGCAGGAGTTCGGGCGCATCGGGCTGAATTTGCAGTGCGTGGCGAAACCTTGCCTCGGCTTCCGCGAACTTGCCTCTGCGCAGGTCTAAATCGCCAAGGTAATGGTTGGCTGAAAGATCATTCGGCTCGAGATGCAAAACACCTTCAAAAGATCGTGCCGCACTTTCCTTATCTCCAGAGCGGTCCTGCGCAACAGCCAAAAGAGACCGTGGGCGGCCTTGCGCGGGAAGTAGCTCCACAGCCTTGCTTAGTGGAGTCACTGCCGCCGCGTATTCCTGCTTATCCAAGAGGAGAATACCGAGATTCAAGTACGCCTCCGACATTTTCGGATCGAGCGCGATGGCGCGCTCGTATTCGGCTTGCGCATCATTGCTGCGCGTCAGCGCAGTGTAGGCGTAGCCCAATTGGAAATGCGCGAACGCGAGGTCCGGCTTTTCCGCAATGAATTTCTGAAGCGGGGCTAGTGCGGCCTCGAAATTGTTGGCATCGATGTCTCGCTGCGCTTCATCCAGAAGGTCGTTGAGTGGATTCGCGACTTTCTGTTGCCTGGCTTGCGTTTCCCGTTTCGCTTTGGAATCAGACTGCGGGAGAAGCGCGGCTCCGCCGCAGTTAACGGGCGCAGCTTGTATGGCGAACGCAATGATTAGGAGGGAAAGCGAGGCGTGCGGCACGACGCCTGCGCGCAGTTGAACATGCTTCATGGTTCGGTGCCAGGAACGCCAACTCCATTTGGCGTTGTAGCCGGATGGCCTGCTGACTTGGATGCGCCATTCCCGGCGCGTTTTGCCTGGCCGTTCGGGTGGAGCGCCCGAGCTAGAAATCGCCCGGTGTGTGAGTGCTGGTTGCGCGCCACTTGTTCCGGCGTTCCCGTGGCGATCACTTTGCCGCCCATGTCGCCGCCCTCCGGCCCCATGTCGATCAGCCAGTCCGCGGACTTGATCACATCGAGATTGTGCTCGATCACCAGCAGCGACGCGCCCGACTCAAGCAGCTTGCGGAATGCAGCCAGCAGCTTGGCGATGTCGTCGAAGTGCAGACCGGTCGTAGGCTCATCCAGAATGTAAAGAATTCCGCGATTGTCCGCACGCGTGAGGTGCGACGCGAGTTTCAGCCGCTGCGCTTCGCCGACAGACAGCGTCGTTGCCGATTGCCCCAGCCGCAAGTAGCCAAGCCCGATTTCATTCATTACCTTCAACTTCGATACAATCTTCGGAGCGTTGCCAAAAAACACCAGCGCCTCGCGCACGGTGAGCCCCAGCACCTCGTGAATGTTTTTCCCGTGGTAACGCACGTCCAACACGCTGCTCTTAAATCGCGTACCCCGGCACTCTTCGCAAATCAACTCCACGTCCGCCAAGAACTGCATCTCAACCGTCACGGTGCCGTCGCCCTGGCACGTCTCGCATCGTCCACCCGGGACATTAAATGAAAAATGCCCAGCGGTGTACCCCTTGCGCTTGGCATCCGGAGTCTCGGCAAAAGTCTCGCGAATTGCGTCGAACGCTTTCAAGTACGTCGCCGGATTCGAACGCGGTGTGCGGCCAATCGGCGATTGGTCGACAATCACCACGTCGGTGATCTGGTTGTCGCCCTCCAGACGATCGCAGAACTCCTTGACGCTTCCGCCGTTCCGCTTTGCGCCCAACGCGCGGTACAGCACGTCGTGAACGAGCGTCGATTTTCCCGAGCCGCTCACGCCCGTAACGACCGTCAGAGTTCCCAGCGGAATCATCAGGTCGACATTCTGCAAATTGTGCAGCGTTGCCCCATACAGCCGCAGAAATTTGCCGCTCGGGCGGTGCCGGTTATTCGGCACGGGTATGCGCAGCTCGCCATTGAGATAGCGTCCGGTAAGCGATTTGGGTTCACTCAGCATCGCGTCGTAGGAGCCGGCGAAAAGCAGTTTCCCGCCTAGCTCTCCAGCTCCCGGACCAAGATCGATCACATGATCCGCAGCCTCAATCGTGTCCGGATCGTGCTCCACGACTAAAACTGTATTGCCCAGGTCGCGCAACGATTTCAGAATATCAATCAGCCGCTGCGTGTCACGCGGGTGCAGACCAATCGACGGCTCATCCAGAACATACAGAGCGCCAACCAGGTGCGAGCCTAAAGAAGTAGCAAGCTGAATCCGTTGCGATTCACCGCCCGAAAGCGTCGAGGTCAATCGGTCCAGCGAAAGATAATCGAGCCCGACCTCATCCAAAAATTGCAGTCGCGAGCGAATTTCCTCGAGAATCTTGTCCGCAATCGTGCTTTGCGCCTGCGTCAGCTCCAATCCGGAGAAAAACGTCCGAGCCTCCTTCACAGTAAGCGCGCAAATCTCCGTAATCGACTTCCCCGCCACGCGCACGGCGCGCGCTTCCGCACGCAACCTCGTCCCACCACAGTCCGGACAAGTCGCATATCCACGAAAGCGGCTCAGAAACACGCGTACGTGCAGCTTGTACTTCTTGCGTTCCAGCCAATTGAAAAACCCCTTCACGCCGTCAAAATCATTTTCTGGATCGCCCTCAAGGATCAGCTTCCGCTGCTCCGCTGTCAGGTGTCGCCACGCCACGTTCGTAGGAATATCCTGCGAGAGCGCCCACTTCTTCATCTCTTGAAACAACGTCTTGTAACGAGGCTTGCTCCACGGCTCAATCGCGCCGTCCTCCAAAGACTTGCTCGCGTCGGGCACGACCAGGTTCAAATCAAAATCGACGGTATTGCCGAAACCCTGGCAGCGCGGGCAAGCGCCATAAGGATTGTTGAAGGAGAACAGCCGCGGCTCCGGCTCCTGATACAGCGTGCCATCGTTCTTGCATTCGAACCGCTCGTTGAAGACCAGCCGCTCCGCCGCATTTCCCGCCGAATCGCCGACAAATTCCAGAATCGCTTCCCCGCCCGCCTCGCGATAACAAATTTCAATCGAGTCCACCAGCCGAGCCCTCGATTCCGGGCTGACCGCCAACCGGTCCACCACTACGTACACGGGCCGCGTAAAGTCCACGTCCAGCAGCGTTTCCGGAGAAGAAAATTCGTGCAGCCGTCCGTCCTGGTATAGCCGGTTGAAACCGCGCTTCTGAATATCGCTCAGCGCGTTGCGCAAAACCTCTTGGGAAGGCAGTGTCGGCTTTTTCTTTGCGCCGCGCCGGGCCGCGGCAGGCTGCGCCGGAACGATTCGCAACTCATAAAGCACATAAAATCGCCGCCCGGGCACGAGCGAAAGAATCTTGTTCGCGATTTGCTCTGGATTGTCGCGGCGCACTTCCGCGCCACACTTAATGCAAAACGTCTGCCCACATCGCGCGAACAGCAGCCGCAGATAATCGTAAATCTCGGTCGCAGTGGCCACCGTGGAACGCGGGTTGCGCGTGGAATTCTTCTGCCGAATGGCAACCGCCGGCGCAATCCCCGAAATCTCATCGACGTCCGGCTTTTCCATGCGCTCCAGAAATTGCCGCGCGTACGCGGACAGTGACTCCACATAACGCCGCTGCCCCTCGGCATAAATAGTGTCAAACGCCAGCGACGACTTGCCGGACCCGCTGACTCCCGTGACCACGGTAATAGCGTTATGCGGCACCTCCAGGCTGATATTTTTCAGATTGTGGACACGAGCGCCACGGATGGAAATAACGTCTTGGCTCGTGTTTACCGGGATGAGTTCGTTGGTCGCCACAGGGAAGCTCAGACAGCGCGTTCCGCGAGCGCTGTCCAAACTTTAAATTATACGGTGACTACGCAGGCAGGGCAAACCAAGTGTTTAGGGCTCTTCGATCAGACTGATTTGCCCGATGCCGCCCTCGACCTTCAGATGAATCGTCGCGGGCGTCTTCCGGTAAGCCTCGTTTGTGTATTCGTCGTCTTCGTGGCGGAATCCGTGCGCACTGATAGAGCCGATGCCGCCAGAAGCGCGCACCACCACGCCAACTTTTCGTGGCAAGCGGATGGTGACCTGTCCCACTCCGCCTTCCATATTCGCTATCAGATCACTCTTACGATCGCCCGTCAGGTCCACGTCCGCCTGGCCCGCCCCCATGGTCATCTCCAGCCGCGTCACAGGCAAATCACGAAGGCGCAGGCGCCCGCGCCCCGCGCCCATTTCTACTTTCAACTCCAGCGGCACGTCGTTCCCCAGTCGCAAATTCCACTCATTGTGCGACCTTCCAAAATGTGTGGTCGTATCGTCCTGCGAAATGTTCAGGTGGCCGACGCCGCCGTCTACGTTGTAATCAACGCGAGGCATCCCATAGGAATCGCTGTATTTGAAATCCGCATCAAGGAGATGGCTGGAACCTCCGCTGATGTTGAATTCACCCGCGCTCGTCTCCAGCGACACATGAACGGAATTCGCGCCTTGCAGGTCCACAGTGCGAGAGTGCTGCTCTTCCTGCCAATCGTTGGAAAAATGACGATCGCGCGTGAAGGCGCGGCCGTGCCAGAACAGAACCACCAACACTAAAACGAACGCCAACGTGCCAAAGGTCCCTCCAAGAGAAACGCCGCCCGAGCGCGCCGTGCCGTCCGGATTTTGCCGCGCGCGCGTCGCATCCCACATTTTTCCCAGGCCGACAAATACCAAAATCAGCGGCCAGTACGTTCGCAGAATCGGCCACGGATCAAATGCCGGCCGCCAGTTCGCGTACAAGAACATTGCTCCGATAGTGACGAGCACAATCGGCAGCACAAGCGAATGTCGGCGCTGGAATTGACGGTCAGCCATTGCACACCTCTTCGTTCTTTACTACGCAGCGTCAGCGAAAAAAGTTCAGCATTTCCAAGCGGGTCTTGCACACAGAGTATCCCCGAAACGCCCGCCATCGCAACGCCTCGGGCCGGCGCGCTATGCTAGAGTCGCGAAGACGTTCGCGAACTACAGGGAGTGCCGGGATGGCTGCGTGGGACAGAGTTATTTGGATCGTGTTGGACAGCGTAGGCATCGGCGAATTGCCAGACGCCGCGGATTACGACGACGTCGGACGCAACACCCTTGGGCACATTGCAGAATCACGCCCGCTGAACATTCCAAACCTTGTGCAGTTAGGCCTGGCAAACATCGCGCCGCTAAAGCATCTGCCAGCCGCGGCCGCGCCTCTTGGCGGCTATGGCAAAGGCGCGACTCGCTCGCCTGGGAAAGATACGACCACCGGACACTGGGAAATGGCCGGCGTGTGGCTGGACCAGGCATTTCCGGTCTACAAAGACGGATTCCCTGCCGAGCTCATAGCTGAGTTTGAACGCTTGATCGGGCGCAAGACCATTGGCAACAAGCCTGCTTCAGGCACGGAAATTATCAAGGAACTGGGCGAAGAACATGTGCGCACCGGCAAGCCCATCGTATATACCTCTGGCGATAGTGTTTTTCAGATTGCCGCGCATGAAGACGTGCTTCCAATCGCAGAACTCTATCGCATCTGTGAAATCGCGCGGAAGTTGCTGGACGGTCCGCATCGCGTGGGACGCGTTATCGCACGCCCATTCGCCGGTCCAACTGGCAATTTTGCGCGCACTTCGCGGCGCCACGATTACGCCGTCGATCCGCCCAAACCGATGCTGCTGGACGTTCTCCAAGAGCGCTGCGTCCCAGTTTTCGGCGTGGGCAAGATTCACGACATCTACAACGGCCGCGGCGTCGCGGACTATGTCACCACGAAGAGCAACGCCGATGGCATGGAGAAATTGACTACCGCCATTCGCGAACGCAAACAGGGGCTGATTTTCTGCAACCTAGTCGATTTCGACATGCTGTACGGCCACCGCAAAGACGTAGAAGGCTTTGCCAAGTCTCTGGAAGAATTCGATCGCGCTCTCACCAGCTTTTTGCCCCAACTCAGCCCCACGGATCTGCTGATGATTACGGCAGATCACGGCTGCGATCCCGATCCACGCTGGCCCACCACCGACCATTCGCGCGAATATGTGCCGATCTTGGCGTACTCGCCTGGATCAGGCTCGGGCGGCGTGAACCTCGGCACGCGCGAAACCCTAGCAGACATGGGCCAAACCACTGCAGAGAACTTTGGCGCAACGATTCCCCACGGCAAGAGCTTCTTAAGAGAAATAGCCCCGCAGATAGCGAGCGGTGAGCGCAGTCAAGAGGCTCGGTAGAACGCGCTGTTTCCCAGCCTGTTCGAGCGGGCAGTTCACCCCTCTGTTCGGTCGAGCAGGTATCTCTGCCCACACAAAAATTAAATAGAGCGGTTGCGCCGCGTTTTTGTTTCCAGAATGGAAGCAATGACGGGGGATGACTTTCCCGCCCGAGAGCAAGTCGCAATGAACACTTTCAGGTTCGGCAGAAGATTTCAGCGCTTTTTCCCCACCTCTCTTCTGATTTCATTGGCAACACTATCTTCAGCGAGAGTTTGTGTGGGACAAGCGGATGCGCATGCTACCACGCACCAGTATGTTATATCCGTGCAAAACCTAAAGTTGGCACGCAAAGGCCGCGCGGCTTTCGAGAAAGGCAGCCAACTCTTGGACAAGGGCGACACTCTGGGCAGCATCGCATATCTCGAACACGCTATCGAGGAAAACCCTGAGCACTACATGGCCTACTACGACTTGGGCGTTGCGCATTTTCGCTCGGCTCAACAACCAAAAGCCGAGCAGGCGTTTCAGAAAGCGATTGACCTCACTAAGGGAAATTTCGCTCCGCCCCAGGTCGGGCTCGGTGCAATCCTTTGTCAGAAAGCCAACTTCCCGGAGGCGCTACCCCTTCTGGAGCGCGCGTTAGATCTCGAGCCGGGCTCGGCGATAGGCAAGTATTATTTGGGTTGGGCGCAGTTCGGATTGAATCGTCTGATCGAAGCAGAGCGAACTCTGGAGCAGGCGCTTTTACGCGATGCGAATTTCGCCCAGGCTTACTTCCTGCTGGCCAGAATCCACTATCGGCAACATAACCTACCCGCCATGCTCAAGGACTTGGAGTGCTACCTGAAACTCGAGCCTCGCAAGCAGCAGGTGCGAAGTTTGGCCGAGCAGGTCAAGCGCGAGATGGCGCAGGACACCAGTGTCTTCGCAACGGCTCGGCCGTAAGTCGCTTAAAAACTAGTGGAGAGTCTGGACGTCAGAAGCGCTAATTACCCGAAGCGCTAGAGTTAGGCCCGCCCGGCGCGTAATACCCGTTGCGGGTGCGTGCTTGCAGCTTGCCGCGGCCGCGCGGCGGGATGACTTCCACCTGAACGGCGCGGAACGTGCCATCGCGCTTCGTGTTGGTGGGATAGTAAGCAAGCGTGTACTGATTTCGGATGTCATGCGCGACCTGCTCGCAAATATTGTGCACGTCTTCCACGTTCTCCGGGAAGTAAGAGATCCCGCCCGAAGCCTTGGCGATTTCTTCGAGAGCACGCTTCGCACGCTTAGCGCTCTTTTTGCTCTCTTCGCTTAGCAAGCCGATCGTGTAAATAACCGTATCGGTCTTCTGAATTTCGCGCACCGTTTTCTCGAGCGAACTGTGACTCGTGTTGTCCTCGCCGTCCGTGACTATCAGAAGCACCTTCTTGTCCTTCTTGCCTTTCTTGACGTGGTCAAGCGAGCCGATGATCGCATCATAAAGCGCCGTGCTGCCGCGCGAATCGATTCGCTCAAGCGCTTCTTTCAGTTCCGGGACGCTATTGGTGAAATCCTTATCCAGATCAAGATAAAAGTCGTCATTGAAGTTGACCACAAAAGCTTCATCCTGGGGATTGCTGGCCTCGACCAGCGTTAGAGCCGCCTGATTCACCCGTGGCCGTTTGTCCCGCATACTGCCGCTATTGTCGATCACCAACCCCATGCTGACCGGAATATCTTCTCGCTTGAAGAGAGAGAGTTTCTGTTCGACTTTGTCTTCCAGGACCCGGAAATTTTCCTGCTTCAGTCCGTCGGCAAATCGGCCGCGATCGTCCATCACCGTCGTGTGCAGCACGACAAGGTTAACGTCCACACGAATCTTAGGATCTTGACCGGAGTAGCCTTGACCTGGAGGCGGCGGAGGAGCGCCAGGTACAGACGGAATTTGCGCCAGCGCGATTCCTACGCCAAAAAGAGCAGCAAACGAAACAAGCAGAGCCAGGAAGCCCCGCCGTGAGGGCACAGATGCGTGATCAGTGGCTGGGAGCGTAGTAGCCCGTCTTCGAGTACACGTTGAGGGGAGGAAGCCCCTTGGGCGCACGCAGCTTGATCTTGATTTTTCTCCAGCGCGCGTCATGCGTCTTATTGCTTGGCCGATATCCCAGGACATATTGATTTCGCAGCTCCATGCCGATTTTTGATGCGACGTCCGGAAGCTCGTTCAGGTTCTCAACCGCAAACACGCGGCCACCCGTCATTTCGGTGACCTCGCCTAGCAATGATGGACCGTTGAGTTCCTCGGGCGTCCGGTTACGGTACCCAAGCGGGTCAAAGATACCGATGGCATAGAGCTGGGTGTCGGCTTCCTTTACCAGTCGCTTGATATCGCTTTCATTGTACCTACTATGATTATCGCCTCCATCCGATAGGATGAGCAAGGCGCGCTTGCCGTTCTTTGCACCCCTCATCTGGCTCAGGCCCAGATAGATCGCATCCAGCAACGCCGTCCGCCCTTTGGGAGCGGTCATCATCATGCGGCTCTGCAGGTCCTCAATGCTATTCGTGAAGGCGCTCGTCAGCTCAGCGCGCTCGTTGAAGCTAACCAGGAAAAATTCGTCCTGCGGATTAGCCGTCTTAAAAAATTGCAGCGCGGCCTCGCGGGCTTTTCCAATTTTGTTGGCCATGCTGCCGCTAAAATCAAAGATCACGCCGATCGAAATCGGCACATCTTCGGAGGAAAACGTAACCACTTCCTGCTCTATGTTGTCTTCGTAAACGCGGAAGTTGTCGGGATCAAGCCCAGTCACCAGCCGATTGTAGGGGTCAGTTACCGTGACATTGATGAGCGCGAGGTCCACATCCATGTGCAACCCCGTTAAAGGCTTGACGACAAAGCCGGACGTATCTTTTTTCACGTCCTCTTTGGACTTCGCCGCATCTTTGGCTTTAGCTTCCTCTTTGGGTTTTTCGTCACCTTTGCCCGCAGGATTTTCCTCGGAGCCCGAAGGGCTTTGCGCAGCAGCGGGAATGGACGCGGAAAGAAGTAATGTTAGACAGACAGACAGGACGATAACGAACCAACTCAGAGGACGGAACTGATGTGCATCGCGCTTCACGGCTCCCTCACTCGACCCGGACCTGCAGGAACGGCCGCGCGGTAGGACTGGATCGAATTCTATCACCGGCAATATACAAGACAAGAAGAATTGCTAAATGCTTCCCAGAAACTTTGTCAATCTTTTGTCAAGACGTCACTGTCGAACACACTGTGCCCGCCAAGCCCGCCGATTGGATGACTTGCTAGCGCTCGGAAGTTGCAGTAAAAGTCCCAGAAGAACACTGTAGGAAGGGCAACCATGACTCCCCCCAAAGTAGTGGTCGTGATTCCGGCACGCTACGGCTCGACCCGGCTGCCCGGGAAGCCTCTCGTATCGCTCGCCGGGAAGTCCATGATCCAGCGCGTCTACGACCGTGCCAAACTGGCACAGCGGGTGAACCGCGTGATCGTAGCCACCGACGACGAGCGCATCGTCAAGGCCGTGCAGGAATTCGGCGGCGAAGCTCGCATGACCCGGCACGACCACCGGACCGGAACGGAACGCGTAGCGGAAGTTGCCGCGCATGAGGCCGGCGACATCTTCGTAAACGTGCAGGGCGACGAGCCGCTCCTCGACCCCGCGGCGGTAGACACGGCGGTGGGAGCTTTGCTCGAGGAGCCGCAGGCCGCGATTGCCACTGTGGCCACTCCCATCAGGACCCCCGCAGACATCATGGACCCCAACGTCTGTAAGGTGGTCCTGGACTTCGACGAGAACGCGCTCTACTTTTCGCGAGCGCCCATTCCCTGGGTGCGGGATACAGGCGGCCACGTCCAGGCCCGCCACCTGAAGCACTTGGGCTTGTACGTGTTTCGCCGCGATGCCCTGCTCGAGTACCCTACGCTCCCGCAAGGCGAGCTGGAAAGGATCGAGCAGCTGGAACAGCTGCGTTGGCTAGAGAACGGTTGGAAGATCCGCGTAGCCCAAGTCGAGCACGACGCCATAAGCGTAGACGTGCCCGAAGACATAGCCCGCGTCGAAAAGCTGCTAGCCAGCCAGTAGCGTGTTTGTGGACTGCGGCGGTCTTGTTTATCCTTAGCCTCGAAGCACTCGCCTTTACGGCGTTAGCCACGGGCGCTCTTGACCCAACCCTCGAATCTGTGGCGCAACGCCCTCCAGCGTAGGCGGAGTCTCCGCACCTCGGCGGCCTTTGAACCGCGTCAACCGCGGCTCAATCGTCTCGCCTAAGGTTGACCTAAGGCTGAAAGGACACGCTACCCGCGATCGTGTGCGCGTCGTCGGCATCCACTAGCAATATCAGATCCGGGTTGGCGATATACGCCTTGAAATGGTACGTCGTTTGAGGTGAACCACCAGTCGTTACAGTGTAATCATTGCTGCCCATCCCGTTGCCATTCAGCGTCAATGTGCCCGTAAGCGCCTGATTCAAGAACGCGGGACTGTGCTGGCTAGAGGAGCCTAGTTCCACAAAATCGATCGTCCCCGCAATCGCACCGGCGCTCGATAATGAGTGCTGACCAACAAAGTCTTCCTCGAACCTGAGATTCGCCGTTGAACCCAGGTTGATCCCGCTCCAATTGAAAACGAAGTTCCCTGCCAAGCCAGCGCCTGAAAATGGGCCAGTCTGCGCGAACATCGTGCCATCACCGATGACCCCGTTGCTGGTGTCCTGGATAAACGCCTGGGTTGGCGAGATGAGATAAAACACGAAGGAAAAGTTCCCCAAATTCGGATTGCTGGACGCGGTGAAGCTCATCATTCCTCGCCCACTTCCGGCATTTACCGTATCAATGTCATAAATCGCGTTGCTGATGGCAGTCGAGCCAGTGATCGCCCTATGCGTGCCGTCATTATTGTCGTCCAGTACGATGGCGCCGAGGTTCCCTCCGCCATCGGCCGTGAACGCAGCCGCCCGAGCGATAGGCCCGGCAGTCCCAAGAACCGATCCCCCTCCGATCAGAAACGTGAAATCACCCTTAAATGCAGAGTTTTGCAAGGCAACCGTGGCGCTCTGCTGCAGCGCATCGCCGAACGTGGCAAACTGACCGTCATCCTCCATCAACTTAAAGTGGCTTCCATCCACGATATAGAAAATGAATGAAAGATTCCCAAACCTAATTGTCCCGCGCCCGAAACTGGCGCCGTTCGCCGGATCCATCTGATAAGTGCCGCCTGCCGGGATTACCTGAGCGCTCAAGAGCTGTCCCGCGTCGTTTGAGTCGAATAACCCACCCTGAATGTTTCCTGCACCATTGGTATTGATCTGCCCGACAACCGAGGTCGGCCCACCCGCCGCCGTCGTCGTGCCCGTTATGGTGCCCGCTATATCGAAAACATAAGAACCGGCAATGGCCGTTTGCGTGAACGCAGCTAGTGTTTGCCGCGTGAACGAGCCGCTCGAGGTGGCGTTAAGGTCCGTTTGGATCATCACGCCGGCATTCGCGGAATTCAGTGCAATGCTCATTTGCAAGCCGCCCGTCGTGCTGACCAGCGTCAGCGTACCTTTTCCATTCGCTTGAACCGAGTAGGTCCCGCCCGTAAATTGCACCAATTGCGGAAGGCTGCCGGCGTCCGTGACGTCTTCCAACGCCGTGGTAATATTGCCGTTCCCGTCCGCCGTGAAGCTACCCACGCGAGCAATGAACGCGCCGAAATTTACTCCTCCGTCCTCACCGCTCATCGAGAAAGCGTACGTTCCCTTCAGGTCCGCGTTGGAAAAACCGCCAGTCACGGGCGGAGGAACGGACGGCGCGTTATTGCTGCTGCATGCCGCGGCAAATAGGGCCGCGACCGCGGCGAGAACCACCGCTAGCGGCTTCACAGGACACCTGCTTCGGACTTGCCCGCTTTAGTTGTGGGCCGAAGCGGGAAGCCGCGCGTACTGCGCAGCGCCAAAGTCTGGCTGCCCTTCTGTATAATGCGCGCGAAAAATTGACTCCCCGTGCCGTGTGCAACGTTCTCGCCGATCACCCGAACACTGTCGCCCGCGGCAAGCGTGAGGTGATTCGCCTTCAGCAATCTCGCGTCCCCGAGGTGAACGTCAACCGGCCCGGAAGCGGTCTGGATTACAACGTGAGGCCCGAGCGGAGCAGTCGCAGAATTCTCCGTGAAACTAACCACCGTGCCCTGCAGAGAAACCTCTCGGCTCACTTCGTAAGCGCGCATTTGCTGCGGAGCGCTTTGCGTCTTCTGCTGCGCGGCTGCACTTACGGACAATAAGAGAGCCCCGCAGAGCCAAGCTGAGAAACTGTTCCACCGAATCGGTCTGTTCATTTGCCTTCCCCGGGAAGAATCGCGAATGCAGCCCTCGAATACACACGTAGGCCGCATTTCGGTACCGCACTCTTTTCTTTGTATTGCTAACTTGGATGGACGCCACGCCCAAAGCGTTTACGACGGAAGCGCGCGAGCGTTCCTAAGCGTAAACATCTGGGGGCGAAGCGACACCCTCGAAGCACCCGTGCATAGGAACACGAGCGCGCAGAAAAGGTTTCTCGTTACCCGCCACTTAGAGTTGCGGAATGTCAAAGGTCCGTTGTGCGAACTAACTAGGCTCGTCCTTTAGGCCCCGGAAATTTGTTTCGGGGCATTCAGTAATCCGATTTGACAGTTTTCGGCGTTCCGAACATAATTGATTGTACGTCACTCCTGCGGAGGGCTAACAAGCCCGCGGAACTTGTGAAAGTGCGGGCTATCAAGGATGGCGCCAAAATATATTTTTGTTACCGGCGGAGTTGTTTCCTCACTGGGAAAAGGCGTAGCAGCCTCCTCAATCGGTTGTCTCCTCGAAAGTCGCGGTTTCAAAGTCACCCTTCAGAAGTGCGATCCGTACCTTAACGTCGATCCCGGCACGATGAGCCCCTTTCAGCACGGCGAAGTCTTCGTCACCGAAGACGGCGCCGAGACCGACCTCGACCTCGGTCACTACGAGCGCTTCACGCACGCCAAGCTCTCCCGCGACAATAATTGGACCACCGGACGAATCTACGAAACGATTCTGACCAAAGAGCGCCGCGGCGATTTTCTCGGCAAGACCGTCCAGGTGATTCCCCATGTCACCGACGAAATCAAAACCACCATCAAGAAAGTTTCCGAAGGCGTCGACGTCGTCATCGTCGAAATCGGCGGCACTGTCGGCGACATCGAGTCCTTGCCCTTCTTGGAAGCTATCCGCCAGATGCGCCTCGAGCTAGGCGCGGAGAACACGCTCTTCGTCCACGTAACGCTAGTTCCCTTCATTGCCGCCGCCGGCGAGCTGAAAACCAAGCCCACGCAACACAGCGTCAAAGAAATGCTTGGCATCGGCATTCAGCCGGACATTCTCCTTTGCCGCAGCGACCGCCACATTCCCGCCGACCTGAAGAAAAAAATCGCCTTGTTCTGCAACGTAGCCGAATCCTGCGTCATTTCCATGGAAGACGTGGACACCATCTACGCCGTGCCCGTGGAATTAGGGCGCGAGGGATTAGACGCGCAAATTTTGCGCCTGCTGAAACTAGAGCATCATCCGCAGGACTTGACTCGGTGGGGAGACCTCGTATACCGGCTGCATCATCCGGCTGGCGAAGTGCGCATCGCCGTTGTCGGCAAATACGTGCAGCTTGAAGACGCATACAAGAGTTTGCGTGAAGCGCTCTTGCATGGCGGTTTAGCGCATAACCATAAGACCGTATTGGAATGGATCGAAGCCGAAGAGATCGATTCAGCCGAGACCGCCGCAGCGCGCCTGCGCGGCTACGACGGAATCCTGGTCCCTGGCGGCTTCGGCAAGCGCGGCATCCAGGGCATGGTGCACACCATACGCTACGCGCGCGAGCACAAAGTTCCCTTCTTCGGCATCTGCCTCGGCATGCAGTGCGCCACCATCGAGTACGCCCGCGACGTAGCGGAGCTAAAGACCGCAGACAGCACCGAGTTCGACCCGCAAACGCCCCATCGCGTCATCTACAAATTGCGCGAACTCCTCGGCGTCGACGAAATGGGCGGCACCATGCGCCTGGGCGCGTGGACCTGTAAGCTAACGCCCGGCTCCTTCGCCCATCGCGCCTACGGCAAGGTCGAAATCAGCGAGCGTCACCGCCATCGCTACGAATTCAACCGCGACTACGAGAAAACTCTGACCGGCGCAGGCCTGCAAATCACCGGCCGCACCCCAGACGAGAATTACGTCGAAATCATCGAGGCCCCGGACCACCCTTGGTTCCTGGGCTGCCAGTTCCACCCCGAATTCAAATCCAAGCCCCTGGAACCGCACCCCCTATTCGCAGCCTTCATAGGCGCGTCCCTGGAACACAAGCACAGCAAGAGCCGCGTCGCCGTAGAGCCGGTGCGAGCCCAGGCCGTAGCCGTAGGCCCCCACGTCCCCGCCTAATTTCGAGTGCGGCGGACTTGCCGGCGCCTTTCCGCTGTAAGCCCAACGGCGCCCGCAGCCCGTAAAGGTCGTGCAATCCGCACGCCCAGAATCATTGTCTCGCTTGAACCTCTGGCTTTGCCACCATCGTAAAAAAAAGCTAGTATCACCACATGCCGGTCGAATGGAAACACCACATCGTGAGCGACCCGGAGATTCTCCGCGGCAAGCCGCGCCTTAAGGGAACACGTATTCCCGTCGGCCTCGTGTTGGGGTATTTGGCGGCCGGCAAGACCGCCGACGAAATCGTCGCTGAGTTCCCCGATCTCACACACGAGCAAATCGCCGCGTGCCTCGACTATGCTCGCGAATTGGCCGAATTTGAGTCCCTCGTCTGATGGCCCTGCGGTTCCTGGCCGACCACTGCATCTCCAATACCATCGTTCAAACGCTTCGAGAAGCGAATCACGACGTTCTATGCCTTAGGGACGTCTTGCCGGTCGAGTCACCGGATGCAACTGTAATTGCGAAAGCGCAGGACCTCGATTGCATTCTGGTGTCTCTGAACGGAGACTTCGCCGATATCGTCACCTATCCTCCCTCCAGCTACAAAGGCATTGTTGCCCTTCAGATGCGCAACCACTCGGAAATCCTTCCTCAGTTGATGGCTAGACTCGTCGGATATCTAAAGCTCCAGCCAGCCATGGAGCATTACCGCGGGAAACTATTCGTAGTCGAGGTTAACCGCATCCGCATTCGAGAATAAGCGATCGCAGGCAGCCCCTCCGGCAACGCGCTAGGGGTTGTTGAGGCCGAACCGGTACGCGCCCAAGCTGAGCATAAGCTGTGTCTCGCCGAACCCTCTTTGTGTCCAAATCCTAAATACTAGTACCCTACTTAAATATTGACAACTTAGATAACGTGCCGTATCATTGCTCGTGAACTCTCGAAAAGAAGCGCTCGCCTCCGGCAACCACTCTCCCGCTCATTCTTTCTTACTGCTTTCTTCCAGGTATCCCATTTACCCTCATACTGTTACGAACTCCTTGTCGTCGCCAAAAAAGTCAACTCTCTTGTTTTCAAGCGATTCCAAACTCTTTTACCTCAAACACCGGGGGTGGGTATCCCCTGCTCTCCATCCAAAGGACAAAACCATGAAAGCTAAGTCACCCGACTCCATTTTCACTCCAGCGCGCTGCCAACATCGCACCGCCGCCGGCCGCCAATGTCGCTCCCTCGCCAGCGATCCTTCCTCCGGGTTCTGCCCCCACCACGCTGCCTACCTCGACGATGACCACACCGACTTCTTGGCGGCCCTGACCCAGAAAGCCTGCCGCTTTCAAAACGCTCAGGGCATCAACCATTCCCTCGGCGCGCTCTATACGCTCGCGGCCCAAGGACGTATCTCGCCTCGCCGCGCTAGCGTCCTCGCCTACATCAGCAGTTTGCTTCTCCGCTCGCTAACCGCAATCGACAACGATCTTTATCCCAAAGCCGGCCGCCCCGGGTTCAGCCCCAACGGCGAACCCATCGTGCAAGACGACGTCGACGCTATCGATGATGCAGGTCAAAGCGAGGACCCCGCCAAATCGCAAAAGCCTAACTGACCGTGCTATCTTCAATGCTCCGCATGGATAGGACACGTGAAATTGCTGTCGGCGCACTACGGCTCGGGGGCGGAAACCCACTATTTCTAATCGCTGGGCCGTGCGTAATCGAAAGCGAAGCCCACGCGCGCAAAATGGCCGAGCAAGTCGCGCGCACCGCCGCCGATGCAGGCGTGCCCTATGTCTTCAAGGCGTCCTACGACAAGGCTAACCGCTCTTCGGCAAAAGGCTTTCGCGGGCCTGGCCTGAAGGAAGGGCTGAGGATTCTGCAGAAGATTAAGGCGGAACTGAAGTTGCCGATTCTTACGGATATTCATGACGTGTCGCAGGCGGCGGAAGCCGCGCAAGTCTGCGACGTGCTGCAGATTCCAGCCTTCCTTTCG
Organism: Candidatus Acidiferrum typicum; assembly: GCA_025463055.1. Classification (GTDB taxonomy): domain Bacteria; phylum Acidobacteriota; class Terriglobia; order Acidiferrales; family UBA7541; genus Acidiferrum; species Acidiferrum typicum_A. Next base: position 20,776 of record JAOAPV010000029.1, read on the forward strand.
CGGCAAACTGACTTGCTGGTCGCGGCGGCAAAAACGGGCCGCGTCGTGAACGTAAAGAAGGGCCAGTTTCTGTCGCCCTGGGACATGAGCAACGTGGTGGAGAAAATCGCGAGCGCCGGAAATACGAACATTGTCGTTACCGAGCGCGGCGCTTCTTTCGGCTATCAGAATCTGGTCGTGGATGTGCGCTCATTTCCGATTTTGCAGAAACTGGGTTATCCAGTAGTTTTCGACGTGACGCATTCCGTCCAGCTTCCCGGCGGACAAGGCCATGCCAGCGGCGGTCAGCCGGAATTTATCGAGCCGCTGGCGCGCGCCGCGGTGGCCGCTGGAGTAGACGGGATTTTTCTGGAGACGCACGACAATCCACCCGCAGCGCTTTCCGATGGAGCGAACGCCTTGCCGCTCCCGCAATTAGCCGGATTGCTCGCCCGACTCAAGGAATTGTCGACGGTCGTACGGCATTGGGAAAACTCGTGAATCGGCGGGCGCAGCAGTTCGTAGGGGCGCAGCACTGCTGCGCCCCAGTTGAGAAGGCGTAACCATTATGCGGAGATTGCAGTGAGCCTGGAGACTGCGCGCAGAGTGCTAGCGATCGAGGCCCGCGCCATCGAAGAGGTCAAGGCTCGCCTCGACAGCAGCTTCGCCAAAGCCGTCGACGTGCTTCTTGCCTGCAAGGGGCGCGTAGCCGTCACCGGAATGGGCAAGTCCGGCCTCATCGGGCGCAAAATTTCGGCCACGTTCTCGAGCACGGGCACACCATCGTTCTTTCTTCATCCAGCCGAGGCCCTGCATGGCGATTTGGGAATGCTGGCGCGCGGCGATGCGATGCTCGCGGTGTCCTATGGCGGCGAAACCGAAGAAATCATTCAGCTGCTGGAAGCCCTGAAGCGCCTGCAGATGCCGCTAGTGACGCTGACCGGCAAAATTGACTCAACGCTGGCCGAAGCGAGTGACGTTACGTTGGACGTAAGTGTCCGCGAAGAGGCCTGCTCCCTCAATTTGGCGCCCACGGCCAGCACAACCGTAGCAATGGCGGTAGGCGATGCACTTGCGGTCGCCCTGCTAGAGCGCCGCGGATTTCGCCACGATGATTTTGCAGCGCTGCATCCGGCGGGACGGCTTGGCAAGAAACTTTTGCGCGTCGAACACTTAATGCACGCAGGGCAAGCCCTGCCACACGTGGCCGAGAGCACCTCCATGCCAGGTACATTTCACGAGATGAGCAACAAAGGCCTGGGAATGACCACGGTCCTACAAGCCGACGGGCGGCTGGCCGGAATTATCACCGACGGCGATTTGCGGCGCCTGATGGAAAAGCGTGGCGGTGCTACGCTGGAAATGAACGCAGGGGCGTGCATGACGCGAAACCCACAAACAATCGGCCCGCATGTCCTGGCAAGCGAAGCCCTAAACCTGATGGAGCGGCGCAAGATTACATCGATCGTCGTCGTGGATGAGGCAGGTGGAGTCCTGGGCGTGGTGCATTTGCACGATTTGTGGGGCCTGGAGCTGATTTAGTAGCACAGCCACTCTTGGCTGTGCGGGGTTGAAGTTAGCTAAGCGGGCGACATCTAAGAAGCGTGCTCGCTGGACCGACTTCGATCGCCGGCACATGTAGCGGCCGCGGACCGTCGCCGGCGCCTTCTTATCAAGGGCGCTCGCGCAAAAAGGAGCAAGATTGCTGAAGACCGGAAAGAAGATTTCACCCGCCGTGAAAAGGCGAGCCAAGCAGATACAGGTTCTTCTGATGGACGTGGACGGAACCATTACGCCAGGCACCGTTGCACTGCTCTCTCAGCCAGACGGAACAGCGTTGGAGATAAAGATATTTGACGCGCATGATGGCCAGGGAATTTCGCTGGCGCATACCGCTGGCATTCGCACAGGCGTAATCACCGGACGCGAAAGCGCCGCAATGCGCCGACGCGCGAAAGAGTTAAACATTGAATTCGTATACGAGAAGCAGCCAACAAAAATCGCCGCTTATGAAGAGATATTGCGGAAGACGGGTGCGCCGGAGTCCGCCGTCGCTTACCTGGGCGACGACCTGCCGGATTTGCCGATTATGCAGCGCGTGGGATTAGCGGTCGCGGTCGGGGACGCCGTACTCGAAGTAAAATTGGCAGCGCACTTCGTTACGAAAGCAATCGGAGGCAAAGGCGCCGCACGCGAGTTGGTGGAACTCATTTTGAAGAGCAAAGGAATTTGGGAAGAAATGATTGATAAGGCGCGCGCTTGAGAAAGGCTCATTGTGGTTAATGCATGGCACGACGTCTCACCCGGCAACGAGTTGCCGCGGGATTTTCAGGCGGTCATCGAAATACCGTTGGGGTCGAACGTAAAGTACGAGCTCGACAAAGCCACCGGCTTGCTGAAGGTGGATCGCATTATCCATTCCGCGGTTTTTTATCCCGCAAATTATGGCTTCATTCCGCAGACGTATGCGGAAGACAACGACCCTCTCGACGTCTTGGTCTTGTGCCAGGAACCCGTGCAGCCGCTTGCGCTAATCCAGGCGCGCGCCATCGGCCTGATGACCATGATCGACTCCGGCGCGAGCGACGACAAAGTGATCGCCGTGGCCACCAACGATCCGGAGTTTAGCGGATACGTGGAGGCGCGAGATCTGCCGTCACACCGTATGTTAGTGGTGAAGCGCTTTTTCCAGGATTACAAGCAACTCGAGGGCAAGCGCGTCGAAGTCGAGGACATACGGCCAGCGTACGCCGCGCTCACCGTAATCGAGCGAGCTTTGGCGCGTTATAAGCAAGAACGCGAAAGGCTGCTTTCCAAGGAAAGCGGCTGACAAGGTTCCGGCGCGCGTCTAATGGTTAAACATTATTTTGCGGGCATCCAGTCAGTGCTATGGTTCGCGCGCAATTTCCTGGGCCAATCGAAAACTCAGGGGAACAACACAAGATGAGCCGTTTCTGGAAATGGACGCTCGGCATCTTTCTGGGCCTAATGCTGATCGCGTTCGCCGGTCTGTCGTTCATGGCCGGCAGTCCTAAAGATGTCTACGGAATGGTGCGCTACGCCCTTCCCCACATGCACCGCGGCAAGCTGCGCGTCGGTGAAGATGCACCGGACGTGCGTCTGTTGGCCTTGGACGGATCGAACCATTTTCATTTGCGCGAACGCACCGGCTCGCGCCCGCTGGTGGTGATCTTCGGCAGCTACACTTGACCGCCGTTCCGGCGCCACGTCGGCGACGTGGTCAAGATTTATAACGACTACAAGGACCGCGCGGACTTTCTCACCGTTTACGTCCGCGAAGCGCATCCCACCGACGAGTGGCAGATGAAATCAAACGTGAAAGAAGACGTCTGCTACGCGCAGCCGAAAACGTTGGAGCAGCGTGTGGCCATCGCGAACGATTTCGTGCAACGGCAGAAATATCCCCTTCCCTTCGGGATCGACGACATGAACAACGCCGCCGACCTTGCATACTCCGCATGGCCGGAGCGGCTTTACGTGATCGACGAGCATGGCCGCATCGCGTTTGCCGGCGGCATGGGGCCCTTCAAGTATGACCCGGAAGAAGTACGCGCCTGGCTCGTTAAGCGCTTCGGTCCGGTGACACAAACCAGCTCCGCCGCCGCACCACCCAAGCCATGATCATCGTGGTTATGGGGCCGACCGGCTCCGGGAAAACGACCATCGGTAGCCTCCTCGCGAAGCGGCTCGGCTGGGAATTTGTCGACGCCGACGAATTTCACTCTCCCGCCAACAAGGCAAAGATGCATCAAGGAATTCCGCTTACCGATGCCGACCGCATCCCCTGGCTCGAGGAAATTCACCGGAATATCCAACAGTGGCTCGCGGAAAATCGAAACGTTGTGCTGGCATGCTCGGCCTTGAAGGCAAGTTATCGCGAATTGCTCTGGCACAGCGGCGAAGTGAAGCTCGTCTATCTAAAGGGAACCTACGCCCTGATTTACGACCGGCTGCGTGCGCGGCAAGGCCATTTTACCGGCGAACAAATCCTCGCCTCGCAATTCGCCGCGCTGGAAGAGCCCACCGACGCCGTTACGGTGGACATTAGCGCTTCGCCCGAACAAATTGTCGATGAAATCTGTCGCCGCCTCGGACTCGACCCTAAACGCACAAACAGTGATTGAGGTGGCGCAGCAATGCAGATAAGAGACGTAACGACCCAGAATCGGCCTTAGTGCCCGGGGCGCAGCAAAAGAATGACGTCGAGGGCAACGAGCACCGCGACAACAACCTCCAGCACGAACATGCGGCGATCGTTGAATTGCGCGACCATGAACTCGTAGAGTTCGCCGGCCGTCTTCAGCTTTTCGCTGACCAGCCCCTTGTAATCTTGCACGCCGATCTTGGACGAGATGACTCTGTAAACGCGCGCATAATACGTGTCGCTGATGAATTTTACCGCGTACTCCGTCCGCTCCGCCAAATCCATGATGTCGAGGCGGAGTCGGTTCACGCGGACAGCGCGGCGCGGCAGCCGCCAGCGGGAGAGAAAGCTTTCGTGACCCTCGAGCGAGCTGTACACGTTCGAAAGTAGATTGGTGAGGACTTCGTCGTAGTAGCGAAACTCCAGCAATTGCGTGTTCGCGTATTCGAGCAAATCGATAATCGCGGAAGTGGCGTCGGGCTTGTCGTAGACGAGAGCGGCCGCCCAACCGACCACAATCAAGTCGGTCGGATAGTAAGAGAGAGCGTCGCGAAGAATCTCGTCGCGCTCCGCAGCGGAGAGCGGAGTGAGTTCGCCGCGCACCAGTTCGGTGATCTGATCGCCATATTGCTTGAGCAACTCTTCCGCGGTTGGAGGGCGGCCGTCCTCGTGGCTCGCGGATTGAATATCGATCACGAGATAGTCTTCATCGAGCCACTTTGTTGAAGGCCTGATAAGGGCGGGCTGGAAACGTTGCAAGCGCGCGCGCAACACATCTTCCGCGGCTTTTTCGACTTCGGGCGCATTCATCCAGCGGTACGAATCTCCGCACAGCGCGTTCAGGTCGCACTGGAACGGCGTAATTAATTCCACGCTGGCTACGCCGAACCAATAATATTTAATTTTGCCTCCCAATTTTTCGCCACTGGAGAGAGTTACCGGCTCAAGCGGCTCTTCCAGCGGGGCATTCTGCGCTTGCGCGTATTCGGGAGTGAGATGAACGAATCCGGGAGAGCGGGGCGCCGCTTTCGAACCGAGCAGCACGCGCAACTTTTCCAAGTCAATTGCTTCCGAAATGTCAAAGAAGTTCAGCATGCGGAAGTAGCCGCGCGTGATCATTTTCGCGGGAGAGGCGTGCTGCAATTTGGATTCAGCCGGCGGTGCGATGGCCATCGTTCACTATCCTCTACGTGAGATTGGATGCGCGGAGGAGTGCCGGGAGCACGCGGCGAAGAACAGAACTATGCCTGACGAGCCCCTGCGCGATTATGCCGCGGGAAGGAGCTCTACTTTAATCCAACCGGGCTCGCGGCGGTCAAAAAGTTTATACGCTTCGATGGCGGACGTGAGCGGCTCCAGATTGGTGAGCACAGACGAGAGATTGACAACGCCGGTGCGAATCAAATCGACGAGCTTCGGAATGTATTTGCGGTGATTGCAGTTGCCCTGGCGGATGCTGAGATTTTTGTTCATAGCCTTGCCAATGGGAAAGGTTTGCGCGGTTTCCGGGTAAACGCCGATGATGCTGAGCGTTCCCGCTTTCGCGAGCGCCTCAACGGCCCATTGCAACGCTTGCGACGGAGCTGCGCCGGGATTCCAGTTCGCGCCCTGGGGCTTGCGTTGAGGGGCAATCTTCTGCGCTTCTTTGTCAAACTCCTTATCCTTCTCTCGATCGCGCGCGGGCTCGCGATCGTGCGCGGGGCCGTTCGAAGGGCGATTGGCATCCACGCCTACGGCGTCCACGGCGCGATCGACGCCGATTCCATCCGTCAGTTCGCGAATGGTTTCGACGGGATCCTCAGTACTGAAATTGATAATCTCGGCGCCTTGGTCCTGCGCCATTTCCAAGCGCGTGGAGATCGTATCGATGGCAATAATGCGGCCGGCGCCGAAGAGTTTGCAGCTTGCGATCACGAATTGCCCCACGGGACCGCAGCCAAAGACCGCCACTGTTGATCCCGGGTGAATATTTGCAATGTCTGCGCCGAAATAGCCCGTGGGGAAAATATCCGAGGTGAGGATGGCTTGATCGTCGGTCACTTCTTCAGGGAGCTTGATCAAGCCAACGTTGGCGAAAGGAATGCGCGCGTACTCGGCTTGGAGACCATCGAATGGCCCGGTGTTCTTCGGGCCCCCGAAAAACGCGGTACCTGCGAGCTTGCCGTTTGGATTCGCGTTGTCGCATTGCGCATAGTAGCCGGCCCGGCAGTACGAGCAAGACCCGCACGCAATCGTGGACGCGATGACCACGCGATCTCCCGGCTTAACATTGCGAACCGCTTTGCCAACTTCTTCGACGACGCCTACGCCTTCATGACCGAGGATAGTGCCTTCTTGCATACCGGGCACGGTGCCACGCACGAAATGCAAATCGGTGCCGCAGATAGCGCTGGCGGTCAAACGCACAATGGCATCGAAGTCGTGCTTGATGGAAGGCTCTTTGACATTGTCCAGTCGAATATCTCCAACCCCATGGAAAACGACGGCTTTCATAGTCTTTCTCCAGAAAAGTCATTTGGATTTTCTTGTCCTGGAAATGCGCGCTATCGTGACGCGCGCCGCTGCCGGGCGACCTTGGCGCCCCGCCTACCGAGAGCGGTGCGAACCGACTTCGGTAAATGGGCGATAGTGCGCTTGCGCTTGGCCGCTTGAGCCGCTTTCTTGCTATTTGTTCTAGCGGCTTTTTTTTGCTTTGCGGTTGCCATGACCATTCTCCTTTTCTGAGAAACAAAAGCCGCAGGGCTGCGAAGACTCCGCCCTGCGTTACAGGGGAAATATCCTCATTCGGTCTGGATGCCTAGTTCCTCGATGTGCTCAAGGAGGTCGGCTGGATCTTCATAGACGCGATATGCGCCGGCGCGCTCCAGCTCCGAGTCCGCATAGCCGCCGCACAACAACCCTACGCCGAGAGCTTTCATGCGCTGGGCGGCGAGGAGATCCCAGGGACTATCGCCAATCACGATGGATTCCAGCGGCGAAACACCGAGGCGCTGCGCAGCCACAACGAAGGAATCGGGCGCCGGTTTCGCCGTTGCGACGTCGTCACCGGTTATCACCGGCACTGTGGAAGGAATGTCGAAGTTTTTGAGCAACTGCTCCACTTGCGCGCGTTCGCCGCTGGTGGCGATAGCCCAGCGAGCACCGATTCTTTCGAAACACTCCAACAACTCTTTCGCGCCGGCGTGGGTGCGAATCTCAGGTATTTTCTTTTTGAAGATGCCGCTGCGTACGCGTTCTATGGACTGGATTTCCGCCTTGTCAATATTTTTTCCGAGCTCGCGTAGAAGGGCGGGAAGGAACAGTTTGCCGCTCATCCCGATGCGGCGGTGAATTTTCCAGTTGGGCAAACGAATTTCGGCGTCTTCGAGGGCCTCGCGCCAAGCTACGACGTGTTCGTAGACGCTGTCAACCAGCGTGCCATCAAGATCAAGAAGAAGAGGGGGAATGGATTGCGCAGCGTCAGGCTTACGAACCACACGCATGCCGCTATTGGCTTGTGTGCCGGGGCGAAGCCTGCTGTGAGTATTGTGCTGCATTCATCTGCCGCAGAACCTGTGCTGCGACCGCGTGTCCCAAGTCCAGTTTGGAGGAGTGGCTAAATGTTTCTATACCTAGTTCTTTGTATTTTTTTGAAAAGCGCAGACTTTCGCACTGTTAGTGACGACAGGCTGACATAGGACGAACAAAAAAGATGTGTGTGCGTCAACTTCTCGCCGCCGCGACTACTTCTTGCCGGCAGCGGGAGTGGGCTTTACATCTGCGGCGAGCTTTTGAAGATCGGTAACGGCGGAGGAATCGAGTTGATAAAATGACGGGTCATTTTCGCGCTTTGCGATGTAGTTGTCGCCAGATTTTGAAATTGAAGCCTTTTCGACGCGCTTGCCGTCATTTGAAGTGACTGTCAATTCAATGACGGGTGTGGTGAAGCCAGAGTCAACAAATTTGCTGGCAGATAGCTCGCGAATTTTGTCGATCAGAGATTGAACGCTCGCGGAGTCCAGCTTTTTGCTATCAGCGGACCACCAATCCTGCCCACCCTTAGTCAGAAAATAGGCTTTCGTGCCATCGCGGAGCTCAACCTTCGTGGGATCGTCATAGCCGAAATCGAAGAGTTTCTTGTTTCGAAAGTCGTCGACATTTTTGTCGACCCCGGAGCCCAGGTCACTTGGCACTTTGTAGATGCCGGGAACCGCCGAGGATTTCGCGTAGTAGTCGCTTTTGCTCTTTCGGATTTGCAGGTCTTGCGTGCTGTCGCTGTCGGTGACTTTGGCGGTGGCGATTTGCGTTCCGGAGGCAAATGCGGCGGCGGCTTTCTTGGCATCCGCGTCGCTGGACGTGGCTTCCATCTTGGTCTCGCGCAGCTTGCGAACGATTTCCTCGACTTGGAAATTATCGGCGCGGGATGGCTTGGGCTTGACGATTTGCCACTCCTGTTTGTTGCGGCCGAATTCGATGTCTTGCTTTTTCGTGACGAGTTCCACTTGGCTGAGCTTGTCGAAATCGAGGGTGAGCAAACGCTTGTCTCGAAGATCGTTCGCAGTCTTGTCGAGGCTGGATTTGTTATAGCTCGCGACGGTGAAGACGCGCGGGTCGCCTTCAAGCTTCGCGAAAACGGCGCTACCAGCAGGAGTGTCGTCGCCGAGGAGCAGCTTTTGCGGCTTGGAGTCTTTGCTTGTGACGCCGAGCTCAAGGGAAGGCTGCGTAAGGCCGTATTGGCCCAGGTCCGCTGCTTTATCTTCTACGAGGCGATCGGAATTCAGCGACGATACGCTGGAGAGCAGGCTTGAGACAGCTTCCTGGTCGGCGCCGAGTGGCTTGGGCGCGGTGATCTGCCACTTGCCGGCATCGCCTTTTGCGAGAGCCAACTCTTCCCCGCCCTTCTTCTTGATTTCAATTTTGGAAATGTCTTCCTGCTTCAGGTTGAGAATCTTTGGCGGTGTATCGATGGAAGCTTTGGCGGTGTTCTCGGACGCGGGGTGACGATTGGACCAGTAGAGCACGCCGCTTAGAGCGGCGAGTACGACGGCAGCGATGAGCAGCCCGGTGTTTTTCATGAGTTTGGTCCCGAGAGCGACAGTTTCATCTCGCGCCTACTACCTTCTACGCCACCACACCGAGACGCCGGCGAAGACGACGATCAGCGGCAGGAGGAATTGGCTAGTCAGGCGAACCCAATTCATTTGCGCGCGGGTGAGGGTGATGCGGCGGTCTTCCGGTTCTTTCGGGCGAATGGAGATCAAATCTTCGTCGGACGAAAGCCAGTTCATGGTATTGAGGGCCAAGTCGCGATTGCCGTTGAATCTGATGAAAGAATTGGCAGCCCATGCGGAACTGCCGATGACCACAAAGCGGCCCTGCGAATTTTCTTTGCCGGTGTTGTAGCTACCAGCGGCGGCGATGGTCATCGGGCCTTTTTTGTTCTTGGGGTCACTAGGATTGACCTCTGGCGAATTAAGTTTCTCAGTGGCCAGGCTGGACTCCGAAGAACCAAACAATTTTTGCACCGTGGTCTTTGAGCCGCTCTTTACGTCGATAGAGCGGGAAAGCGGAAAGCCTGTCGCGGTACCTTTCATTTCGCTGACGATAGGATGTGAGTCGTAGCTGGTGACGAGAGCAACTTGAGGACCGAGCCCGGCAAGCTGACCGATGGGATTCATGTCCAGAATCAAATCTTTATCGACCGCTACGCCCCAATCTTTCAGCACGGCAGTCAGCGCATCATTATCGGCGACTTCAGAGTGGCCCATTTTTAGCGGGGGATCGAGCATAAAGAGCGCGCGGCCCCCGTCTTCGACGAATTTCTTGATGGCATCGACTTCCGGCTGCTGATAATCGCCGCTCGGGCCGGCCACAACCAGGACCGTGCAGTCGCTGGGGATTTCCGCTTTTTGCAGGAGGTTAATGGATTTCGCAGCGTACTCGTCTTTGCCTAGCAATTCCTTGAACTGGGAATAGCCGCTGCGGCCGGAATCGTCGATCTGGTGCTCGCCGCTTCCGGTGACAAAGCAAACGGTACGCGTGGTGTTCTTCAGGTCGCGAATGAACGCGCCGGTGATGCCTTCTTCGTTCAAGCCTTTGGCTTCCTGTTTGTTGGCGCCAATCTGAACGATGGTGGTTCCGTAGTTCTTGATGCCGGCTTCGCGCGCCAGTTGGGGCTTTTTGTCGGGATCAACGTATTCGACATGGACCTTGTGCGAGAGATTCGCGTAGAGATCGAGCTGGTCCTTTGCGGCTTGGAACCGGCTGGCCTGGTCATAGTAGGTGACCGTGGCGTCTTGCTTCAGGCCCTTGACGATCTTCACGGTCTGGTCGGAAAGGCTGTAACGCTTGTTGGAAGTCGTGTCGTACGACTTGTCGTAGCGATTAGCCAGGACGTTCGCGGTTGCAATGATAGCGACGACCACCAGGACATATGTGGCAGCGTATGCCGCGTACTTCGTTTGGCGGGCTTTCAAGAATTGAGCGCTCACGTTAGGACCTCCACCGCAGGGACTCCATGGAGCGAGCGGTCAGGAAGAGTCCGAAGAAAATTAGAGTGACGTAGAAAATAGCGTCCTTGGCGTCCAGCAATCCCTTTGCGAAAGACTCGAAATGGGTGATGACGGACATGTAGGACAGGACGCGGGCCCACGTGGCGGTCTCGTAGCCGCTGACCCATTCGAGGACCCACAGCAGCAAGCAGACGCCAAAGGTCGCCGCGCCGGCGATGATTTGGTTCTTCGTCAGCGTGGAAATGAATGTTCCGATGGCGAGCAGTGCCCCAGCTTGCAACAGCAAACCGAGATAGCCGATCACTAGCGGCTTCCAGTCCGGATGGCCGTACCTGAAAATAAAAAGAAAATTGATCGCGGTGAGCAGCAGCATGGAGGCGTACAGAACCATGGCGGAAAGCCACTTGCCGAGGATTACTTCGACATCACTGACCGGCGACGTGGCGAGCAGCTCGATGGTGCCAGTACGCTTTTCTTCCGCAAACAGCCGCATGGTGATCATGGGGATGAGGAACAAGCCGATGACGCTGACGTTCGAGAGCAGCGGGCGGATGACTTCCTCGTTGACGTTCATCGGCATCATCTGGCCGCGCATCTGCGATTCCATGCCGCGGAAAACGAAGTAGCCGAGAATGTTCCAGAAGAAAAAGCCGAAGATGACGGCAAACATGGCCAGCAAAATATACGCAACCGGAGAAACGAAATAGCTGCGCAGCTCTTTGCGGCAGATGATCCAGACGTTTCGCATCTACTTGACTCCTGCGGGTACAGCTTCTTCCGCCGGCGCCGCGGCCGGTTCTCCGGTGAGCTGCAAGAAAATTTCTTCGAGGCTAACGGCGGTGGGGCGAAGCTCGTTCAGGTCCCAGCCGGCTTCAACGACCGCACGGGCCAGATCGCCGCGGACCAGACCTTTGCGGCTTTCGACTTCGAAGATCGAGCGGTTATCGAGCTTGTTCTTGAGGTGCACACGGCTGACGCCAGGAACCAGCTCAAGGCTTGACTGCACCTTTAGCGGATCCATAAGGCCGTTGCGCGCGCCGACTTCGACCAGCAAGGACTCCGCTCCGCGCGCACGATTTTGCAAATTGCTAACGGAATCGGTGGCGACGAGCTTGCCTTTGTTGATGATGATGACCTGCTCGCAGGTCTGCTCCACTTCCGGCAGGATGTGCGTACTCAGGAGGATGGTGTGGTCGCCGGCGAGGCTCTTGATGAGCTCGCGCGTTTCGTTGATCTGCTTGGGGTCGAGGCCGGAGGTCGGCTCATCGAGAATCAGCACGTCGGGATTGTGAATGATGGCTTGCGCGAGACCGACGCGCTGGCGATAGCCTTTGGAGAGCTTGCCGAGCAGCTTGTCTTTGACGTCCAAAATCGCGCAGCGCTCGCAAACATAGTCAACGCGCTTGGCTAGCTCGGCCTTGGCAAGTCCCTTCAAGCTGCCAACAAACTGCAGATATTCGGCGGTGCGCATTTCCGGATAGAGCGGCGGCGTCTCGGGCAAGTAGCCAATGCGCTTCTTCACCTCGAATGATTGCTCGAGGACGTCAAAGCCGGCGACCGTGGCGTTGCCTGACGTGGGCGGCAGAAAACACGTCAGCATGCGCATGGTGGTGGTCTTGCCGGCGCCATTGGGTCCGAGGAAACCGACGATCTGCCCTTTGTGAACCTCGAAGGAGATGTGGTCAACAGCCGTGTGACGCGCGTACCTCTTGGTAAGGTCGGTTACTGTAATCATAAGAATTTAGCTTTACACAACGATGTACAACTTTTTGTACAACTTGAAGCAACTCCAACCGCAGTTGCAAACAACTTTAATGCGAATGCTTATGTTAAGAAGTGAAGGCGTTCTTGTCAAACGGGTGGGGTCCAGGTTCATGCTCCGTGACCTGCTCACGAGTCTGCCGCACCGTCCGTCTATGCCAACAGCAATGTGTGGAATGCCGTGTTAAGAACGGTTCCCAATTGTGACGGGGAGGTGTGTATGCGGAGATTCTTTATTTCTTGTGCGAGCTTTGCGCTGGCCATCGGCGGTTTTGCCGGAGTTGCAGAGGCGCAATTCAAAAATGGCGGGCAGGCCGTGGAGCTGCGACTTCCGACGCTCAGCCAGCGCGCCATCAGCACGCAGCGGATCGGACTTACGGATATCACCGTGAACTATTGCCGTCCGCTTGTGGGCGGGCGCGAAATTTGGGGCAAGGCAGTTCCCTACGGGCAGCCTTGGCGCTCGGGAGCGAATGAGAACACGACCATCTCGTTCACCGACGATGTTTCCGTCGAAGGGCACGCGCTGCCGGCCGGCACGTACGGCCTGCACAAGATTCCCGCGGCGGATCAATGGACGATTATTTTTTCCAAGAATTCCACGTCTTGGGGAAGCTTTAGCTATGACCAAAAAGAAGATGCGCTGCGCGTCACGGTTAAGCCTCATGCCGCCGAGTTTGTGGAGGCGCTGGCCTATTCCTTCGACGACCCCAAGCCTGATTC
>JAOAPV010000021.1 GCA_025463055.1 Candidatus Acidiferrum typicum
ACACCGTGAGCATCATGGAGTTCAAGGGCGACAAGGTTGCGCGGGAAACACAGTATTTTGCGGATCCATTTGTCGCTCCCGCAGGGCGCGCTCAATGGGTCGAACGTATGGACACATAGTCTTGAGGTCCAAACCGATGGAGGGATAAGAGGTGGATTGGAAAAGGTTGTTCCAGTTTGCGCTGCTGGGTAGCAGTGATTTGGAACAATATGCCATCCTGCTGGTACGCGTTTCGCTCGGGCTGTTCTTCGCCATCTCTGGGGCAAACAAATTGTTTGTCGCCGCCAGGGCGCAAACTATGTACGAAGCGCTCGTTGAGGCCAAAGTCCCGTTTCCTCGCCTGATGACTTATTTCGTGTCGGGTGTCGAGTTCGTTGGCGGATCCTTGCTGACCGTGGGCTTCCTTTCGAGCCTGGCCTGCGTGGCTTTATTGGTCGATATGCTTGTCGCCATCCTGACCACAAAGCTTTCCGCCATGCCTAAAGGACTATCGCCTCTTAGCTGGCTCGACGATTTCCTCTACCTTCCCGAAGTCCTGTACGTGCTCTTCTTTATCTGGCTGATATGCGCTGGTCCGGGAAAGTTCAGTGTCGATTACTGGCTCGCCAGCAACTTGCGGAGGTGATTGATCGACGAATCAGCTTGTTGCTAGGCAAGAGCTTGATGGTCATTAGCAGAATTGCTCAGCCCCAGGACGCTGAGTCCTGATTGACGACTAATCGGGAGTTACCGCAAAGTCGCCGGATTATTCCCGAGTAGCCCAGATCGATCCGGGAGCAATTCTGGAATTGTGTTCTACAGGGTGCTTTCTCGTTAATCTCCCGAATTATGTGGCAGTAGTGGAGGATGTCGATGGCGCGCTAGGCAGAGTGAAATGAAAGGTCGCACCCCGTCCGGTATTGGCACACGCCCACAGGCGGCCACCATGCGATTCTATAATCCTCCGACAGATCGATAGTCCCATGCCGGTGCCTTGCGCCTTTGTGGTAAAGAATGCGTCGAACACGTGGTCGGCGTTTTCGCCGGGGAGCCCGCAGCCCACATCGCTCACTGAGAGCAGGGCTTGGCGGCCCTCGGTTCTCTTCGACCGGATCGTCAGCTCACCGCCCGTATCCTTCATTGCTTCGATGCCGTTCAGCATCAGGTTCATCAAGACCTGCTGAATCTGCACCCGGTCGGCACTCATCGTCGGAATATCTCCGTCGAGTTCAGCGCGGATTGAAACAGACTGCCGATTCGCCCCGTCCTGCAGCAAAACGATGATCTCTCGAACAACCTCATTCAAGTTGACCGTTTCCCGTTTTGGCGTATCTTGCTGGAAGAGTGAGCGGTTTCGATCAATGATGTCGGCGGCGCGCTTTGCGGCGTTGACAATTCTTGACAAAGCTTCCCGAATCTCGCCAGCGTCAGGTGGCTCGCGCTGCAGCCACCGCAAACCGGTCTTGGCATTCGTCGCGACGGCAGTGATCGGCTGCTTGATCTCGTGAGCCAGCGAGGCCGCTAACTCGCCCATCATGCTCACCCGATTGATGTGTTCGAGGTCTGCCTCAACCTGACGCAGCCGTTCGCGCTCCTCTTCGGCGTGTTTGCGTTCCGTCACATCTACATTGGTGCCGATATATTCAACGACATTCCCAGCATCATCAAAAATCGGATGGGCGAGGCCGTGAAGGTACTTAACTGTTCCATCCGGCATCACGAGTCTGTGCTCTCCCTCACTATCAACCGTGACGTGGCCTTCAAATACCTGCTCAACGGCTTGCCGGATCACATCACGATCGTCCGGGTGGACCCGCTCCACCGCGGCTTGCCAGTCGGGAATCCCGTGTTGGGGATCAAACCCCCAAATTCGGTACATCTCGTCGGACCAATAGTGCGCTTTGCTCGCCCTGGGCCTGACTGCCCAACTGCCAGCGCGATTTAGCCTCTGCGCTTCTGCCAGATAAGCTTCGCTGCGGCGCAGCGCTTGCTCGGCTTGCTTGCGATCCTCAATGTCGGTTGCCCCGCCGTACCAGCGAATCACGCGCCCTTCTGCATTCTTCAGCGGCTCATAGCGGATAAGGAACCAGCGATATTTCCCTTCTTTGTGCCGCAGGCGCTGTTCCACCTCAAAGGGCATGCCGCGGGCGATGGCTTGCTTCCGATTCTCAGATGTTTCAACATCCTCCGGGTGAAAAATGGGTGCTCGCAAATCGTCTGCCTTGAGGTTTGCCAAACTGATGCCGAGGTAGTCGAGGACGATGTCGTTTACCCATGAAATGCGCCCATCGGGCTCCATCACCGCAAGCATCTGCGGCGTGAGATTCACAATGCGGCGCAGCTCTGTTTCCTGAGAGTCTCTTTCAGCAGGCCCGATTTCGTGCGGAGCGGCCATCAGGGGAATGATAACCCTACCGATTGGCAGCGGAAACCGAATAGAAGACACCACGACGTCATCGCCTGAGCCTTAGTAAACGCGCTTACCGGAGAAGTGGATTCAAGTGTCCGGTTACCCGACTACACGTCCACTGAAACGCGAGTCACCGTTCGAGCGCACATCCAGCCGGGGCGCTCAGATCTCCCACTTAGCGAGTGGCGGCGCCGGCGAGAGGTGTGATTTTCCCAGTCACGTTGTGCGGATCGACGACGTATTTTTTTGCCGAGCCATGGTCAAAGACCTTGTAGGCCGGGTGCCGCAGCCTTCGTTTTTAAGGCTGCGGGTTTTGACGTTTCCGTGCCGTTCGAACGGTTAACCAACCGTTAATAATAATACTTGACTAATCTCGCTTTAGGTGGTAGTTTCTCCTTGATTCTCGGGCCTCAAGTCCACCCGCCGGATTACGGCGGGCTGTCCGCTGGAGCGGACCCGTCCACTTCTGACCGGGACGGCATCACTCGCCTGAGTTTCACCGCCGCCGCGGGTCCTCGGTAAAACCGGGACCACAGGTCCTCGGTACAGCCGGGACGCACCTCCACTTCGCGGCCGCACAAAAAGGGCAAACAAGATGTCCCCAGCCCGCCAAAGCTATCGCTTTCCCTTCATCGCCTACTCGTCTGACCCACTTCGCCCCATCCGCACCATCGATTTTCAACCTCTTTCTTTCCATCAACTTACAAATCCCTTTTTCAGCAACTCTTTTGTTTTGTCATCTATACAAATCGCCCGGGTGTCGAACCCCCACTTCACTTTCAAAGGAAACCACCAATGACTCCGCAATTCGCTAAGTCCAGCTCCATGAATGACCCTGCTCGCTGCAACTACCGGGTCCCCAACGGCATGCGTTGCCGCCTGATCGGCTTCGGCACCCAGCCGTTCTGCCCCAAGCACACCCAAGTTGCCGCTCCGCCCCAGCCCGACCCTGCCGAAATCGCATCCACCCTCACCGTCAACCTCGACGACTTTACCTCCGCCGCCCAGATCAACGATTTCCTCTCGCGCCTACTCCTCCTCCTCGCGCAAGACAAAATCTCCACCCGCCGCGCCGCCGTCCTCGCCTACATCACCAACCAACTCCTCCGCACCCTCCCCGCCATCGCCAAAGAGGAAAACGCCGAGCCCACTAAGATCATCTTCGACATGCCCGGTCCAGAGCGCGACCGTCCCACCGCAGACCAAGCTCCGCCGCCCGAGCCGACCTACGCCGACGTGCGTACCTGACCATGCGTTCCGTGCTCGTCTCGTGCTTCATCATTTGCGGAAGAAAGCAGAATGCTTAGCGCAGCCGTAGCATTCAGGCCTGCGACCAGCGAGCGTGTATACTCTTGAATCGAATTTATGATTCCTTTTCTGCATATCGGGCCGATCACGATTCCCACCTTCGGCCTGATGGTTGCCACAGCGCTGCTGGTTTCCGCGTACGTGCTGCAAGCCGATTTCAATCGCCGCCGCGCGCAGCTCGAGCGCCTTCCCGGCTACAAGAGCCAGCGTGACGAAGGGTTTCTCATCATCGGCGTCGCGGGAATCGCCGGTCTGGTTGGCGCGCGGCTATATCACGTTCTGGAGAGTCCCAGCGAATTCTTTGCCAACCCGTGGAATCTGCTCTTCAGCCGATTCGGATTCGCGTGGTTCGGAGGGTTTCTTGGCGGATTTATCGCGCTAGTGATCATGGCGCGCCGCCTGAAAATCCCTCTCCTGCTGTTTCTGGATATTTGTTCGCCGGCAGCTTGCGTCGGCTACGCCATAGGACGCATCGGCTGCCTGCTTTCCGGCGACGGCGATTACGGCATTCCGACTTCGTTGCCTTGGGGCATGAGTTTCCCCAACGGCGTTGTGCCCACCACTGGCCCTTGGGACCCCACGGGCCACAGTGGAGTTTGTCTGAAGTACGGATTAGCAGAGAACTGCGGCGTTCATCCCACGCCGCTCTACGAATTTTTCATCTGGCTCGCCATTGCCGCGTTCCTGTGGCACATGGGAACGAAATCGCTGCGCGGCCCCAAAGCGCAGGGCGAAATTTTCGCCAACTATCTTATTCTGAGCGGCGTCGCGCGCTTCGCGATCGAGTTCATTCGCATAAATCCGCGCTCGTTTTTAGGAATGTCCAACGCGCAAGCCGCGAGTTTGCTCTCCATCATTATTGGAGCAGTATTGTTATGGTCGACGCACAAACGGTCTTTCCAAGAAAGCTAAAGCATTTGGCGCAGGACGTACTGGAGGATGCCGCCGTGGCGATAGTAGGAGACTTCTTCCGGAGTGTCAGCGCGGGCGATCACCGAAAATTGTTTCGTCTTGCCGTCTTCGGATTTTGCGCGAACCGAAATAGCTTTACCGGGCGCTAGCGACGCGATGCCTTCGATGTCGAAAATTTCGTGGCCGGTCAGGCCAAGCGATTCGCGATTTTCGCCATTCTGAAATTCGAGCGGCATCACGCCCATGCCGATCAGGTTGCTGCGGTGGATGCGCTCGTAACTTTCGGCAATGACGGCGCGAACGCCGAGCAATCGCGTGCCTTTAGCGGCCCAGTCGCGCGAAGAACCGGAGCCGTATTCTTTTCCGGCGATCACAACCAGCGGAACGCCGGCTTCGCGATATTTTACGGCGGCATCGTAGATGGACATTTTCTCGCCGCCCGGAAGATACAGAGTCCAGCCGCCTTCGGTGCCGGGCGCAAGCTGATTGCGCAAACGAATGTTTGCGAACGTGCCGCGCACCATCACTTCGTGATTGCCACGGCGCGCGCCGTAAGAATTAAATTCGTGCGGCTTCACGCCGTTCGCGATCAGATATTTTCCGGCCGGCGAATCGACAGGAATCGAGCCGGCGGGAGAAATGTGATCGGTGGTAACGCTGTCAGCGAGAATGGCGAGTACGCGCGCGCTGTGAACATCCGCGAGAGGCGGCGGAGTCTTCGGCATATTTTCGAAATAAGGCGGCAGCTTGATGTACGTTGATTTCGGATCCCACTGATACAGATCGCCCTGCGGAACGTGCATCCCTTTCCAGTGCGCGTCACCTTCATACACTTGGCTGTATTGCTTCTGATACATGCTGGTGGAAACAGCGGCACGCACGGTGGTTTCGATTTCCTGCGGCGTCGGCCAAATTTCGCTGAGAAAAACAGGCTTGCCGCTTTTGTCGGTGCCAAGAGGCTCCGTGGTGAGATCGACATCCATGCGCCCAGCAAGCGCGTACGCAACCACGAGTGGCGGGGACGCTAGATAATTTGCGCGCACCAGCGGATGGATGCGCCCTTCGAAATTGCGATTGCCGCTGAGGACGGCCACCGCGACGAGATTATTGTCCTTGATGGCGGCGCCGATTGCGTCGGGAAGCGGACCGCTGTTACCGATGCAGGTGGTGCACCCGTAGCCGACTAGATGAAATTTTAGTTTTTCCAGGAACGGCGTGAGACCGGCAGCGGCGAGATAGTCGGTGACGACTTTTGAACCGGGCGCGAGGCTTGTTTTTACCCACGGCTTGATTTCGAGGCCGCGTTCGACCGCTTTTTTTGCGAGCAGGCCGGCGCCGAGCATCAATGATGGATTCGAAGTGTTAGTGCAGCTGGTGATGGCGGCGATGACGACCGCTCCGCTGGAGAAATCGAAAGAGTCTCCGTTGTTGCGAACCTGCACATGTTTTTGCGGCGTGCCTTCTACTACCTTGGTGAAAGAGGATTTTGCGTTGCGCAGCGAGACGCGATCTTGCGGGCGCTTGGGTCCGGCGACGGTGGGCTCGACGGTGCCGAGGTCGAGCTCGAGTTTGTCGCTGAAAATTGGTTCGACGGTGGAGTCTGTGCGAAACAAAGATTGTTCTTTGCAATAGGCTTCCACGAGAGCGATTTGTTCGTGCGCGCGGCCGGTGAATTGGAGATAGGCAAGGGTTTCGGAGTCAACGGGGAAGAAGCCCATGGTGGCGCCATATTCCGGAGCCATGTTGGCGATGGTGGCGCGATCGGGAACGCTGAGGCTGCTAAGGCCAGTTCCGTAGAATTCGACGAATTTGCCGACTACGCCTCTTTTGCGCAGCATTTCCGTGACGGTGAGGACGAGGTCGGTGGCGGTGGCGCCTTCGCTGAGCTTGCCGTGAAGGCGGAAGCCGACGACTTCGGGAATCAGCATCGAAGAAGGTTGGCCGAGCATGGCGGCTTCCGCTTCAATACCGCCGACGCCCCAGCCGAAAACGCCGAGGGCGTTCACCATGGTGGTGTGCGAGTCGGTGCCCACTACGGAATCGGGATAGGCCTCCATGCGGTTTCCCGAAGGCACGGAGCAGACTACGCGGGCGAGATATTCGAGATTAACCTGGTGGCAGATGCCGGTGTCCGGGGGGACAACTTTAAAATTTTTGAAGGCGGTTTGGCCCCAGCGGAGAAAGGCATAGCGCTCGACGTTGCGCTGAAATTCTAGCTCGGCGTTGAGGCCAAAAGCGTTGGCATCGCCGAATTTGTCCACCTGCACGGAATGGTCGATGACCAACTCGGCGGGAAAGAGCGGGTTGATGCGTGAGGGATTGCCGCCCATGCGCTTGACGGCTTCGCGCATGGTGGCGAGGTCGACGACCGCGGGAACACCGGTGAAATCTTGCAGCAAAACGCGCGCGGGCATGAAGGCGATTTCTTTTTGTACTCCGTTGGGAGTCCAGCCGGCGAGCGCGCGAATGTCTTCGGCGTGGACGAAGCGGCCATCTTCACAGCGCAGAAGATTTTCCAGCAGGATGCGGAGAGAAAATGGGAGCTTCGCGAGCGTGTTGATGCCGTGCTTTTCCAGCTTTTCGAGGCGATGAATATCAAAGGATTGCGCGCCGACGTTGAGCTTGTCGCGAGTGCCGAAAGAATTGCCTGCGGGGATGGCCATCCTGTTCCTTTCAGAGATTAGGGCAGCTTTATATCATAGCTGAAAACGAAATCTGGCGATGTGTGCTCTCTCACACGGACAGGTGGTTTCCGAGCAGTACTGCTCGTTACCGAACGGGACAGCAGGGGCTTGGTGTAGAAAGCGATTTCTGTCGTCGTCTACTTGCTCTTGATTGCCTGCACACGGAGCTTCACAGTCGTGTTTGCTGGATGAACGACACCATCCTTCGTGAAGGGAACAAAAATCCAGCTTCGGGCAGATGCGGCGATTCGTTCTCCGATCCCCGAATTTGTCGCGTGTACTATTTCGGCCTGTTCCACCAGGCCATTCTGGCCAATGTAGATTTTCATTTCTACTTCGGCCACTCCTTGATAATCGCGTGAGACCATTATTCTTTCGAAGTCACAGTAAAGGCATTGAAGACCTTGGGATACACGAGCATCGAGAGGGGGAGCAGAAATCAACGGGGCAATGGGAGAGGAACTTTCGGTATATGTAGGCATCGTAGGTGTGGTGGCCGCCGCAGCACATCTCAAGGTTGTGCCAACGCTGCAAATATTATCTTTTGCCACGGCCCATTTGGCCGTCACCGCCTTGTCGGGTGCAAAAGTCCAAAAGCTAACAGGGCTTGCCGGAGGAAGCTGTACTCCCGCCCCATCCCAATACAGACAGCCCTGCGAATTGCACTCCGAAAATTCATTTTTGGACCACCTGGGCAAATGACTCCAGCTTTCCCCATCAGGTGAGTGCATCAGGACGGGAACGCCATAGCCGCCGCCAGGTTTGTCCTTCTCGATCACTTCCATTCCCGCGAACCAGTACTCGCCCCCGCGGGCCGACAGCGTCGTCAGACCAGTGCCGGGAATTTCAACCACCTTCCAACTCAGGCCGCCGTCCTTGGATAGCAACAATCGATAGTCGTTTGCATGGGAGTTTCCTTGACTCAATACGATTGCCATATGATTTGCGTCGAGCGAAAGAATCTCCAATACGTAGGAGAATCCCTTCAAATCGTCGCTTTGAAGGTCAATTTTCACCGGAATCCAAGTCGCGCCGCCGTCGTTGGTGGTGTAAACGGTTCGAGGTGTGTGAATTAGCCCATGCTTTTCATCTGAGAAGGAAATTGAGTAGATCACTGGAGATGGGACCTTAATCTGGTCCCAAGTAGTGCCGCCATCCTTCGTAATTTTCATGGCGCCACCTGTTCCAGCTGCGTAGCCAAACTGGTCACTGGCAAATCCAACGGTCAGCAGGATTCCACCATTTTTTACGTTGTGTTTGACAGCCCAGGTTTTTCCTCCGTCGGCCGAGGCCGCGATTAGTTCGTCTGCCCCACAGATCCACAGAGTTCCGTGATTTTCGATGATATTCATCGGGCGCGCTGGCAACTCGATGGCCCGCCATTCAGACGCGGAAGATATCGGAATATTCGATAGCAGAGAAAAGGCAAAGAGCAGCGATGGGATGCTAGGGAAGTGTGATCTCATTTTGTTCCTTAATTTCTTAATCCTATAACAGCTCTTAAGCCAAGAGTACAAACGCCGACGCACGCACGTCAGCCCCTCGATGTCGGCCCCCATTCGCCCAACCGTAGGGAAAGTGGTACAAGAGAAAGTGGCAACGAGTGATGAAGATTGTACTGATTTCGACGTATGAGTTGGGGCGGCAACCTTTTGGGTTGGTGTCGCCGGCGGCTTGGTTGCGGAGGCGCGGGCATGCGGTGACTTGTTTTGATCTTACGCGGCAGGGGTTGGATTCTGGGGCGGTTGGGGCGGCGGAGTTGATTGCTATTTATTTGCCGATGCATACGGCTACTCGGCTGGCTTGCAAATTGATTCCGTCTTTGCGGGCGCAGAATTCGCAGGCGCATGTTTGTTGTTATGGGTTGTATGCGCCTATGAATGCGGAGTATTTGCGATCGCTGGGGGTGGGGACGATTTTGGGTGGGGAGTTTGAGGGTGGGTTGGTGCGGTTGGCGGAGAGGTTGGGGGACAAGGGCGACAAGATTTTTCCTCAGGGGCTGAAGCCCGCGGATGCGGAAAGTTCAATGTCGGAGCTAAAGCTCCGACCCCCAAACGCAACGATGTGCGAGCCTCCGGCGGACGGGGATGCGCTAAAGCGCACTCCTACAACTTTTGTGGTGACTCAAACGCACGCGGAAACACCGAGAGGGCCGGAAAAGCCGCAGGGCTCCGCGGACTCCGCCCTGCGCTACAGGGGCGGGGATGCGCTAAAGCGCACCCCTACAACTTTCGTGGCGACTCAGACAGAGCCGATGATTTCTTTGGAGCGGCTTAAGTTTGAGGTGCCGGATCGGGCTGGATTGGCTCCGATTTCGAAATATGCGCATCTTGTTTTGCCTGGTGGTGGGTATCGCGTTGTGGGATCTACTGAGGCTAGCCGGGGGTGCAAACATCTTTGCCGGCATTGCCCGATTGTGCCGGTTTACAACGGGGTGTTTCGAATTGTGGAGCGCGATGTGGTGTTGGCGGATGTTCGGCAGCAGGTGGTCGCGGGAGCGCAGCACATTTCGTTTGGTGATCCGGATTTTTTTAATGGGATACGGCATGCGATGGAACTGGTGGAGGCGTTCCATCGGGAGTTTCCGACTGTCACTTACGACGTGACCATCAAGATCGAGCATTTGCGAAAACAGGAGCAGCATTTGGGGCGGCTGAGGGATACGGGATGCTTGTTTGTGATTAGCGCGGTGGAATCGGTGGACGACGAGATTTTGGCGCGGCTGGACAAGGGGCATACGCGAGAAGATTTTCTGTATGTGGCGCGGAAGTTTCGCGAGTTGGGGATGACGCTGCATACCACATTTGTGCCGTTTACTCCGTGGACTACGATGGATGGGTATTTGGATTTGCTGCGGGTTTTGTCGGCGGAGGAATTGATTGAGAATGTGGCGCCGATTCAGTTGGGGATTCGGTTGCTGATTCCGGAGGGTTCGCGGCTTTTGGAGCTCGAGGAAATGCGGCAGGCCGTTGGTGTGTTTGATGCGGAGTCGCTGGTTTATCCGTGGAGGAACGTGGATGGGCGGGTGGATTTGTTGAGTGAGACGGTGCAATCGATTTCGGCGGAAGCGGATCGGAAGAAGGAATCGCGGGCGGTGGCGTTTGCGCGAATTTGGGAGGCGGCACATGCGTCTGCGGGCGTGGACGCTCCCGAGCTACGTGTGACGGAGGGGCGCGGTGTGCCGTTTTTGAGTGAGCCTTGGTATTGCTGTGCGGAGCCTACTCGGGATCAGTTGGTAGCTATTGGGGGAACGGCGGCGAAAGCACAGCTTGAGCACGTTGTTATGGCTGATGATTTTGTTTAGGTCGCTAGAAAAAAGGCTTAACACAGAGAGCGCAGAGGAAGAGGCACAGAGGGCACGGAGAAGATTCTCCTCAAAGAACTCCTGTTCAGGCAATAGATGAAAACGAAACGGGTTCTGGTGTTTGCGGGGAAGCTGGGGTATCAGACGCGGAGCTTTGATGCTGCTGCGCGGAAGCTTGGCGTTGAGTTGGCATTTGTTACGGACCGGTGTCATCAGCTAGATGATCCTTGGGGGGATCGGGCGATTGCGGTGCATTTTGAGTCGCCGGAGGTTGCTGCTTACACGGTGTTGGAAGAGGTTCGGCGCAACAATCAGCGTCTCGACGGGGGGCGCGTTGACGGGATTTTGGCGTTGGGCGATCGGCCTGCCGTTGCGGCGGCTTATGTGGCGCGGGGATTGGGGCTGACTTACAACCATCCGGCGGCGGTGGAGGCTTGCCGAAGCAAATTGCGGATGCGCGAAGTGTTTCGCGATGCCGGGTTGCGCGTGCCGTGGTTTCGCACGGTGGCGCCGCAGCCTGCGCCCGAGCCGGCGCTACTGGGGATTTCGTATCCGTGCGTGCTGAAACCCATTTCGCTCTCGGCGAGCACGGGAGTGATTCGCGCGAATAATCGCGAAGAGTTTTTGGCGGCAGCGGCGCGTGTGCGGCGGGTGCTGGAGTCACCGGAAATTCTGGCGAGCCGGGAAGCGAATCTGGATCAGATGATTGTGGAGGGGTACATTCCGGGAAGGGAAGTGGCGGTTGAGGGATTGCTGACGGACGGAGAGCTTCGCCCGCTGGCGATTTTTGATAAGGCCGATCCGTTGGAGGGGCCATTTTTTGAGGAGACGATTTACGTTACGCCTTCGCGTTTAGGCGAGGCGCGCGTGCGGGAGATCGAACGGTGCGCGGCGGATGCGGTGCGTGGGCTCGGATTGTCGTATGGGCCAGTACACGCGGAGTTTCGAATTAATGAGGATGGAGTGTGGCCGCTGGAAGTGGCGCCGCGGCCGATTGGGGGATTGTGCGCTGGGGCGCTACGGTTTGTGCGTGATGAGAGCGACGAGGTGATTGGGTTGGAAGAATTGTTGTTGCGGCACGCGGCCGAGATGCCGGTTGGAGAGTGGACGCGGGAGGCGGCGGCTTCGGGAGTGATGATGATTCCGGTGCCGGCGAGCGGGGTGTTGGAGAGCGTGGATGGCGAGGAAGAGGCGCGGGCGACGGCGCACATTGTTGGGCTGGAGATTACGGCGCGATTGCACGATTACATTGCTGCTTGGCCGGAGGGGTCGAGTTACTTGGGATTTTTGTTTGCGAGGGCGGAATCGGCGAATGAGGTGGAGAGGGCGTTGCGGGTTGCGCATGGGAAATTGAGATTTGCGATTCGGGAGAGATTGGCTGTGGAGCATCCGGTTACAGGGCGGGTGGTGGGTAGTCTTGCGAGCGATCAGAGATAGAACAAAGATAACGCAGAGACGCTGAGTTCGCGGAGACGCGCAGAGGAAGCCTGGCGCAGCATGCTGCGCCATTACAATGGAAAATTTTGCCGAGATGGGGCGCAGCGGTGCTGCGCCCCTACGGGGGCGGGAACTAGCCTTTAGCTTTGGGGGCTACGTAGCCTTCAGGGAGCTTGGCGCCTTCGCCGAAGAAGAATTGCTCCATTTGTTCTTCCATGATTTTTTGTGAGCCAGGATCGAGGGGATTGAGGCGGTATTCGTTCATAACCATTTTGGAGTGCTCGATCCAAAGCTTCCAGGCATCCTTCGAAACGGTTTCGTAGACGCGCTTGCCGAGCTCGCCTTTCCAGGGTGGGCGATCGAGTCCCGGGAGATCGCGATCGAATTTAACGCAATGCACCATGCGGGTGCCGGGCTTGACCGTTTCGTTTGCGGGCGGTGTTGGACCGCAGGGTTCGTTCGCCATTGTTATGTCCTCGTAAGCTAGCCATTTTTGACGATACCGCAAGCGATGGGAAATTCATAGTGTGCGCGGCGAGCGATAGGAATTGAACGAAGGGGAGAGTAGAATCGCGGCGCAATTCAGCTGTTGAGGAATCCACGCAAGAATCGTTACGTTTTGCTGAACGCTGCGCTACGCCATTCGGGAGAATGGCGTTCCCGGGGAGTGCGCGAGATAACTGGACATAACTTGTCATCGCAGGAAAGCATCTGATGATAACCCGAACGCGGAGGTGCCGGCGCTTTGCCTGAAATCACCACGCTGTTTTGGGACATAGGCGGGGTCATCCTGACCAACGGCTGGGATACGACCGCGCGCCGGCGGGCAGCGGAAGTGTTTCATCTGGACTGGGACGAGTTTCAGGAGCGGCACGAGCTTTCGTTTCCGGCGTTCGATTCAGGGCTGATTTCGCTGGACGAGTATTTGAATCGGACGCTGTTTTACCGGCCGCGGCCGTTCACACGCGAGGAGTTCATCGCGTTTATGTTTGCGCAATCGAAAGAGTATCCGGACTCGCGTGCGCTGCTGGATCAAGTGGCTCGGCTGGGGAAGTATTTTATCGGGTCAATCAACAACGAGCCGCTGGAATTGAACGAATACCGAATTGCGGCGTTTCATTTGCGGCGGGACTTCCAGGTGTTCTTCAGCTCGTGCTATTTGCACACGCGGAAGCCGGAAGAGGTGATATATCGCGTCGCGCTGAAAGTGACGCAACGGTCCGCGGCGGAGTGCGTGTTCATCGATGACCGGCCGCTGAACCTGGAGAATCCGCGTAAACTTGGGATGAAAGCGATTCATTATCAGAATGCGGAGCAACTGCGCGCGGAACTGAAAAATTACGGTGTTGAGGTATAGTGTCGTGCAACCCGGTGATGGAATGAATACGACGGCAACATTTGCAGACGCGGCGGTGGAGGAAAAGGGAGCGGCGAACGGGAACTCTGGCGTTCGCGAGCCCGTCACTGTGGTGCTGTTTGGCGCTTCGGGTGATCTAGCCAAGCGCAAAGTGATTCCGGCGATGTATGACCTGGCGCAGCATAAGTCGCTGGGGCCGCGCTATGCGATTGTGGGTTTCTCGCGCACGCCGATGAGCGACGAAAGCTTTCGCAAGACGGTGGAAGAAGCGGCAAAGAGCATCTCGGAAGTGGGGCCGATAGATCCGAAGAAGTGGGAAGAATTCGCTTCGAACCTTTATTACCAGGCGGGCGAGTACGGGAACCTGGAAGATTTCAAGAAGCTGGCGAAGCGCTTGGACGCTTTGAGCGCGGAGAAAGATCTGGGAGGGAACCGGCTGTTTTACCTTTCAACGCCGCCGGAGGTTTACCCGCATATTGTGGAGCAGTTGGGGCGGGCTGGGCTGGCGAAGGCGTCTTCGCCGGACGCGTGGGTGCGCATCATTATTGAGAAGCCGTTTGGGCGCGACCTGGCGTCGGCGAAAGAGCTGAACAAGATCGTGCTGAGCGTATTTGATGAGAAACAGGTGTACCGCATCGATCATTACTTGGGTAAAGATACGGTGCAGAATCTTTTGGTGCTGCGCTTCAGCAACGGAATTTTCGAGCCGCTGTGGAACCGGAATTATGTGGATCATGTGCAGATTACGGCGGCGGAGACGTTGGGCGTGGAACGGCGCGGCGGATTTTACGAAACGGCTGGCGCGCTGCGCGACATGATTCAGAGCCATGTTTTGCAGCTTACGTCGCTGGTGGCGGTGGAGCCTCCGGCGCGATTCGATGCAACGGCGGTGCGCAACGAAAAATTGAAGGTGCTGCAGTCGGCGCGGCCCTATGATTTGGGGATGGTGGCGACGGCGGTGGTGCGCGGGCAATACGGGCCTGGGGTGGTCGATGGCAAACCTGTGCCCGGATACCGGCAGGAGCCGGGAGTGAATCCGCATTCGCGCACGGAGACATTTGTCGCGATGGAATTGCTGATCGACAATTGGCGATGGGCGGGAGTGCCATTTTATTTGCGCACGGGGAAGCGCTTGGCTAAGCGCAGCACGGAGGTCGTGATTCAATTCAAGCGCGCGCCGCATATTGTGTTTCGCGAGCGCCTGGTGGAAGACAATCGCTTGGTGTTGAATATTCAGCCAGACGAAGGAATTTGTGTATCGTTTGGAGTAAAGAAGCCGGGAACGGAAATGGGTATCGGGAACGTGGCGATGAATTTCAGCTATCGCCAGGCGTTCGGCGATGGGACGCGAAGCGCTTATGCTACGTTGCTGGGAGATTGTGTGCGGGGAGATGCGACGCTGTTTGATCGCGGGGACAGCGTGGAAGCGGCTTGGGCCCTGGTCGATCCGATTTTGGATGTGTGGAGCGCGGCAAAGACGGCGGCGGTGCCGATCTATCCTGCGGGGAGTTGGGGCCCGCGGGAATCGGAGCTTCTGCTCGAACGTAGCGGCAGACGGTGGTACAACCCTTAGTCGGGGCTCGGACTCCATAATTCAGCGAGGGTGGCGCTGAAATCAAGGAATTGAGAGTAGGACCAGGGGAGGAGGCACGGTGATCCTTGCGGGCGATGTCGGCGGAACGAAGTGCAATCTGGCGCTGTTCTCTGAGAAGAATGGCACGCTGACGTGTGTGTTCCGCAAGCGATTTGCGAGCAAGGAATTTGCGCAATTCGAGTTGATCGTGAAGGAATTTTCGCGCTTGGCGGGGCCACATTTGAGAAGCGATCCGGTTGTAGCCGCGGGCTTTGGCGTTGCGGGGCCGGTGATTGACAATCACGTGCGCGCGACGAACCTGCCGTGGACGGTGGATGCGCGGATACTGGCGTCAGAATTGGATGTGCCCAAGATTGTGTTGCTGAATGACCTGGGCGCCACAGGACATAGCATTGAGCATTTGCCGGTGGAAGAATTCTGCGTGCTGAATGCCGGGAAGCCGGAGCCAGGCGGTACGCGTGCACTGCTGGCGGCGGGAACGGGATTGGGGCAATCGATATTGGTCTGGGATGGCGAACGTTACCGGATCGTGCCGTCAGAAGGCGGACATTCGGATTTTGCGCCGCATACTGAGCAGCAGATTGAGTTACTGCGATTTATGCGGCGGCGATATCCGCAGGTGAGTTGGGAGCTGATTTTGTCCGGTCGTGGGTTCCGCACGATTCACGAGTTTCTGGCGCCGGAGGTGAAGCACGCCACGTTCGAAGACCCGGACGCCGATCCCGCGCCGGAGATCACGCAAAAGGGATTGGCAAGAACGTGCCCGGTATGCGTGGAAACGCTGGATTTGTGGACTGCGATTTATGGGGCGGAGGCTGGGAACCTGGCGCTGAAGGTCCTGGCGCTTGGCGGAGTTTACGTGGCGGGCGGGATTGCGGTGAAGATCATCGAGAAGATCAAGGATGGAACTTTTTTCCGGGCTTTCAAAGACAAATGGCACTTCGAGAATTTGCTGGCGAATATTCCGGTGTCCGTGGTGCTCAATGAAGGGGCACCGCTGATGGGCGCGGCTTACGAGGCGCTGGCCGCGATGCAAAAACAAGAGGCTTGGAACGCCCGCTGAACTGTTTCGGCAGTTCCAGGCAAATGGCGCGCGCTTACACGAATGCGCCTGACACGCTTGCCTGAATGGCTTTCCTATCATAGAGAAGAGAATGACCGTAATTACAATCGAGCAGGCTGGGAAGTACGATGGGCAGGAAATTACGATTCGCGGGTGGCTTTACAACATGCGGGAATCGGGGAAGCTGCTGTTTCCGATTTTTCGCGATGGGACCGGGATTATTCAGGGTGTTTGCGCGCTGAAGGAGAGTCCCGAGGCGTTTGCGGCGTTGAAGGGATTGACGCAGGAGTCGAGCGTCATTGTGACGGGAAAAATTCGCGCGGAGCAGCGTGCGCCGGGCGGATATGAGATTGGTGTCAACAAGGTTGAGGTGGTGCAGAGAGTTCCGGAGAGCACGCCTTTTCCCATACAACTGAAAGAGCACGGCGTCGATTTCTTGCTGGACCACCGGCATTTGTGGATGCGCACGCCGCGGCAGGCAGCGATTCTGCGGATTCGCGCGGAGGCGGAACGGGCCGCGCGTGAGTTCATGGACAGCCAGGGATATATCCTGACGGATGCGCCGATCTTTACGCCGGCGGCTTGCGAGGGGACGTCGACTCTTTTCGAAGTGAATTACATTGATGACGAAAAAGCGTACCTGACGCAGAGCGGGCAACTGTACATCGAAGCTACGGCCATGGCGCTGGGGAAGGTGTACACGTTCGGGCCGACGTTTCGCGCGGAGAAGTCAAAGACGCGGCGGCACCTGACGGAATTCTGGATGCTGGAGCCTGAGGCGGCTTACGTCGAGCTGGATGAGGCGATGGGGCTTGCCGAGGGATTGGTCAGCGCGATTGTGCAGTGTGTGCTAAAGAATAAGGCGCGCGAGCTGGAGACGCTGAAGCGGGACACAACGAAATTGCAGAATGTGAAGCCGCCGTTTCCGCGGATAAGTTACGAAGATGCGATTGCGGTGCTGCAAAAGCATGCGAATCCGGCGAAGTTTGGCGATGACATTGGCGGGGATGAAGAGACGATTATTTCGAATGAGTTTGACCGGCCGGTGATGGTGCATAGGTATCCGGCGTCGATCAAGGCGTTTTATATGCAGCCGGATGCGGAGCGGCCGGATTTGGCGCTGGCGTTTGACATGCTGGCGCCGGAAGGTTACGGCGAGATTATTGGCGGGAGCCAGCGCATTCACGATTACGATTTGCTGGTGAAGCGTTTGCGCGAGCACAATTTGCCGGAGGACGCGTTTCAGTGGTATCTCGATTTGCGGAGGTACGGAAGCGTGCCGCATTCGGGGTTTGGCATGGGGCTGGAACGCACGGTGGCTTGGATTTGCGGGGCGGAGCACATCCGGGAAGTGATACCGTTCCCGCGCATGCTTTACCGGGTATATCCTTAGGTGCTGTGGCTAGCGACTCGTGACTGGTTACTCGCCAGGTAGAACGATAACCGTCACAATCCAGGAACAGAATTATGGCGCAGAAAATACGAATCATTGGTGTGCCCATGGACTTGGGGGCGAGCCGGCGCGGCGTGGATATGGGGCCGTCGGCGCTGCGCGTGGCGGGATTGCAGGCGCGCATCAAGCAACTGGGGCATCAAGTGGAGGACATCGGTAATATTTCCGTGAAGCAGCCGGAAGAGATGTCTTACGGGGAGAAGCGCGCGAAGTATCTGGCGGAAATCGCGGATGCTTGCAAGGATTTGGGCGCGATCGTGGAGAAATCACTGGAAGAAGGCATGTTGCCGGTGGTTCTCGGCGGAGACCATTCGATCGCGGCGGGCACACTGTCTGGAGTTGCGGCGCACTTCAAGAAGAAAGAAAAGAAGATTGGGCTAATCTGGCTGGACGCGCACGGCGATATCAATACGCCGGAATCGTCGCCTTCGGGAAACATTCACGGGATGCCGTTGGCTGCGGCGATGGGTTACGGCGCCATGGAATTGGTGGAACTGCTAGGATTCAAGCCGAAAGTGGAGCCGCAGAATATTTCGCTGGTGGGGATTCGCGATTTGGACACGCAAGAGAAGAAGCTGGCGAAGAAGTCGGGCGTACACGTGTTCACGATGCGGGACATCGACGAGCGCGGGATGCGCGAGGTGATGAGCGACGCGCTGAAGTATGCCATGGATGATACGGACGGAATTTCGGTCAGCCTGGATATGGATTTTGTCGATCCATCGGATGCGCCAGGTGTTGGCACGCCGGTGCGTGGCGGCGTGACCTATCGCGAAGCGCACCTGGCGATGGAGATGCTCGCGGATACGGAAGCAATGGTGTCGCTGGAGATTGTGGAAATTAATCCAGTAATCGACGAACACAACCGCACCGCTCTGCTGGGCGTGGAGCTGGTGCTGTCGGGGCTCGGGAAGAAGATTCTTTGACAAGTTTTGGAAACACCTACTAGATACGCGCTTTAGGCCCGCGCAGTTTTCTGGAAAAATAATCAACGTGAATACAGACAAAAAGCGGTTGCGTGTAGGTGTGTTGTTTGGGGGGCGGTCGGGCGAGCATGAGGTTTCGCTGGCGTCCGCGGCTTCGGTGATCCGGGGGATGGACCCGGATAAGTATGAGGCGGTGCCGATTGGGATCACGAAGGAAGGGCACTGGCTGGTTGGGGGCGGGGCGCAAAAGATGCTGCCGGAAGTGTTGAAGGGCGGCCAGCGCGTGATGATGACGGCGGACCCTACCGATGCGGCGCTGGTGCGGCTGGACGGGAGCGGCGGCGGGCAGCGGCTGGATGTGGTGTTCCCCGTGATGCATGGAACTTTTGGCGAAGATGGAACGATTCAGGGGTTGTTGGATTTGGCGGGATTGCCGTTTGTTGGGGCGGGCGTGCTGGGATCAGCCATTGGGATGGACAAAGATGTTGCCAAGCGGCTGCTGCAGGTGGCGAGGATTCCGGTGGTGCCGTGGATTACAGTGCATCGGGCGGAGTGGGAGAAGGAGCCTAAGGAGATTCAACGGAGCATTGAGAGAAAATTCAAGTATCCCGTGTTTGTGAAGCCGGCGACGCTGGGATCTTCGGTGGGGATGACGAAGGTGCATTCGCGGGAGGAGCTTGGTCCAGCGCTGGATCTCGCGTCGGAATTTGCGATGAAGATTTTAGTGGAGCGCGCGGTGGTGGCGCGGGAGATTGAGGTTTCGGTGCTGGGAAACAGCGAGCCGGCGGCTTCGATACCCGGGGAGATTGTGCCGCACCGGGAATTTTATGACTATGCGGCGAAATATCTGGAGGAAGGGACGCAACTTTTAATTCCAGCCAAGCTGAAGAACGCGCAGGTGAAGAAGATTCAGGCGATGGCGGTGGCGGCGTTTCGGGCACTGGAATTGAGCGGGATGGCGCGCGTGGATTTTTTTGTGGAGAAAAAAGGCGGGAAAATTTTCCTCAATGAAGTGAATACGATTCCTGGATTCACGTCGATCAGCATGTATCCGAAGCTTTGGGAAGCGAGCGGGATTCCGTTTCGCGAGTTGATTGACAAATTGATTGGCCTTGCGCTGGAACAGCATGCGGAAAAGGCGCGGACGAAATATCAGATTGAATTGCCGGAAGGCGCTGGTGGAGCGCTGGAAGGTTAGAAATTGGCGTGTTCGCAGACGAGCTCGACGGCCGATAACGTGAACGCGAGGTACAGGTTGGCACAGGCAAGAGTGCGTGTGCTACGCTCGCAGGCGGAGAGTGCTAGCTGATGGGTCTTCTTGAGCCGCCGGTTGAAACCTCAAGCAAAACGCGGCATTTGAAATTTGTAGCAGTGGCGCTGGTGGTTTTGGCAGCCGTGGTGCTGTATCTGACGTTCCGGTTTTATCCGGAGCAACGCGCAGCGCAGCGATTTTTTGACGCGTTGGTTGCCGGAGATATGAAGACTGCTTATCAGCTTTGGAAGCCGCAGCCGAGCTATCGCATGCAGGATTTCATGGCCGACTGGGGGCCGTATGGATATTACGGGCCGGTGAAGAGCTACAAAATCCTGAAGATAAGTGAGCCGAAGGGATCGAGGAACAGCGTGGCGGTGGAGGTGGCGGTCAGTCCGTTTTCTCCGATGCCGGATCCATCGGATGCGGAAAAGAGCCGGCGGACTCGCGTTGTGACCGTGTGGATGAATACCGAGGATAAGTCGTTCAGTTTCCCGCCGTAGAGTTCACCATCGAAAGTTGAATGTAACGTTACACGTGCTCTGGCGATGCTCGTTAAATTTCATCGAGCGCGCGGGTTAGTTCTGCGGGTGTGACCGTGGCGGTGCCGAGTTTACTGACGGCTACGCCGGCGGCGGTGTTGGCGAGGATGGCGGCGTCGGGAAGCGGCGCGCCCGCGGCGGCGGCTAAGGCAAGCACGCTCAAAACCGTGTCACCTGCGCCGGTTACGTCGAAGACCTGGCGACCTGTGGCGCCGCGATCGACACCTGGCTGGCCTACGCGGGCGTAAGTCACCTCAAAGCCGGTGGCGGGAACGTGTAGTGAGCGCGGCGAGGATTCCTCGATCAGGCTCATGCCTTTTTCGCCACGGGTGATCAGGACGGCGCTGCAGCCAAAATGCGCTAGCAGGGCGCGCCCCGCTTCTTCCGCCGATTTCTCGTCACTAAGAGAACGCGTAACAAAGAATCCAGCCTCTTTCGCATTGCAGACGATGGCGCGGGCACCGCGATAGGCATAGAGGCGCGAGGTTTTGGGCTTCACGAAAACGGCTACACGCAATTGATGGCATGCGCTGAGAACGCGTTCGGCGAAATTGTCGGTGATCAGGCCCTTGTCGTAGTCGGAGAGGACCAAGGCATCGAGGTGCTTTAGCGCAGCGAATAGGCTGCGGAGGAGCCGCTCTTCGGTTTCCTTGCGCAGCGGCTCGCGGCGCTCATGATCGACGCGCACGATTTGCTGATGGCGCGCGATGATGCGCGTTTTCACGATGGTTACCCGCCGCGGATCGGTGAGCACGCCTTTGTCAGCAATGTTCGCGGCACGCAGGCAATTACGCGTTGCGGCCCCTGGTTCGTCGTTTCCGATCGTGCCGAAGCATTCGACACGCGCGCCAAGCGCGGCGAGATTCGCGGCGACGTTGCCTGCGCCGCCGAGGCATTCGCTCTGCTCAACGAAATCGACGACGGGAACGGCGGCTTCGGGCGAAAGGCGCGAAGCAGTGCCCCAAAGATAGCGGTCGAGCATGAGGTCGCCGAGAACGCCGATGCGCTTTCCGCGCAAGCGGGGAATCAGACGCTTCAAACGTTGGGCACCACTGGTGGTTTGACTGGACATAGAGAGAGAGAGGGATCGGCGGACGTGACGGCGCTACTCAGCGGCCACAGTGGCCTCTTCAGGTAACATTACTGGAATATCGTCGCGAATGGGATAGACGCGCCGGCAGGTTGCGCACTTCAGGCCATTGCCATCCAACGTCAGCTTGACGGGAGTCTTACACTCCGGGCAGACGAGAATATCGAGCAGCTCTTGCGAGATCGGCACTGACTTCCTCCTCCTCAGATTGAGCACTGCGGCCGACGTTGGCACTGTATCAAAGCGTCTGCGGGCGGGCAAACGTGTTGGAATACCCGCTTAAGGAAAACTGATCCTGGCTCACGCATGGGGAGCACACCGCCCGGGTTATCTCGCGACGCATCCAATAGAACAGGTTGGTCCCAGCCTCTAGCTTCTGAGTGCAGGAGAGCATGATGTCACTTCGCTTGCGGGGCGTATTGGGTTTTGCGTTTGTGGTGATGGTGGCTCTGGGCGTGGCCGGTTGCGGCCTGCTTCAAAGCGATAACCGGACCGAAGAACAGAAACGGGAGAGTGAGCAGAGAACCCGGGACGAGGTGGCGAAAGCTACCGAACGCGCCAAGCCCGAACTGCAGAAGGCCGGTAGGGAACTGAAGGAGGCTGCGAAAACTGCTGCGGAGCAAGCACATGCAGCGGCACAGGGGGTTAAGGAAGGTTGGGAGCGGAGCGGAAAACGCAGCGTTGACTTGAATTCGGCAAGTGAAAGCGAATTGATGCAGTTGCCCGGAATCACGCGGCGCGATGCGCGCAAGATCATTGCCGGACGTCCTTATGACTCGCCACATGCGTTGGTGGAGAAAGGAGTAACTTCAGAAGAGCGGTATTCACAGATTCGTGAGCGCATAGACGTGAAGTAGCGAGTGCGGACCAATTTTTCGGAAGTAGCAGCTTTCCAAGCCTTGTGTTTTGCCCAACAGAAGTACAGGAAAAACCCCGGAAAACGGTTTAAATCCCGCTTTGCTACAACAAGTTTGGCGACCGGGTACGACGATTGCCCGATGTGCGTGGGGCGACGAGGGTGGCAACATCCCGTGTCGAAGACGAAATATTTCGTCTAGGAGGGTTCAGTGTTGGCATTAATTGGGTTGGTTTTGCTGGTGATGTGGCTACTCGGATTCGTCGCGTTTCACGTTACAACCGGGGTCATTCATGTTCTTCTGGTATTGGCACTTATCTCGATCATCATGCACTTTCTGCGTGGGCGAACGGTAGCTTGACAGGCACGACCTCCCAGACAAGGCAATTAGAGTTCAGTAGTGGGCAGGCCGCGAGGCCTGCCCATTTTTTTGCGCATTATCGAAATGACTACAGCTTGGCATCTTTCTTTAGGGCCACGCGCAAATCCAGATTGCGGATAAGCCGATGAAGATAATTCGAGTTTAAGCCCAGCACCTTGGCGGCTTCCGTAATGCTACCGCCGCCTTGCTCAAAGGCGTTGAGTATTAATTGTTTTTTCAAATTGTGAACGGCGTCGTGATAGCCAGCCGACGCGACAGTAGAAGTCGGCGAGCTTTCCAGCAGCGTTTCGGGCAAATCCTCTGGAAGAATAAAGCTGGACGAGCCGATAACCACGGCGCGCTCCATGGCATTTTCCAATTCGCGGATATTGCCCGGCCAGTCGTACCGGGCGAGGCACGCCCGAGCTTCCGCGGAAATCCCTTTGATCTCGCGATTGCATCGTTTCGCGTAGCGCGCAGCGAAGTATTCAGCGAGCAATGGAATGTCGTCTCCATGGTCGCGTAGTGGTGGCAATGTGAACGAAATGACGTTGAGCCGGTGAAATAAATCGGCGCGAAAGCTGCCTTCCGCGACGGCTTTCTGCAAGTCCTTGTTTGTAGCGGCGAGGAAGCGGACGTTGAGCTTGATGGAGCGCGTGCCACCCACGCGGACGAATTCGCGTTCCTGAAGGACACGCAGCAGCTTGGCTTGCAGAGTCAGAGAGAGTTCGCCAACTTCGTCAAGGAAAACGCTGCCGCCTTCGGCGACTTCCAGCAAACCTTTCTTTTGGCAAATGGCGCTGGTGAACGAGCCTTTTTCATGCCCGAACAGCTCGCTTTCGAGAAGTGTTTCGGTCAATGCGGCGCAATTCAGCGCCATGAACGGCTGGTCCTTGCGTGAACTATTTTTGTGGATGGCGCGCGCGGCCAGCTCCTTGCCTGTGCCGCTTTCTCCGCGGATCAGGACTGTGAAGTCGCTCGGAGCGACCTTCTCAATGAATTGGTAGACCTGACGCATGCGAGGGCTCTGGCCAACCATATCGTGCTGCAGGCTGATCTCGGCCTGGAGGCGCTGATTCTCACTGCCCAGTCGCTCGAATTGGCGGGCGTTCTCAATGGCAATTGCGGCTAGGCCGGCGATCGCGGCGAGAAGCTGCAAATCGTCTTCGGTGAAAGCGGCACTGGGATTGGCGGAATCGAGATAGACGATTCCGAACACGCGATCAGCAACCCCAAGAGGCACACAGAGCAGCGAGCGCACCGGCGGGGCCTCGCCGTCTGAACGCGATTCGATCTCTCGCCATTCCTTGTCAAGAATGGCGAGGCCGTCCTTAATCACGCGACGGACGAGTGAGCGACTGACGTGCACGGGATGATCAGGGCCGGAGACGCGGTCCCATGCCACGGGCGAGTAAATCTCCGCAGCGCTATTGTCCGCAAGAAGGATGGCGCCGCGCTCGGCGGGTATGACGTCGAAGATCATGCCCAGTAATTGCCACTGAAGCGACTCCACATCGCGGATCGAGCCGATCGCCCTACTGATCTTCAGAAGTGTGCCGAGCGCCCGATCGAGCCGCGCGGATTGCGGCAGGGCCGCCAAGGACTCCGGATGCAAATAGACGAGCTCATCGCGTCGGAGTTGCTGTTCCTGGCCACTCGCCGAAGAAGTCTCGTCGAATTGGACCGGACTAATTGGTGCGGCTGCACCCTCAACCTGGAAGAGAAAGAGGGAACTGCCGATCGCGATTTGGTCGCCGGGAGTCAGAAGCCGCTGCTTGACAGGAATACCGTTAACGAAGGTGCCGGAGGCGGTTTCAAGGTCCGTGAGTCCGACCCATACATCTCTTCGATCAAAACTTCGACCATGATTACTTCTTCAAACTCCCTTTGCAGGGAGCGGGATGCCCAACCATGTGGACGACGCTCTACTTCACGCCATGTCCGGTACCGAGCTGTCCCGCGTACGAACCGAACTCCATCGACGGCGAATACTCGCAGCCGTTTCGCCACATCCAGTACAAGCGGACTCCCAGCCTGCGGCCCATTGCTACCTTGGCAATGCTCTTGTGCCGACGCATCGCCAAGTGAATGTACCGACGTCGCCAGTCCGGATTGTTCCGCGCAGCTGCTTGAGCAGCCTCCACCAGCAAGAAGCGCAACAAGGAGTTGCCTTGCCTGCTGATGTGCCCTAGCCGTTGCTTGCCGCCACTGGAGTCCTCGCTGGGGATCATCCCCACGTAGTTGCCGATCTGCTTGCCACGATGAAACCGGCTCGGAGTTCCAATGATCAACACGTAGGCGAGCGCCGTAAGCGGGCCCACGCCAGGATGCGTCATCAGCCGCAACACCTCGGGCCGTTTCCTAGCTTCCTGCGCCGCGGCTGCGGTTAACTCCTCAATGGTCGGATTCATCCTGTCCAGCAGTTCCAACAACTCTTGTCGGCGCCGACTGGCCCAGGGAGCCAACGCGAGCTTCTCCAGTTCTGCCCGTCCCTGTTCGCTCCACAGCTTTGATTTCCAGCGCCGGCCCTCGTTCATCGCCAGAGCCTGCAGCTGATTCATGATCCGCGTGCGCATCTGCACCAGTCGATGCCGGTGCCAAAGCAGTTGACGGAGATCGCGATTTTCCGGACTCGGTACCCAGATTCGCGGAAAGCGGTCTTCCATCATCAGCTTCAGCAGCAGCTGTGCATCTTTGCGGTCGGTCTTTTGCTTCTTGACGCGCTTGGCCTTTATCTCCGCTGGATCGCCGATCCACACTTCGAAACCCAACTCTGCCAGCAGTCGCTCGAACCAGCGGGAATATCCGGTCGCCTCCATCCCCACTCGTACCTGGACTCCTCGCAGCTTCAGATCTCGATAGAACTGCTCGGCCTCTCCATCGCTGTGGTTCAGTCGTCGTTCGCTATATTCGCCAGTCTCTTCCAGCAAAAATGCTATCTGTTGAAAGCTCGGGTGATAATCTACGCCTATCATCATGTTCGGCTCCTTCCTCCCGAGCCTCTGGTCGTCAAGCAACCAAAGTGTACTCGGGTCGAGGGAGCCGACACTGTTATGCAATCATGTGGATTTCCGCTCTTATAACGGCCGCGCGGTACCATTGACGGTGCATAGGACCGCAAAGTGAAACCCGACTTCGCCCAATATGGATTCGTTCATCAAGAAAACCTAATCATGGCGTGTATCGGCGGCTCGCAAGCACACGGTGCAAAACTGGGCGCTACCGACGATACCGACTGGTACGGACTCTACATTCCGCCACCGACTAAACTTCTTGGGCTCGAACGTGAGGAGCATTTCGTTTTCACGACCGGAGGCAAACTCGGAGGCAACGGACCACTAGATGTGGATGTCTGCTTATATACCCTGATGAAATGGGCGGGACTCGCCGCTAAAGGCAATCCATCGGCTCTACATTTCTTGTTCGCGCCGCTTGAGTTCACGACCAACACGTGGAACCACTTTTCCGCCCGGCCTGAGCTTTTCCTCGCGAAGGGGCATGTGAAGCCATTCCTCGGATTCGCAGATGACCAGATGAAACGATTGCTCGGGCAGAAGGGCCAGAAGAACGTTCATCGCGCTGAACTCGAAGATAAACACGGATACGACACCAAGTACGCCATGCATGTAATCCGTCTTTACGGAGAAGCGAAAGAGTTGATGGAGGACGGACGCATCACGCTGCCGAGACCAAACCGGGACGAGCTGATCGAAATCCGTAGAGGCAAGTATTCTCTTGCCGAAATTCGAGAGCTCGGCGCGCAACTTGAATCAGAAGCGCTAGCTGCTCAGGCAACTTCGCCGCTTCCAGATGAGGTGGACCGAGATGCGATCAGTCGGCTACTCGCCGATGCTCACCTTCGATTCTGGAGCGCATCAGGAGGCTAAAGCATCCCGAGAGGTGCGAACCTGCTGCAGCCAGAACAGAAGTTGGTCTTAAGCGCCTGATTAGCGCTAAGCGGACAAGTTCCTCCGGTCAGAACAACCACGTCATGAAACTGTATTCTTGACAAAGTATAAATCTGCTTCTATTGTCGGCAGCAATACGACTAGGCTATGCAACTACCCCCACCAGCCCCCGGCCATGTAGATGCCTCCGGAGCACGGACATGAAATGGCTTGCAGTGATTTTTACGCTCGCATTTACATCAGCCTTAACGCTTAGCCAAACAGTTCAGCTGACACCAGGCGGCCAGACCGCACTTGATCGTCGCGGGGTAAGGGAATGCGACACACCTCTGATCAAAGCTATACATGCTCGCGACTTGCGGCGGGCGCAAGAAATTGCCGGGTCCAATGTTCGATTAGATGAACAGGTCTGCGGCGAAGGAGAAACTGCGCTAATCGAATCTATAGCAACAGGCATGAAGCAGATCTCCGCGGATTTGATTGCGGCAGGTGCAAACGTAAATCTCGCGGATCGCAAAGGCGTATCCCCATTGATGTACGCAGCGTGGTATTGCGAAGAAGACGTACTGTCATTTCTGCTCAAAAGAGACGCGAATGTGAAGGCCGTCGATTCAGACGGTTCGTCAGCATTAATGTATGCTTCTTATGCATGCGACAACGCGAACGTGCTAGCAAAACTTCTGAAGGCTAGAGCCGACGTGAACGCCAAAACCAAGGAGGGTGCAACAGCCCTGACCCTCGCGGCCTCCAGGGGAGCCGAGTGTGCCGTGCGGCTTTTAGTGATCGCAGGTGCTGATGTCAACTTTCAAAACAAGGAGGGGCAAACAGCCATAACTATTGCTCGGGATAAACAGGTGGGGCGAATTCCGGCCCACGACCGGATCTATGCCTTTTTGAGCTATTTCGCTCGGTAGAAGAAATCAAAAACCGATCCTGTTCCACTGACTTGGTTTAATGGGAGGATAGAAATCGCCGGTCTTGCCATACCCATCAGCGTACGATTGAAACGCGCAAACCGGACATGTGCATCCTACTGCCCATTGAACAACCTGCTGGCAAATTTGGGCACACAAATACCGATACCTCGCGCACCATCCTGTTTGCATCCGTTTAGCGGTTTCCGGAACTACCGTTTCAGCTCGACGAGTATTATGTCAATGGGCTGGTCGCTCAGGTTTTCCGGCAAATGGCTTCCGGCTGGCGTATAGAGCACTTCTCCTGCGCGGAAATTGTGCTCTTCCGTCTTGCCATCGGGGAACGTGAACCTGCAGAGGATTTCGTTCTGAAAAATCGCGACGCTGTTGGGATGCGAGTGCATCACTGACTTCTCGTGCGCTCCGTAGTTGATTCGGAGCACGCGCACCTGCTCATTTTCGAGTTCAACCTTGTAATGTTTCGGGTCCACTGTGACGGGGTCTTGAACTTCCATTTGGGGTTGCGGAGCTGTAGACATGACGTTCTCCTTTAGCGGGTAAATGTATGGTTTTCCGGGGGAGACCGGAGCATAGTCCGTGGAACAGTAAGGGTCAAGTCGTTGTTTGCCGGCGGTAGAGCTGACCGTTTGCTCAGGCTAAGTCCTGGTTAACGCGCTTACCGGACAAGTGAAACGGGCGGCGCGCGGGGAGGGTGGTCCCTTTTTCGCGTCTGTATCCGCATACCCCACAAACATCTGAGAGGTTAAGCAGATCGCTCTCAGGCAGTCCGCCAGGTTCAATTTCTAGCGGGCTAACTCCCGGGCAACCCGGAAGTAATCTCCCACCCTTTGGTACAACGGTTTGCTAAATCTACCTGCCCTGTTCGCGCGATGTGTCTGGGCCGTTTCCTAACGAAGCTGATGCCAAACGGCTGAAACGAGAAATTTTAATGGGCATACCCGTCCGCTACCGTTCGCATCGAAAAGATCGATCAATCCGGTCGGGCGAAGTGAGCCGTCACCCGTCTGTTTCCAGACAGCCGACAGCAATACTATTGCCTATACTGTGCGTCGTATCTTTAGTGGAAGGCGAGACGTGGCAACATCAGGTTCAGGTCGAGGTAAGCCGCATTACAAATTTTCTGTCTATATTGCCAATCACACGTTACGTTCGGATTCGGCTCTGGAACCTCTCAAGAAAATCTGTGAAGAGAACGTTTCGGGAGATTCCGAGATTGAAGTCATAGATATAGCCAAGTCTCCCGGTCTTGCCACAGACCGCCAAATCGTTGCAACTCCGGCAGTGTTCCGCACTCTTCCCGCACCCCTTCGAAAGAGCATTGGCGACCTGTCGCAGAAGGACAAGGCACTGTTAGGTCTCGACCTCTTTACTCCGTTGAAGTCGCGGCGACCAAAGGGTAAAAACAGACGCCGAGCCGGAGTGCGGCAAGCAGCCCACTAAGCATCACAGAGAAAACCAAGACGCGTCAGCAGTTCGGACCTGCAGTGTCTCTAATTGGATAGTTTTCTGGTTTCCGCTGATTTACCCTTGTCTCTACACGAAATGGCTTCTGTTCGACTCCTGCCCTGCGCCAGCCCCGAAGCGAAGAGGCATTCTTATGTGGCACAAGAATTGTCCGGTTTGTCGGCAACCGCTCGAAAAGAAACACCCTACGGATACCATCCCCTGTTCGTGTGGCAAATATGTTTGGAAAGGTTAGCGGCCATCCGAT
>JAOAPV010000032.1 GCA_025463055.1 Candidatus Acidiferrum typicum
TGGATCCTTACGTGATCTACTGGCCGAGCGGCAGC
The DNA here is from genome assembly GCA_025463055.1 of Candidatus Acidiferrum typicum. Lineage (GTDB taxonomy): Bacteria > Acidobacteriota > Terriglobia > Acidiferrales > UBA7541 > Acidiferrum > Acidiferrum typicum_A. The sequence continues at coordinate 36 of JAOAPV010000032.1, forward strand.
CGCAATTTGTGCAGCAGCCCGATGAATGGAGTGTGCAGCGGGCCGGACAGCCGGTGGGACAATTTCCGCAACAACATGGGGTACATGCTGAACTACGCCAACAACAAACTAGACTTATTGAAGATGACCCCGCAGGGAGGGTTGTCCTCCACAGGGTTCTGCATGGCAGACAATGTCGCTACGGGAGCCGAATACCTGGTGTATGCCCCCAATGGTGGCAGCTTCTCAGTGAACTTGTCGGCTACGACGCGGACGTTGAATGTGGAATGGCTGAATCCCAGCAATGGAGCGATCACCACGGGGGGAACGATTGCCGGAGGATCGAGCAGCCAATCCTTTACTCCGCCCTTCAGCGGGGACGCCGTCCTCTACCTGGTTGACGCGGCCGGCCATAACTAAATTCAGGGGCATAGGAATTTTAATCTAGCTTCGCACGGCGAGTGCTAATCCTCCGGACTCGTGAGAGTATGTGGGTCTCGCGGCGGAGAGATCGCGGCGCGACTGAGGGTATGCGTGAGAAGCAAAGGGATACTCCTGGCAACGGCAGCCCTGCTTTTGCTTACCGGGATGGTCCTTTCTCATACGGGCGCATTGGCGCCTACGGTGACGGTAAGTTGGTCTTATGACTATGGGCCGCAGCCTGCTTGCGGCGCTATACGGGCAAAAGACTGCATCGACCACTTCGAGATTTTCGATTATACGAATCCAGAGAATCCGAAACTTCTGCGCACGGTCGCGAATCCGAAAAATGCCATCGATAAGGTTGATAATATTTCCGACACGTTTTCGTTCGGGCCGCCGTTCGGCCGGAGGACAATCATAGTTGTAGCGGTAGCACGGGATAAGAACGACGCTCTGATTTCGTCCAATCCATATGCAGCGCGTAAGGAAGTAGAGATCAAGCCTAAGATTGGCCGAAATGGGGCTCAATTTCTGTCCAAATAGGTGGTTAAACAAATGGCTGAGCGAGATTGGGCTATGGAGGGTGCCTGCTGTATCTGGGCAGGTGATCTTGCGACGAATGTGCCGTAAAGGCGGAGACTAGTTTGCTGTACTCGGAACCTTGATGCGGAGCGGAGCATTGAGAACGGGCGAAACTGCGAGATGATTCGCGAACTCCGTCAATAGCCGATCACAGTCACCCCCCTCTCGATCAGCAGTCGTTACCAGGAGAATGATAGCCGAGCCGCGGTCCTTACGAAGAAGGCGGTCTTTTGCCAACAGAAACTTTGCCAGTAGCGGATTACCGGTGAATCGCCCGCCCGCCCAATACCATTGCCAGATACACAGAAAAGAAGTCTCGGAACGGATCAAATATCGGTGGGCCAAAAAGTTTTGACCTTCAAGGGAAATGTATGTTCCTTGATCTTCCACACGCCACCACGTTGTGCCGTTAAAAATCCGGTTGCCGGTACTGACGAGTTTGACTCCCGGCTCTCTGGAACCATAGTATGCCGCGTAGAGTAGCACCTTCTGACCGTCCCTAGATTCATAGGCCTGCGAGACTCCAGACTGACCTGAGACGAACCGGGGACTCCATCCGGAGGCATCCCAACTGGTGGGCGACCAAGACTCGTTCACCGATGGCGGAGACAGTTTCCAGGATGCTTGCCCATTGGGCACTTCTGCCGCAAGCGCACCGAAGCGAGGAGCAATGGCCATGCATAGCACGGCTATCGCAGTGAGTGTAACTGTGCGCAACAGATAGTTCGGAGCTGAGCCTCTCCCTGTCTCGATCGACGGGGCGAACGCGCCAGGCTGTGCGGGTTCAACATTTAGTTCACTTTCTCTGTCCTCTTCCCGCAGTGGGAGCGTTAGGAGCAAAAAGAGGCTCAAAACTATGCAAAAAAACAGCCATCCATACAAATAGTGCTCTATGCCGCCGGAGATTCGGTCGCTTCCGAAGGAGCTGGCGAGAATTACGCCGTATACACGCAACCCATTCGCAAGAATGGGAACTGCAACCGACAAGAGAAGAATGATGCCACGACGAGTCCAAGACCTGAATGAGACGGCGGCGTACAGGGAGCCAATCGCCAGGGATGAAAATAGATAGCTGATGCCGCTGCAGTAGGCTTCGATTTCCCAATTTCCAGACGGCACAGAAATGATGTTTCCCTGTACATGAACTGGAACTCCCGAAAGATGCAACATTGCCACCGATAGAGAAGCAGTTATGCCCTGTAAAGTCGGAATCAGATTCTCGCCGGCTGGGACCATGAAAAATAAGAACGCCAGTGGAAATAAGAGTTTGCGCACTAGCTGTGAGCCAAACTCAGCCCACACTAATACGATGATCATCGCCACAAAACAGAACTGCTGAACCACGGCAGTGTTGGTCAGGTTTCCGCCGAGCCAGAGAGCGGAGAGTAAGGCCAAAGGGAGCAAGCTCCAAAATGCCGGAGTAGGCGCTGTCGAACATACGAGGGCGCGGCGCTTCGAAATAAGCCATGCAGTCACAGGGACGACGGCGAACCCATGTGAGAATGGAAGCGTGCGCCACATCGACACGAGGGAAATAAAGGTTGCCCAGTGGAAATACAAAAGGGCACTAAGCGCAACAAAAAAGAAAATCGCTTGGACTAGCCATGTTGTAGGAATGCGGCCCACGAATTTACCCGATATTAAGGTAAGGTCTTGAGCCGCGCTATTGTAATTCTGTTCGGTCATACTCGTAAAATGCAGGCGAAAACGATCTGAATTGTCCGGCGCCATGACTCGTTGCGATCAATCTGCATGGTTCACGCCTGCGACGTTCACTGCGGCACCTGAAATCTGCTCGAGCACAGTCCGTTCTATCGAGCGACAGAACTGCTCGATCGAAAAATCTCGAACAGCCATTGCGCGTCCTGCCGTCCCCATATCCTTTCGGACCGTACGGCTAGCAGCCAACAAGGCCATCTTCTCAGCCAACATCACATGATCGTCGCGACGAAAAAGCAATCCTGTTTGACCTTCCAAAATGCATTCCGGAATTCCGTCCACATCTGCTCCAATATTCGGCAAGCCACAAGAGGATGCCTCCAATAGTGACAACCCGAATGCCTCGCTGCGGGATGCCAGGAGATTGATATCGAGCACATGCTGGTAAAAGGGAACAGGATCCGTTTGGTTCCCCACCCACCTTACTCTGGAGCTCAGGCCGAGCTGTTCCGAAAGAGCTACGAATTCTTTGCGTTCGGGACCATCACCCACGACTACAAGATGCACCTCAGGATAATCGCGGAGCAACAGTTGGAAAGCTCGTAGCAGGACATCGATTCCTTTCCTCGAAATCAGTGAAGACACCTGGCCGAAAACAAGGGAATCAGCAGGAATCATGAGGCGCTGCCGCCACGTTTCATCCCTGGTTTTCGCAGGCTGAAAGCGCCCTGTGTCCACACCGTTGTAAACAACTTCGCACACTCCGTGGAAGGATTGTTTCGCTCGAGCGTATCGCAATATTGCGCGGCTGACGAAGATTACTCGTGAGGCGTGGTTTAAACGATAAAGAAGCAAATAGCTACGGTTATAAGGAGCATGCAGGTGGGCTATGACTGGGACCCCGGCAAGTTTTCCGGCATAGTAGCCGATTTGGCAGGTGCTACCGCCATTGCAATAGATCGCTCGGATCTTCTTCTCGCGAATCATTCTCGCTATCTTCCATACGCTCTTGCCCCAAGGGCGAAGGGGGAGTCTTACATCACCATCTTCAAACGCGATGTCCGGCAATGGTTGGATCTCAGCTTCGACACCTTCCAGACGCGCAGCATCAGCCAGACAGGTATTGCCGGTAAGGAGGTATGGCTGGAGAACATTACGATCCATGCCTCGGAATATTGTGAGTAGAACGTTTTCACTTCCGCGAAGCCAATCGCCCGCCGAATGAAGGAACAGCACGTTAGCTGGCGTCAGGGACACGGTTGATCGACGGCATTGGTCAGCCGATTTTTCACGTTGTCTTGCGAACAGTACCGAATGGAGCTCCCATCCGATGAATCAGCGGATGTATCATTCGATATAAATTCATATCGTGACGTAAACTCTCCCGACCACAACGCATTGCCTCGCGCCAGTCGTGGAGATCATATAGATACTGCCGGGCCAGAGCCCACATACTCGCAGCGTAAATTCGCGCGATTTCTTTACTCCCGAGATCGGCGAGCTTTTTGTGGTGCTTACGCAACAACCTTTCAGTGCAGGTTAGAATCCTGCGGAGATTCCCAGTCATGAGACTGTCCTCTGTTCTGGTGTAGACGTATAAGGGCTCATTGACGTACGCAAACAGCTTGCGCGAGTGAATCATGCGAATATTGACATCCCAGTCTTCGCGGACGGACAGTTCCTCATCATATAGGCCGATTGCCAGGAACTCGCTCGTAACGTAGAAAGGGCTTCGCGTAATGAAATCAGTGGCAAGGATAGACAAAAGGAGGTCGCCCGTCGGAATTTTTGTGGTTCTGATTACGCTTTGATTTCGAATTTTCTTGAGTACGTCAACGACGCACCAAGCCGCATTTGTGGCCCGTACCTTGCGAACCATCTTCTCCAAAGCCGTCGGCTCAAACGCGTCATCCGCATCAAGAAATGCCAGATATTCGCCTCTAGCTTGACGGCACGCTATGTTTTTGGCGTGCGATGCGCCTCGGTTTTCATGCTTTATGTAGCGTATTCTCGATTCCCCGCGATAGCGAGAGACCTGTGCAGCAGTGCCGTCATTCGATCCGTCATCCGATACGATGATCTCAAAGTCCTGCAAAGTTTGCGCTAGGACTGAGTCAATTGCGTCAGAGATCGTCGCTGCGGCGTTGTACGCCGGAATCACCACTGTAACCAAGCTCATGCGCCTCTCTGCTATAAACCTTTGCCAACGATTCTAGACGTAACTGGGGTAGCAGCGACCTCACCGTGGTATGGCGCCGCCGCCCAAAGTTGCCCGGCAATGGCGCCTTAGGCACTTAGGGCAGGCCAAAGCACAGTGCCACGCAGATAAGAGCACATCAAATTCCGTTTGAAATTGCCTAAGTTCTGCTCTGGACCAGCGGAACATCCTGATAAATAAGGAGTTAGTGGCCTATAACTCGAACGCCCCTTACGGGAACGGAGAATGGAGTTCGTCCGCGGTAGCGTTCGGGGCTTCGATGGTAAGTGCCTGCCCATAAGCGCCAAAACATTCGCGGGCCCGGCTTCCCATAGCCCTGTTCGTTCTGATAACACTCTGAAAACAACAGGCTTACGCAAGTAAGAACGGAGGCCGTCGTGCTGTCTAAAGGTTCCCGGCGCTCTAATTTATCGCGCTGCGGGTTGGGAATCTTCTTGGAGTGATTCAACCGTCTCCTTACATCCGGAGTTCGCGGCCCGTCCACGTCATGAGTGTGGATGTCGAAGACTATTTCATGGTCGAGGCCTTTGCGCGTTCTGTTGCTCGAAGCAGCTGGCCGCAATGGTCCTCGCGCGTGGTTGCCAACACCCAGTGCGTCCTGGATCTTCTTGATCGATATCAAGTTAAGGCGACCTTCTTCTTCGTTGGATGGATCGCGGACAAATTTCCCCATCTTGTGCGAGATGTCCATGCGCGCGGACATGAGCTTGCTTGTCACAGCTACTGGCATCGCACGGTTTATTCGCTGACACCGCAAGAATTTCGAAGTGACACACGCGATGCGGTTCGAGCGATTGAGGATGCCGCTGGCGTCAGGGTGCGAGGCTACCGCGCGCCAAGCTGGTCAATTACACGGGAGTGCATGTGGGCTCTCGACATTCTTGCTGAGGAAGGCTTCTTCTACGATTCAAGTATTTATCCAATTATCCACGACTTGTACGGCGTTCCTGGCGGCGAAAGATTTCCTCACGATCTCAAATGCAAGAACGGAATGCCGCTGAAAGAATATCCGCCCGCAACGGTCCGCTTGTTTGGACAGAACTTGCCTGCCGCTGGGGGTGGATACCTGAGGGTATTGCCGTTGGCATATACTCGGTGGGTGTTCCGGAAATTTGAAAAATCTTATCGTGAGCGGGTTGTGGTCTATTTTCATCCATGGGAACTGGATCCGGGGCAACCGCGCATAAGGGAGAAGTTGAAATCCAGACTGCGGCACTACACAGCGTTGAACAGGACGATGAGTAAACTCGAATATCTATTGTCACGCTATCGATTCGACACACTCATCGGACTTTCGCATGACGAACAGGGTTTGGTTCCTGTCACGGCCGCGAGTTTGTGAAACCACAATGATCTCGTCTGACGGCATTTCCCCCACGAGTTTGCACGCAACAAAAACGTTTCGTTATCTGACATATCACGAAATATCGAATACCGAGCCGGAGTATCGCTACAGCGTTTCGTTAGCAAAGTTTGCAGAGCACGCTCGTTGCCTGCGCAGATTGGCAGATGTCCGACATTCGGAATCTGGCTCATGCCCGATCACCTTTGATGATGGCCATATCTCTCAATTCGATTTAGCGCTCCCTGTCTTAAAAGAGTTTTCGATCAAGGCGATCTTTTTTGTTACAGCGGGTTGGGTAGGCAGACGCGAAGGGTACATGTCCTGGAAGCATGTCGACGAGATCGCGCGCGCCGGCTACGAGGTTCAATCCCACGGTTGGTCTCACGCTTGCCTGTCACGATGCTCAAATCGAGAGCTTGACGTGGAACTTCGGCGATCAAAGTCTGAGCTGGAAAGTCATTTGGGCATCAGAGTGTCCGCGATATCGGCCCCTGGGGGCAGATGGAATCAAAGGGTTCTGCTCGCCTGCCATGATGCCGGTTATGAGCGCTTATTCATATCAGAACCTTGGGCAACCACCAAAAAACAAGACGGAATTGAAGTATTGGGTCGCTGGATGGTGACGAGAACCACGGATGAGAATGAAATTTCTGCATGGCTTAAAGGTCGTGGCGCACCTGTAGCGCTCGCCAGGATGCGAAATCTCGCGACGTCGGCTGTGAAGAGGGCGATCGGAGATCGCTCGTACGAGAGAGTATGGAGAGCTTTGGCGCGAAAGAACCGAAGCATAGAGAGCCAGTATTCCGGTAAGGAAACGAAAACCTAATGTCGCGGCCCAGTGTCCTACAGTTGATCAGCAGCGGCGGACTGTACGGCGCCGAGAACATGGCGTTAGAGTTGACGCGCGCATTGCTTCATTTAGGTTGTCCGGCAAGTCTCGGGGTTTTTCTGAATGTCCATCGTCCGAATCTTCAGGTTGCCGACGCCGCACGAAGTCAAGGATTAGAAGTTGAACTTTTCGAGTGCCAAGGACGCATTGATAGGCAAACAATCCGACGCGTTCGGGATTGCCTGTTGCGTGGCAGGATCGATATCCTTCACACGCACGGTTACAAGGCAAATACCTACGGACTCTTGGCGGCGAAAGGAACGTCGGTAAAGACAATCGCCACTTCACATAATTGGCCGGGAAGAAGTTTGTCGCTGCGCGCCTATGGCCTACTAGATAGGCTGCAGCTCCGATTCTTCGACCGGGTGTGTGCTGTATCAGAGAGTGTCCGCCACCGTCTGCTGCGATCGCTTGTGCCCGATCGCAAGATTACAGTCGTGAGGAATGGCATAGACTGTGAGCGGTTCCGTGATGGTCGCTCGGTTTTAAGAAATGATCTATCATCGAAAGATGGCTTGTTAGTTGGCTATGTCGGAAGACTCGCGCCTGAGAAAGATTTGCATTCCCTATTGCGCGCGGCGAAGGCAATTCTCAACACATTGCCTTCCATTTCATTTGTACTCTGCGGTGAAGGGCCAGAACGCAGGTCACTCGAGGCCTTGGCGCTCCAATTGGGTATCGAAAATAGCGTTTTCTTCTTAGGCCAGCGTTCTGACACTCCGGATCTCTACTCGTCGTTCGATGTGGTTGTCTTGCCCTCTTTAACCGAAGGAATGCCGCTTGCGGTTCTAGAAGCAATGGCGGCGAAGAAGGCCGTAGTGGCTAGCCGTGTCGGCGCAATACCGAAAATTCTCGAGGATGGAAAGAGTGGCCTGCTGGTGGAACCTGGTAACACGAAAGAACTCGAATCCGCACTTCTCCGGCTACTAAGGAACCGAGAGATGCGACTTTCCTTCGGCCAAGCTGGATTTGACATCGTTGAATCGAACTTCTCCTCGAAAGTGATGGCTCAAACATACCTATCAATTTACAGCGAAGTTCTTTCGACAAAATTTGAGGACCGCATACTCTCTCCTATGGAGTCTGGACGAAATTGAGCGATATCTCTGTATCACTGTATTCGGCGACGGAGACCGCGCGCGTTAGCCACGAGCCGTGTATCTCTGTAATCATTCCGGTGCTGAATGAAGAGACTGTAATCGGCCGCTGCCTTGAGTTTCTCTCACACAGTCTGCTCCCCAAGGACCAATTCGAAGTTATCGTAGTTGACAATGGGTCCACGGATCGGACCATCGAAGTTGTGAGGACATTCGAGTCTCGCTTGTGTTTAAAAATCTTGACCCTTGAGAAGGCGCACATTTCTGCTCTGCGCAATCGCGGAGCGTCGCAAGCTCGTGGGACGATCCTTGCTTTCCTCGATGCAGATTGTCTGGCGCCACCGGAATGGCTGACCACAGCGACCGAGACGATTAACAATTCTGGTGCCGGCGTATGCGGAGCCCATTATCGTATTCCGGATGATGCTACCTGGGTCGGACGAATTTGGACCAACGACAGGCTGCACGGAAGGGAACAGAATGTTTCCTATGTGCCCGGAGGTGATTTGATTATTCGCGCGGACGCCTTCAGGCGCCTCGGGGGCTTTGACGAATCGATCCAGACAAATGAGGACTTTGAACTCTGCCAGCGAGTAATGGAGGACGGTTTGCCAGTAAGATCCCACCCAGGGCTGGGAGTAGTTCACCTCGGGACACCACGAACGCTAGCAGGATTCTTTCGCAAACATCGGTGGCACGGCACTCACGTCTTAACCGTATTCCTAAGGGACCCTGACAAACGAAAGAATCGGCGAGTGGTAGCGGTTTCTGTATATACGCTACTGGGCACTCTGGGACTACTGGGCTGCCTAGTATTTGCCATCTTACAGCGCAGCTGGATCCTCTTCGACGCTTTCGCCTTGCTGCTGGTTCTGCCCATTTTCCTTATGGTCGCAGCTAGGCTAATACCGCGGGGACGATGGCTGGAGATTCCAGGGCTAACTCTTCTCTATTTGACGTTCTGCGTGGCACGAGCAAGCTCCCTTATAAGACCCGGGTCCTGGACTGCCGCGAAGGGGCGTTCGGGGACGTAGATGCCGACCAGTTAGTTGTCAGGCCTAGGCTGGATTTCCCGGGCCGGGTTCGCGCTGCTTCTTAGTTAACAACCACGTTCAGATTTGTCGGTGGATTCGGCCGTTGCGCCGCAATAGTCGTGCTGAACTCGTATGCTCCGATAGACGGGATTGCAGGTCGGATATTACCGACGAAATCCGCGATAGCTGTGCGGGATCCGATGCCTGCGCCAATTGCCGGGCTTGTCGCCTGCAATGTGAAGTCTGTACCTACATTGCTTAGCAGCGGACTTACCGTAATGTTAGCGCTAGTCTGCGACGGCGCTCCCGACACGCCATACCACACATTGTTAGATCCGGAAAGCAGCGAGGCATTGCTATTGGGATTTATGTAGGACTCACCAGAAAGTTGATAAACGATGTTGTTGCTCATGTATAGCGGACCGGGGTCGGCTGCGCCGGAGTCAGATGTTCGGCGTCCGCCGCAGTCATAGAACGTGTTGTTGTAGGCCAGAACGTTTGCAGATGACCCTCCACCGACGGTTATGCAGCTATAGTTCGAAGAGCCATTTGCAGGGTCCGGACCGGTTCCTACGTGAAAGACGACATTGTTATACGCTTCGACGGTTCCTTTGGATGGGTCCACTGTAGAAAAATTTATACCGTCACAAATCGCGTTGTGGATATAGTTGTTGAAGATGTGCAAGTCAAACTGATTCGAACCCCCGGTTGAGTAGAATTGCACCGCACGGCAGCCACCTGAAGTCGTGACGTTGTTCGGATTATTGTCTACTTCGCTCCAACCCATCCAGATGTGGTTGGAGTCGGTCGTAAAATAGTTTCCGTGGTAATACTTGTCGATTTGTGTCGCTTGGTCGCCCACATGGTGAGTGTAATTGCCATAGTAAAAATAATTCGTTACCTGAGCCGTGTGCATGCACGCTGATTGACCACCGCCGCGGGGGCAAGAAAAGTCGTTGTTGATGATACGATAGTTGTCTACCTGCTGCGGTTCGAATGCGGTGCTTCCCCGGACATTGAACCCTGCAATAACCCAGTTTGATTTTGCTCCACCGACTGCTGGATTGCGAATCCCGTAGACCATACTATCTGTGCCAATCGTGGCAATTGCGCCCGGATAAGCCACCAAAGCGCAGGGACTCGACGCGGTACAGGTGTTATTGATGATCGCCAAAGCCGCATTGTAGTTTTCCACTACGCTCTGACTTACGCCATTTTTGACATATGCAACGTCCCCGGCCGCGAGGGCGCTTTTCGCCTTTGCAATCGTTGCCCAGCACGACGAGGGGAAGTTACCAGAGTTGCCGTCACTCCCGGTAGTGGCTACACAATAGAGGTTTCCTGGGCGCACCGTAAACTGACAGTTGTCCTGAGCATTCTCACATGTTGAAGCGCCTGCCGAAGTCGTCACACTAACCTGCCCACTTGCCGCCCCCGAACCGATCGCGACACTAATCATCTCAAGCTGCGCAGCGGTTGATCCCGCTTTACTTCGGCCTCCCCATAGGAGATAGGATGCGACAGCTTTGCCACCGATCGTGACGCTCGAGCTTCCCTGCGTCGCACCAAAATTCTTGCCATAGATGGTCAGAATGGTTCCGTTGTTATTCTCTCCGCCCGCATTTGGCCCGCTTAGAAGATCGGTAAAGAAAATCCGTGGGGGTGCTGTCTGCGCTTGAGCAGAAAAAGCACCAAGGGAGGACGCTGCGGCGACCAAGAGAGCAAGACACCTCGTAATGCGTTTCATCCGAAAAACCCCTTCCCACAAAAAGTAGCTTGCCGGCGCCCTGGGCCGCGCTGGCCTCGCGTTGAACGGTTTCTGCAGGCGGTGCTTGTGTCTAAACCGCCCAATTCCAACAGAGGTCATCCTATACAACTCACTCCTCTATTTGCTACTGACAGGGTGGCCAAATTTCGGACAGGCATGCACCTGTACCAAACCTGCCTGCGAAGGTCGGCGAATGTTCGACATCTGACTGAGCTAAGCCCCGGCTTGCCGATACAATCGCCAAAACGTGGAGTAGAGGAAAACAGCAGGCGAAAACCTACCGAAAGGACCAATTAAAGACCCCTCCCATAGATTTACACGTGGAATTAGGTACTGATCTCTATCACGCTTCCACAGTCCCGGTGCGTTGATAAAGGCGCGTGCGTACCCAAACTCGATTACCGAACGGCGGACGTGTTCGGACCAGGAACCATTTGGGTAAGCAAAGAGCGTGCAAGGCCGGCCTAAAACTCTTTCAATCTCCGCTTTTGACTCCACGAGCTCCGCGGCGACTTCCGATTCTTCAAGCTGTGTGAGGATCGCGTGATTCTGTGAATGAGAGCCAATGCTTACGCCTTGCTCGTGCAATCTGATCAGCTCTTCCCAGCACAGCGTTCCCTCGAATTGATCAGGCGCTTCGAGATTACCCCAATGAATTGCCAATTGTTCGGCACTGCACACGAGCTTTTGGAGTTTTCGTGCTGACAGGTTTTTGATTTGCGAGAGCAATTTTTCTTCCTCAATCTGGGCACCGCGATGCGAGGAAGACGGATCATCAAGGCCCGCCGCCCGGCAGAGATCGGCGAACTGGCTTTTTCTGCGGACATCAGCGGATGCTGCTCTCAGCACACCGATAATGCGTTCAGGCCAAAAGGGAGAGACCTTATCGACCAAGGCCGGACAGACGAACACTGCGATGGGCATCCTATATTGCTCAGCTAACGGAAATGCAATGGCACCCGTGTCTTTCCAGCCGTCGTCAAATGTAATGGCGAGGCGGGGTTTCCCCCCAGCCTGTCGCGGCCCAAACGCGTCTTCCAGCCGGACGATCTCGCATCCCTTCCCGATATATTTCAATAATTCATGAAAGGTTTGTTTTTTAACGATCATTCCGCTTGGAGATCGTGTTGTCGAAGCTTCCGCGTCTTCCAAAACTCGATGAAGAGTCAATACGATTACTTCGCCTGACGCGGCAAGTCTCATCCGGGCCCAATACGTCAGCCCGCTCAAGTAGAGGAAGTAAACCCACCCCCACCTAATTAATTTCCTGAGATTTTCTAGAGAGGTAGCGTTCATGGTGTTTTATCAAGAGTCGGAACAGAGTTAAGAGACTCAGATTGCCTTTAGTCCTCGGCGCCGAAATTCGTCGATCTCAGCGGCCGTCGGAAAAGTAAAATAGCTTCCTTGCGTATGATCTAGGACCGATGGCGCTATCGAATTGTCAGCGATTTGCCGCAGAACCTTCGCCATGCAATGCGCTCCGTGCCGTTTGGATCGGCGAATGAGATGGTCCAAGGATTCCCCCGGCTGGATGGGCTGTTCCTCTTGTAGCAACGCTTCTCCCTGGTCCAATTTCTCAACCATAGAGTGAATTGTCAGTCCAGTTGTTCTCTCACCGTGGTACATCTGCCAAAAGGTTGGCATCATACCTCGATACCTCGGCAACGGTGCATGATGAATGTTTATCGCCCCCCTGGAAGCTATGGACAGCAGCGGTTGTTTAAGAATAAAAGGGCAGGCGACAGAAACTATAACGTCTGGTGACCGTCGCCGCACCTTATCTACAACCTCCGGTTCGTTCGGATTGCCTATTTTGGCGTAGGGAACGCTATAGGCTTGGCACAATTGTGAAAGTGAGGCATATTTTCCAGCACCCATCCCCTTCGGAAAAACCCCAAGTAGTTTCGATCTGATCAATCGCGAAACCAGACGTCCCATTCCCCAGACGTTGTACAACTGCGTCAGTTCCTTCAGCATTTGCATTCGCTTGCGCTTACCCATCGTCGGGGAACAGGAAATTTGTATGATCTCGAACTCGGATGCATAGCCGCAGATAAACTCTTCAAAAAAAGGCAGAACGTATAACGGATCGTCTTGTGTAAGAAATTCGATGCGCATGGTAGGTCAGGTCCTCACGGTCTCCCACACGACGTACTTCTTCCCTCGCAAAACTTCCAAGACACTTAAGAAGGCGGCAGCGTTTAGAGTGCAAAAGTAAAGCGGAATGCCCAATGGCTTCCAAACACGCTGAAGGGGAATGACTAGCGAAAAGCAGGTTACGGCATAGAACACGACCTGAGCCAGAAGCAAAGGCCGGTAAAAGGAGGTCCCCGCTAAAAGAACGTTGCTCGTCAAAATCAATAGCAAGAAGAAGGGAACCGACCAGCGAAGCAGCTTATGCGACCAAAGCTGGAAAGATACCCAGCCAAACCTCCAGGGCATAAGCAGGCGGGGCACGCTTAGCAAGCCTCGCATGCCGCGGGTCACAACTCGCACGCGCATCGAGAATTCCTCGGAGGTCGACTGTGTCGTTTCCTCATACGCAACCGCGCGATCCTCAAAAACAACTCGATAGCCCTGCTGGATAACGTGCAATGGCTGGACGAGATCACTAATCACCTCCGGCGCCAGGGCTGTGTAGGCTTCTCGTCGAACGGAATAAATACAACCGCAGCATCCGCTTATCGTGCGGATTCGCGATTGCATGATCTTTATGAAGTTTTCGTAATTCCAAAATGCCACGGTTCCCAGTCCAGTGGGCGATTTGCCATCCGAATCGAGATACTGATATCTGCCGCTCACCGCACCTACCCGCGGGTCGGAATAGTTACAGGCCAGATAGAGCAGGGCTTGTGGGTGATAGATCGTGGTGGCGTCCGAGAAAACCAGGACCTCACCTCGAGCGCACATTACGCCTTCATTCTGCGCGTTTGTCTTACCCTTACGTCCCTCAACACGCAGTAAGCGAACTCTGGGATCTGAAATGGATTTCACGATTTCGTCTGTTCGATCTGTCGAGCCGTCTGATAAGACGAGGATTTCCAGCTTCTGCCGAGGGTAATCGAGAGCCAGTGTGCGTTCAATCTTTGCTCGAATCCCCACCTCTTCGTTGTAAGCGGCAATAAGTACGGACAGACTAGGTGTGTAGCCCGGCTCTGGACTACGGCGCGAAATCAGCCGGGAAATGACGGCCAGAAGAAGCGGGTATCCTAGATAAGTGTAAGTCAGTATTCCAATCGACGCCCAGAATATGGTTTCAAAGGCCGTCAACATTTTTCCTCTCCCTCGAGACTAGAAGCTGCTCACGTTTCGTGCGAGTTGGTCGACCATGACTCTAGCTTTAATTTCTGCAGCCAATTCTTCCCTTTCTCCACATCCAAGGTCGAACACGTAGGGCATCTATGTTTCAGCTTTCAGCTTTCCAAGAAACGTCTGAAAGAGTGGTACTCAGAAATACGTTTTCAAAACCGGCTAGGGCTTTTCTCCCGCCTCGCGGCCAAGAGATGAGCATAGTGTGCGACGAGTTGATCGATCATGCCTTTGGCTGTAAACCGCGCGCTGACAATATCCCTGCCTGCTGATCCCATCGCCCTCGCCAATTTCGGTTCGCGCAATAGCCTGAGGATTCGATCCGCCGCGCCTTCGACGTCCTCATTCTCCACGACGAACCCGCTATGTCCTTCCTCAATTGCTTCGGGGTTTCCGCCAACTCTCGTCGCCACACAAGGCAATCCACACGCCATAGCCTCGATGAGCGCATTTGAGAAACCTTCACTTCGGGATGGCAGGAAAAACACGTCTCCCATTTTCAGAACCGATGCGACGTTTTCCGCCGGGCCAACGAACCGAACGTTCTGCTGCATGCCCGAATCTGCGATCTGTCTCTGCACGGTTTGAAAATACTTTTGATCGGTCTTAGCTCCAACAATCATGAACTGCACTTTAGGAAACTGCAGAGCCACTCGTTCGGCGACCTTCACCAGGACGTCAATGCCCTTAACCTCGCGAATGTGACCAACCGTCAACACTAATGGCGCTCCACTCTCGCAACTAAATTGCTCACGCACGCAGTGGCCATTTTTATGCGCAAGGTTCTCTAGTTCCACTCCGTTGTACAACGTGGACACTTTTCTTTCGGGCATGCCATCATTTTGGATGCAATAGCGGCGCACTTCTTCGGAGACAGTGAGAACCAGATCGAATCTCGATCTCATTAGCTGATACAGAAGATGATGTTTAGGCGCACGGAGTATTCCCATGTCACGCCGGCTCGAAACCAATGCGGGACCATCCTTCATTTGGGAAACCAACCCGCCCCATAAATCCGCGGTTTCGTGAAACGTGTGAACGATGTCCACCCTCTCCTCGCGAATAAATCTCCGAATCTTGCGAGCAACTCGCAAAGCGTTCCAATCATACGTGCGACCTAACGGGTACACGAAGTGCGGACAGGGCAACTCGCGAAAAAACTGCAGCCTTTCGTCAATCCGGAAAGTAATCAAACTGACGCGGAAGCGCGACCTGGGCAACAACCGGATCGTTTGGAGAATGGCTCGCTCGGCTCCTCCGGCTTCACAGAGCTGGTCAATGACGAAAAGAACGTGACCTGTTCCCTGCACCCTGGCCAGTTGCTCCATCTCGCCAGTGCTCATGCTGAGACAACTTCCGTCATGTCCGAAGATCCGATTCCTGCGGTTATGTCGGCTGTTTCTTCTTGTTCCCGCTCTCTTTGGGTCATCCACAAACCGCGAGCCGTCATACCCATGAAAACCCACAAAAATCCGTTCACTTGGAGATAGGACCACCTGTCGCCAAACAGATTCACCATTGCAGCACAAACGATCGTTGCAAAAAGGGCACACCCGATCGCACAAAGTGTCGGATCGCTCGCCGTCCGAAACAGTCGCCAAGCCATTTGGGACGCGCAAGCAATCATCCACAGAAAAAAGAAGAGACCGACCAAGCCCAATTCTAGGATGATCTTCAAGTAGTAGTTATGTGTGTCGCGATATTGCCCCACGCGCCCCATAAACTCATACGTATCGAAGCCTCTTCCGAGAACCGGATTATGCGTGATGACGTCTATCGCATCTTGCCAAATAGCGATGCGTTCTTGTGCCGAAGAATCGAGTTCTCCCTGTTGGTACGTCATAAACACGCGGTCACGAACTGCATTGGGCACGATGCTTTGCCAAGCAGCCAACAATACGGCTAACAGCAGAAGAAGCTTACGCTCTCGAATTAACCCCAGCGCGAGAATTCCGAGCAACAAGCCCAAGTAGCCGCCACGCGAAAAAGTAAAGACTAGGCAATAAATGCATGTTAGTGCAATCGCCCAAAGTCCCAGCCGAACCCACTTCTTTTTCGAGAAAGTGCTGAGGCCGAGCAGAAATACGGCCATTTGGGCTTGGAAGGCGCCCATCCCATTTTCCCCTGCATATCCCAAGGGCCCCGCTTCGCGAAGCTGATCAGAAAATTGGGAATAGTCTCGACCGCCGATAATGCTGTAGTAGTTTCGGTTAACCGCAAGAACGGACACACACACAAGCCCCAGCATAATCACCATCTGCTTGGGAGTTTTTAGCGCTGCCGCCGCGACGAAAAAGATGAGCATCATCTCCACGTAGTTCTTCCAATTGGAAAAACGCGGATCTAGATAGGTTATTGGCAGCGGCAAGTCCTGCAGGAAGGACCCTTCCCATAAGCCCAGAAACGTCAGCACGGAAAATATGACGATCAGCTTGTTCAAGGGAGAAGCTACAAAGAGAGGTTTTTCGCTGTGAAGTAGCAACCCTATGAGCACGGCCAACAGGAGTATATCCACCATTTTCTCACCCAATGGATAAACCTGCAGCCAATAACGCGCTGTCTGCATGGGGAGAAGCGGAACAAGAAAATAGAGTCCTATGCGCGGATTCTTGGTTATCGAAAGCACGGTAGCAAGAATTGCCCCCACATACATCGCCAGCGCTCCGTAAGAGTGCATATGCTAGCTGCTTCCTTGTTCCGGCCTGCGCCGCGGGGCCAGTCTAGTTCTTGGCAGCTGTTGTGAGGGCGATGCTTGGAGGGGGCCATACAAAATCTTACAGTTCACTTCATGGAGACTCTGCGCTCTCTGTTTCCAATTAAATTCGGACTCGACTCGGCGACGACCAGCCGCACCCATGTTCTGCCGAAGCTTGGGGTTGCTCAAAAACTCTCGCAGAATGGCTTCTAGCTCTACCGAACTATCTGGATCGACCAAACGGCCCGTTACGCCATCCGCGACAGCCTCTATTGCGCCTCCGGATCGTCCTCCAATCACCGGTTTTCCCGCCGCGTTTGCCTCTAGGAATACGATCCCGAAGCCTTCGACATCGCCATCTGCCTCTTCACGATTTGCGAGGAGCATGATGTCGCACAAATTGTATAGATTCGGCAGAGTTTCACTTGCAACGTATCCGGTGAAAGTTACTCGTCCCTGCATTCCGAGCTGTTCAATTAACTGCCGTAGTTTCTGCTCCTCAGGTCCCGTCCCCGCAATAAGGTAATGGGCTTCTGGGAATTCCCGGCACACTCTGGCAAAAGCCTGCAGCGCCGCTTTATGGCCTTTGCGGGGCACAAGGCGAGCCACCGTGAGAATGACCGTCTTACCGTTGAGGTTGTACAGACACTTCAACTGCTCATTCGGCCGCTCGGGTCGAAATCGAGCGGCATCAACACCCGGAGTGATCTTTACAATGCGGTCTTTACTTACTCCAATGCGCAGAAGCTGCTTCTTTGTAAACTCCGAGTTGGCGACCACAGTCGCGGCACCTTTGTAGATCCGGTCGCGAACGCGCGGCTGATAACGAAAGCGATCGGTCTGCATAATCTCTTCGCCGTGGGCGTAAACGACATAGGGTATGCCAGTCAGTCGGTTGATAAGCCACGCGATGAGCCCCTGTGGATAGAGATCTCCTGCATGAATGATTTCAGGCGAGTCACGCCAGGTGCGCCACAGCGCTTGAAAAAACGGCAAGACGCCCTTGTGTAGTTCGCCGTATTTGTAGGATTTAAGAGGTTTGAACCTTCGCTGGATTCGAAAGGAGATCGAGGAGTGCTTCTGGTCGAAGAGCCCCCATCCCGGTACCTTTTTTGTGAGGATGACGACTTCTGTGCCTCCCAAATCCACCAGTTCGCGAAGGATGTTGTAATAGTATTCGCGTGACCCCCCGGCATGAGGAGAGAATGAGTCAGTAAGAAACAATACACGCGTTGGCAGACTCTGATTCCCAGGCTCTCCCAGAGAAAGCTGTGGTCCTGTTTTGCAGGTCAAAGCCAGAGTTTCCTTTTCCTCTGTCTCTATGGTCGCCTTATCCATACGCAGAGTTTTAATGCGCCCCTCGCCGCAGCAATACGACTTTGATTGTCTCGAAAAGGATCGCGCAATCTACGACTAACGAGGGGTTCTTCAGGTAAAAGAGATCGAGTTCGAGCTTATCCTTGGAATCATCAATAGTGGAGCCGTAACGAAACCGCACCTGCGCCCAGCCCGTTAGCCCCGGACGAGCCGAGTGCCTCAGATTGAAATACGGTATTTTCTTCTCCAACATGGTGCAGAATACGGGGCGTTCCGGTCGGGGGCCCACTAGGCTCATTTCCCCGCGCAACACGTTGAATAGTTGAGGAAGCTCATCCAAGCGCGCTTTTCGAATGAATTTGCCCACTTTAGTGACGCGGCTGTCCTGTCTGCTGGCCCATTGGGGGCCGTCTTTCTCGGCGTCCTGCACCATCGAGCGAAACTTTATCAACTCAAATTCGCGGCCCCTGTACCCTACCCGCGTCTGCCGGAAAAAAATCGGCGTGCCGGACTCCACATAGACTGCGAGTGCGACCAAAGGCAAAATCGGTATGCTGAGAATCAGCAATACGGAAGATGCCAAGATGTCAATCACACGTTTGCAAGCGCGCAACCACGGCGATTTCTTGAAACCATCGGAAAGTATCAGCCAACTGGGTGAGAGATGCTCCAGCGCAATCCGGCCCGAGAGGCGTTCGAAACAGTTATGAACGTCTTCCACGCCGACACCGGCAAATTTAAGCTGTAGCAGTTCACGCAGCGGCGTGCCTCCTCGGCGTTCTCTAAGGGCCAAAATCACACGGTCAACCTTTTCCGCCTGTACGATTTCCTGAAGGTCGGCGGTTGCTCCGATGATCTTGGGATTGACCAGAGATTTCCCAATGTCTCTCCCTTTTTCATCCAGGAACCCCACAACTTTCATGTTGTATTCAGGATGTCCTAGAATGTGCTTCACCAGGGAAACGCCGGCATCTCCCGTTCCGACGATGAGAATTCGTTCGTTGCCGCGAGCTAACAGGTTCGTCGCATTTGCAGAAAGCCGCCAACCTAGCAGAAATGCCAAAATCAAGGGTGATGCCAGAACGGTGATGCCTCGACCCAAGCTCGCAGTCGGGGCTAGAAAATAGATTATGGACAGGACCACGCACGCAGCGCCGACTGCCTGCGTCATCCGGGCGAACAGGTCGGTACGTCGGCGAACGACTAGGAAGTCATACAGATCGTTGAAATATAGCGAGGTCTCGCAGACCGCGACCACCAAGACTATCCTCGCCCAGTACGCGCCATCATCTATCTCCGTCCTCAGCGATGTTGACAACCGTAGGGCGGTAGCAAAGATGAGGATGCATGCACACGCGACCGAATCCACTCCGATAAGCAGGAGTGTTCGCGCGGGAACCTGATGAGAGCCTATCCGTGGCATCGCTCGCTCTAGACCTTAACGTCATGAGAGCGGCAATTCTCCCGCCAGTTCACCCGATCGTAAGTCTATTGTTTACAATGGGAACTATCTGTTTCACCCGGTAATTCCGGCAATTTAGGAAGGAGACTTCCACTTTTGTGTGATCTGCGATCCTTCCATTCCCTCGGATGTGAAAAACAATACCCCGAAAAGGAAATCGTCAGGATAGCTCGTCGGATTCGGCCCAATATCCCCTTTGTTTTCAAAGCTTCCAATCCACTTGCTGCTTAGACCAAAAGCCCGAGTGGCACCCTGATTGCTCACCCAAGAGCGAAAATCTGCGAACCGACTTTCTTATTCCGCGTTTTGGAGGGTTCAACCATGCGAGTGTTGTTGACCGGCCATCTTGGATACATCGGCACGATCATGGCTCCGCTGTTAGCCGAAGCCGGTCATGAAGTCGTTGGTTTAGACAGCGGCTTGTTCGAGCCGTGTACCTTTGGCGAGCCTCCCCGCCAATTTCCCTCAATTCGCAAGGACATACGAGACGTTACGCCATCCGAGTTGGAGGGTTTCGATGCAGTCCTACATCTCGCTGGGCTATCCAACGATCCGCTTGGCAACCTCAATCCAAATTTGACTTACGAAATTAACCATCGAGCTTCCGTTCATCTAGCTCAATGCGCAAAGCAGTCCGGGGTGGAGCGCTTCGTGTTCTCCTCTTCGTGCAGCACCTATGGTGCTGCCGGTGACAAGATCCTTGATGAATCCGCCGAATTCAACCCTGTCACGCCCTATGGTGCTTCGAAGGTCTTCGTGGAGCGCGATGTCGCCAAGCTGGCGAGCACAAACTTCAGTCCAACGTTTCTTCGCAATGCCACAGCATACGGCGTTTCTCCCCGTCTACGTTTTGACCTTGTGCTCAATAATCTGGTCGCTTGGGCCTTCACTACCGGCCGTGTATACATCAAGAGCGACGGTACTCCGTGGCGTCCTATCGTGCACATCCAAGACATCTCTCGCGCATTCCTGGCTGTAATGGAAGCGCCTCGAGATCTGGTACACAACCAGGCCTTCAACGTCGGCCGCAGCGAAGAGAATTACCAAATCCGCGACCTGGCGGAGATTGTGAAGGACACGGTGCCGGGCTGCCGAATTGAGTACGCCGTCGATGCGGGTCCCGATACACGATGCTACCGAGCGGACTTCAGTCGCATCTCCCGCACGCTTCCGAATTTTCAGCCGCAATGGGACGCGCGCAAGGGTGCTCTCGAATTGTACGAGGCCTATCAGAAGGTTGACCTACGTCTCGAGGACTTTGAGGGGGCACGCTACAAACGCATAGATCACATTCAGGGTCTTCTGACGTCCGGGCGCCTGGATTCGACTTTGCGTTGGCAGTCAGCCGATGTCGAGAGCGTGCTTCAACCTTCGATTACGGCAGCCAATTAAGGCCAGGGTGAAACGTGATTTTTTCGAAGACCAAATTGCCGGGTGTTTTCGTCATTGAGCCGGGTAGGCATGACGATGACCGAGGTTTCTTTGCGCGCACGTTCTGCCGCGAAGAATTTGTGGCGCGCGGCCTGAACGCTGATGTTGCGCAGTGTAATGTCTCGTTCAACAAACGTAAGGGAACTTTGCGGGGAATGCACTACCAGGTGCCGCCTTCAGCCGAGGTCAAACTCGTGCGTTGTACGGCTGGAGCGATCTTTGACGTCATTATAGATTTACGTGAGTCCTCCCCGACTTTTCGTCAGCATTTGGCAGTCGAGCTTTTTGCGGGAACGGGCAAGATGCTTTATGTCCCGGAAGGATTCGCTCACGGTTTTCAAACTCTCGTCGACGACACCGAGGTCTTTTACCAGATGTCTCACCCTTACGCTCCGGAGTGTGCTCGCGGAGTTCGTTGGGACGACCCCGCATTCGGCATCGACTGGCCATCCGCAGAGCGGATCCTTCTCGATCGCGATCGCAACTATCCCGACTTCGCCACTTGCCACGTCGAGTTAGGTCAATGAGCTCGACCGAACTCCACAACGTGTCAGTCTGCAGCGATATCGGCGGTGAGCTGCACCGTTTGATAGCGGACCTTTATCCGATCTGCCGCAGCATCACCGGTGAGGGCCTGCGGGAGACATTGCGCGTGCTCGGACAGTACGTCCCCTTGGATCTCCGCGAAGTGCCGACAGGTACCCAGGTGTTTGATTGGACTGTCCCCAAAGAGTGGAACATCCGAGATGCTTATGTGAAGAACTCTCGTGGCGAGCGCGTAATTGATTTCCGTTCTTCGAATCTCCACGTCGTGAATTACAGCGCCCCGGTACGCCGCAAGATGCGCCTTGCCGAATTGAAGATGCATCTGTTCACTTTGCCAGACCGGCCGGATTGGATTCCCTACCGTACCTCCTATTACAACGAAACCTGGGGATTCTGTATCAGCCATCGGCAGCTCGAAGGTTTGCCGGATGACGAATACGAAGTTGTGATCGACTCGACTCTGCAGCCCGGTAGTTTGAGCTATGGAGAGTATTTTCTGAGCGGCGAGCTGCCTGACGAAATCATTATCTCAACGCATTGTTGCCATCCCTCCATGTGCAACGACAATCTTTCCGGCATCGCAATCGCCACCTTCCTTGCGAAACACTTGTCGATGCGTCCGCGCAGGTACTCCTATCGATTCTTGTTTATTCCCGGAACCATTGGCGCCATCACTTGGTTGGCTTTGAACGAAGAGAAGATTTCTCGGATTCGGCACGGGTTGGTGCTCACCGGTTTGGGGGACAGCGGAAAGCTACATTATAAGAAGAGCCGGCAAGCCAGCGCAGATATCGACCTTGCCGCCGCTCACGTGCTGCACCACGGTGCTTATCAACATCAGCTGCTGGATTTTTCGCCTTACGGTTACGACGAAAGGCAATTCTGCTCACCTGGAATCAATCTGGCAGTAGGACGGCTATCGCGCAGTCCACACGGCACATTTCCCGAATATCACACTTCGGCGGACGATTTGGCGTTTGTGCATCCGGAGAACCTTGCCGAGTCATTTGACGCTTGTCTCCAGATCCTTGCCCTACTCGAAAGAAATGGAACCTTTCTAAATCTGAATCCGAAATGTGAGCCGCAGCTGGGAAAGCGCGGCCTGTACACAATGATCGGCGGTGCCCGGGACGCGGGTACCAGGGAATTGGCCATGCTCTGGGTTCTGAATCTCTCGGATGGCAGCCATTCGCTTCTGGATATTGCGGAACGCTCCAAGCTGAGCTTCGAACTTGTTCGCGCTGCGGCAGAAAACCTGCAGGAGCAGGGTCTCTTGCGTGAATGCCTCGAATTTGTGCGACCCATGCCTTCGGAATCAGTCGAAAGGACAGAATCATGAATTCCATTTATATAGACCAGGCGAATGACGACCAACAACGGCGCGAATTGTTGTACGGCGGGCAAATCGTCGTCCAGTCGCCCACTCCGAGCTCTCTCGCTCTAGTCGAATTCGCGCGTCAGATGCTCACCGAGGCTTTTGGCGACGCGGATCCCGAGACGGCACAGTTTCATATGCCCGTCGAGCGCTACGCTACGATACTCGCCGAGCTCAAACCCAAGTTCATCCACCACTCGAAGTCGAAAGAGTGTATCCAGGGAATCCTGCGTGAGACCGGCTGTGATGTCACCAAAACTTACTTTGATGTGCCGCGCATGCGTACCTCGACCAGCGACAAATACCTCACCACCGGCATTGCCTACGCCTTCCACCCCCATCGCGATACCTGGTACTCAGCTCCCATGTGTCAAGTGAACTGGTGGATCCCCATTTACCCCATCGTCGCCGAGAACGCCATGGCCTTTCATCCGCGGTATTGGAGTCAGCCAGTGCGCAATGGCTCCGCAACTTACAACTACGACGAATGGAACCGCACTAGCCGGCACAGTGCCGCTCAGTTTTTGAAAGAGGACACTCGCAAGCAGCCTCGTCCCGAGGAACCAATCGAGCTCGACCCCCAGATCCGCGTAATTACCCCGCCAGGAGGCATGCTGTTATTTTCCGGCGCGCAGATGCACTCCAGCGTGCCCAACACTTCCAACCGCACTCGCCTGAGCATCGACTTTCGAACCGTGCACATTGATGACGCAGTTGCGCGCCGCGGCGCTCCCAACGTTGATTCTGAGTCCACAGGCACCTGCATGCATGACTATCTGCGCGGAACCGATCTCGCGCATGTGCCGGAGGAACTCTACGCGTTGTACCAGACGCAGCCACCCCTTGTGCGTCCCAGGGAACTACAGGCTGTCGCCGTTTAACAAACTTCAAAAACCCTATGACTACAGCAGACCAACTGGTGAATAACGCGGACGCCGCAACGAAAATGTTGCGGGACGGTGTTGCCCTCGTTACCGGCGCTACGTCGGGAATCGGACGGGCCATCGCACTGGCTTTAGCCGCGCAGGGCGCTCGCCCCTGCCTAGTTGGTCGCAGCACGCATACTCTTGAAAATGTGCTGCAACTCGCTCGCATCGATTCGCCATACGCTCGAATGTATCGCGCGGATCTCACGAGCGAAGAAGATATCCGAGCTTTGGTCGCAGACGTTGACCACGATTTCGGTCGAGTCGACGTTTTGGTCCATTGCGCGGGCCTCATCTCCCACGGTGAACATGCGAATGCTTCCGTTTCCGAGCTAGATTCCCTCTATAGCGCTAATGTCCGCGGAC
Organism: Candidatus Acidiferrum typicum; assembly: GCA_025463055.1. GTDB lineage: Bacteria > Acidobacteriota > Terriglobia > Acidiferrales > UBA7541 > Acidiferrum > Acidiferrum typicum_A. The sequence goes on from JAOAPV010000032.1 coordinate 24,457, forward strand.
CATACCTGCTGACGCAATTGGCTCTTCCCCTCCTGCGAGTCGGGCCCGGCCAAATTGTTTTCGTGAATTCCAGCAGCGGGTTGAAGGCCCGCGCTCGGGCCGGCCAATTTTCTGCCACGCAGCATGCCATGAAGGCGATTGCCGATAGCCTCCGTGATGAAGTGAACGGCGACGGCATTCGCGTCCTAAGTGTTTTTCCGGGACGCACAGCCACACCTCGCACCGAGAAGCTTTTCCATGAAGAGGGGAAACCCTACCGGCCAGAGTTGCTGATGCAGCCGGAAGATGTGGCCACCATGGTGCTTTATGCCATCAACCTGCCGCGTAGCGCTGAAGTCACCGAAATCGCTATGCGGCCGCTGTACAAGTCCTATTGAGAGATCGATGACCAAGACGAACAATCCTAAATGTCGGTTTTGCGGGACGAAGCTGGAGTGCACCTTCGTAGACCTTGGCATGTCGCCCTTGTGCGAAAGCTATCTCAGCTCGAACCATTTGAACCAAATGGAGCCGTTTTACCCGCTGCACGTCTACGTCTGCACTAACTGCTTCCTCGTGCAGCTGGAGGCCTACGTCAGCCCGGAGCACATCTTCACGGATTACGCCTATTTTTCCTCGTACTCGGACTCCTGGCTTGCTCATGCTAAGGCGTACACAGATCAGATGACGGATCGTTTTCCTATTGATGAACGCAGCCTCGTTGTGGAAGTGGCCAGCAACGACGGATACCTGCTTCAATACTTTGTCCAGAAGGGTGTGCCAGTCCTCGGCATTGAGCCTGCCGCAAATGTTGCCCCTGAAGCTGTTAAAAGGGGCGTGCCGACCCTAGTGAAGTTTTTTGGCACGGAGACCGCCCGCGAGCTTACGGCCGCCGGGAAACAAGCCGATCTGCTTCTCGGCAACAACGTCCTTGCTCAAGTTCCCGATCTGAACGACTTCGTCGCGGGAATGAAGATCCTGCTAAAGCCGCGCGGGGTCATCACCATGGAATTCCCGCACCTTCAGCGGCTCATGGAAGAAAATCAATTTGACACTATCTACCATGAACACTTCTCGTATTTTTCCCTGCTCACTGCCGAAAAGATTTTTGCGGCGCATGGCCTGACGCTCTTCGACGTGGAAGAGTTGCCCACGCATGGCGGCTCGCTACGCATCTTTGCTCGCCATGCAGACGACTCCTTGCATCCGGTTACCTCGCGCATCGGTGAGCTGCGCGCACGCGAGGAGCGGTTGGGGTATGTGCAAATCGAAACGTACTCCCGTTTTGCCGATCAGGTGAAGGAAACCAAGCGCAAGCTGCTCGAATTCCTCATCCAAGCAAAGCGCAGCGGGAAACAAATCGCGGGCTATGGTGCGCCCGGGAAGGGCAACACGCTCCTAAACTATTGTTCTATTCGCACAGACTTCATTGACTACACCGTGGATCGCAATCCGCACAAGCACGGCAAATTCTTACCCGGAACACGCATCCCCATTTATCCGCCGGACCAGATTCGCATCACACAGCCGGACTACCTGCTCATCCTCCCTTGGAATCTCAAGCAGGAAATCATGCAGCAGAATGCTTTCATTCGGGATTGGGGAGGCAAGTTTGTTGTGCCGATCCCGGAAGTGAAGGTTTACTCGTGACCTCGTCGCTCGAACACGGTTCGTCCTTAAGGCGAATCTCAAGGAGAAGGCTTCCATGAAAGTCGTTATCTTCTGCGGCGGGCTTGGCATGCGCTTGCGCGAATATGCGGACAATGTGCCTAAACCCATGGTGCCGATTGGCTACAGACCCGTTCTGTGGCACGTGATGAAGTATTACGCGCATTACGGCCACAAAGACTTTATCTTGTGCCTGGGGCACCGCGCCGACGTCATCAAGCAATACTTTCTCCATTACGACGAGTGTGTCTCCAATGACTTTTCGCTCTCAAATGGCGGAAAAGATCTCCAGCTGTTCAACAGCGACATCCACGACTGGAACATTACGTTCGCCGAAACCGGAACCCACTCCAATATCGGCCAACGCCTTAAAGCCGTTGAACGCTACCTCGCCGGTGAACAGATGTTTCTGGCTAATTACGCCGACGGCCTCACGGACATGCCCCTGCCAAGCCTCGTTGAGTTCTCCAGGCAGCATGGCAAGGTTGCTACTTTTGTTTCGGCCAAGCCGAATCTCACCTATCACGTGATCGCTGCCGATTCTGACGGTTTCGTGAGCGAGGTTAAATCCATTAGGGATACTCAGCTTCGCATCAACAGTGGGTATTTTGTTTTCAAGCGCGAAATATTCGAGTACATGCGTAACGGAGAGGAGCTCGTCCTTGAGCCCTTCCAACGTCTAATGGCGCAAAAACAGTTGGTTGCTTACGCCCACGATGGTTTTTACGCTTCCATGGACACTTTCAAGGACAAGCAGCAGTTGGACGACATGTACGCCCGGGGCGAGGCGCCTTGGGAGGTCTGGAAAAATGCGCAGCAACCCGAGGAGGCGGCGGTCTCCGTCGCTAATGCGCTTACCAATGAAACTTAGGATCCCCTGCGCGTCATGATGAATCTTCTTCTTCCACACTTAGGCAATCAGCCCCTTCACGTCCTTTGCCTTGGCGCACACTCCGACGACATCGAAATCGGTTGTGGTGGAACCATTCTGCGCCTGCTCGAGGTGCAACCCATCGTCCGCGTTGACTGGGTCGTCTTTAGCTCCAGCGCGCGTCGTCGCCGCGAAGCGTTGCACAGTGCCCAACTTTTCTTGAAGCGCGCAAAATCCAAAAAGGTTATCGTTCGCTCCTATCGCGACGGGTTTTTTCCATACCTGGGTGCAAAAATCAAAGACGAATTTGAGCGCCTCAAGCGGCGCGTCAATCCCAGCTTGGTCTTCACCCACTACCGTCATGACTTGCATCAGGACCATCGTGTGCTCAATGAACTAACCTGGAACACTTTTCGCAACCATCTCATCCTGGAATACGAGATCCCTAAATATGACGGAGATTTAGGTTCGCCCAATGTATTCTCTTCGTTAGATGAATCGACGTGCCGGAAAAAAGCCGCTTTTCTTAAGCAGGCGTTCCGCACACAGGCGTCGAAACAATGGTTTTCGGATGACACTTTTCTGGCCCTGACGCGCCTGCGCGGGGTAGAAGCGAGTTCTCCAACAGGATTCGCTGAGGCTTTCTACGCAAGAAAGATCAATTTGCAGTGGCAATAAGATCTGCCTTTCCGGAGGCTGGTACGCAGCGGCTGTAGACGAAGGCTTACATGAGGTGCACGAATGAATTCTGAATGGCTCGCAGACTTTTGGCACTACCGCGAGCTGCTTTATTTCTTGGCCTGGCGTGATGTCAAGGTGCGCTACAAGCAGGCTGCGCTCGGCGCTTCGTGGGCCATTATTCAGCCCTTGTTTACAATGATCATCTTCACACTTTTTTTTGGCCGGGTTGCGGGTGTTCCTAGCGACGGCCTTCCTTATCCTCTGTTTTCGTTCTGTGCGCTGGTTCCTTGGACCTATTTCTCCACTACTCTGAGCCAAGCAGGAAACAGCCTGATCAGCAATGCCCCGCTCGTCACGAAAGTATATTTCCCGAGGGCCCTGTTGCCCGCGGCATCGGTGCTCAGTGGCCTGGTGGATTTTCTGGTTGGCGCCTCATTCCTTGCATTGATGATGATGTATTACCGCATCAAGCCCGGATGGTCTCTTTTCTTTGCGCCCTTTTTCATTGCCGGTATGGTGCTGCTGTCATTCAGCGTCAGTATGTTCCTCGCCGCTCTCAACGTCCGCTATCGCGACGTCAAATATGCGTTGCCCTTCATCATTCAGATGTGGCTGTTCATAACGCCCATCATTTATCCGGCTAACTTCTTGCCCGCTAGAATGAAGCCTTTTCTCGCTTTCAATCCCATGGCCGGGCTTCTGGAAGGATTCCGTTGGTCTCTGTTCACCACGCGTCGCTTGGACTGGGGCCTGCTGGGCAGCTCGGTAGCTATTACCGTGCTTTTGCTGATCATCGGCGCGATTTATTTTCGGAAAACGGAGAGAACCTTTGCGGACATTGTCTGAGTGCAGAAGGGAGGATCGCCGCCTCGTTCCGGGTCCACTATGAGCCAAGCTATCGCTGTTGAAAAACTATCCAAGAGGTTCGTGCTAGGTACGCTTCAGCGCGACACCATGTTACGCGAACGCCTGATCAGTCTGCTTCGTGCGCCTTTCCGCGGGCGCTCGACTTCCTCCAATATCTTGTGGGCGCTGCGCGATGTTTCCTTCCGCGTTGATGCTGGTGAGGTCGTCGGCATCATCGGTCGTAATGGCGCCGGCAAGAGCACGCTCCTGAAGGTCCTGTCGAAAATAACCTATCCCACTTCCGGCACCGTTCGAGTGGGGGGCCGCGTCGCGTCTCTGCTCGAAGTAGGCACAGGTTTCCACGAAGAGCTCACCGGCCGCGAAAACATCTATTTGAACGGTTCAATCCTGGGCATGAAACATGGCGAAGTCGCGGCGAAACTGGACTCAATAGTCGACTTTGCCGGCGTCGCGCGATTTCTGGATACGCCGATTAAGCGTTACTCCACGGGTATGCGCTTGCGGCTAGGTTTTGCCGTTGCTGCGCATCTCGATCCCGATGTCCTCATCGTGGACGAAGTGCTCGCTGTCGGCGACGCAGGCTTTCAGCGCAAATGTCTCAATACCATGGAAGGACTGCGCACTGGTGGTCGCACTGTGCTTTTTGTTTCTCACAACATGGCCGCCGTTGAGAACCTCTGCTCTCGATGCATCTGGATTGATGCTGGACAAGTATGTATGGACGGCTCGCCTCGCGAGGTCATTGAAGCCTACATGAATACCTTCGCGAACGCTCGCGAGGCAATGGCCGACTTGCGCTCCGTGGAGAATCGCCGCGGCTCGGGCGAAATCCGCTACACCGGCGTCGAATATCTGACCCCCACCGGTGAGCCTCTTCAAGTCGTCCGCAGCGGCGACCCCCTCAACATCCGTTTTCACTATCATGCCAACAAGCCGGTCGCCTTCCCTAGCTTCGGTTTCCGCCTCTACACCGACTTCGGTACACTCATTACCGACACGAGCACGTGGCATCACGCGATCGATATCCCGCTCATTCCTCCCGGCGATGGCTACGTCGACTTGCACATTGATTTTCTCAACCTCCTTCCCGCCCGATATTATTTCTCCTTATGGATCACAGGCCCGGCCTCTCCTGTCTACGACAACGTCGAGCATTGCGCCGAGCTCGACGTCGAATTGGCTAATGTCTATTCCTCCGGAAGAATGCTTGACAGCCGATCAGGCATCGTCTTTTTTCCGCAGCATTGGACGGTCCATGAGCCCTCCCTGGTAGGAGCGGGCAGTAAGGCAGGAGAGAAATGAACGACGCTCCCTTGGTCAGTGTGGTCACGCCTGTCTACAACGGCGAGGAACACCTTGCCGACTGCATCGAGAGCGTCCTGTCTCAGACGTATTCAAACTGGGACTACACCATCGTGAACAATTGCAGCAGCGATAGGACCTTAGAAATTGCCCAATCGTACGCTGCGAAGGATTCTCGAATCCGCGTTCACTCCAATTCCGCCTTTGCTGCCATTATTGAGAATCACAATGTCGCGCTTCGGCAAATTTCTCCGGAAAGCAAGTACTGCAAGGTTCTCTTTGCAGATGATTGGCTCTTTCCAACGTGTATCGAGAAAATGCTGGAACTGGCTGAAGCTTATCCGTCGCTCGGGCTCGTGAACGCATATTCGCAGGCGGGCGAAAAGATTAGATGGCAGGGATTACCGTATCCCCTGTGCTGTGTCCCAGGACGACAGATCTGTCGCCAAAGACTCTTGGGCGGGCCCTATTTCTTGGGCACCGCAAGCAGCCTCTTGTTCCGCAGCGATATCGTGCGCCAGCGCCCTTCCTTTTTTAGCGACTGGCATATTCACGCAGACTATACGGCATTTCTCGATGTTCTCGGTTCTTCCGATTTCGGGTTTGTGCACGAAATTCTCACCTTTTGCGGGGCGCGCGCGGAAAGCAACACGAGTTTTGCAACTGACTACAATACGCTGCTGCTTGCAGAGATTGCAGGCCTCCAAAAGTATGGGCCCGTATATTTGACTTCAGCCGAGCTGGACAAGCGCATGCGCGTAGAAATGCGCAGTTACTACCGATTTTTGGCGAAAAGTGTGTTGCGTTTTCGAAACAAGCAGTTCTGGCGGCACCATCGCAAATGGCACGAAGCTCTCGGCCTCCGTCTGGACCCTGTCCGGCTTATTGGGAATGTTTGCTTGCAGATTGCGGAATCGCTGCTCCGGCCGACGGATGCTTGGGACAATATTCAGACTTGGTGGCTTCGGCGCAGGCGCACAAGTACGCAATTGCCTGCAGCGGGATATGAACAAGTCGCGCAAGGAAAAGCTCTCGTGAAATGAGAGCAGCGCTTGCGACAATTTCGCCTTCGGAGCGACTTGTTAATCGTTGCCAGAACCGAGCCTGTTCGCGGATTCTTTTTTTGAATGTCGAACTCCATAAAGTGAAATCCGGCCTCTAGGTGGCGCCTCCGCTTTTCGCGGATAGCGGAAAAATGACCGAGAGGCATCACATCAAGCCATAGGAATGTGTAGATGACAGACAACAACCTGAATCTTCTGTCGGGAGACCTGATTGAAGTCCGTAGCCGCGAAGAGATTCTTTCCACTCTCGACTCGAACGGCCGGCTCGAGGCCATGCCTTTTATGCCCGAGATGCTCCAGTATTGCGGCAAGCGCTTCCGTGTCTCCAAACGTGCAGACAAGACTTGCGACAACATCAAGGACTGGAGTTTGCGGCGCGTTAAAAACGCTGTCCACCTTACCGGCGTCAGGTGCGATGGCGCTTCACACGGTGATTGCGATGCCGGTTGTCTAATCTTTTGGAACGAGAAGTGGTTGAAGCGAGCTGACACTGACTTTCTAAAGACGTCACAGATACAGGACCAAGCTCCACGATCATTGCCATCCCAACATCCCGCTCCTGCGGAGTCCCTTTCCTGCACCGAACAGCGTCTCAATCAGGCAATTTTTCACCCGGACCCCTCGGGCACGGATACCCCTGTGTATACTTGTCAAGCTACGCAGCTGCGCGAATTCACCTCTACGCTCTACTGGTGGGACTTGCGCCAGTACCTCCGCGACATCCGCTCCGGCAATCTTCGCCGCGAGTTTGGTGATTCGAAATCCGAACGCCTTTTGGAAACCATCCTGGGTGTCATTGAAGTTTTTCGAGCGCTCGTGATTACCACCTTTAATAAGGTCCAACAGTTTCGTAGTGGTGTGCAGTATCCGCACATCGGAGGGTCGCTCAATTCCACCACTACCGGCCCCGAACTCAAGCTACAACCCGGTGAGTTCGTTCAAGTTCGATCTAAAGACGAGATCCTCTCTACATTGGATCGCAGAAACAAGAATCGCGGACTCTTATTCGATTCCGAAATGCTTCGCTATTGCGGCGGCAGTTTCCGTGTCCTCAAGCGCGTCAACCAGATCGTTGACGAGCGGACCGGAAAGATGATGAAGATGAAATCACCCTGCATCATCCTTGAGGGCGTCGCCTGTGCCTCTGATTACCATCGGTTTTGTCCCAGAGCCATCTACCACTATTGGCGAGAAACGTGGCTCCGCAGAGTCGACAGTTAAGTTTTTGCCGTTGACCCTCCGCGCTGTAGGCGCTTCCACCTCTTCATCCGGTCCTTTGCCCGCTCACCGAAGAGACTGTTTCGGGAAACGTATGCAAAACTCTTCCCCTTTGCCCATCCGTACTTTATCCGTTTGGCCAGTAAGCCTAGTCTTCTGAGTCTGTTAAGCCTTTCGGCCATTTGGTTGAGAACTTGCATCCAAGCTCGCCATCTATGATCGCAGCTATGCTTATGTCCCTACCAGACGCCCTCAATCTTCTCATCCTTGGATCTGTCCTGATCCTCTTCGGTGAGCTTTCGCGGCGAGTGTTCGTCAGTCTTGAGAAAGGGTCCGAACTCAATCCTGACGAGAACTTGGTCTCGAAAGTCGCCTCTCACAATGAGGACGCGTTTGTCCGTTCGCACTTGGCTGCGGCTAGTCACGAAGCAAGCGTGCTTTCGGTAACGCCGAAACAGTTGTCGTTAGCTCGTCCGAACTAACGTTAGCCAAAATCCGGGGGTCGGTCCACTAATGAAGAAGCTAATCTGCTTGCCTGCCTTACTGTTGTTCTGCTCGAGCGCCCTCTCGCAGACAGCGGACGTCTTGGTTCAGCGCTACGACAATGGGCGCACCGGTCAAAATTTGGCTGAAACTGCGCTCACGGTCAGTAACGTCAATACCAGCACCTTTGGAAAGCTCTATACACTTCGTGTCGACGGTTACGTTTATGCGCAGCCTCTTTACAAGTCCAATGTCGTTGTTCCCGGCAAGGGCACCTTCAACATGGTATTTATCGCCACCGAGCACGACAGCGTTTACGCCTTTGACGCCGATAGCGCAACGCCCATTTGGCAAACCAGCTTCATCAACGCCGCTGCCGGGATAACCACCCAGCCCGCCGGTGACACCGGCACAAACGACATCATTCCCGAAGTCGGCATCACTTCCACGCCGGTTATCGACCCAGTAGGCGGCACCCTCTACACGGTCGCCAAGACAAAGGAAAACGGCTCCGCTGTTTTTCGCATCCACGCCTTGGACATCACCACCGGAGCGGAAAGGGTCCCCTCCCTCGTCATACAGGCGACCGTTGGCAGCGCTAGCTTCGATGCGAATTGGCAGCAGCAGCGCCCGGGACTAGTGCTGATCAATGGCGTTGTCTACGTCGGCTTCGGTTCCAGCGGCGACAGGAATACCTGGCGAGGATGGGTGCTGGGTTATAGCCTTGGTGCATCGTCCTTCACTCAAGCCGCGAAATTTTGCACCGAACCCAGCAGTATCGGCGGCGGATTGTGGGCTTCCGGTGCTGCCCCGGACGTCGATCCAAATGGAAATATCTATATCAGTACGGGTAATGGTAATTTCAATGGAACGACCAACTTTGGCGACTCCTTCGTTAAATTCTCGACTCCTACTTTGGCCGTCCTCGATTTCTTTGCACCGTTCAACCAGTCGGCGCTGAGCGCTGCCGACCTGGATATCGCTTCGGTTGGTTCCACACTGCTTCCCGATTCGCTTGGCACAACTGCTCATCCTCATCTTATGGTTGCTGGCGGCAAAGACGGCACGATTTACCTCTTGGACCGCGACAACATGGGGCACTTCAATGGTTCCTATACAAATCCCGACAGTCAAATCGTCCAGGAAATCTGGAATCAAATCGGTGCACACCAGACGAATCCGGCGGCCTCCAGCCTGGCTTATGTCCAGAATAATTACACTACACCGGGAGTTTGGCGAAATCACGTGTACTGGTGCGGAATCGATGATGTATGCAAAATGTTCGATTTGAATAACGGCTTGCTCACGACCACCCCGGTCTCTAGAGGTACGAAACTCTTCCCGTTTGGCGGCGGCCAACCCATTATTTCGGCAGCGAGCCCGTCCGCGACCAGCGCTATTATGTGGGCGGTTGAGAATGGTTCAGCGCATACCATTCTTCATGCGTACGATGCCACAAATCTCGCCAACGAGCTCTTTAACAGCGATCAGGCCGCAAGCAACCGGGATGTGGCAGGATTAGGCGTTAAGTTTGTTAATGCCACTGTTACCAACGGAAAGGTTTTCGTCGGTTCTCAGGGACAAGTCGATACCTACGGTTTGCTGGCTTCGATTCCTTCACGCGCTCCCGCACCCACCTTTAACCCACCACAGGGCACCTACACCACCACGCTGAGCGTGGCCATCAGTGACGCGGATACTGCTGCCACCATCTATTACACCGTTGACGGCTCCGTCCCCACGGCCTCCTCGTCGGTATATACCGGCCCCATCCCGGTCAGCGTCACGACCACTATCACTGCAATCGCGGTCCGCCCCGGCTATTTGACGAGTCCAGTCACCCCTTCCGTCTATACGATCGGTACGCTTACTTCCACCGGCGGCTTTGTCCAGGGTAACTACGCTACGCCACATGGAAATATCCCGCTAGTGACCGTGCCCTTCACGTCTCCCCAGGGCCCCGGCGACCTCAACGTGGTCGTTGTCGGATGGAACGATACAACAGCAACGGTTACCGCTGTCACCGACACGATGAACAACCAGTACGTTCTCGCTGTTGGCCCAACCACGCAAAGCGTAGTCGGCTCACAGTCTATTTATTACGCTAAGAACATCCTCGCGGCCGGCGCAAATGCCAATTCCGTGTCCGTCACTTTCAGCGGCGTAGGCGGGCATGATCCTGACATCCGAATTGCTGAGTACAGCGGTCTTGATCGCAGCAACCCTGTCGATGCGGTGGCAGCCAGTCAAGGTACCAGCACAAATAGCGACAGCGGCCCCGCCACGACCACCTCTCCAACCGAGCTCATTATTGGCGCCAATCTCGTCCAGACCTCTACTCCAGGACCTGGTCCTGGTTTCAACAACCGCATGATCACGGTCCCTGATTCCGATATTCTTGAAGATAAGGTAGTGACCGCCGTCGGCTCCTATAACGCCACTGCTCCTGTCAGTCCCTCGGCCCAATGGATCATGCAAATGGTGGCTTTCAGGGCCGCTCCCAATGACACAATACCTCCGACCGCGCCGTCCAACCTCATCGGTACGGCGCCCGCTCCCAATCGTATCGATTTGTCTTGGACGGCTTCGACGGACAACATCGGCGTTACCGCTTATGTGATCGAGCGCTGTTCGGGAACGGGTTGCAGCGCTTTCACACCGCTTGCCACGATAAACGGCACATCTACTACTTACAGTGACATTCGCACTTATCCATTCCTGCAGAGCCAGTCGTATCGCGTACTCGCGCAGGATGCGGCCGGCAACTCCAGCCCCTATTCCAACGTCGTCAGTGTCACCGCGCCGCCGGATACGACACCCCCAACCGCTCCAACCAATCTCGTTGCTACCCCCGTCAGCGGTACGCAAATCAATCTTTCCTGGACGGCCTCGACGGACAACGTCGGTGTATCCAGCTACAATCTCGAACGTTGCGTGGGCGCAGGCTGCACTAATTTTGCGATTGTGGCCAACCCTATCGGACCTTCTGTCTCCGATACTGGAGTAGTTCCCTCAACCACCTATAGTTACCGTGTTTGGGCTGTCGACTCTGCCGGGAATGCCAGTGGCTATTCCAATATAGCTGTAGCGACGACGCCGGCGACCGCGCCTCCGCCACCCACCATCACCAGCCTCAACCCAACATCTGGGCCAATAGGCACTTCAGTCACGATCACCGGCACGAACTTCGGAACCCAAACGGGAAGCTCCGTCAGCTTCAGCGGCACGGTAGCCACGCCCACGAGTTGGAGCGCAACTAGCATCGTCGCCCCCGTACCCAGCGGAGCTATCACCGGCAATGTCGTCGTCACCGTGAATGGCGTCGCCAGCAACGGGATTGCTTTTACGGTCACCTCGACCGGTGGCGTCAAATTAGTGCAGCACATCCTTAGGGATGCGGGCACCACCACGTCTTCGTCTCTCGCCTTCGCGTCGAACAACGTTGCGGGAAACTGGATAGGAGTAGTGATCCGCGCGGGCAAGGCGGGACAGGTCTTCACCGTAAGCGATACGAAGACGAACACCTATAAGCAAGCTGTTAAATTTGACGAAACGTCCGATGGCCACACCCTAGCCATTTTTTATGCCGAGAACATCGCCAGTGGGCCAAACACCATAACTGTGTCCGATACCATTTCCGGTACACTCCGTTTCGCCATCTTGGAATATTCCGGGGTGGCTCTGACGAACTCACTCGACGGCATTCCAGCAGCGGCGCACGGCGCTAGCACATCTCCAAACAGCGGAAACGTGACGACCACCGCCAATGGGGACCTCCTGCTAGGAGCGGTCGCGACTGCCAACTCAGCAAGCTACACTGCGGGCACCGGTTTTACGATCAGGGATATCGTGTCGTCCAAGCTGATTAGCGAGGACCAGACCCAAACAATTGCTGGACCCGTTTCCGCAACTACCTCTTTAGCAGCATCAGATATCTGGTCTGCCGCGCTGGCCGCATTCAAGACAGGCGCGCCGTTACCAATACCTACTGCTCCAACAAACCTGAGCGCCACTGCTGCCGGTCCGGACACGGTCAATCTCTCATGGACCGCCGCGACTGAAACCGGTGGGACAATCAGCCAGTATCTGATTGAGCGCTGCATCGGGGCTTCTTGCAGCAATTTCACTCAAGTGGGCACGTCCACCTCGACAGCGTACAGCGACATCGGCACGCTGGGCTCGACCAGCTACAGTTATCGGGTGCGCGCGCAGGATGCGGCCAATACAAAGGGTCCCTACTCGAGCGTTGCCACCGCCGTGACGTCCGCGCCTACATTCACGGCACCCTCTAACCTCGCAGCCGTTTCCTCCGGGCCCGCCCAGATCAACATCTCGTGGGCCGCAGGTACCGAAGTCGGCGGAACCATCAGCCAATACTTGGTTGAGCGCTGCACGGGTGCCAATTGCGGCAACACGCCAAGCAACTTTGCGCAAGTGGGCACGTCAACGACAACGGCCTTCAGTGACACAGGCCTCCTGGGCTCTACCAGCTATAGCTATCGCGTTCGCGCTACGGACGCATCTGCTAATCTCAGCGCCTATTCCAACATAGTCACGGCAACTACGGGAGCTCCTACATTCACCGCTCCCTCGAATCTCACCTCCACCGCTTCTGGCAGCACGCAAATTAATTTGACCTGGACCGCTGGGACAGAAACCGGCGGCACGATTACGCAATACCTCATCGAGCGTTGCCAGGGAGTCAACTGCGGAAACACTCCGAGCAACTTCGCCCAAGTAAATACTTCTGCCACCACATCGTTTAGCGATACGGGATTGACCGCGTCTACCAGTTACAGTTATCGCGTTCGCTCTACGGACGCCTCGAACAACCTTGGTCCTTACTCCAACATCTCTTCGGCGACCACGTCCACGAATTCTCCGACCGCTCCATCAAGCCTGACTGCAACTCCTGCTGGTCCCGTGCAGATCAATCTCGCATGGGGTGCCTCCACGGAAAGCGGCGGCACAGTCAGCCAGTATCTGATTGAGCGGTGCGCGGGAGTCGGTTGCGCCAATACTCCAGCTAACTTCGCACAAGTTGGGACTTCGGCGGGCCTGTCATTCAACGACGCCGGTCTGCTCGGTTCTACGAGCTACAGCTACCGTGTCCGTGCTCAAGATACTTTGAACAACAACGGTCCGTACTCCAACATCGCGGTTGCGGTTACGGCCGCTCCCACGTTCACGCCACCGTCGAATCTTGCCGCCACAGCGTCCGGTCCTGTCCAAATCAATCTTGCGTGGACGGCCGCCACGGAGACAGGCGGCACTCTCACTCAGTATCTCGTTGAGCGCTGCCTGGGAGCCACCTGCAGCAACTTCGCTCAGGTGGGCACCTCGGCGACCACCACTTACAACGACACGTCCGGCCTGCTAGGCTCCACTGCCTACAATTACCGTGTTCGCGCTACAGACGCGGCAAATAATCTCAGCGCGTATTCCAATACATCCTCCGCAACTACCGGGCCTCCAGTCTTTACGGCACCCTCGAACCTCACCGCAGCTCCGGTAGGCAGCACGCAGATCAATCTCAGTTGGACCGCGGCGACCGAAACCGGTGGGACCATCAGTCAGTATTTGGTCGAGAGCTGCCAAGGTTCAGGCTGCAGCAATTTCGCTCAGGTCGGTACCTCGGCATCCGCCACCTTCAGCAATACTGGCCTCCTCGCCGGAACAACCTACAGCTACCGGGTCCGTGCGACGGACGCGGCAAATAATCTCGGACCTTATTCGAACGTCGCCGGTGCCACCACCTCGGTGTCTCAGCCGGTAATCACGTTCGTTCAAGGAAATTTCGCCACCCCTCAGTCATCGCCAACCTCCGTCACTGTGACGTTCACGGCCGCGCAAATTGCGGGAGACTTGAACGTTGTCGTGATCGGTTGGAATAACTCCACCGCCACCCTGAGCGGTGTGACGGATACCCTTGGCAATCCGTACACGCAAGCGCTGGCGCCGACGGTACAATCTGGAACAGCTTCGCAGGTCATCTACTACGCCAAGAACATCGTTGCTGCCGCTGCCGGGGCCAACCAGGTTACTGTCACCTTCAGCGGGCCTGCCGCATTCCCTGATGTCCGCGTTTTGGAGTACGCCGGCATCGACACGGTCAGTCCCTTGGACGTTGCGATAGGCGCTCAGGGCAACAACGCCTCCAGCTCCAGCGGAGCCGTAACAACGACCAACGCCAACGACCTAATCATTGGCGCCAATCTCGTTCAAACCATCACTACCGGCGCGGGCGCCGGATTCACCAGCCGTATGATTACCACTCCAGACGGCGATATCGTCGAGGATCGCATTGTCACTGCCACTGGCAGCTACACGGCGATCGCTCCAGTCAGTCCGTCGGGGCAGTGGATCATGCAGCTTGTGTCGTTCAAACGTCACCCATAAGAAACAAGATCTGCGGCACGTTCGCAGCTGTTCTTTACTCACTGTGATGTGCGCAGCTACAATCATGCACCGATGACTGGTGATCGCTGGAATGGACCTGCATTCAACAATTCAAAGGTCGCTCGTGGTTGCCCGCTTGTCGCTACCGCGCTTCTGACCTTATTCTTCGGCGCTCATTTCACTGCGTCCGCACGTCCGCAGCAACAGGACCAGTCGCTGGCTCCGCGCGAAAACCTCGTCCTGGAAAGCATTCCGCCAGTCCCCATGGCCTTGGTGGGCTCCGCAGGGAAGTACGCTTCGTTCCGCGAAGCAGCTTTTGCGGATTGGCACCCAACCAAGCGCGAGATGGCCATCAGTACGCGTTTTGCAGAGGTTCCTCAGCTCCATTTTCTCGTTTCCCCTAATGGCGCGCGCCAGCAGTTGACCTTCCTGGATGACGAAATCACCACCGCTCGATTCGATCCCGAGGGAGACTCCGTCGTTTTTGTAAAAGACGAAAATGGCGACGAACGCTATCAGATATACCGCTATGAATTCTCCACCCGTCGCATTCGTCTGACCACAGATGGAAAGTCGCGGAATTGGCTGGGCGCGTGGTCTACGCGCGGCGGCAACCTTGCCTATACCTCCACCAAACGTGACGGGAAAGATGCGGATCTGTGGACGATGAACCCTGAAGACGCCCGCACCAACCGTTTGTTCCTGCAGCTTGTTGGCGCAGGATGGCGGGCGCTGGATTGGTCGCCAGATGACAGCAAACTCTTGCTGCTTGAGGAAGTTTCACCCCAACAGTCTCACTTGTGGCTCGTCAATATCGCGACCCGCGAGCGCTCGCCTTTCACGCCTGACGGCACAGATAAAATCTCCTTTCTGGACGCGCGATTCAGTAAGGATGCTAAAGGCATTTACGCCATCACGGCCAACGAGTCCCGCTCTCGCCGCCTGGCCTATATGGATTTACTGTCCAAGCGGCTCGCCTACTTGACGAGCGAGAGTCAAGTAGATGAGTTCGCCCTATCGGGGAACGGCGCGCGGATAGCCTTCGTAAGCACCGAGGAAGGCTCCAGCCGTCTGCACGTTATGGATTTAAACACTCGAAAGCAAATCGCCCTTCCCCAGCTTCCTGCCGGTCTCATTCGGGGAATCCGCTGGCGTGAGGAGGACGAGATCGGTTTCAGCCTCAGCACAGCTCGCAGCACAAACGATAGCTATTCGCTGGATTTGGCCGGCGGCAAGTTAGAACGCTGGACCGTAGGCGAGTCAGCGCTGCAAACAGATTCTTATTCGGAACCCGAGCTCGTCGCTTGGAAGACTCCCCAGGGAAAAGCGCTGTCAGGGTATCTGTACAAACCGCCACTGAAGTTTTGGGGCAAGCGGCCCGTACTCGTGATGATCCAAGCAGAAGGGCGGCCGGGATTTCTGGCCCGCAACAACTATTTCCTGAACGAGCTTGGCGTGGCTCTGCTCTATCCTTCTATCGAGAACTGGCCGCTGCCCGGCCAGTCACCTTCTCCGTCAAATAAAGCAGAGACACCGGATGCGTATAGTCACCTTGAATCTCTGTTAGATTGGATTGCCACACGCGCGGATCTCGATTCCGGGCACGTGGCGGTAATGGGCCAGTTCCGCGGCGATCACACCGCGCTCGAGATGGCCAAACGTTTTCCCGAACGCATCCGCTGTGCGATTGACGCACCGGATAATTTTGCTGCTGTGGTTCGCGCCGAAACGCACCGTCTCGAGCACACCGAAAAAATCAGCAGGCCTGTCCTCGTCGTGGCTGGGCAAAACGACCCGCTTGTCCCGGTGAACGAATCACAGCAGATCGTGTCCGGTTTGAAGAAGCAAGGCACACCGGTCTGGATGCTAATCGCTAAAGACGAAGGGCATGGCTTTCGCAAGAAATGGAATCAGGATTTTCAGTTTTACACGATGATTCTGTTTCTTGAGCGATATATGGTGAAATGACGCCCGGCCATCGTTGCCTGGCGCCCCAAACGAATAGTTTATGGCGCATCGGAATTCACTTACTCCATTACCGCCGATCCTGATAACCGCTGCCATTCTGATTGTCGGCTGTTCCTGCCTTATACAGGCGAACTCCTATCGCCCGACCGCTTTCGATTTGCACGCATCCTCCTCAGGAGTCCTCAACGCCTTTCCGCTCAAAGTGTCCGAAAACCATCGTTACCTTGTAGATCAGCACGGCCGGCCTTTTCGTATTCAGGGCGATTCGGCACAATCCCTCATCGCCAATTTGACCTACGCGGAAGCCGATACCTACCTCACCGATCGCCGCAACAAAGGGTTCAACGCCGTCAACATCAATCTCCTGGAACGTAAGTTTGCTATCGACGCCCCCAAAAATCGGCGAGGGGATTCGCCGTTCACGGTGGCCGATAATTTCGCCGCTCCGAATGACGCCTATTTCGATTTCGCGGATTCCATCATCGAGTTGGCGGCCTCCAAAGGCATGCTCGTCAGTCTTGCTGCCATGTATCTTGGTTATGGCGGCGGTGCGGAGGGGTGGTGGTCCACGCTGACGAACGCGGCCAATACGCAAACCGTCTGCTACAACTTTGGTTTCTACGTCGGGAAGCGCTACAAAAATCGTGCCAACATTTTGTGGGTAATTGGCGGAGATTTTACGCCGCCGCCCGGTTCGGAAGGCGAAAAACGTCTTCAGAAATTTATGCAAGGCATTAAAGCCGCCGGTGCTTCGCAGTTGTGGTCCGGAGACTGGCATGACCCCTGCATCTCTACCGATGTTCGCGCGTTCGCTCCGGAGATGGACGTGAATGCCGTATACACCTACGGGATCAATGGAAAAGACGGCCTTACCTACGGCGAGTCGCGCGTTGCCTACAAATATTCGCCGGCTCGTCCCGCTTACCTTAAGGAGACCGGCTACGAAGAAGAGACCTTGCTGCCGGGCGATCCGACCTCCGTCCGCAAATACCAATACTGGGCGGTGCTCGGGGGCGCCACTGCGGGAGCTTTCTTCGGCCACCGTGACATCTGGGATTTTGCAACGTCTCGCTGGTCGTCGGGCCTGGCTCCAAACCCACGCCCTTGGCAAACCGCCCTAAATTCTACCGGCGCCTTCGACATGAAGCGTCTTGGCACGTTGCTGGATTCCACAGCGTGGTACAAGTTGGTGCCCTCCGGTATGGGCGGAATGCAAACGTTGGTTACAGCCGGAGGCGGCACTTATGGAAAGGGAGACTACGTGACGGCGGCCGCCGCCGCGGACCGGAGCTTGCTCCTCGCCTATCTCCCTCCGGAGGCAAACTCAGCCGGAATAGCCGTCAGTATGTCGGCACTCGCAGCACCGGCCAAAGCCCGTTGGTTCGATCCGACTTCCGCAATCTTCATCAACATACCCGGGGATTCGTTCCCCAATTCGGGCTCCAGAACGTTCTCAATTCCGGGTAATAACGCCGCCGGGGCCAGAGACTGGGTTCTAGTCGTAGAGACGAACAAAAATTTCGGCCACTGAATCCAATCGGAGTGACAGCACTTAGTGGCGGATAAACACAAACGTGGTCGTGGAGTTGGCTCCCCGGGCTAGATTCGAACTAGCAACCCTTCGGTTAACAGCCGAATGCTCTACCATTGAGCTACCGGGGAACCGCGCAACGCGTTTGTTTTCATTGTAATACAGAGTGCGAAATCAAGCTACTTCGAGTATGGGTCCAACATGGGGCCAACATCGTGATTTTTTCGACTTGCTCGATGAAATGGTCACGTGTGCTGGCTGATTCTCAAGGACTTATTCTATGAGTTTCTTGTGGATTCCAAAGAGCATTCGGCATCGCACCGAATACTCTTTTTTCCATGAAAATGTGGAACTGCCGATTGACCGCATCTCACACAGATGACGCACATACCGTAGTCGTTGAGATCTCGGACAAATAGCTAACAGCCCTTAAGGTCCAGAAACGATGAGAGCACCGTTCAGCAGCTTCACTCTTCAAACCGGCCGCGAAGAGAGCCGGCAGTTGACTTCACAGGCCGTAATACCCCGAACGGAACCTACAACCTAGGTTGGTCTACACTGGCCGATTTCCCGGTACGAATCTTCTCGATGAGTGGATTGGCGATTTACCACTCATCGCGGAGGTCGTAGCAAGCCAATTGGCAAAGATCACTTGCCCAACGGTCCGGCAATACATCGAGAACAGGTTCCAACGGCAATCCGCATCCCCCGGCCCCTGATGCCAGGGCCTCCACCGTGACGGCTCGCGCCCCTGCGAAGGTTGCGGTGGCACTCTAATCGTCAAGTTAATGAGTAATTGCTCAAGGAAGCCTATTTGTTAAACCATGCACCCAGCTGCGATACGCGGCGCATGGGGAAGCATAAATTAGCGCAGGTGACAGGGTTCAGAGATCAGGAAACAGAAATCGGGAACTCCAAAATCCACACTTGACACCGACGGAAAATTCACTACCATATGGTTGTGGATAAGTTAGATACAACATTTACGGCTCTGTCTGATCCAACCCGCCGGGGATGATCGAACGACTCTCCCATGGGCCTGCCTCTGTGCATGGATTGACGGAACCGTTTGCACTCTCGCAGCAGATGATTTCAAAACATATTGCCTACCTGGTGCGGGCGCGGATTGTGATCAAGACGAAGCGTGGAAGAGAGAGCGTGTGCACGCTTAGGCCAGAGGCGATAAAGACAGTCAGCGACTGGGCGATTAGCTATCGCCGATTCTGGGAAGAGAGTTTCGATAAGTTGGATGTGGTTGTGAATCAAATGAAAAAAGAGGAGGTCAGAGATGACAAAAAACACGGTTAACGAGACAGAGCGGATGGTTGTCACTAGAGTTTTTGATGCCCCACGCGCATTGGTTTGGAAGGCGTGGACAGACCCGAAATATGTGATGCAGTGGTGGGGACCGAAGGGTTTTACTGCGCCTTTTTGCAAGATAGATTTTCGCGTAGGAGGAAAATTTCTCTGCTGCATGAGAGCGCCGGATGGGCAGGAGGGCTGGAATGGTGGGGAATACCACGAGATTGTTCCGCACGAGAAGATCGTTTACTCCATGTACTTTTCCGACTCGAAGGGAAACAAGGTTGAGCCTGCGCACTATGGAATAGAACATGAGGCCATAGACGATGCGCACGACGTGGTTATTTTTGAGGATTTTGGAAACGGCCAGACGAAACTCACCTTCATTGGAAATGAAACCATGGAGAACGCAAAAAACAGCGGGCAAGTAGAGGGCTGGAATCAGATACTCGATAAA
>JAOAPV010000146.1 GCA_025463055.1 Candidatus Acidiferrum typicum
CTGTGCAAGAGGGTGACATGGACCGCGCTCGCACCGTGCTTCAGAAGGCGATCGTGCTCAGCCCAACCCTTGCGCGCGCGCATTACTTCTACGCTCGTGTTTTGCGCAGCGATGGCAACTACGAGGGCTCTGCCGGTGAGTTACAGAAAGTGCTGGCGCAATATCCGCGAGACCGGGTGGCCTTAAACGATCTTGGCCGAATCTTTTTCCTGCAACGCAAATATGCCGACGCTGTAAAGGTGCTGAATGCAGTTTTGGAAATCGATCCCGAAGACCTGCAGGCGCATTACAACCTCATGCTTTGCTACAGCGGCCTCGGCGATGCAAAACAGGCCCACGATCATCAAGTCCGCTATCTTCGATTCAAGGCTGACGAATCCGCGCAGACCATTACTGGACCTTATCGCCAGCTCCATCCCGAGGACAACAACGAGCGTCAGGCCATTCACGAGCACGTGTCGGTACCGCTACCAGCATTGGGCCTAGGCAAGCTTAGGGGGATGACGGACGGGGACGGCCATCGCTCCACGGATTATGTGGGGGCAGGCGCCCTCAGTCGTTCGGTCGAGCGAGGTTCGACATATTCAACAGTCAGTACTTCAGGTGGTTCGAAATAATGCGACGTTTAGGCCCTCTAATCCTCATCATTTCTCTTTTCAGCTCACTGGGTGCGTCCGCCCAGCAAATCACCTTCCGCGACATCACCGCGCAGGCGGGAATCCGTTTCACGCACAACAATGGTGCCTTTGGCAAAAAATATTTGCCGGAGACCATGGGCCCGGGTTGCGCCTTCATTGATTACGACAATGACGGTTGGCCCGACATTCTGCTCGTCAATGGAGAAAGCTGGCCTGGGCATCCGGGTGCGCAGTCCACCCCGAAGGTCTATCACAATAATCACGACGGCACGTTCACTGACGTGACCGCGAAATCTGGACTAGCGATCCCGATGTTTGGACTGGGCGTTGCAGTCGGCGATTACGATAACGATGGTTACGACGATTTGTTTATTACTGCGCTTGGTCAGAGCCATCTTTTTCACAACAATCGCAACGGCACGTTCACCGATGTGACCAAGTCCGCAGGCCTTTGGGGTCCGAACGAGTTTTCAACCAGCGCCGCGTGGGTGGATTACGACCGCGATGGCAAGCTCGATCTGGTGGTCGCGAACTATGTGCAGTGGTCGATTCAGGGAGACCTGTTCTGCACACTGGACGGCACGCACAAGTCGTACTGCACTCCCGAATCCTACAAGGGGTCATCTGCGCGGCTTTGGCATAATCTCGGCAACGGCAAGTTTGAAGATGCTACCGAGAAGGCGCATTTCTTCGATAACACTTCCAAAAGTCTTGGAGTCGCGATTCTTGATTACAACGGCGATGGCTGGCCGGATATTGTTCTCGCCAATGACACTCAGCCGAACAAGCTTTATCTCAACAAGCAGGACGGGACCTTTGAGGAAAAAGCCGTTCCTTCAGGAATCGCTTTTAGTGAGGATGGTATTGCACGCGCGGGTATGGGCGTCGACGCGGCGGACTATGACCGCTCTGGCCGTCCTAGCCTGATAATCAGCAACTTTGCCAACCAGATGGTCTCGCTCTATCACAACGAAGGCAACGGGCTCTTCGTGGATGAAGCTCCCAGCTCCGAAGTCGGCCGCGCGACGCTGGTAACGCTCGGCTTTGGCTGCTTCTTCTTTGATTATGACAATGACGGCTGGCCTGACATTCTGGTTGCCGATGGTCATATCGAAGACCAAATCGAAAAAGTGCAGAAGCGCGTGAGCTACAACGAGCCTCCGCACGTGTTCCGTAACCTGGGCGCAGGCAAATTTGTTGAGGTAACAGAATCTTTAGGCAGCGGTTTTGCTTCGCCAAAAGTCGGGCGAGGCGCGGCTTACGCGGACATCGATAATGATGGCGCGCTCGATGTGCTGATGACCACAAATGGCGGCCGGGCGTATTTGTTTCACAATGAAGGCGTGACCAATCGCAGCCTTCGAATTAAGCCGGTTGGGGTGAAGTCGAATCGCGACGGAATCGGCGCCGTGATCACGGTCAGTTCCGGCGCCGATAAACAATGGAAGATGGTCCGCAGCGGCTCTAGCTATCTCTCGCAAAGCGAGCTGGTCGCGACTTTCGGCCTCGGGCAAAAGGTCAAAGCCGATTCGATTGAGATTCAGTGGCCCAGCGGACAGACTGACAAATTGACGAATGTGAACGCCGGGCAAACCGTAACTGTGCAGGAAGGGAAGGGAATCGTCTCAACGCGTGCCTACGGGGCTCCGGCGAAGAAGGGTGCTCCCTCGAAGGTCGCGAAGTTGTCGGCCGAATCCAAACCGTAACCACAGAGGGCACAGAGTCTCACAGGAGCGACCTTCTCTAACACTGTGTCCTCTGTGGTTAAATCTTTTAGCGATGAAATCAAAACTGCTGCTGTGCACGAGTGGCCTGCTTGCGACTGCACTTATTTTGATCGCTGCCACTCCCGAGAAGAAACTCGATCCTGCCGACGCCGCGCGTCTTAACAATCTCGGCTGCGCGTACATGAACCAGCAGCTTTTCGAGAAGGCGCTTAAATATTTCGAAGAGGCCGCTGCGG
>JAOAPV010000053.1 GCA_025463055.1 Candidatus Acidiferrum typicum
GCGACCGGTACGCGAGGGCACGGCTTTCAGCCGTGCCTAATCCTCAACCTGCCGTTTACGGCACAGCTGAAAGCCGTGCCCTCACGCTCTTGCGCCGTCTCAGCACCAGCCACACTGCGAGCGCCACCGCTACCGCAATCAGCACCCAATGAAAATGATGGCTGAAAAATATTCGCAACGTGTGTATCACTCCAGGGCCGAATTTCAGCACCAGGATTCCCAGCACAAGGAACCGCACCGTGCGTCCCAGGAATATCGCCAGCAGAAAATGGCTGATACTCATCTCCGCGACTGCAGCCCCGAGCGCGAACAGCTTGAACGGCGTTGGCGGCGGCAGCATGGCGGGGAACATGAGGCTCCAAAACGGATGCTTATCAAAAGCGGTGTGCAGCTTCTCGAATCGTGCCGCGGAAACACGTTTCCGCAGTAGCTCCTCCCCACCTTTGTATCCGATGGCGTAGATCACCAAACTCCCCAAAGCTGATCCGGCAGCCGCCATTAGAACGTAGAGCAGCAGACGCTTGTGGTCTTGCGCGACGTACCCGCCCACCACAACATCCATTGGCAGGCCGACAGCGGCCCCATCCAACGCAGCAACTGCAAACACACCCCACACCCCGAGCGGCTGGAGTATCGCCCACAAGAATCCGGTGTAACGGGAAATAATGTGTTTGAGGGTATTCATCCAAACCCATTTCACCACAGAGACACAGAGACACAGAGACACAGAGAAAACCAGACCTAGAGAGACCCAGCCGGAATGCTGCGGTCTTTCAAATTTTCCTGTCTTCTCTGTGCCTCTGTGTCTCTGTGGTGAATTCTTTTAGTTCGACATGTGCTCGGTTTTTCCGGCCAGGATTTGAATCGCGTGCGGCAGAACGTCAATCACCGCTTGCAGTGATTCCACTGCGCCTGTCGGGCTCCCAGGCAAATTCAGGACGACCGATGTCCCGCAGACGCCACACAGCCCCCTGCTCAATACTGCAAACAACGTCTTCTTTTCGCCCTCGCGTCGCATTCGTTCGGAGACCCCGTCGAGCATCCTGCCGCAAACCGACCGCGTGGCTTCGGGCGTAACATCACGCGCTGAAATTCCCGTTCCCCCTGTCGTCACAACCAATCGCGCCTTGCGGGCAAGCTCGACGATGGCCTTCTGGATTGCTCCATGGTCGTCCGCTACCACTCTGGATTCGATTACGGTGAAGTGATGCTCCTCGAGAGCACCCGCCACGGCTGGCCCGGAGGCGTCAGCACGTTCTCCGCGCGCGCTGGAGTCACTGATGGTCAGCACCGCAGCGCGAAAGGTCTCAGGAGTCGAGGAGGACATCCTCTTCCTCCTCGCTCTGCCCGCCGCTGTCGCGCCGCGATTCATCCAGCAGGCGCAGGCCTTCCATGAGCAATCCTTGCGTGTTCAGCGTAGTGGTTTGTTGCTTGGTCTTGCCTTCGAAGTTGATCTGAAAACTCCCGCCCGCCCAACTCAGTACTTTGAACACAGCCACATCGCCGGTAAGCGACCCGTAAGCTGCATGCGGCACCTGTCCCTCTTTGAAGTACATCTCGCATTTTTCGTTGTCGTTGGTCAGCGTGAGCAGGCAGCTTTTGCGGCCCATTTCAAGTGATTGCACCAGATCGATGACGTTCATCTGCGACAGGCTGCCGCGCACCACTCCTTCTGACGAAGATGACTTCGACATCTTCTCCAACGCAATCTTGTCTATTAGTCGTTTGATGCGTTGGGTTGCTTCTTTCAGGAAGAACGGCTTCTCGACGAAATCGTCTGCTGTATGGTCTTGCACCGAGAGCTTCTCGGAGATGTCGGACTTCGTTGCCAGCAAAATAACGGAAATACCGGCAGTACTGGACCTGCTCTTTAGTTTCTCGAGGAGTTGCCGGCCATCCATCCCCGGCATGCGGTAGTCGCTGACCAGCAAATCAGGCGCTTCATCCACGGCTTTCAGCAGCGCGTCCGCGCCATCATCCGCGGTTGTGACCTTGGCCAGCGGCGCCAGCGCGTCACGCAGCATCGCCAGAACCAGCGGATTGTCATCGACCAGCAGGACTTTTACATTGCTCTGCATGTCAGCTTTCTGCCATTAGTACCGCGAGAAGATCGCCTATTTCTTGCGGGCGTAATCGCCACTCTTGCCGCCAGACTTCCGTTGCAGCATCACCTCGCGGATTTCAATTCCTTTGTCCAGCGCTTTGCACATATCGTAAACGGTCAACGCCGCGATGCTGGCAGCGACCAGCGCTTCCATCTCGACACCAGTCTCCGCCGTCGTTCTTACCATTGAGGAAATCGCGATCCCATTTTCGCATTGCCGCAATTCCACATCAATGTGCGAGAGCGACAGAGGATGGCAGAAGGGGATCAGTTCAGCCGTCTTCTTGGCTGCCATAATTCCCGCGAGACGGGCCACTTCCAGCGGATCTCCCTTGGGATTGTCCCCCAGAGCCTTGATCACTTCAGGTTTCATCGCTACAAACGCGCTCGCCTCAGCCTCTCGCGCAGTAGCAGACTTTGCAGAAACGTCAACCATCCGCGCCCGGCCAGACTGGTCGTAATGTGAGAGCTTGCTGGGCAATTTTAATGTCCGAGGAAAGTTATCTTAGCAGTACCGGAACCCACTCTCCGGCTTCGATCTTTTCCCGGTCAGGAGGCACGACGATATAACAGTTTGAGCGCGCCACCGCACCGATGTCGCCGGACCCCTGCCACCGGACCAGTTCGACCCCTGAGCGCTCAAATTCGCCCGAGAGACGCGCCGGGAGAAACCGCTTTAACCCGGTCTTGGTGCGAATCTCCGTCTTCAATTTGGTATGTACGAAAGCCAGCTTTCGAGCCGCCATTCCCGCTAGCGCCTCGATCACGGGCCGGGCAAAAAGCTCGAAAGTCACCATGGTGGATATAGGATTCCCAGGCAGACCGAAGAAATACTTGCGATGTCTGACTGCTGGTGCTGCTTCGCGGGCGGGGGCGCCCGCGCCACACGGAACCTGCCCGAACACAATTGGCTTTCCCGGCTGAATCAGTGCTCCGGTAAAGAGAAACTCGGCCTCCATTTCAGCGAGTGCTTGCTCGACCAGATCATACTTTCCAATTGAGACGCCACCTGCTATCAAGAGGAGGTCGGCGTCCAGCCCTTCCATCAAGAGCTCGCGCAACCGCCTCGGCTCGTCGGGAGCAATTGGCAGTAGCACGGGCTCACCTCCCGCGGCTTGAATCTGCGTCGCCAATGAATAGCTGTTCGAATTACGAATTTGATTCGGTCCTGGGGGCATGTCCACATCAACCACTTCATCCCCTGTCGAAAGCACGGCCACTCCCGGCTTTGCATGCACCACCAGTCGCGATCGCCCCGCCGACGCTGCCAGCGCAATCTCGACATAACTCAGGCGCGTGCCGGAAGGGAGCAGCTGCTCCCCGCGTTTGCCTTCCGCGCCCATTGGAACAATGTTGTCTCCGGCAGAAACACCCCTTGTAACCTGCACGCGCCTTCCGGCGCGCGACGTGTGCTCAACCATGACTACCGCATCTGCTCCGCTGGGGACGGCGGCCCCAGTCATGATTGCGACAGTTTTCCCAGCCGTGACTGGCGGAATTTCCGCCGCACCGGCTCGTGCTTCTCCGATAACCTCCAAGGTCGCTGGCAGCACTCCCAAGTCGGCCGCGAGCACGGCATATCCGTCACGCGCCGCCCGGGGGAATGGAGGGAAGTCGCGGTCGGCATGAATCGGCTCCGCCAGAACCCGTCCGCTGGAATCCAGCAGCCCAAGCAGTTCCCGGCCTTTGGGCCGCAGGCGAGACGCGTGGTCCTCAACCACGGCACGAGCTTCTTCAAAGCTTAGAATGCCCGACGGCTCTGGATGAGCTGCCATGCGGAAATAATAGGAGGGATGTTGGGGAAAAGCGAATGCCGCTATTTCGCCGAGGCGGCGAGTTTTTTGGACAATGCCGGAGCATTCGTTGCGTACATCAGAGCAGTTTCGGAGCTGATAATTCCCGCCCGCACTAACTCTTCGATTTCTGTATCGAAGGAAAGCTCACGGGAAGTGTCTATTCCAGCGGAATTCACCGTCCGGTTCTCCATCAGGCTGCTCAGAACACCCGATCCAGCGTTCAGTACCTCGAATAAGGCCACCCTTCCTTCGTCACTTTTGCGCGGGATCAAACGCTGAGAGATCACGCACCGCAACATCCTGCCGAGCCGGTCGCGGACCGCCGATTGTTCAGCCGCGGAAAATGCTCCTACGAAACGCTCCACTGTCTGTTGCGCATTTAACGTGTTCAGCGTCGAGAGCACAAGGTGACCGGTTTCAGCCGCTTCCAGTGCGAGCTCCATTGTTTCGCAGTCCTTCAACTCGCCGACGGCGATCACGTTTGGCGCCTGCCGCAATGCCGCCCGCATCGCATGGACAACGCTCGGCGTATCGCTGTGAAGCTCCCGCTGATGCACCGTTGCCCGCTTGTGATTATGCAGAAATTCGATGGGGTCCTCGATCGTAATAATGTGGCAGATCTTGGTTTCGTTGATGCAATCGAGAAGGGCCGCGAGGGTTGACGACTTTCCCGACCCCCGCGGGCCGGTCACCAGTACCAGTCCGTCGTGAAATCCTGCGATGCCTTGCAAGTGCTCGGGCAAGCCAAGCGCTTTAAAATTCGGAACCACGGTCGGAATTACGCGCATAACAACCGCGCAACTTCCCCGCTGAATAAATATGTTCACCCGAAATCGCGCCAGGCCCGGAATCGCATAGGAAACATCGCAATAGCCTTGCTCGCGAAGCATGCTGATCGCAGCCTTATTATTGCCGATGAGGTCAGAGGCAATCCGTCTGGTGTCGTCGGCGGTCAGAGAAGGCGCTCCTGGCATGGCGACGGGCACGAATTCCCCGTTCACCTGTATCTGGAACTTCCGCCCCGGAGAAAAAATCAAATCGCTAACACGAGGATTCACCCGCAGCAGCGCCGCTAGTAAATCATCCGTTCCCGCGCCTGCAGAAATCGGATCAAGCGAAATTTGAATTGGAGCCGTGCCGGCCGCAGCCATCAATGCCTCATGAACGAGCTTTCGCGCACACTTCAGCTCAACTCTAGCGAAAGTGGCCACGCTTCTCTAGAAAGAACAGCTCGTTCATAGACCTTCGTAACTTCAGCGTCGCGAAGACCAAAAGAAAAGGGCGGCCAGAGCCGCCCCTGCAAACTACGATTAGAAACCCTACTTCTTCTTAGTCGAACCCTTCTTGCCGTAGGTCGTTTCAACCTGGGTGTTCAACGCCGCCAGCATCTGTTTGGCTTCATCTGCGTGCGGGCCGGTTGGCTGCAGTTCCAGATACTTCTGGTAAGCCTCGGCAGTCCCCTCAGGAACGGTCATTTTCCCACTGCTGTCCGCGGAAGCCATCCCCATGAGGTTCTGAGCTTTCCAGTAGTATGCGTCAGCCCGATTGGGGTCGGCTGCAATGGCCTTATCAAAAGCCTCCAGCGCCTGTTTGCGCACATTCACGTCGTTGCTCATGTTGGCGTTGGTCAGCACCGCTCCCATATTGAAGTAGTACTGCCCGGCGTGCGCGGGATCAAGCTCGGCAGCTTGTTTGTAGGCATTCGCCGCCTCATCGGTCGTGCCGACCCTGGAAGCCGCATTCCCGAGATTGTCG
>JAOAPV010000135.1 GCA_025463055.1 Candidatus Acidiferrum typicum
CGCCTATAAACCAAGAGTATTCGGCGATTCCTGCTCGTTCTCTATAATCAATCCTGATGGCAAACTTTTCTCCTGTAGAAGAACAACTGGCTTACATCAAGAAGGGCGCGGCGGAGATTATCCACGAGCGCGAGCTGCGCGAGCGTCTGGAGAATTCCCTCAAGACCGGCAAGCCGATGCGCGTGAAAGCCGGCTTTGATCCCACAGCGCCGGACCTTCACGTCGGTCACACGGTGCTTATCCGCAAGCTTAAGCACTTCCAGGACCTGGGCCACACCGTGATCTTCCTGATCGGTGATTTTACGGGAATGATCGGCGATCCTACGGGCCGCTCAGTTACACGGCCGCCGTTGACTCGCGCCGACATTGAGCGCAATGCCGAGACCTACAAAGCGCAGGTCTTCAAAATTCTCGATGCGCAGAAGACCGTGGTTGATTTTAATTCGCGCTGGTTCTCGAAGATGACGGCTGAAGACTTTATCCGGCTGGCGGCTAAATTTACGGTATCGCAGATGCTGGAGCGTGAGGAGTTTCACAAGCGTTTTCAGGAAGAGAAGCCCATCGCCATTCATGAGCTGCTTTATTCAATATGTCAGGGTTATGATTCCGTCGCTCTGGAAGCCGATGTGGAACTGGGCGGCACCGACCAGAAATTCAACCTGCATATGGGGCGCACGCTGCAAAAAGATTTCGGACAGCCATCACAGATCATTCTGACCATGCCGATCCTGGAGGGCACAGATGGCGTGCAGAAAATGTCGAAGTCGTACGGTAATTATATCGGTATCAGCGAGCCGCCTCAGGAGATCTATGGCAAAGTCATGTCCGTGTCAGATGCGCTGATGTGGCGCTACTACGAGCTGCTGACCGATGTGAAGGTCGCTGAAATCGATCAAATGAAGACCGATGCGGCTACCGGCAAGCAGCACCCCATGCAACTGAAGAAGGCGCTGGCGCGCAGGATTGTACAGGACTTCCACGGCGAACAAGCCGCCGCTGCAGCGGACGGGAACTGGGCAAAACAGTTTCAGAAGGACGAGGTGCCGGAGAACATTGAAAGCCAGACGATTGCGATCGCAGATGTGAGATCGGGCTCTGCGGCAGATCAGTCTCAATATGAACCCGTTGTCAAAGTGGACAAGTTGATGGTGATGGCTGGCCTGGCAGATTCTGCGACCGACGCACAGCGCAAAAGAAAACAGAAAGCTGTGCGGATTGACGATCAACTAATAGAGGACCAAGCTCTGATTTGGAACAGGCCATTGGGTGCCGAATTCATCCTGAAGGTTGGTCGCAAGATCAAACGAATCAGTCTCATCTGAAGCTACTGCATCATGAGCAGCCGCGCCGCTCACCCTGATGTGCCGCCCAAAGTTATTGATCGCTTCAGAAGCAGCCGCGTTGAGACAAAAATACAGGACAATCTGAGAGAGAGGGGGACCGTTCTTCCGCGGTAATTTTTGGCGGGGACGGAACGTCCACTCGCCATCTTGCCGCGCTTCGTCAGCACCAGATCCCCATGCTGGTGGCGCCCACAGGGCAGCAATGACTTTGCGAAAGCGTTGGGAATTGATGAGTTGCCGAAGCCAGCAACGGCGAGGGTTGACATTCCAGGGGCGCTGCCAGGAAGAAAACCGCCCTGAAAAGTGTGTATCTCGCTGTAAGTAAAACGGTTCTTGACGCCGACGCCGATTTCAGGTGGAATAAAAGCCATGACCAAAGCCGATTTGATTGAAGAAGTCTCACGCTTGGCGGAATTGACACGCAAAGACAGCGAAATCATCGTGGAAACGATTTTTGACAGCGTGGTCCGATCCCTACGCTCGGGAGACAAGATTGAGATCCGCGGCTTTGGCAGTTTCCGCACCCGTCAACGCAAGCCTCGCGTTGGCCGCAACCCCAAGACGGGCGCGCGGGTGGAAGTACCGGCAAAGAAAATCCCTTATTTCAAGCCCAGCAAAGAACTGAAGGACGTGATTAATCACGGAAAAGCGGAAGAAGCGCCAGCGACGGCACCGGCTGGCGAAGGGCCAGCATCCTAGGGAGAATTTCACCTGGGACGTTCCAGCTTCGTTCCCAAAGATCTTTAATTCCGGAACTTACGGAACCAGAGACCAACTCCTCCGCTGATTAACCCGAACAATCCCAACAAGGGCAGGAACGTTGCGGTCGCGGGTAAACGGTGACTGCCTTGAGCATCGTTCGACTGCTGGTTCTTATTGATTTGTGGCGTGGTGGAATTTTCCGCGCTGACCCCGGCCCCAGCAGATTGGTCTTTCGACGCAGGTTTCGGCGGCGTGCCTGTCTGGCTGCCGGTCGCGCTTTGCGCTGGCGGATTCGCCTGCGTCTGCTGCTGTGCTTGCGCGGTCTGGGCGGAGGCCTGAGATCCTGTGTTCTGAGCCTGTCCGCCCTGCTCCAGAGATCCTGGCCTCAGCGGAGGCATGTTCTTTGCCATGGTCAGGCCATTCTTGTTGCCCACCATCTGCTTAATATCGTCATTGGTTAGAACGCGCGCGTTGACTGTTGTCTTGAGCGCTTTATAGTGCGCAGATAGTTCACCCAGGCTAGTCGTCCCGCCTGATAAGGCATCCGCATAATAAGAAGGCCCCAGGTCGTTTATGGTCCTGCCGCCTGAATCATTGGCGGAGGCCGCGGCGAGGGGCGCACCGGCAATGCTATTCCCGACGACAGCGCTCGGCGCACCCGGGATGATTGTTTCGACTGGTGGCTGTGTCACATAGACTACGGTGGAACTTTGCCCCGGCAGCGTGGATGGTAGGGGAGCAAGATTACTGATCCCGGCCCGCCCTGCATCGCTGATTCCGGCTGTGGGGGGAGGAGCGGCGAAAGTTGTTGTTGGGGTTGCCGGTCCCGGACC
>JAOAPV010000134.1 GCA_025463055.1 Candidatus Acidiferrum typicum
GTGATGCTGAGCGACGATGAGCGGCGCGAAGTGCTGCGCGTGACCGCCGAAGTGGCATCGCCGGAAAAAGTGCTGATTGCCGGCACCGGCGCCGAGTCAGCCGTGGAAACGCTTCGCCTGACGGAGCTCGCGGCAAAGTTGAAGTATGACGTGGCTCTTGTGCGTACGCCTCACTTTTACCGTCCGCAGATGACTCCCGAGGCGCAGCTGGCGTTCTATCGCGCGGTGGCGGACCGATCGCCGCTACCGGTGCTGCTTTACACTGTGCCGCCTTTTACCGCATATGATCTGCCTCTGGACGTTATTACGGCGCTGGCGGAGCATCCAAACGTGATCGGAATTAAGGAATCAAGCGGTAACGTGGAGAAAGTTGCCGCCATGGTAAAAGCCACCCGGCACATCAAGCGAACGGCGACCGTCACGGAGATCCAGCAAGCGGTTACAGCGCGGATGCAGGCTGCTCCGGCTAAAGACGAAAACGGCGGACAACTGGTGAGCGTGAGCCAGTTGAGTGGCAGTTCTGATGTTGCCGTGGCTGCCAAACCCAGGATAAAAACCCGGTCTAAGGAAGTAGGCTTTCAGGTGCTTGTAGGTGCGGCGCATACATTGCTGGACTCACTTCTTGCCGGTGCGACCGGCGGCGTTCTGGGGTTTGCCGCGCCTGCGCCAACGATTTGCTTTGAAATCCAGGCTGCCTATAAAGATAACGACCTTGACTTGGCGCGGTCGAAGCAGCTGGCCCTGGCGCCAGCGACCAAGCGGGTGGTTTCTGAAATGGGCATCCCCGCCATTAAATATGCGATGGACCTGAACGGTTATTATGGAGGCCTGCCCCGCCTACCGTTGCTTCCCCTTACCGCGGCCCAGAAATCCGAAATTGATGCTGTGATGAGTTCTTTCCGGAATTAGGCGCCAGGTTGAAAAAGCAGCAGCCGCATGGGCCAAGGTTTGTTTAGCCAGACTGGCAGTCTTAGGGTTAAACTAAAGGCAGTTTGAGAGTGCAATTGCCACTTACAACTGTAATCTTCCGGCGTGAATGATTAGAATTCTTTGTCTCCGGAACGGGGCGTAAATCGAGCCCTATGCTCACGGAGCGACTTGAGCGGGGCCTGGGGCGTAGATAATGTTGTTGTCAGCGGGCAAGAAGTTACGCGATTTGCGTGAGCATATGGGCCACACCCTGCGGGACGTGGAGCTCGCCAGCACCTCTTTGGCTGAATCGCGAGGGATTGAAGAATTCATTATCAATCCCAGCCGCCTGTCTGACATTGAAACCAAAGGGGTAATTCCCAGCATTTACCGGCTTTACGTTCTATCGGTCATTTATCGCGCCGATTTCACCGAACTGCTTAAGCTCTATGGCGTGGATCTGAGCTTTACCGCCGCCGATTTTTCCATTTGCAGTCCGGGCAGGACGCACCGCATTGAAATGGCGGAAGGCCGCGGTAATGTGCAGATCCCGACCAAGCTCGATCCAGGTTTTGATGTTCGCCGCTCCACTGACCTGGGCCGCATGATTGAGAGCTGGGGCGTTGTTCCCATGCAGTATCTGCAGGAACTTTCCAAAAAGAAATACACCTACGCCTACATCGGAATGGAAGATCTGACGATGTATCCGCTGCTGCTGCCGGGTTCGTTTATCCAGGTGGATGAAGACCGCAGCCGCGTGGAAGAGAAGAAGTGGCGTTCGGAGCTCGAGCGTCCGATTTATTTTGTGGAGACCCGCGAAGGGCACGTTTGCTGCTGGTGCTCAGTGCGGCGCGGTGAAATTGTGCTGCAATCCCATCCGCTTTCGCCGGTACCCGCACGCATTCTTAAGCATCCGCAGGAGGCTGAAATCCTTGGCCAGGTGGTGGGCGTGGCTATGCGACTTGGTGAGTGGTACGCTCCTGACGAGCAAGAGCAACAACAGAGTCCTGAAGAAGACGTAGGTGAGCCGAAAGAATTGCGTCGCCGTTAACCGGCGCTTTCAGGATGAATGAGTCCGGGCTGAGAATTTCCGCGACCCGCCCGGAACGCGTGACGGATTCCTGATATTCCTGATAAATCTCACGCACAGGCACATGGCTTAGAGCTAAAGCTGTCTCCATGTGCGCGGCATAAATGGCGTCCTGCGTAGGACGATTGCCATAAGCGCGCGTGAAGCCCCAGTGCATGTAACCTCCGCTGCCGGTCTGCAGCGAACAGATATAGGCCACTTTCTCCAGCAGAGTGGGCAGGGCGTTTAAAGTGCGTTTTTTGAAATCCTCAGCAGCTTTAAGCATCATGGCGCGCAATCACCTGAAAAGTACCCGATTTCAGCCGGTTTCGCAGCAACGGGGGTGGTTTTCTGAACAAAGCGTTTTCTAAACAAACCATAGCATAAAGGGTTATGTCCGGTTGATTTTTTGGGTTCTGTTCTGAAAATCAGAATTTGGGTACTGGAGTAACTAGAAGGGCTGGACCGGAGTTAACGGTTGGCTAGCGTGGCAATCTCGCCAAGGCCAAGCAGTCGTTCGTCGGCAGTCACCAGAGTAAGACCGAGCACCTTGGCTGTAGCGGCCAGGAAGCGGTCAGCAGGATCAGAGTGGAGATCGAGCTCATGCGCGGCAAGCACCACCTCAAGTGTCAAAGGAGCTTCGCGAAAACGTGCGGTAGCGCGCGCCTGCCATGACGCGGTGTCGCCCTGAATGCTGATTCTGCCTTTTCGCGCCAGCAGCAACGCTTCCCACAGGCTTACGGGCGATAACCACAATTCATTTTGCGGGTCGTGGAGCGTGTGCAGGATTCGGCGACCTAATCTCTGCGGTTCTCGCAAACTCCACAGCCATATGTGTGTGTCGAGCAGCAGCTTCAATCTTGCAACGCCTCAATATCATTTTCATCAATCACCGGAGAAACTATATCTCCGATAATTTCCATTTGTCCCTTCATCGAGCCTATCCATTCTGCACGATCCTTGACCGGGGAGGGAGCAACTACTTCGGCCACAGGTTTCCCGAAGCGGGTAATACGCACAGGCTTACGGGTTTTGCGCACCCGTTCCAGAATCGCCAGACACTTGGCCTTAAACTCAGAAATAGAAATCTCTTCCATGACTACAGAATTGTACCATGGTCAAATAAAATGGTCGATACGCAAAGTGCACTGTTGCAGTTACACTGGATTTCTTATGCGCGTTCTCATAGCGGGCGGAGGTACCGGAGGGCATGTGATCCCGGCCTTGGCCATTGCCCGCGAACTGAAAGCCCGTCACAATGCCGAAGTCCTGTTTGTGGGAACGGCCAGAGGCATGGAAAACCGTCTGGTTCCACAAGCGGGTTTTGGGCTGATGCGGGTGAAAGTAGGCGCGCTCAAAAACGTAAGCCTGGTCACCCGCTTGCGAACGCTGTTCGACCTGCCTCGGGCCGTGGTGGATGCGCGGAAGATCATCAAAGTTTTCAATCCAGATGTGGTGGTAGGCGTGGGCGGATATGCTTCCGGGCCAGCGATG
>JAOAPV010000096.1 GCA_025463055.1 Candidatus Acidiferrum typicum
GTAACACGCACGCTGCTCGAAGGTGAAGCAAAGAGCCGCCGCTCCGTAACCAACGTTGGCATGCGCCCCACGTTCAACGGCGCTTCGCTCAGCGTCGAAACGCATCTGCTCGATTTTTCCGGCGAAGTCGCCGCAAAGCGCATGGAGGTTCGCTTCTGGAAGCGCCTCCGCGAAGAGAAAAAATTCGCCGGCCCCGAAGACCTTCGCGCCCAAATTGCCCGCGACATCGCTAGTGCGCGTCGCTTCTTCACCCGCCTCCGC
The DNA here is from genome assembly GCA_025463055.1 of Candidatus Acidiferrum typicum. Taxonomy (GTDB): domain Bacteria; phylum Acidobacteriota; class Terriglobia; order Acidiferrales; family UBA7541; genus Acidiferrum; species Acidiferrum typicum_A. The sequence goes on from JAOAPV010000096.1 coordinate 262, forward strand.
CGCCTCCGCCGCTTTCGCTCGCTTCGAAACGCGTCGGTTCCCGCGCGCACTCTTAGCCCAATGTAGTGGCGGGTCTTCTTTAGGCTGAGCTTCTTGCCGAAGCTCCAGGCTGCGGCTTCTTGCCGAAGCCAGAATCGTGAATTTTTCTCGCGTGAGGAAAGGGCAAAATCCGCACGCTCCGCCTGCCTGCCGCAGGCAGGCAAAGGCCGCGAAGTAGGCGGCACCCTCTCTAGTTAGGTTAACGGTGGTGCACGCGCCATTCGGGGGTAGACTTGGCACATGGTCCGTCAGATTGCGCCTGTGTTCTTCACCATGGACATTCCCGCAACGCTCGCCTATTACACAGGCAAGCTTGGCTTCGCATGTCTGGGCACGTGGCAGGTTCCGCCGGTCTACGCCATCGTGGCGCGCGACCAGCAGGTGATTCATTTCCGTTGCGCCGCCCCGCCCACCGCCAATCCGGACAAATACGCGGACGAATTGCTCGACGCCTACCTGTTAGTTGAGGATGCCGACGCACTTTATGCCGAGTACGCCGCCCAAGGCGTTGAATTCACTCGGGGACTTGGCAACATGCCCTGGCGCTGCCGCGAGTTCGTGGTGAAGGATTGCGATGGCCGTCTGCTGGCTTTCGGCGCGAACCTGTAATCTTCTTCCAAGGTTTTGTAGTGGCCGGTCTTTAGACCGGTACGAGAAGCGTGGAATCGCCAAGGAAGAAAGCGAGAAGAGAAAAGCACGGGTCTAAAGACCCGCCACTACAGGGGGCGGAGCTTGCCTGCGGCGAGGTCTCTCAAGGCCCGACCACGGACTCTCGCTTAACTTGCGCTATCCGCTGGTGGAAAATCACTAATTGTCTTTTCCTGAACTTTCATCGTTTTCGTTTCGAAGAATTGAAGCCCTCTGTTTGCCTCTTGATAACGCGCTGTGTCTCTCTCTGACCATTTTTCGCAGTTCAGAAGAACAAAGTCTTCTGAATTCCGTTCGGAGAATTTTGGAGCATCGATAGCAATGCCGATGACCTTGTTGAGGTAGCTAAACTTGATTTTTGCCGCGCCGCATGCAATCTGCAGCATTTTGGACCGTCTTGCGCGGTACTCCTTTTCATAGTCAGTTATGTTCGGGTGCCTAATCTGTAGAAAAACGTAGCCCTTGTCCTTATAAAACGAGGGCATGAAGGAAAGATTACGGACGATTCCTTCCTGATTGTTAGGAAACCCGTTGATCGCGTTTATCATCGCTTCTGATAGGGCGCGCCTCGAGAATCTGGGTTCTTTGGCCATCTCCTGGATCGCGTTCCGACTATCAAAAATATTCGCGTCCCCCAATAAGACCCCATCGAGCGCGTTTTGACAGGTCCTTTGCATTATCTGGTCCCAAAGATACGAAACTTCGTTTGCCTTTTTTCTACGTTGGTACGCATCCGATTTGGCGAAATCTTGCCATTGTCCCTCGCTAACAAAGACGCCATTTATGGTTTTGTCTTTGGATCCGACGAAGTAATTGTGGCCATCAAAATTCAAAAAATAGTGTGCCAGCAGATCCTCTTCACCACAGTAAGCAAGATAGTTGAGTTGCTCAATGGCCGTCTCTTTCGCGATCAAATAGCAAGCTAGATCGTAAAACGTATCAAGTTCGGAGAAAATAATTTCTAGGTTATGGCTATCAAGGATGTGAACGGGATCATTCCTCGCCAAATCCACCATAAACGGGAAAGGGTACCTGTTACCGAAATCCCCGTAGGCCACGGCAAGACTTCCGCTCACGTTGGCACTCGAGAATTTCTTACAGGCCTCAGCCGCCCCGTGGGCAACGATTATCTTATGTATATGAGGGTTGTTTGAGGGAACCCCTATGGGGAATGGGGTGCTCTTTTTGGCATCCAAATATATTTGGTTAGGGTATTGAGAGATATATTTTTTTGCTCCGCTGGAGGTTAGAATTTGCTTCTCAATGGCCTCTTTCCTCCATCGCTCCCATGTGAGTAGAGTATCCCTACCAGGCTTATCGAATTTTCTGCTCTCTCGGTCGAAAAACAGAAAGACGTGGTCTTCGAATACGGCGAGAAGATCACAAAGTTCTTTGCCGTCGGCCTTGTAGGGGTTTGGGTAGCTCCACAATTTTAGAAAGGTGCCATCGCAGAGTTCCGATAAGAACCTTTCACTGGGCGTCAGCCCCTCTGACCTTTTAATCCTCATTGAACTGTTTCCGGCGCAGGGATGCATATATCCCGCAATCTGTGCAGTGTCGGGTGCCAGGTTCTCATTTTACGCCTAATCATGTTGAGGCGGTTGGCCCGGTGGAGCACCCTTAGCTTAACTACGGAGGATGCCCCACCCTTTCGCGTTTGCTTTTTGAAAGGGTGGGCCATTCTTCTCTTCGCTCTCTCAGAGCCCTGACTTGGAAGCCAGGGATAGACGAGGTGTTTGCCGCGAGGAAGTGGCCCTTCGAGGCTCAGGGTAAACGAGTGGGGAGCAAAGAGAACACTGTCGCAGCTCAAGCTTTGAGGAAGTCGCTTACGTTAATCCCAGCTTCGCGGAGAATCGCGCGCAGCGTGCCCTCCGCCATGTCTCCGGAGTGGTGCGGAAGCGGTGTGGGATTGTAGTGGCCGGTCTTTAGACCGGTACGAGAAGCGCGGAACCGCCAAGGAAGAAAGCGAGAAGAGAAAAGCACGGGTCTGAAGACCCGCCACTACACTGGGCGGAGCTTGCCTGCGGCGAGAGCTTTCAAGGCGCGGAGGCGTGCGTCGAGCTCGGCGGGCGTCAGGCGTCCCTGGCGGTAGAGCGTGCGCAGAAAATCCAGGGCCGGGCGGGTGGGGCAGGCTTTGAATTGGGTGGCGCACCCTTTGGCGGTTGGTACTTCAAAGGGCGCGGTCTTTGACTCTCAGGCGAAGGCGAGGCGGCCGCGCGGGGCGGGGATGGGGCGGCCGAGTTCTTTGGCGGTTTCGATCCATTCCTGAATGATGATTTCTACGTTGGCGAGAGCTTCCTTGTAGGTCTTTCCGTCTGCGGCGCAGCCGGGAAGTTCCTTGTAGTGGCCGGTCTTTAGACCGGCACGAGAGCGCGGAAACGCCAAGGAAGAAAGCGAAAAAGAGAAAAGCACGGGTCTAAAGACCCGCCACTACAGTGGGAGTTTTCCAAGGAGCGGACCAGGATGGGGCTGCGGAGGAACGTTTGATCCAATCGATGGTTTGGCTGCCGGAGAAAGGAAATTCTTGCGGACGTGCGCAAAGCTTCTTGCGGACGGGATTCCACCAGATGTAGCAAGCGACATCCTCGATCCGGTCCGACGGCCGAAGAATATGGTCGTAATAACTCATTTCCCAGAGACGGCGCCGGTGAGATTTGCGAAACGCAAAGGCGGAAGGTTGTTTGAAGGCGCGGATGAATTCGCGCAAGTCCGAACGGTCGTGAAGGCCCTCGGCAAGAACGTGAGAATGGTCCGGCATCAAGCAATAAGCATGCAACAGGAACGAGTGTGTGGCAGCGCATTGAAGCAGCAGAGCAAGGACGCTTTGGGCCGTGGCTGGGTTTCGGAGAAAAGGGGCGCGGCGGTCGCAGCAGATGGTGACGAAATACGCCTGACGCCCGAAATAGTTTTCCGGCGAAAGGCGAGCGACTCGGCGATGGAGAGGCATACCACGCAGTAATGTACAGCAAATTGTATCGTAGCGGTGTGGGCTTGTAGTGGCCGGTCTCTAGACCGGTACGAGAGAGAAGCGCGTAACCGTCAAGGAAGAAAGCGAAAAGCACGGGTCAAAAGACCCGCCACTACAGGGCGCGGAGCTTGCCTGCGGCGAGCTCTTTCAAGGCGCGAAGGCGTGCGTCGAGTTCGGCGGGCGTCAGGCGACCCAGGCGGTAGAGCGTACGCAGAAAATCCGCGGCCGGACGGTCGCCCTTGCGCGTGTTGCATTCGATGCAGCAGGAAACCAGGTTGCGGAACGAATTGCGTCCGAAGCGGACGCGTGGCACGACGTGGTCGAGGCACCGCACCTTACCGGGAGTGCGGCGAAGGCAGTAAAAGCAAGCGCCGCGTTCGCGATCGTGAATGGCTTTGCGGAGCGCCCAGGTTTTCAGGAAATCCGTGGTTTCGAGGCTCGAGGCAGAGGCCTCTCCGGGGACACCCATCCCCGCGGCACCCATGGCTTCCAACGCGCCATTCTTGTGCAGACGGATCGCGCGGATCTTCTCCGGCAGGCGCATCTCAGCCAGATGGCCGCTCTTGCTGCGTTCGAGCACGCGCAAAGCCCCCAGCTCATCCAGCCGGCGCACCGCCTGGCGCGCCGCTCCGATGGACAGACCCAAAGTGCGAGCTAGGGCCATAACCGCAAACTGCAGGCGGAGCTTGCCAACCACGAGCGAATGGCGCAGCAGATAGGAATAGACGGCGCGCTCCTTGACGCTTAGCCCGAGACGCGGGGCGAGAACATCCTCAAACTGCGTCCAGAGGAGTTTGGCGTTCAGTTTTTTGGGTTTCATGTGCAGATCCTTGAGAAGAGAAAGCAGATGCGGAAAGCAGAAACAGAAGTGAGAGAAGCCAACGGTTCAACCGCAGCTAACCGTTGACACTCGCCACGCTGGCAGCTAGCAGATGGCAGCCAACAGCCGACGGTCACGAGGACAAGAAAAACGCAACACAGAGAACACAGTGGTCAGAACACCAGAGATGACGGAGAACAGCAACGGCAGAGAGCAAGACGGAGACAAAAGGCGCTACCGGGAGCGACGCCTGCGCCAAAAAAGAAAAAGCCCCGAACAGCGTCGGGGCGTAGTTTCTTACGTGGTTATCGTACCAGGTCCGTGATGAACTGGTCAAGCATAGAATCAGTTGGGTAGTGGGTCAGTTTCCCTGTTGCGCGTAACCTAGGAGAAATCCAGAAACAGTCCTGAACTGTTTAGCAAACTAGCGTGGAGCGGCTGGCTTTGCAGGTTGCCACAATTCGATCGGATTTCCCTCAGGGTCATGCACGCGGGCAAACCGGCCGGTGGGATCGGGCGGGTAAAGCTTGATCTCGATTCCTGCAGCTTGTAGCTGGGCCGCCATTTTGTCGAGATCGCGGACTCGAAAGTTCAGCATCCAGACCTTTTGGGCATCCCCGAAATATTTGCTCGTCTCAGGAAAAGGCGCGAAAGCAGTGGGGCCTGCCTCTTGCTCCCAAACGGGATCCCCTTCGCTCGTTGGTATGAGCGAGACTCCCAGGTGTTGCTGGTACCAAAGCCCCAGCGCTTTCGGATCTTTGGCTCGGAAGAAGAATCCTCCGATTCCCGTCACTTTTTCGATTTCCGTTCCTCCAGCGATCCCATCGCGAACAGCGCCCCCCGCAGGGGGAGGAGAGAGCTTTGGCGGTACGGCTGTCTGCGCGGCTATGCCGAGTTGGTTCCGCCCCAAGATGAAGCTCGACCCGAAAGCAAATGACAGAGTTCGAAGCAGTTGGCGTCTTTGAAAATGCATCCCATCCTCCTTCCGAGAGGATCGCGAATCGGTCTACGATACCTGCGCAAACGGGGTTTTGGGAAGCGTAAAGATGAGGTTCTCGACGAGTTGTCGGCTACTCGGAAACTGACCCACTACCATCAGTTGGGCAGTGGGGCAGTGTGAATTTTGACCTGTTACAACTTCTTATTTGTAGGAGTTCGGCAGGCTTAACTCGCTGCTATGAGCTCGACTTTTCGAGACACTCAGCGCAGTAGCCGCCGACTTCCGTCCGCGACACCGTGACCTTCATATCGAAGTCCCGCGCAATCTGCTGCTTCAACTGCTCGTATAGCCCGCTCTCGAATTCGCGCACTTTCCCGCAGCGCAAGCACGCCACATGGATGTGGTCGCGCGGGCCATGCGTCTCGTAATAGTGCCGGTCCCCGCGCAGGTGCAGCAGGTCCAACTCATCGATCAAGCCATGCTTTTTGAGGAGGTCAATCGTGCGGTAGACGGTAACAACGTGTACGCCGGAATCAATCTTCTGCGCGCGCTCCAGAATCTGGTCAACATCCAGGTGCTGCTCGGCGTCGTCCATCACTTGCAAAATCACGCGCCGTTGCCGGGTCAAGCGGATGCGCCGCTTCCCCAGCGCCTGCTGTAATTTCCCGGTTGTTTCCGCGGTATTGATTCGCTCGCCGGTGGAGGCCCGGTGCTGCGATGGTACAGCCATTCTTTCTCCGGGTGCGATGCTCAAGCGAGCTTAGGCCAGGATAGAGCTCAGGAATGAATCGGCAGCAGCCGCACCACGTCATTGTACATAACGATGGCGAACACCACCAACAGGAACACCAGCCCAACCTGCACGAAGCGCTCTTTGAAAGCCAGGCTCATATCGCGCCTTAGCAGGCCTTCGATTCCCAGCAGTAGGATGTGCCCGCCGTCCAGAATCGGAATCGGCAGCAGGTTCAGGATTCCCAGGTTCACGCTAATTAGCACCATTAGGGAAATGATCGCCAGCGGGCCTTTTTTCGCCGCCTGCCCCGCCGCCCGCGAAATTCCCACCGGCCCTTGCAGTTGCTTCAGCGAGACGCGCCCGCTGAACAATGCTCCGACGATGCCTGCCGTTTCTTTGATTTTTTGAACAGTCACCTGGCTCGCATACCGCGCGCCTTCCGGAAACGCCACGCGCTTGTAAGCGGTATCGTCATGGACCTGCACGCCAATCTGATAAACAGTTTCGCCGCGCTCATTCGTCGCCGATTGCGGCGTCACCACCAAATGCAGCGGCTGCCCTTTTCGGTCCACATCCAAGGCCACGGGCTTGCCGTTCGATGCGCGGATGCGTTCCGTGAATTCGCCCCACCATTGAATTTTTTGCCCGTCGACCGCCGCGATCAGATCATTCTCTTTGAGTCCCGCGCGTTGCGCTGGATATCCCGGCGCCACATCTTCCAGAACCGGCCGGATGGGCGCAAACCCCAGCAATCGCTCTGGCTGCTCGAGATCCTTTTGCTCCACGGGCACGCTAAGCGATCGATGCACGCCCGCATCTTCCACTTCCATGGAAAGTTTGCTGTTCGGCGTCAGCTTGGTAATAACTTTTTCCGCTTGCTCCCAGTCCGGGTTCTTCTCCCCGTCCAGAGCAACGACCTTGTCGCCGGGATGCAGACCCGCCGCGGCCGCGGGAGAATTCGCCGGCAACGCAGTAACCTGCACAGGTTTATCCTGATACGCAGGATACGGAATTCCAATCGCCACGAAATAAACGGTCAGCAATAAAATTGGAAAAATTAAATTTACCAGTGGGCCGCAAAAAGAAATAATCGCGCGTTGCCAGCGCGGCTTGTTCATCAGCTCGTCCGGCGCGCCCTTCCCCGTCGTTTGCAATTGCGGATGCGTCGCGTCGGTCTTCTCTGTTCCCGGGATCGAAGTGCTGTGCGCGGAATCGATCTCCGATGGGTCCTGACCCGCCATGCGCACATAACCGCCCAGCGGCAGTGCGCTCACGCGATAATCCGTCGCTCCGCGCTTCCAGCCAAACAGCCGCGGGCCAAATCCAATGGAAAAAACGTCCACGCGCACGCCAAACAGGCGCGCCGCGATAAAATGCCCCCACTCGTGCACAAGAATCATCACTCCCAGCACGAGCGCTACGCCTAATAACAAATCCATTTGTTTGCTTTTCCCTTCTACAATGCCGCCGCTGCGGTTACCGCCAGCCGGTCTACTTCTTCTTTGGCCATTCGACGTGCTTCGCTATCCGCCGTAAGCACATCGTCCATCTTCTCAAATCTCGTTTTCGGCGTCCGCGCCAGCACTTTCTCGATCACCTCGGGAATTCCTAGAAAAGGCAGCTTTCTCTCCAGAAATGCCGCCACCGCGACTTCATCCGCGGCATTCAGCGCGCATGGCAATGCCCCGCCCTTCTTCATCGCTTCCTTTGCCAAGCGCAGGCATGGGAATCGTCGCGTGGAAACCTTCGCGAAATCGAGACGCCGGAGTTTCGACCAATCTAGGGCTAGCCCATTAGATGCCACTCGCTCTGGATAGGTTAACGCATATTGAATGGGCATGCGCATATCGGTTGGGCCGAGTTGTGCGAGAACAGAACCATCCACAAACTCCACCATAGAGTGGATGGTTGATTGGGGATGAATTACTACATCAATCTGGTTAGGTTGGACACCGAACAGCCATCGCGCCTCGATTATCTCGAAGCCCTTGTTCATCATCGTCGCGGAATCAATTGTGATGCGATTGCCCATTCGCCAGTTCGGATGCGCCAGCGCTTGTTCGGGCGTTACACTTTGCAGCGCAGCCAGCGGCGTCTTGCGAAATGGTCCGCCCGACGCCGTCAGCACGAGCCGCCGCACTTCGCCACGCTCGCCGCCTCGCAAGCACTGGTGTACCGCGTTGTGCTCGCTATCCACGGGAAGCAGCTCGCGTCCGGCTTTTTTCGCCGCGGCCATTACTAGCTCGCCTGCCGCAACCAGCACTTCTTTGTTGGAAAGCGCAACCGTCTTGCCCAGCTTGATGGCTTCGTATGTTGCTTCAAGCCCCACGACGCCGACGGCCGCGGACACGACCATGTCAGCCGCTGCGTGCGTTCCGACCGCCAACATGCCTTCCCGCCCGTGATGGATGGCCGGCAGCGGCGAGACGCCTTTGGCTCGCAACTTCTGCGCGACATCGCCTGCTTTCGTCGCGTCGGCGACGGAAACGACCTCCGGCCGGTGCCGCTCAATCTGCCCGACGAGTTCATCGAGATTCGAGCCCGCAGCGAGCGCTAGCACGACAAATCGCCCGGGCAGCGACTCCACAACCGACAAACATTGTCGCCCAATCGAGCCGGTCGAACCCAGAATGGCCAATCTGCTGAAGGATTGCTTCACTAATGCTTCTTTCTCTTGTTCGGGCTCATGTATCGGCGAGACGGAGTTCCCGAATTACATTCCAGGCGAGTAGATCAAAGTCCAATAATACCAGACAACCGGAATGGCCAGAATCAGCGCGTCGATGCGATCGAGTATTCCACCGTGACCTGGCAGCATTCCTCCGGAATCTTTCACTCCGGCGCTGCGTTTGTAAGCGGATTCGAGTAGATCACCAACTTGGCCGGCGACGTTTCCCACCCCCGCCATGGCCAGCAGATGCGCAGGCGATGCGTTCAGCCACCGGGTAAAAGCCAAGCCAACCAGCAGCGAGCCAGCAAAACTAGCGACCGAGCCTTCCCACGTCTTTTTCGGACTCAGATGCGGCGCAAGCGGATGCTTGCCGATTGCCCGGCCCACAAAATACGCCACCGTGTCGCCGATCCAAGTGATTACCAGGGCGAACAGCAGCAGCTTCGGACCCTGCGCGCCCAAACCGTGCAGGCGCACCGCAAACGTCAAGGGAAACGCCACGAGCAGCAATCCGCTTGAGCTGATTCCGGCAGCGGGCAAACCTTCCACGAGCGGACGCCTCGTCCAAAGCGTCAGCACCGCGACACCCACTACGAAAACGAAGAATGCCTCCGGCACACCGAGCAATCCGGCGGCAAACCGGCCGATCTCCCGGTGAAGTATCAAACCGCCGGCAAGCTGATAGCTTGGTTCAATGGCTGCCAGCCACTGCACGTAGACAAGCAGCAAGGCGCAAGTAGCTGTCCAGAAGCGATAAGCACGATGGCCAATCGCATCGCCGAGCGCGAAGTACTCGAACAGCGCCAGCACAATAATCAGTGCGAGCGCCAGCGCCACCCACGCGGTCGAGCCCCACAGCACAAGCCCAACCACCAATGGAATCAGAACAACCGCCGTCGCCACCCGCTTCCAAGTCATGAAAAAGAAATCCCCCGGCACACCGCACGGAAGGTTAACAGTCGAACTGTAAAGATAAAAGAAAAAGAGAAAAATTCCATTTGGAGTCCGGCGGATTTCCATCCCTGCCGAAGGCGGCCCGGCGCTTTATCGGTGAATCGGCACTCGAAACGCATCGGTTCGATGAGAGTTTACTTTCCGGCGATGCGGGTGGGCACTTCGGAATCTGAGTCGCCCTCGCGAATGCCGCCATAGCGCCGCTCGCGGCTTTGAAATTCCACGAAGGCTTCCAGCAGGCGGGCGCGATTGAAGTCCGGCCAAAGCGTTTCCGTAACAAGAATTTCCGCGTAGGCGATCTGCCAGAGCAGAAAATTACTGACGCGCATTTCCCCGCTCGAACGTATCAACAGGTCGGGGTCAGGCAATCCCGCAGTGTATAGGTGGCGCGCCACTTCCTCCTCGGTCACTGGCATTCTCAGGCCGTCCACGCTGCGCTGCGCAATAATTTCATTCAGCGCGTCCACGATCTCCGCGCGCCCGCCATAATTTAGCGCCAGGCACAGCACCATGCCGGTGTTCTTCGCGGTTTTCTCCACCGCCTCGCGCATATCCTGCTGCACGCCGGCAGGCAATTCGCTGGCGCGGCCCAGAAATCGCATGCGGATATTATTTCGCTGAATCAACGGCATTTCCTGCCGGAGGTATTCGCGCAGGAGCTGCATCAGAAAATCGGTTTCCGTCTTCGGGCGCCGCCAATTTTCGACAGAAAACGCGTACAGCGTGAGTGCCTCAATATTCAGCCGAGCACACGTTTCAATGGTTGTGCGCGCCGTCTGGGTTCCGGAACGATGGCCGGCGGGACGCGGCAAGTGCTTGCGCTGCGCCCAGCGGCCATTGCCGTCCATGATGACCGCAACGTGTCGCGGCAACCGCGCCAAGTCGAGCTTGGTCAGCAGTTCCTCTTCTTCAGAAGTGACGGCTCCGAGAGCGCTAGGATCAGCTACGGAAACAGTGGAATGAGATTTCATCGCTAATACGCTTTTCCGAGGAATTCCCTTTACGCCGCAAAGTTAACATACGCCACGACGCGGACGCAATGGCGCATGCCTTGTGATGCATCAACCGGCGGGAGCGCCGCCTTGGAAAATGGCGGTGTAAGCCAGAACCAAGGTCAGAAGGATAACGGCAATGGCCGTTACCCACGCCACGACATTGAAGGTTGTCGTGTTCACGTACTCGCCCATCAAATCCCGGCGGTTCACCAATAGCAGTATGAAAATGATCACCACGGGCAGCCAGAGACCATTGCCCACCTGCGAGAAAATCAAAATTTTCCACAGTGGCGCGTGCGGCAGCAGCACGATTCCCGCTCCCACCACGATCAAAATTGTATACAGCCAATAAAAAATCGGCGCCTCTTTGAATTTGTGATCGATGCCCGCTTCAAATCCCAGACCTTCGCAAATCACATGGGCGGTCGATAGCGGCAGAATCGACGCCGCGAACAACGACGCGTTTAACAGACCAAACGCGAAAAGAATGCCGGCGCCGCGCCCGGCCAGCGGAATCAACGCTTCCGCCGCCTGCGCTGCATCGGTGATGTCGCGGTGGCCGGATTTGTACAATGTGGCAGCGGTGCAGACGATGATAAAGAACACGATGACCATGCAGCTTACGCTGCCGAACAACACATCGGCGCGCGCTTGCGGATATTGCCGCGGGCTAACTTTTTTCTCAACGAATCCCGCTTGCAAATAAAAAAACTGCCACGGCGCGATGGTGGTTCCGATCAGGCCCATCAGCATCACGAGATACCCGGGTTCGAAGCGTATATTGGGAATTACCGTGTGGCGCGCCGCTTCCAACCAATCGGGCTTCGCGAAGATTGCGGAAAATACATAGGACAGATACAAGGTGCAGGCGAAAAGAAAAATTACCTCGACCTGCCGATACGTTCCTTTCAAAACCAGCGCCCAGACCAGCGCCGCAGCGATAGGGACTGCGATGTATTTGCTCACTCCAAAAATTTGCATGGACGCGGCAACACCGGCGAATTCCGCTACTACGTTGGCCAAGTCCACGAAAAAGCCGGTGATCATTACAAAAAACGTGGGCCGGAAGCCGAACTCCTCGCGAATGAGGTCGGACAATCCTTTGCCCGTGATGACGCCCATGCGCGCGCACATCTCTTCCGTGACGTACAGAGCAATCGTCATTGGAATTAGCGCCCACAACAGCGTGTAGCCGTATTGCGCGCCGGCCTGTGTGTATACCGAGATTCCGCCGGCGTCGTTGTCCACGTTGGAGGTAATTAGCCCCGGCCCGATCACGGCCAGTAAAAGGGTGAGCCGGTGCCGCAACGCACGCAGACGCTTCTGCAAATCGGTTCCACGCGATTTGACCGCGTCCACACGCGTCGTGATGGCTTCCCAATTCATGGCTTTTCCGACTCTTCCGCCCCGGTTTTCTTTATTTACTTCGCTTTTCGTTACTTCTTAACCAGGCGAGACACCACGTCGTCCACCGTAATGGTTCCGATGGGCCGACCCTCGCTATTGGTTACCGTAAGCATGCGCAGGTTGTACTTATCGAACAGCTCAAACACGTCCTTTTCATCGGCATCGCCTGGGACGCCGATCAGCGGCTCGGTCTTCAGCTCCACCATACGTTGATCCGGGTCCGCCAAGAGCAGGCGAGACATCGGCACGGTACCAGAGAACTTGGCATTTCCGTCCAGCAGCACGATCGTGTCGAGCTGATCAACGTTCATGTCCTGCAGGCGCATCCATTGCAGCACTTCGTCGTGCGTCGCCGTCTCCCCTACGAACACGAACTCCGGGTTCATCATGCCGCCCGCTGTATTCTCGTCGAAGGCCAGCAGCCCCCTAACTTCGCTGGCCTCGTGCCCCGGCATCTCTTCCAGCAACTCCTCAGAGGTTTCCCTGGGCAGATCGCCCAGCACGTCCGCTGCGGCGTCCGGCGCCATCTCTTCGAGAATGTCGGCGGCCTTTTCCGGGTCTAATTTCTCGACGATCTGCGTGGTCAACCGTTCGTCCAATTCCGCCAGCACCGCGGCAGCGGTTTCTTCATCAAGGGAGGCGATGATGCCCTGGCGCTCGGCGGCCGAGATATCTTCCATCATCTCGGCCAAGTCCGCGGGGTGTAAATCTTCCAGTTTTTCGTGCGTAATGCGCAGCTTCACGCGCCGCAGTGGGTCCGGCTCGATCAGATTGACGAACTCCCAGCGGATCGTCTTTTGAGGTAGCGGGTTTTGCAGTTTGCGAATGAATCCGGGCGCCACTACGCCTTGCAGCAGTCGCCGCACGGCCCCCGGCAGTCCCACGTCCACCTGCGTCAGCCGTAGCTCCACGTTGCCGTTGGTTTTCTGCTCCGACAGGTCCACATCGTTTACGCGCACCACTTTGCGTCCCTGCGTGTCGATAATCTGCTGGTCGAGCAAATCCTTGCGCACTGCAAGCCACGCTTCATTCGGCGTGTACAGCGTCAGTTCCCGCTCACTGCAGTTCAGGCGGATCGTACCCGGAGCTACCGCCGCGACCTGGTTGTACCGCGCCACCAGGGGCTGAAATCGTCCGCGCGAGAGCAAAAAATGCGAGATGCGATTGGGCTGGTCCGCCGGCTCGATAAAGAATTCGCGTACGCGCCCGACAAAATGTCCCTGCGCGTCATAGGCTTCGGCGCCCACTAATTCCGTAGCATAAAGTTGCATAACACTGCCCTCATTCCTTACAACCGACCTCTAATTCTCTGAACCGGCCAATAAAAAACCCGCGTACCGTATAGGGTCGGCCGCGGGTAAGCACCTGATACAGATGGACTTACCTCTAGCCTGGCGCGAACCCTCCCCACCCGACCGCGTTAGGTGCAGCGCTCACTCGGAGCCGCATCTTGCGCGTTGCTGCGGTCTTCACCGATTTTCGGCTGCGCCCCAATTGACTCCGCCGCGGTTCGACTTCACTCCCAAGCATGCACATCGCCAAAACTTTTTACTCCGAATGCAGTGATAAGCCCTCACGCAATGTATTGTCAAGAAAAGAATGAGGTTTCGGGAAAAAAACGCGTTTTTTTGGAGCTAGCGACGCGGGGTTTTCTTCTCGCTCTTCGCGAAGAGCATATCGCGCGGTTCTTCTCCTCGCTCCCGGCAATATTCCCGGTAAAGAACCATATAATTTGCGAGCACATAGTCGCTTGTTTCGAAGCCCAGAGCCTTGGCCGCTCGATCGATCGCGTTTGCCGGCCCTTCCAGCTCTAGGAAAACGCCGATCGGTGTCTCGTCCACTTCAATCAGCAGCCCCTTGGCCCAGGCATTCGATGCGGGTAAGCGGAACGTCGTTCTAAACTTTTCGTATTGGAACCAACTCTGCATTCCCAATCCCTCGAAGATCATCGCGAGCGCCTTTGGATCGGTAATTTCCAGTTCGATCTCCTCGCGGACTTTGTGCCGTTCGTTTTTCTTGCTCGATCCGGGGATTGCGAGCGGGCGCTTGAAAGTGACCAGGGAACGTGGGCCGCCTTTCCGGCCTCGGCCGACGGGCAACTCCGTTCGAATCCGCAGCAACTGCTCGCGACTTGCAAGCGAGCCTCCGGGCGTGTCGAAAAGCACATTTCGCTCATGCAAGCGCGGCCTGACCAACCGCGCACCGAGCTTCCGCAACGCCCGCCGCAGCGCAGGCAAATCGGCAATCCCCAGCTTGATTTCCCGTTCTTTCCCCATTCTTCCTCAGCGACGCTCGTCAGCGGCGCTTTTCGCCGCCGCCAACTTCCGCTACTATACCGGACGAAGACGATTCACTTCGCCCGGCCTCCCGACCTCGCCGCGCGCACCGAACAAACTGACGCATGAACCCCGACGCCAACGCCGCCACTTCCAGCTTTATGCCCGATTCGCCGGACTCCGGCGCGCCGCAGCCCCCGGTCGCGCGGCGTCAGCCTGTCGAACAGGCCGTCCACGGCGACCGCCTCGTCGATGATTACGCGTGGCTTCGCGACAAGAGTAATCCCGAGGTCATCGGCTACCTCCACGCCGAAAACGCTTACACCGACGCCGTTCTGCGCGATACCGAGCGCTTTCAGGAGAAGTTGTACCAGGAGATGCTGGGCCGCATCCTGCAGACCGACCTTTCCGTTCCTTACCGGTTGCGCGGCTATCTGTATTTCACGCGTACCGAAGAGGGCAGGCAGTATCCGCTTCACTATCGCAAGCGTGACGCGGAAGACGCGCCCGAAGAATTGCTGCTGGATTTAAATGAGCTCGCGGCGGGCCACTCATTTCTGAGCCTCGGCGCTTTCGCGGTGAGCGACGACAATACCCTGCTCGCATATTCGCTTGATACCACCGGCTTCCGTCAATACACCTTGCAAATCAAGGAACTGGGCACTGGCCAGACTCTGCCTGAGCGCATAGAGCGCGTTACGAGCGCCGCGTGGACCGCCGACAATCGCACACTCTTTTATACAGTGGAGGACGAAACCACGAAGCGTTCGTACCGGCTGTACCGCCATGTGCTGGGCGCGAGCGATGCTGACGCGCTCGTCTATGAAGAAGCCGACGAGCGTTTTCGGATCTATGTTGAACGCACGCGCAGCGGCGCATTTCTGCTGCTGACCGTAGCGAGCCACACGACGAGCGAAGTTCGCTTCCTTCCCGCAACTCAGCCGGGCGCGGCATTCCGTCTGATTGCTCCGCGCGAAGATGAGCACGAATATTACGTCGACCACCATCCTGGCTGGACCGGCGATTCCTCCGGCGGCGTCTTCTACATTCGCACCAATTCCGGCGGCCGCACGTTTCGCCTGGTTACCACCGACGTCGACGATCCGCGGCGCGATACCTGGCGCGAGTTCATCCCGAATCGCCCGGACGTCATGGTCGCTTCGACGCAGGCGTTCGAGTCGCATCTGGTTTTGTACGAACGCGAAGGCGGCCTTCCCTATCTGCGTATCGTGCCGCTCGGTACCGGCGCACGTGATCGCGAAGGCGATGTGCTCGCGTCCTCGCGGCGAATCGAGTTCGCCGAACCGGTCTACAACGCGTCGCCTGGCGCCAATCCCGAATTCGTCACTGACTATTTTCGTTTCCAGTACGAGTCGTTTATCACCCCGCGCTCCGTATTCGATTACGATCTCCGCACCGGCCAGCAGATCCTGCGCAAACAGCAGCCGGTCCTCGGCGGGTATGATCCGTCGCAATACGTCAGCGAGCGGCTACATGCGGCAGCACCCGACGGCACGCGCATTCCCTTATCGGTCGTTTATCGCCGCGATACGCCGCGCGACACGAGCGCACCGTTACTGCTCTACGGTTATGGCAGTTATGGCATTTCCGTTCCGGTCACCTTCAGCTCCAATCGATTGAGCTTGCTCGATCGCGGCGTCATCTACGCCATCGCGCATGTGCGCGGCGGTGGCGAACTTGGCAAGCCCTGGCACGACGCCGGCCGCATGCACAAAAAGCGCACCACCTTTACAGACTTCATCGCCTCGGCAGAGCGGCTCATCGCTCTGCGTTACACTTCGTCCAGCCGCTTGATCATCGAAGGCGGCAGTGCCGGCGGCCTGCTGATGGGCACCGTCGCGAACATGCGCCCCGATCTTTTCCGCATCGTGATCAGCCACGTTCCCTTCGTCGACGTGATCAACACTATGCTCGACGCGTCTCTTCCACTCACCGTCGGCGAATATGAGGAGTGGGGCAACCCGCAAATCGCGGACGATTACGACTACATGAAGAGCTACGATCCGTATTCGAACCTCGAGCGCAAAGCGTATCCCACGATGCTGGTGAAAACGTCGCTGAACGACAGCCAAGTGATGTATTGGGAGCCCGCAAAATACGCCGCGAAATTGCGCACGCTGAAGACGGATGCTAATCCTCTGCTCCTGAAAATCAACATGGGCGCAGGCCACGGCGGAGCCTCCGGCCGCTACGACTATCTACGCGAAATCGCGCTGGACTATGCTTTCCTGCTGACGCAACTGGGAATTCGAAACTGAGAGTGCGCGCAAATTGTGAGTGATCCCACCACACCACTGATGCAGCAGTATCACGCGATCAAATCGCGCTATCCGCACGCGCTGCTGCTCTTCCGTCTAGGCGATTTCTACGAACTTTTCTACGAAGACGCCATGCTCGCTTCCCGCGAGCTGCAAATCACGCTGACCTCGCGCAATCGCGAAAAGGGCCAGCCCATCCCGATGTGCGGCGTTCCGTATCACGCCGCCGATGGCTACGTCGCCAAACTCATCCGCGCCGGATTCAAAATCGCCATTTGTGACCAGATGGAGCAGCCCGGCCCCGGCAAGAAAATCGTCCGTCGCGAGGTCGTGCGCGTCATCACGCCCGGTACCGCAACCGATGTCGCCGTGCTCGACGCGCGCGAAAATAATTTTCTCGCCGCCGTCGCTAAGCACGCGTCCGGCTCGCCGGTGGGACTCGCCTACGTCGATCTCTCCACCGGCGAATTCCAAGCCACGGAATTTTCCGGCGCGCGCGCCGACGAAGACCTCCGCGACGAATTGCAGCTTCTTCATCCCCGCGAAACGCTGCTGCCTCGTCCGCAGCAGCTTTTCGAAACCGCGAAAACATCTTTGCTCGATGGTACCGGAGGCGTGGAATCGCGCCTGGAAGATTGGATTTTTCAATATGACTACGCCGACCGTGTCCTTCGCGAGCAATTTGGTGTAGCCGAGCTTACCGGCTTCGGCCTGGACGCGCACCCGCAAGCTATCGCCGCGGCGGGAGCGATCGTCCACTATCTCCGCGAAAACGCGACACACCGCCCCAATCTTCAGGAAATCCCGAGCGACGGAACGAACGGCAATGCAACATCCACGCTTGAAGCGCTAGGGCATCTTGACAGCGTTCGCTACTACCAACAGCACGATGCGCTCGTCCTCGATCCCGTCTCCGTTCGCAATCTCGAACTCGTGAATCCGATTTTCACGGAAGAATCCTCGCGCAGCGGCCCCACGACGCTGATTGCGGCGCTCGATGCCACTGTGACGGGCATGGCTGCGCGGATGCTTCGCTCCTGGATTCTCCGCCCGCTTATCGACCGCGATGCCATCGAAGCGCGACTCGGCGCGGTAGCGCATTTACTCCAGCAAACCGTCGTCCGCGGCGAAATCCGCAAAGAGCTGCGCGGCATTGTCGATCTCGAGCGGCTGACTAGCCGCATCACGCTCGGTCTCGCCACGCCTCGCGAGCTTCTCGCACTGCGCAAATCGCTCATACAAGTTCCAGTCCTGAAAAATTTCGTCATGCCTCCGCCAGCCGGCGGCAGCGATCTGCTCCGCCGCATCCACGATGACGTCGACGAACTCGCCGATGTTCGCGAGATCCTTGAAGGTGCGCTGGCCGACGAGCCGCCAGCCCTAGCCACCGATCCCGGCATCATTCGCAGCGGATTCCACGCCGAACTCGACGAACTGCGCAATCTGAGCCAGCACAGCAAGCAGATCATCGCCTCCATGGAAGAGCGCGAACGCAAGCGCACCAATATTGCCTCGCTGAAAATCCGCTTCAATCACGTTTTCGGCTATTACATCGAAATTTCCAAGCCCAACCTGCATCTCGCGCCAAACGATTACGAGCGCAAACAAACTCTCGTCAACGCCGAGCGGTTCACTTGTCCCGAACTGAAAGAGTACGAGCGCAAGATCCTCGCCGCAGACGAGCGCATCTCCGAAATCGAGCGCCAGCTCTTTATCGACCTGCGCTTAAACGTCGCGGCAAAGGCCGCGCGCTTGCGCAAGACCGCTTGTGCCATCGCGCAGCTTGACGTGCTCTCGGCCTTCGCGAAACTAGCCACCGACCGCGGCTACACCCGGCCGGAGTTCAATTCCAGCGGCGAACTCCTAATCGTCGCCGGCCGCCATCCAGTTATCGAAGAACTTCTCCGGCAGCGGGGCGAGCGCTTCGTCCCCAACGATTTGTTCTTCGAACCCGTGCGCCAGCAGCTCCTGCTCATCACCGGTCCCAACATGGGCGGCAAGTCCACCTATCTGCGTCAGGCTGCGCTCATCGTTCTCATGGCGCAAATCGGCTGCTACGTTCCCGCGCGCCAAGCCAAGCTGCCCATCATTGACCGCATCTTCACGCGCCTCGGCGCCAGCGACAATCTCGCACGCGGCCGCTCGACCTTCCTCGTCGAAATGAGCGAAGTCGCCGCCATTCTCAATCACGCCACGCCCGCCAGCCTCGTCCTCCTCGACGAAGTTGGCCGCGGCACCGCCACGTTCGACGGCCTCTCCATCGCGTGGGCCGTAGTCGAGCATCTGCAAAAACACACCCGCGCACGCACGCTTTTTGCCACGCACTATCACGAACTCACCGAATTAGCCGAGCTGCTACCCAGCGTGAAAAACGTTCACGTTTCCGTAAAAGAAACACCCAACGAAATTATCTTTCTCCGCCGCGTAGAACCCGGCAGCGCCGACAAAAGCTACGGCATAGAAGTCGCCCGGCTCGCCGGTCTTCCTCGCGCCGTAATCGAGCGCGCCCGCGAAGTCCTAAAGCGCCACGAACAAAGTGAGCACCAACTAAGCGAAACGTTGTCGCCCGGCGCTCTCGCGGATGAGCCCAGTGTTTCCCCGCCGGCTCCGAACGGTCGCAAAGCCCAGCAAGAAGTCTTGTTCACGCCACTAGACCGCGCCGTCTTAGAAAAACTGCGCGCCGCCGACCTAGACCAACTAAAGCCCCTCGACGCCCTAAATCTTCTGGCCGACCTAAAAAAACAAATCTCCTAACGAGTCCTTGTAGGGGCGCAGCACTGCTGCGCCCCTTTCACCAGGCTTCGACATTCAAGCACGCGTTATCTTTTTCCCCTCGCCTCCGGTTTCTTCTCTGTGCTCTCAGTGCCGTCTGTGGTGAAATCTTCTTTCGCGTTCACATGCCTCCCAAATCCTCCCTCGTCCTCGGCCTAATGTCCGGCACCTCCGCCGACGCCATCGAAGTTGCCTTCGCGCAAATTTCCGGTGCTCCGCCGAACCTAAACGCCAAGCTCCTGAATCACACCTCCATCAGCTTCCCACCAAAGCTGCGCAAAGAAATCCTGCGCGTAGCCGAGCAGCAATCCATCTCAGCCGGAGATCTAAGCCAACTAAACTTTCGTCTGGGAGAAACATTCGCCGAAGCCACGCTAACCGCCTGCCGCCGCTTTCGCGTCACGCCCAAGAAAATCGCCCTAATCGGCTCGCACGGCCAAACCATCTTTCACCAGGGACAACCCATGCCCTATTTCGGCCACAAAACGGCCTCAACCCTGCAAATCGGCGAACCCGCGATTATCGCCGCACGCACCGGCATCACCACAATCGCCGACTTCCGCCCGGCCGATATCGCCCAAGGCGGCCAGGGCGCTCCGCTAGTCCCCTACGCCGATTATCTTCTCTACCGCCACGCAAAACTCGGCCGCATCTCCCTAAATCTAGGCGGCATCGCCAACGTCACCGTAATTCCCGCCAACTCCAAGCTATCGCAAATCCTCGCCTTCGATACCGGGCCCGCCAACATGCTGATCGACGCCCTAGTCATGCATTTCACGCGAGGCCGCCAACGGTACGACAAAGACGCGCGACTAGCCCAACAAGGCCGCGCACTTCCCGCGCTCCTTGACGAACTAATGCGCGACCACTACCTAAAGCTCGCCCCGCCAAAATCCACCGGCCGCGAATACTACGGCCGCACTTACCTCGAAAAAATTCTGGCTCTAGGCCTCCGCCAGCGCGCCAAGTCCAATGACCTAATCCGCGCCGCCACAATCTTCAGCGCGCTATCGATAGTCGACGCCCTAAACCGTTTCGTCCTCCCCAAGACTAAAATCGATCAGCTAATCATCTCCGGTGGCGGCAGTCACAATCCCTTGCTCATCGCCCAATTGGCAGCGGCACTTCCCCGAATTGAGGTTCTTCGCTCCACCGAACTCGGCGTGCCCGAAGACGCGAAGGAAGCCTTCGCCTTCGCCCTAATGGCCTATGAAACCTTCCACCAGCGCCCCAGCAACGTGCCCTCCGCCACTGGCGCGCGCCGCCCCGCCATCCTTGGTAAAATCTCGTATGCGTAGCCGCAACTTCGCCACTTTTCTAATCCTCGCTACTCTCGCAACTCTGCTCGGCTGTTCTCGTTCCGCTCGCAACGATCCGTCCTCCCTCACCTTCCTAATCGAATCCAATCCCACCAACCTCGATCCCCGCTACGCCACCGACTCCTACTCCCAGCGCATCGACGGCCTCCTTTTCAGCGGACTGCTACAACGGGACGCCCAGATGAACCTACACGGCGACCTAGCCGATACCTGGGAAATTCCCAATCCGCTCACTTACGCATTTCACCTGCACCCCGGCGTTCATTTCCACGATGGCCGCCCGCTCACCTCCGCCGACGTCAAATCCACCTTCGACTTCATCCTCAATCCCGCGAACCGCTCCCCCAAGCGCGGTGCGTTTCGCCTCGTCGCTTCCATCAACACGCCCGACCCCGTCACAGTCGTGTTCCACTTGAAGGAACCCTACGCCTCCTTCCCCGTTAATCTCGTTCGCTCCACAACCGGAATCGTCCCCGCAAACGCGCCCGCCGATTTCTCCCGGCATCCTATCGGCTCGGGCCCTTTCCGGTTCGTTAGCCAGTCTCAGGACAGTGAGGTCATCGTCGAACGCAACCCCGAATACTTCGGAGCCGCACCGCAAATCTCCCGTGTCCGCTTCCGCATCGTGCCAGACGCCATCGTGCGCGCCCTGGAACTCCGCAAAGGCTCCGCCGACCTCGAACTCAGTTCTCTCGCCCCAGACATGATCCCCGTCTTGGCCAAGCAATCCGGTCTTTCTGTCACAGAAGGCCCCGGCGCCAACCTCACTTATCTTGGGCTCAACCTCGAAGACCCCATCCTCGCCCACCGCGAAGTGCGCCAAGCCCTCGCCTGTGCCACGGACCGCGAGGCACTCATCCGTTACCTGCTCCACGGACAAGCCCAAATCGCCGCGGGAGTTCTCCCGCCCACTAACTGGGCCTATGAGCCTGGCGT
Source organism: Candidatus Acidiferrum typicum (assembly GCA_025463055.1). Classification (GTDB taxonomy): domain Bacteria; phylum Acidobacteriota; class Terriglobia; order Acidiferrales; family UBA7541; genus Acidiferrum; species Acidiferrum typicum_A. Next base: position 22,019 of record JAOAPV010000096.1, read on the forward strand.
CACCCAGTACAGGCTTGATGCTGCTCGCGCGGGGCAACTTCTCGACTCCGCCGGCTACACGCGCCAACAAGACGGCGTTCGTCTTCACCTCACGCTGAAGACCTCGACCGACGAGCAATACCGCCTGATCGGCGCAGCACTCCAGGACCAGTGGCGCCGCGTTGGCATCGATCTCGAACTCCGCCCCCTCGAACAAGCCACGCTCCTCTCGGACGCCCTCAAAGGCAATTTCCAGATCAATCTTCTCCGCTGGGTCGGCGCCACCAGTGACCCCGATTTCTTCGAGTTCGCCTTTTCCAGCAAGCGCTTCCCGCCCGATGGCGCCAACCGCGGACACTACCGCAACCCGCGCATCGACGCGCTAACCGACCAAATCCGCACCGAAATGGACCGCGAAAAAAGAAAAGCCCTGTGCAGCGAAGCTCAGAAAATCCTCGCCAACGATCTGCCCTACCTGCCTATGTGGTTCACCGACGTAGTCTCCGTCCACCGCCGCACGCTCGGCGATCCGCCGCTCTCCCCCACCGCCGACTTCGATTTCCTATCCACCCTCCGCGCCCCAGCGGCCGTAGCCGTAAACCACTGATTTTCAGGGCATATAAACTGATTGACAAATCGGTACCAATTGGTATACTAGCTTTCGTAGAAAATTGCGTCCAACGCCTCCCCACGGAGGCGTTTTTATTTTGGGACAGGCCACGAGCTAAGTTCTTTAGAATCCGCACTTATACAAAATGCGCGCCTAACTCGTTTAGAATCCGCACTTACGCAAAACACGGGGGAGGGGGGGACCCTACTGCAGCGCTTTTTCAATTTCGACAACCGGAATCGCGCCTTCGCGCAGCACTTTCCATTCTTCCCCGCGCAGCTCAATAATCGTCGACGGCAGCGCCGCTCCCGTATCGCCGCCATCCAGGACCAGCGGCAACCGGGCCCCCAACTGTTTCATCACCTGGTCCGCGGCGGAGCACGACGGAAATCCTGAGACATTCGCGCTCGTCCCCGTGATCGGCCCTTCAAACTCGTTAATCAACTGCTCGACCAGCGCGCTCTTCGGCCAGCGAAGCGCCACTTTCCCCGTGTTCGCCGTGACTTTGAGCGGCACGCGATTGGACGCATCCATCACCAGTGTCAGGCCGCCCGGCCAAAACATTTGCGCCAATCGCATAAACTTGCGCGGCGCGCGTGGAACTCCGTCGGGCTCTTCTTCGCGATCGCGCAGCAACATCAGCGCCTGTTCCAGCGAATTCACCAAAATAGGCAGCGCGCGAGTTTCAGGTCTTCCCTTTACGCGATAAATTTCATCAACGGCCGCTAAATTGAAGGGGTCCGCCGCCAGTCCGTAAAATGTGTCGGTGGGAATTCCAACCACACAGCCGCGAGTCAGAAAATGCGCTGCGTAGCGCAGCACTTCGTTTTGTGGAGATTGCGCATCTACGCGCAACAATTCTGCGGGCAATGTTGGCCCCTAGTGAAGCCGCAAATTACTGTGCGACAGCCTCCTGTGCTCCATCGCGCGAGAATCGACGCACGATGAATTATGGCCGTCCGTAATTCGCGCGGCGCCAAAACGCGCCGCCATTCCGCAGGACGCTACCACACCCCCGCAACCCCACGCAATAAACTCTTGCCGTCAAACCGGTAAGGACTTACGGACGCTCGCGAAGCGCCAGCGAAAATACGGACTACGGCGGTTTTGCGTGCCGCAGGCGGGCCGCGGCTTTCCGGACGAAAAGTGCTATAGCCTGAGTGCAAGACATGCACCTATAGCGGCCGCCGACCGTGGCGGGTGCCTTGTGTTTCGTCGCGATGTAAAGCAATCGAAGTTAGCGCCAATGCTGCGAAATTTGTTACGCTGCCGTTAGATGGCTACCCCAAGCAAAGCCGCTCGCAGTCCGCGTGCGAATGCGTCCAGCGGCGCCGCGATCACCAGCCGCGACAACCGCTGGCTCAAAGAATTTCGTCTTGCCCTGCGCGGCGGTTTGCCCACCGAGACAGGCTTCGTCGGGGTCGAAGGCGTGCGCCTCGTGGAAGAAGCCTTGCGCTCCGCATGTCCGATCGAAGCGGTGCTCTTCAGCGAAACTGGCGAGCGCCATCACGAACGCCTCGCTCCGCTCATCGACCGCCCTGAAATCGCCATCCCCATTTTGCGCACAACGGATCGACTCTTTGAAGGCGTCGCCGACACCGAGCATCCGCAAGGCGTGGCCGCGCTAGTGAAGCCGCGCGCCGCTTCTTTCGACGATCTCCTTCGCACGCCGGACGCGGCATGCTCACCGCTGCTGGTAGTGCTCGCTGGTGTGCAGGATCCTGGCAACGTCGGCACGATTCTGCGGACCGCGTCTGCCTTCGGCGCGACCGGCGCGGTCACCGCGGCGTCAGGCCAGAGCGGCACCGCTAGCCCGTTCTCGCCGAAAGCGTTGCGCGCATCCGCGGGCGCGGCGCTGCATCTTCCTGTCCTCGCGGGAATGTCGCTGCCGATTCTGCTGACGCAGCTTCGCGTCGCGAACGTCCGCACCGTTGCAGCGAGCGCGCACGAAAAACAAGGTGCTTCGTCGGTAGGGGCGCAGCATGCTGCGCCCCAGCTTGGCGAGATCGCTCCCACTCTCGCGCCGTGGGAAATTGATTGGTGCGAACCCGTCGCGCTCTTGGTCGGCAACGAAGGCGCCGGCTTGCCGGAAGAAGTCGAACGCAGCGCTGACGCGCGCATCCGCATCCCCATGTCGAGCGGCATCGAATCGCTAAACGCCGCCGCCGCGGCCGCCGTCCTTTTCTACGAGGCGGCGCGGCAGCGCTCCGGAAAATCAAAGGACGGCCGTTTATGACCGCCCCGAACCTGACCGCCACGCGTACCTTCCTCATATCTGTCATAAGCATGGTTATGGCCTGCGGGTTGATTTCGCTTGAGAGTACGCTAGCCCAGCAGAAATCCGGCGCGATTCACAGAAACAACCCTAGCCGGGACCTTCGCAAAGTCGGCGAGACGGTCGCCAAAGCCGTTCTGGACAAGGACATTCCGGCTCTGCTTACCTATGATCGCGCGGATTTGCGACCTGCGGACGAAGTGTCACTGAAGAATACGAAGAGCGATCTGTACTGCTACATTTTTGACTCCGACTGCATTACCTGGGGTAGTGGAAACTGGCGCTCGGTTTACGACAAGCTCTCCCAGGCGCATCAACTGGAAATCAAGGTGAGCGTCTCAAGCTCGCCGTATGATCGCCAATTGTATGGAAGCTTGTTTTTCTATGATGCCGCGGCAGTGTCCGCAAAAGACCTGCGCTCGCGGGACTATTTATGCAAGGAAGGTCCCGCAAACATCACGTCCTGGAAGTTTCGGCTTGAAAATGGAAAATGGAAGCCGGTGACACCGCTTTTCGACAGCGAGACGCGAGCTTGTCCCACTGAGGTTCAGGGGGACGACCAGTGATGTCCAGGGAAATGACCCAGCGGCATTCACGGAATGAATAGCTACTTTTTTAGAGCACCCCAGAGATGAGCCTCTTCCCCAATTTGCCACAGCCCATTGAGCCTGATGTTCCCCTCGCGCATCAGCCGCTTGCGGAACGCATGCGTCCGCGGACGCTCGACGAATTTATTGGCCAGCAAAAACTGCTCGGCCCGGGCAAGCCGCTGCGCACTCAGATTGAAAATGATGATCTCGGCTCGATGCTCTTCTGGGGACCGCCCGGCTGCGGCAAGACTACGCTGGCGCGATTGATTGCGCGGCTTACGCGCTCTGAATTCATTCCCTTCAGCGCGGTGCTCACCGGCATCAAGGAAATCAAAGAAGTGATGGCCGATGCGGAACGCAAAGCGCGCTCTGGTGCGCGAACGATCGTCTTCGTAGACGAAGTGCACCGCTTCAACAAAGCGCAGCAGGATGCCTTTCTTCCGCACGTCGAAGCCGGCCACATCACCTTCATCGGCGCGACTACGGAGAATCCCTCCTTTGAGGTCATCTCTCCGCTGCTCTCACGCACCAAGGTGTACATTCTCGATCCGCTCACCACGCCGCAAATCGTCGATCTGCTGCGGCGCTCGCTCGTCGATAAAGAGCACGGCCTGGGCAACGAAACCGTCGAAGTCAGCGACGAGATTCTCTTCCGCATGGCGTCTTATGCGAATGGAGACGCGCGTTCTGCCTACAACACGCTGGAGCTCGCCGCTCGCAGCGCCATTCGTCAGCGCAACGGTGCCCTCGCCATTACTTCTGAATTGCTGGAAGACGTTCTGCAGCGCAAGCTGCTCCGCTACGACAAAGCCGGCGAGGAGCACTACAACTTAATTTCCGCGCTACATAAATCCGTGCGCAATTCTGATCCCGATGCCGCGCTATACTGGCTCGCGCGCATGCTCGAATCTGGAGAAGATCCGCTCTATCTCGCGCGCCGCATGGTGCGCATGGCCAGCGAAGATATCGGCCTCGCTGAACCCGGCGCTCTGGCTGTCACGCTGGCGGCCAAAGACGCTTTCGATTTTCTCGGCGCGCCGGAAGGGCACCTGGCGCTTGCGCAAGCCGCCGTGTATCTTTCTCTCGCGCCAAAGTCCAACGCACTCTACACCGGATACGGCGAAGTCATAGAAGACGTGCACAAAACCGAAGCCGATCCCGTGCCGCTGCACCTGCGCAATGCCGTCACCGGCCTGATGAAAAATGTCGGCTACGGCAAAGGCTACCAATACGCGCACGAATACGAGAACAAGGTCACGGACATGCAATGCCTCCCCGACAATCTAGCCGGCCGCAACTACTACCAGCCGACCGACCAAGGCTTCGAGCAACGCCTGCGCCAGCGCCTCGACGAAATCCGCAAAATCAAATCGCGTTCGGCGTCGAATCCCTGAGGTCATCAATGAAACGATTACTGCTACCCGTTACTGTCCTGGTTGCTTTGCTAAGCTGCTCGGCCGACGAAACGCGCGTTGGCCCGGCCCGCCCACCGATCACCGGCATTGCTTTAGTTGTGATCCGCGTATCGGATCCGAAAACCTCACTTGATTTTTATGGCAAGGAACTCGGCTTGGGGACAGGCAGGTGTGGCGGTCCCGATTCGCCTTGCTTGGCCGTGAGTGGCTCGCAGCTTGTTGCTCTGGACCGCAACGTTTCGCCGTCGTCCTCAAACCTCATGGAGGTGTTTTTCGCTACCAGTGACGTCGTTGGACTCCAGCGCTATCTAATCGCGCACGACATGCAACCCGGCGAGGTCGGGCTCTCGGAGAATGGCAGGCGCACCTTTTCCGTCAGGGATCCAGAAAAGCATGTAATCGCGTTCATGGAATTTCAGCCAGACGAAGTCCATTCAACTCCGTCCCAGGTAAGCGCAAGGTTGATCCATGCCGGTTTCGTCGTGCGCGATCGAGCGGCAGAAGACAGATTCTACAAAGACATTCTTGGATTCCATGTTTACTGGCATGGCGGAATGAAAGAGGGCGAAGATAACTGGGTGGACATGCAAGTGCCGGACGGAACCGACTGGATCGAGTACATGCTGCGTGTTTCGCCGGACGCGAGCCACAAAACGCTCGGCGTGATGAATCACATCGCACTCGGCGTTCCAGACATTCACGCTGCGCAACAACAGCTCATCAAGAACGGCTGGAAGTCGACCGAAGAACCGAAGATTGGCCGCGACGGCAAATGGCAGCTCAACTTGTACGATCCCGACGAAACGCGCGTCGAATTAATGGAATTCAAGCCGACCAAGGAACCATGCTGCTCACCCTACACCGGCCCACATCCGGGACCAGCGCAGTGATTCGTCCGCGAGACGGCTCATAGTATAAAATCGCGCATCATACCGGGAGTCGCCCGAACCTACATGAAGCACGCTGCCGTTCTTCTCGCCACAGGATTCCTGTTTCAATTGGCCGCGCTTCATTCCGGCGCTCAAGACAAATCGAAGCGGCCACGCATTACGGGCATCGACCACGTCCGTCTCTATGTCACTGATGTCGGCAAAGCGAACGACTTTTACTCCAAGATTGTGGGCCTACCCACAAAAACAGCTTACGGTTGCAGAACAGTTTCCGTTCCTTGCTTCGTTGTGAATACGCACCAGCAAATCGAATTGCAGTCAGTCCCTTGGCTCAAGCCGAACAATTGGCTCGCCGAAATAGGCTATGCCACCGACAATATCGAGCAGATGCGCGGGTATCTCTTGACACACAACGTTGACGTAACGCCGATCACCAAAGACTTAAACGACGCCCTTCACTTTGAGCTGCGCGACCCCGAAGGCAATTCGCTTTCTTTTATCCACCGGGCGGAGTTGAACCCGGATTTCGCAACGACCAACAATCGGGTGAGCAAGACCC
>JAOAPV010000099.1 GCA_025463055.1 Candidatus Acidiferrum typicum
GGCAATGCATGAGCCGGTCGGCACGATTGGGATTATTTGTCCTGCGGATGTGCCTTTACTTGGCTTTCTCTCCTTAGTGCTGCCTGCAATTGCAATGGGGAACACTGTCGTGGCGGTTCCTTCCGAAACGTATCCGCTCATCATCGGCGACTTGTATCAAGTTTTTGAAACCAGCGACTTACCAGGCGGAGTTGTGAACATGGTCTCAGGCCGCAGCACGGAGTTACTGAAGGTGCTCGCGGAACACGACGATGTAGACGCCATTTGGTCGTTCACGGGCGAAGACAGCAGTGCGGCGGCGAAATCGCTCTCCGCAGGCAACCTGAAGCAAATCTTCAGCGATGAAGGGCGGGCCATCGATTGGTTCAGCATGGAACAGGGCGAAGGCCGTTGGTTTCTGCACCATGCCACCCAGGTGAAGAACATCTGGGTACCGTACGGCGAGTAAGTTCTCTTTTACAGTGTGGGACTGGGCATTCAGCGATTTGCCGGTGTGAAACCTTAGCTCAGTCCTATGTATAATCGTGAAGGGCTTTGAAGGCCCCGAATCGCGTAGCCCACCCGCGAATTGGCATTTTCCCCGGACATATCGATTTCGGAGAGAGACCGTTGGACACTCCCGCCACCCTAATAGATCGCGCACTCAGCACCCTACGCCGCGTCGTGATCGAAGCTGTAGAACCCGAAGTGGACGGCGGAAAGTTCCCCATTAAGCGATGCATTGGCGACCGCGTTCGAGCGCAAGCGGATATCTTTGCGGACGGCCACGATCAACTTGGGGCACGGCTGCTCTTTCGGCGAGCCCATGATTCCGACTGGCAAGAGACGACGATGCGGCTGATCGAAAATGATCGTTGGGCGGGAGAATTCCAGGTCAACGACCTGGGGCGGTACGTCTACACGATCATCGGCTGGGTCGATACGTACGGCACCTGGGCCGCTGATTTGGCGAAGAGAGTAAAAGCAGGCGTCGACATCTCGGTGGACATACTGCGGGGGGTCGAGTTGCTGCAATCGGCCGCGGATCGAGCCAGGGGCGCGGATCGGCGAGAGTTGGCTTATGCGATGGAGAGACTGCGCGAGTTGGCGGCGAATCCCATCGTTGCGGTCGAATTCGCACAAAGCGCTGAACTTGCCGAGCTGACCAATCGCAACCGCGATTTGAGCCAGGACACGCGGTATGAAAGGGAACTGGTCGCTGTCGTAGATCCGGCGAAGGCGCGCTTTGGCGCGTGGTATGAGATGTTCCCGCGCTCGTGCACAACAGATTCAAAGCGTCCTGGAACATTTCGCGACTGCGCCGCGCGACTGGGTTACGTCGCATCAATGGGCTTTGATGTTCTGTATTTGCCGCCAATCCATCCCATCGGACTTACCGAGCGAAAGGGCAAGAATAATTCGCTGGTTCCTGCTAAAGACGATGTCGGAAGCCCATGGGCAATCGGCGGAGTTGAGGGTGGACACAAATCCATTCATCCGCAACTAGGCACTCTGGAAGATCTTAAGGACCTGCAAGGAAAAGCGCGGGAGTTGGGGTTGGAAGTTGCGCTCGACATTGCGTACCAGTGCTCTCCCGATCATCCGTACGTGAAAGAACATCGCGAGTGGTTTCGAGAGCGGCCCGACGGAACTGTGCAGTACGCTGAGAATCCACCGAAGAAATACCAGGACATTTACCCGTTCGATTTTGAGAGCAAGCACGCACCCGAGCTCTGGGAAGAGCTCAAGAGCATTGTGGTGTATTGGGCGGAGCAGGGATTTCGCATTTTTCGCGTGGACAATCCGCACACCAAGCCTTTCGTTTTCTGGGAATGGCTGATTAACGATGTGAAGCGCGACTATCCTGACGCGATTTTTCTGTCAGAGGCGTTCACGCGTCCGAAGGTGATGTACCGGCTGGCGAAGCTTGGCTTCACACAGTCCTATACCTATTTTGCTTGGAAGAACACGAGCGCGGAGTTAGCCAAGTATTTCACGGAGCTGACGCAGACACCGGTTCGCGAGTACTTTCGCCCGAACGTGTGGCCCAACACACCAGACATTTTGAACGAATATCTGCAAAAGGGCGGCCGATCAGCTTTCGCGGCACGATTCATTTTGGCGGCGACGCTCGGGGCAAGCTATGGCATTTACGGCCCTGCGTTTGAGCTGTATGAAAATCTACCCATTCAGGCGGGCAGCGAAGAATATCTAAATTCGGAGAAGTACGAGGTCCGCGTTTGGGGCGCCGACAATCCAAACAGCCTGAAGGACCTGATCACGCACGTGAACGCGATTCGCAAGGCGAGCCCGGCACTTCATGGCGATTGGAGCTTGCGATTCCATCCGACAGACAACTCGCAACTGATTGCTTACAGCAAAGTTTCGGGGGACTTTTCAGATAAGATTTTAGTTGTTGTCAATCTTGACCCGCGTAACCCGCAAGCGGGCTGGGTTTCAGTCGCCCTGAAGGAACTCAAGGTTGGCAATGACGAGGCGTACCAAGTGCATGACCTACTGACCGACGCGCGTTACGTGTGGCATGGCGCGAGAAATTTTGTTCAGTTGGATCCTTCAATTCTCCCGGCGCATATTTTCCGGGTTCATCCGATAGGTTGACCTTTGCAGGACTCACCCACTCCACCGTCCATCGTTTCGCAACCGCACCCGGAGAGCTCCGCCTTGCTCTCGCAGGACGAAAACCTTTGGTACAAGGACGCGGTTATCTATCAGCTTCATGTGCGCACGTTCTGCGACAGCAATGCGGATGGGATCGGCGATTTCCGCGGGCTGACTAGCAAGCTCGATTATCTGCAGGAGCTGGGCATAAACGCCATCTGGCTTTTGCCGTTTTATCCTTCGCCTCTGCGCGACGACGGATACGACATTGCAGACTACACTTCGGTTCATCCGTCGTACGGAACGCTGCAGGACTTCAAGGATTTTCTCGCCGCGGCGCACAATCGACGCATTCGCGTGATTACCGAGATGGTGGTCAACCACACCTCGGACCAGCATCCGTGGTTTCAAGAATCCCGGAGTTCCCGTGAGAACCCGAAGCGGGATTGGTACGTCTGGAGCGATACGGACAATCGCTACCAGGGCGTGCGCATTATTTTCGTCGACACAGAAATGTCCAACTGGGCCTGGGATCCGATTTCAAAATCGTATTACTGGCATCGCTTCTTCAATCATCAGCCGGACTTGAACTACGACAATCCCGCGGTTCGCGAAGCCATGTGGGAAGTGATGAAGTTCTGGCTCGACATCGGCGTGGACGGCTTCCGGCTCGATGCGGTTCCTTATCTGATCGAGCGCGACGGCACTTCGTGCGAAAACTTGCCGGAAACTCATGAGATCATTCGCGATTTTCGCAAGCGCATCGACCTTGCGTATCCGGGCAAGATGCTGCTCGCGGAGGCCAATCAGTGGCCTGCGGACGTGCGTGCCTATTTTGGAAATGGCGACGAGTTTCACATGGCTTTCCATTTCCCGTTGATGCCGCGGATGTTCATGGCCGTCAAACTGGAAGATCGCAAGCCCATCATCGAAATTCTGGAGCAGACTCCGCAAATTCCCGAAAATTGCCAGTGGTGCATCTTTTTGCGGAATCACGACGAATTGACGCTGGAAATGGTCACCGACATCGAACGCGACTACATGTACGACGAGTACGCGGTCGATAAAGCGATGCGCATCAATTTGGGGATCCGTCGTCGGTTGGCGCCCATGTTGGAGAACGATCGGCGGCGCGTGGAGCTTTTAACCGGCTTGCTTCTATCCATGCCAGGAACTCCGATTATTTACTACGGCGATGAAATCGGCATGGGCGACAACATTTATTTGGGCGATCGAAACGGAGTGCGCACGCCGATGCAGTGGAATGGCGGATGGAATGCCGGCTTTTCGACGGCCGATCCGGAACGTTTGTATTCCCCGCTCATCTCTAATCCCGTTTATGGCTACCAGGCAATTAACGTGGACTCGCAGAGGCGCTCGGCGCATTCGCTGCTCTCGTGGACAAAGTCCGTTATTCAGACGCGGAACGCGTTCCGTGTTTTCAGCCGCGGCTCAATCGAGTTCCTGAATCCTTCCAATCACCGGGTGCTGGCCTACGTTCGCCGCCTAGGAGAAGAAAAAGTACTCATCGTAAATAATCTTTCCAGCTCGGCGCAGGCGGTCGAGCTGAATCTGCAGATGTATAAGAGGCATATTCCGATCGAGATGTTTGGCAGAAACCTGTTTCCCCGCATCGGGGATCTGCCGTACCTGCTGACTTTGGGTCCTTACCAGTTTTACTGGTTCCGTCTCCGTCGAATTTGATTTGACTGTAACGCCGCAGAGATTGTTCCCAGTCGCGAGTAGACCGTCACGCAATAAGGAGCACAAGGCAATTGGCTGAAGAAAGTTTCCTCGCCGACGATTTCATTCGCCAGCTCATGAGCGTGGGCGAGGTGGATTTGCTAGTGGGCATCCCGTCCTACAACAACGCTTCGACAATCGCGCAGACTCTGCACAGCGTTGAGGAGAGTCTTCGTCAGAATTTCGTCCGCGAACGGGCTGTGATCCTGAACGTGGACGGTGGATCCGGAGACGAGACGCGCCAAGTGTTTGAGCAGAGCAGTGAGCGACGGGAAGCCGGCCATAAAGGGTTGACATCTCTACGCACCATCCACCGAATATCCTGCATGTACGACAGGTCGCCATCTCAGGGAGTGGCTCTGCGGAGTATCGTCGCCGCTGCCGATTTGCTGCGCGCAAGAGCATGTGCCGTGATTTCTCCTGCGACAACGAACCTTACACCGGCCTGGATCGCGAACTTGCTGCGCCCGGTCTATCGGGAAGGCTTGGATTTTGTTGCTCCCCTTTATGTACGCAGCAGATTTCAGGGTTTGCTCGCGCGCGATCTGCTCTATCCCATGAGTCGCGCTGTTTTCGGCCAGCGCATCCGCGAGCTCTATTCCGACGAATGGGGATTTTCCGGGCGGTTGGCAAGCCAATGTTTGGAGCAGGATGTGTGGCGTGAAGAGGCCGTTCGCACGCGTCCCGAAGCTTGGATGGCTGTCCTGGCGGGTAGCGCTGGTTTGAAATGCGGCCAATATTTCTTGGGGCCAAAAACCGTGTCCCCGTCGGCTACCGGTCCAGACATTGTGGACGCTATTCGCCAAACGGTTGGCAGCTTTTTCTGGTGCATGGAATCGAATCAACCTTACTGGATGGGCCGCTCGAATTCGCCGGCGATCTCGACCTTTGGACCCGAACACGAGTTATCTGCGGACGGCATACCGCCCAGCCAAGAGAAAATGTTCGACCTTTTCCGGAGCGGCGTAAATGAGTTGGAGCCGATTCTTGCTTCCATTCTTACTCCGGACACACACGCCCAGATTAAGGCAATTGCCTTAAGTGATCGCGCGAAGTTTCGATTTGCAGCGGAGCTGTGGGTGAAGACTCTCTACGAGTTTGCGGCGTCCTATCACCATGCGGTGCTCAACCGCGATCATCTCGTGCAGGCCTTGGTCCCGCTATATCGCGGCAGGGTCTACTCCTTCCTGCTCGAGAATGCAAATTCTTCCCCGGAAACAATGGAAGCGCAGTCCGAGATTCTGTGCCAGGAATTCGAACGCCAAAAACCGTATTTACTCGAGAGATGGACAGGGAAAAATTGAGGTGCAGCCATGAAGGAAGTAATTATCCAGGGACTCAGACAGGCTTACAGCAACCTTGTGCACATGTTTGCGGAGTTCTTGCCACGGCTGTTGGTGATGCTCGTGATTGTGCTCGTCGGTTTGGTGGTCGCCTATCTCCTGAAGACGATCTTACGTGCAGTACTCCATGTGACCAGGCTCGACAGGCTGTCTGAAGAAGCCGGTGCGTCACGCTTCCTGCGTATGGCAGCTCTTCCGTCCATGACCGAACTGCTGAGCCGCTCGCTCTTTTGGGTGACTTGGTGCGGTTTTATCTTGATTGGGATTAGCGTCCTGGGAGTCGCAGGTCTCCAGGAGCAGATTTCGAGACTGTTCTTGCTGCTGCCGGCGATATTCGTCGCGATATTGATTCTCTTCGTAGGTCTTGTTACGGCGAATTTCTTATCCCGCGCTGCGCTCCTTGCCGCCGTGAACGCCGGTTACCCGTCCCCGAAATTGCTGAGCTGGTCCATCCGATTTGTAATTTGGGCGCTGGCCGTTTCCATGGCCCTGGAACAGGTCGGGGTCGCGCGCCAGACAGTGATTGCGGCATTTTCGATTGTGTTTGGAGCGTTCATGTTTGGATTGGCGATTGCCTTTGGTCTAGGTGGAAAGGATCTTGCTCGCGAGTTTCTGGAGCGAAACCTGGGTGAGAAAAAAAGGGAGAAGTACGAGGAGCCCCAACCCCTGTGATCTTCCTGTGAAGTGCTAACCGCGTTGAACCCTGAGGAAATGTGCCAGAAGATCGAAATCTCGCTGAAATGCTTTCAGAGCTGCGCCAGAGCCTTCCGGCTCAACTGCCGTCTTTTCTAGTCGGCCGGCGCTGGTTCGGCGGAAAAGCCCGGCAGATTCTTGGTGTCGATATCCTCGATGCGATTCCTATCGGTAGCGATGAAAAAAGAGCGATTGTGCTGGTGATCAGAGTGAAGTACCTGGAAGGAGCAGAAGAAACTTACTCCGTTCCCCTCATTACCGGGCAATCGAAGGATGGCGCCGATTCGAGGCGAACATTGGAAATGGGGAATGGTTCAGGTTTCGGATTTCGCGATGCCTTCTCTAGCCAGGATTTCCTTGCAGAGCTTCTCGACATCATCGAACGACAGAATGAATGGTCAGGCGGCAAGGGATGGCTGCGTGGATTTCGAGCAAGATCTTTTTCGGAGCTCCTCGGTTCGTCCGGCGCCAGGCAGCCAAAACTACTAACCGGCGAGCAGACCAATAGCTCCATCATTTATGGGGAACGCCTGATCCTGAAATTCTTCCGGCGTATTGAAGAAGGAGAGAACCCCGACCTTGAGATCGGCAGATTTCTGACGGAAAGAGCAGGCTTTCGGCAGGTTCCCAGGATTGCCGGTTTCGTCGAATACCAACCCCAAGAGGGAAAATCGGCAACACAAGCCATTCTGCAGGAGTTTGTTCCAAATCAGGGCGACGCTTGGCGATACGCGGTTAAGACCCTCACTGCATTTTATGAACGCGTCGAAAATGCTGGTGAGCGTGAAATTGTTGCGCCAGAAAAACTTTCTGAATTTGGCGGCGAACCAGTGGCCCGCCTTCTCGAGGGAATCGGTCTTCTGGGCAAGCGGACGGCTGACTTGCATCTCGCCCTGTTTTCTGAACACGATGATCCGGCATTTGCTCCCCAACCATTCACGGTAGGGTTTCAGAACAATTTGGAAGCGTCGTTCGCGGACCTCACCAACCGCACGCTACGCTTGCTGCGCGCGCGCATCCCGAACGTGCCTGCCGAATACAAACAGAAATCTTTCGAAATCGCCGCGCGCGAGGAGGACATAATCCTGCGCTTCCGCACTTCGTTAAGCGCTCCTATCGAGGCTATGCGGACAAGGATTCACGGGGACTATCACCTCGGGCAGGTGCTCTATACCGGTTCCGATTTCGTGATTATCGATTTTGAGGGAGAACCGGCGCGGCCGCTGGCGGAGCGACGCGTCAAGCAATCTCCCTTGCAAGATGTCGCTGGGATGCTCCGCTCGTTTCACTATGCGGCATTCGCTCCATTGCTTGCGCCGCCTGCTGGTACTTCCATTTCACCAACCCGCGTTTTCAACGTAAGCCCTTGGGCCGAAGCGTGGAGCCGATGCGCGGCTAACCGCTTTCTCAGCCAATATTATGAAAATTCGGGGGCGGCAAACTATCTTCCCGCGCATTCGCAGGCAAGAGCGAAGCTGTTGGAAATGTACCTTCTTGCGAAAGCGATTTATGAGCTCGGGTACGAACTCAATAATCGCCCCACTTGGGTGGGCATCCCGTTGGAAGGAATCTCAGCGCTGTTGTCTTCGTGAACGCCGAAATCTTGGCGCCGAGTTGTCTCAATCATCTGCTTTGGAGCGTTTCCGGCTGCTAAGTAACGCAACGGGAAAATGCAGGAGCATCTCGCCCAGCGCGAGTGAGCCTTGGTTGCCAACGGTTGCGAAGTTCTCTCCGGTGAAAATGTTTTCCCAAGATTTCGGGGCGGCATCCGGTAGCCGAATTTTCGTTTCGCTCCAAAAGCTATCCGGAGCGTAGACCATCTTTGTTCCTTTAGCGCGTGTCAGCCACCGAGGCGCCACAAAGAGGGCCCATTCGCGCTTGTGGCGGCGGAGTATTGCGAGAATGTGTTGGGCGTGCGGACCGGTGACATCGAGTTGCAAGAAATCGCCCTTAGAGAATAGGTCAGGTGCCTCGCGCCGAAAATTCAGCGCCTTCCAAATCGTGTAGAGTTTAATCTGGCCGTCCTGCCAATGACCCGTGAGTTGTTCAGAAAATAAAGCGCTTGATTCCGTTTGTCCCTTCAGAACTGCAAGCATCGTTCCGCGCTTAGCGAAATCGATTGGCTGCCGATTATCCGGATCCACCAAACGCAGATCCCACAATTCGGAGCCCTGGTAGAAATCAGGGATTCCCGGCGAAATGATTTTCAGCAGCGTCTGGCTCAAGCCGTTAACCATTCCGCTGTATGCGATGCTCTTTTGAAACGTAACAAAGTCGCGCAGAAACGGATTGGTGGTGGCCGGCTGTAGGATGGAAGCCACAAACTTCTTTAGCGCATTTTCGTGGGGCGTGTTGGGCAATGTCCAACGGGTGTGAACCATCGCCTCGCGTGTGGCCTTAATGGCGTACGCCTGTAAGCGCTCCACGAGAGACTTTTCGTCCTGTCCATCAGTCGGCCACATCCCCAGAAGTGTTTGGTATAGGAATATTTCCTCATTGCGATCAGGAACTGGCTGTCCATTCAACTGTGTTTTGTATTTCGCGTTGAGCTTCGACCATTGCTCCAGCCGTCCCTTCCACTCGCCAGGAATCTCAGAGAGCACGTTGATTCGAGCCCGCACATCCTCGGATCGCTTGGTGTCATGCGTGGTTGTGGCGTTCATGGAGTTTGGCCAGTGTTTGCGCCTGTCCGAAATGAAATCCGAGAACGTTTCACTGGCAGCCACTGTTGGGCGTGGCTCCCCTCCTACTTCGTTGAGCGATATCAGGGGATTGTAGACGTACAAGAGCGTGTCCTCGAATGCCTTGGCCATGAGCGGTCCGGTAAACTGCTGCCAGCGCATCACAAAATTCAATCGCGCTTCGCGCTGGTCCGGCAGAAGATGCAGCCGATTTTTGACTAGCAACACGTCGCGGATAAAATCAAAATGCACCGGTTGCAGATAGAACTTCCGAGCACGAGCTTCTTCAATGGCTTGCTCGATTATTTTCGTGTCCTCGCGAGCAACTTCCAGATTCCGGATGTACGTTCGATACACGCACACGTGTGCGGTGGTTTCAAACAACGCTTGTATTAAATCGCTTCGCGACAAATCTCGCGCATACCGATCCTTGTCCGCTAGCACGCTCAACTGATGTCCCAAGGAGCGCATCTCGACTCCCAGCAGCGTTGACATAATCAGTTTTTTCTTCTGATAGAGAAGGTCCCCGTAGGCCAGCTTCTTGCCCACGAAGCTGTCATAAACCTCTTCAATGCATTTCGCGCCCTTCGGATCCACAAACACGCTGTTGAGCGCGTTCAGAAAGTCGTAGCCGGTTGTTCCGCTTACCGGCCATTCTCGCGGGAGCCGTTCTGTCCGTCCCAGGATTTTTTCCACAAAGAGGGATATTTCACGGGAATGCCCGACGGGTGAATCCTTGCCAAGCTGCTCGCGCAAGCGATTCAAGTAAGCCAGCGGATCGCGCAAGCCGTCGATGTGGTCGATACGCAGGGCGTCAACGGGAGGTTGTGCAGCCAGGCGCATGATAAGTCCGTGCGTCGCTTCAAAAACCAGCGGATCCTCTACGCGTACCCCCACTAGGTCAGTAATCGTGAAAAAACGCCGGTAGTTAATCTCCTCATTCACGTTTTGCCAGTAAGACAAAACATAGAACTGGTCGGCCAGCAGCCGCTCGAGTGGCGAAAAACTAGCGGGATCGCCTCGCCGCCCGGTGAACTCGCCCAACCGCTCATGCAAAAAGCCTTCGACGTCCGCATTCGAATTTACTAACTGACGTAGTCGTTCCCGCAGCGCTTCGAATCGTAACCGCTTGTCACCGGCTTCCCCCGCCTTTACGGTCTCTGAAGAGGGCAGGGCAGCAAATGCGGCCGCGATTCCTGAGTATTCCTGATATGCGGTTGACTCGCTCCCCAACTTTCCCCGGAGGTTCTCTATATTCTTTCCAAGAATTTCCGAATACGTTTTTGGCGCCAACGGGAAGAGCGACTCGAAGTACTGAAGGAACAGCCTTCCTTCCGAAAAAATTAGCTTGAACTCTCCATTTTCCAGTGCTTCGGCAAAGGGTCGCCCGAGGACGGGAAGCAAAATCTTGCTGTCAAGGCTCCGCGAGGGCGGATGCCAGTCCACGTCAAAGTAGGACGCATACACGGACTCCGGTCCATGCTCGAGCACATCCATCCACCAGGAGTTTTCGCTGCCCGCGGACATGTGGTTGGGAACGATGTCCAGAATTAAACCCATGCCGCGATTACGCAGCTCGGTTTGTAACGAGAAAAAATCCGCTTCGGTGCCCAGTTCCGGATTCAGGCGAGTGGGATCAACGACGTCGTACCCATGAGTGCTGCCGGCGCGGCTGCGCAATATCGGCGAAGCGTAAATGTGGGTGATGCCAAGCTCGGAAAAATAGTCGAGCAGCTTCGTCGCATCGCGAAACGTAAAGTCCTTATTGAACTGCAATCGATACGTAGCGGCGATAGACGCGCTGCCTTCCATCAGATCAGTTCCTCATTGGCCATTATTGGCCATTGATCCGCAGGCTTTCGCGAAGGAGTGCAAGCTCGTTGAATAGGTTTTTCGCCGCTTCGTTATCGGTCTGCGCTTGCTCGCGCACTTCGTCCATCGTTCTGATGAGCGGGCCGTAGCAGATGTTTTGAACCTCCCAGAGCACGACCGGGAAGGGAAGCGTGCTTACAAATTTAAGGAGCGTCGTTAGCTTTTGCACCACTTCCAAATTCGATGCGGCAGAGGCGAAGGTCTCCGCTTCGGTTTCCAGGCGCTTGCGAATTGCGTACTCGAGACCCGGCAGGTCAAGCGCTATGTTGCTTGCCGCTGCTTCTTTCAAGTGGCCCTTTATAGCGTCCAAGTCCGGCTCGAGCTGCTCAAAGGCCTGTTTCAGTTGGCTGTTTAGAGCGATCTGCGCAGCGGACTGAAATGCCGGTGGTACTGGAATTGAGAGGCCATTTAGAAATCGAATCAACGGCGCTTGGTTCTCGTAAATGCTTCGGTAGGCCGCTGCCACTGTCGCTAACGATTCTTTCAGGATGACATCGACGATCTTTCTCTGCTCGTCGCGGAACAACGTCCGTAGGGTAAATGTGTTATTGGCAAATTTCTCCGTCAGTGTCTGCAGGACCTGCGTTGTATCCGCCTTAGAAAACGAATCCATCAAAGTGTTCTTTAGCTGATCGTAGTCTTCTATTTTCTCGAACCGGCTGACGCCGCCCGCGAGGTTGTGGTCTCCAAGGTGCAGCACTGCAAACCCGAGACTCGCGGATTCTCGCGTGATTTCGGAGCTAAAACGTGCGCGGCCTACCCCCAGCTTCTGCTTTCCCTCGACCTCCAGGGTGTAGTCCTCGCGCTGTACGTTGTAGCAGTAGATTTTGGTCCGCTCGCCAAATGATTCAAAAAGTGAGCTGATTGCGTAATGCCCGGCAAGCTGATCGGTCGACACAAAGGCGGGCTTAACCCATTTTTCGTAAATTTGCTTGCCATCGCTGTATTCGGGGAGATTGCTCTTCGCCGCAGCAAGCCGTTCCATGAATCTCGATTCGATGCACTTCGCGCCGAGATCCTGCGCCAGGCGTATTGCACGCCCCGCATACTGAATAACCTGCACCGTCTCCAGACCCGACAGTTCGTCGAAAAACCAGCCGCAGCTCGTGTACATCAGCATCGCGTGCCGCTGCATCTCCAACAGCTTCAGCGCGGCGACCTGCTCTTCGTCGCTCAAAGGGTGCGTCGCGTGACTGCCGAGGAAATTCAGTGCGTTTTCTTCCGCCCGGTTAAGGACCACCTGAATGTACTCGTCGCGAGCGCCCCACGGGTCTTTCAGCAACGGCGCTGCTTGTTGTTCATAAAAGGGGGTGAGTTCATCGCGCAGCCAATCGAGCGCGGCGCGCAAGGGAGCGCGCCATTCCTGAGTCCATCCTGGATGGCCGCCGGAATTGCAGCCGCAATTCGATCGCCAACGCTCCACTCCGTGGACACAACTCCAGGAGCTATTGCTTACAATCTCCGCGAAATGGTCCGCGGGATGCCGCTCGAGAAATTCACCATAATTCGTAAGCTGGGCGAGCTTATTCGTTTCAATGTGGTGCAGCGCATAGGAAAGCGCCATCTCACCGAAGCGATGGTGATGACCGTAACTTTCACCGTCCGTCGCGATGTGCACCAACTGCGGCCACTGCCGAGCATCTGAAAAGCCGCTGATCAAGCGGTCGGCAAAGCGCTGGCCATTGTCCAGTAATCGTTCGAATGCGACGCCTTGCGAGATCGGCCCGTCATAAAAAAATACGGAAATCGTTTTTCGCGATGGCAACTGCACCAGGTAAGCGCGGCTGGGATCCACTCGATCGCCGCTGACGTCTTGCCATGACCGGCTGCCGCGCTTACGAAGGCGCTTGGCCTGCCGGGGAGCAAGGATCGTGAATTTGATACCGTTTTCGGCCAGCACCTCCAGCGTTTCGGTGTCGACCGCCGTTTCCGGCAGCCACATGCCCTCCGGCAGCCTGCCAAACCGGTGCTCGAAGTCGCGTATTCCCCATTTCACCTGCGTAACTTTGTCGCGGCGATTCGCCAACGGCATGATCATATGGTTGTAAGCTTGCGCGATTGCGTTACCGTGTCCGGAGTATCGTTCACGGCTGCTCTTGTCCGCTTCGCGCAGAGCCTCATAAACCTTGGGGGCTTTTTCAGCGATCCAGGACAGCAAGGTGGGCCCGAAATTGAAGCTGATTCGCGAATAATTATTCACCAGTTGCACGATGCGCTGTTCGCCGTCCAGGATTCGCGATGTAGCATTCGGCGCGTAGCACTCCGACGCGACTCTCTCGTTCCAATCGTGATACGGATAAGCGGAATCTTGCAGCTCGATCGCTTCTAGAGAAGGATTCTCGCGCGGCGGTTGGTAGAAATGTCCGTGGATACAGAGATATCGCATCATGACTCCGATGGAAGACCGGTGCGTTGGAACACGGCGAAAGAGCGCGGCTGCAATTTCAGACGGGACGGAGTGGACGAACCCAATTTAGAGGGGAGGTCCGATCCCGGTCCGAGCCATTGCAGATCGGATGAGTCGATCTTCTTTTCCCACTCGTCTTCGAGAATCCCGCTCCCCAAATTCGCGGCAGCATCACCAAAGTTGAACAGCATCGCCAGTTTGTGAGTCTGGGCGTCCTGTAAGACCAGGAGTGCCTTGGAGGCTTCAAATTCTTTAATTGACGGTGCGCTCGTTTGACCCAGGTGGTATTCGCTGCGAAAGCGAAGCAGCATCTGATAGAAACGCAAAATCGTGCGATGCGGCTCTTCTTCAGCAAGGTCTCGTTTCAGACGTGACCGATCAAATGTTGATTCAGCCTGCGGATCCGGAATCTGATCCTGCCAGCTAAACGAGCGAAACTCTTCGGCGCGTCCTCGGCGCACCGCCTCTGCCAAATTCGGATCGCCGTGGCTGGTGAAATATAGGAAAGGTGATGTCTCTCCATACTCCTCGCCCATAAACAGCAGCGGCACAAACGGCGAAAGTAAATTTGCACCCGCGGCGAGCTTCAGGCTTTCGAGATTCACAAGGGAACTGAGGCGCTCGCCAAGCGCGCGGTTGCCGACTTGATCGTGATTCTGAATGCAAACCGTATAGTTCGAGCCCTTGAATGGCGGCGGGCGATTTCCGTGGCGTCTCCGACGGTGGCGCGAGTATTGACCGGCGTAGTACCAGCCCTGCTGCAATGTCCCGCCCAAGTGCTGGATATCCCCGAAGTCTTCGTAATAACCGGAATTCTCGCCGGTCAGCAGCGTGTGCACGGAGTGGTGAAAATCGTCGCTCCACTGCGACCGCATTCCTAATCCACCTTCGCACCTGCAGCGCAGCACGCGGGCATCGTTCAGGTCGCTTTCGGCTACCAGAGAAATGATTTTGCCCGTTCGCGCGGCGGAAGCCTCGACTTCCCTTGACAGCTCCGCGAGGAAGGGAATCGCGCTCGCGTCAAAAATCCCGTGAATGGCGTCGAGCCGCAGGGCGTCGATGTGAAAATTCTCTAGCCAGTAGAGAGCGTTCTGGATAAAAAAGTGACGGACCTCATCGCTGTCCGGACCATCAAAGTTTAGCGCGGCTCCCCAGGGTGTCCTGTAGTAGTCCGTAAAATATGGACCGTACTCGCCCAAATAATTGCCTTCGGGTCCGAGGTGGTTGTAGACCACGTCCAACGCCACCGCGAGCCCTCGGGAATGCGCGGCATTAACCAAACGTTGTAAATCGCGCGGTGTTCCATAACTGTTTTGGACCGCAAATGGATACACGCCGTCATAACCCCAGTTCCTGTTTCCAGGAAATTGAGCGATCGGCATCAATTCGATAGTAGTTACGCCAACGGTGGCAAGCTGATCGACCGCGGCCCGCACCTCATCGAAGGTTCCTTTCTGCGTGAAGGCGCCTACGTGCAATTCATAGAAGACGCTGTTTTCCAGTGCTACACCTTTCCAATTCCCGTCAGTCCATTCGAAATCTTGCAGGTCAACTAACTCTGAAGGTCCATGAACACCGTCAGGTTGGCGTCGCGAGGCTGGATCAGGCCGTTGGTGCGAATCGCCGAAGCGGTACAAATATTTCCCGCCGGACCGAGCGGTATCAGCGACCACAGTGTGGTAGCCCAACGCATCCCGGTGCATGGGCAGCACTTCCGGACGATTGCCCAGCAGATGGAGTTCGAGCCGCTCGTGCCGAGGCCCCCACACCGCGAAATTCCATCCTCCTCCGGCAAGCGGCGTGGCTCCCAGTACAGGGCGCGCAAAATCTTTCTCGATCATATTGCGGCAGCCTTTGTGGCACCACCGGCTCGCCTTTCGTCGGGAATAGCTTCAAGTATCGCGGAAGATGGAAGCATGCGTCGGAGGAACTGCGATTCGAAGGAAAACAGCGTCCTTCCTCAGGGTTAGAATCCACGTAACGATAGGCGAACAAAGGACCTACGAGCCATACATAGGTCCCTGTAGATTCAGACAGCTTCAGACCTTACCGCGATCGGTCGACAGCCGCTTCGGCTATAGCCGGCAGCCGCTACTTTGATGCGGCTCCTCACTTGCGGGTGAGGTTGTCTAGCCGATGCATTCTGATCATCAAGTAAAGATTATGACGTCGAAAGGAAGCGGCAGCCGAGAAAGGATCGACCTCCACTGGAAGGTTGGCTGCGAAGAAAATCCGGCCGTCCTGCTCTCCTGGTTCGCAGGAATTCTGCTCCTCAGTTTCGTTTGCGCGCACGATTACGCGCATTGGCGTAACGGCAATCTCCATATCTTGGCCGGAGGTGTTGGGAATCCAAGCGTTCAAGGACATCCATGTTCCAGACTCGCGAACCCCTAACCCTGGGCGCAAAATCTCGGATTCCGCCTGCAGCCAGTTTGCCTCGTCATTTCCCGGCGTACTCCCCGATTGCTCGAAGATGAGGCGTGCTCGCTCACTAATTTTTTGCAAGAGCGCCTGATCCATCGCTTCCGCTTCAGGCCCAAACAGAAGGGCTGGAATTGTGGACGACAACGCTGGCCGGGAACCGAATACCAATTTAGGAGCGGACACGGCCACCTCCACTTAAGATGGCTTCACAAGGTGGAACGGCATCAACTACGCTGCAGTATTGAGTTTTGGGTTGTTTAGGCAGTTTTCTTGCGCGCTCAGATTCTCTTGCGCACTCGCGGCCTGCTCGGGGGATCGCTCCGCAACGGCGTCCGGCTCGGTTTGTGGCGCCTCCAGGATCGGCATACGCGGCGCCTTCTCGTGTAGCAGCCGCTCTGTGGCCGCGACCATCGGCTCGGCGTGGAACCGCCGCTGTGACGACGAGTTGCAAAGCGTGTTGGCCACGGCAATCAAACTCATTCCTTGGTGGTGTGCTAGCCAGCAGCGCACAACTTCGCAAGGGTCGCCTGCTTTCACACGCGAAGGGGTGAAATCGGCCGCCTCATAGAAACCATAGCTGCCCAACAAGCCCATTGCTTCAAGTCCTCGAAGATTCTCCACCGCGCTCGGTGCGTCCGCAAGCAACGCCAAAAAACTGGAGTAAGGCGAAACAACCAGATCCTCCGGCTTTTCTTGATTGATCGCCAACCCAGGCACTCCGAAGGCTTGGTAGTGATAGTGCCCGTCAACGCTCAATTTAGCGCAAGATGATTCCGAAATCCCCCAGGGGATCGATTGGCCTTTTGCAAATTTCTTTTGTGCCCGCACAGCGGCCTGCGTGGTTTCGTCCAAGATCGTGTTCGGGTATGTCCTCATCCATAGCATCGGCATGAGGTACTCGAACATCGTGCCCGTCCAAGACAGGAGAACCCGTTCGTCCTCATAGCTCGTAAACTTGCGTTCCAGCGTCAGCCAGCTCTCTTGGGGAATGTCGCCCTTGGCGATGGCCACAAAAGTCGCCGCGCGCGCTTCCGAAGGCAGTAGATCGTAAAAATACGGAGCCATTCGCTGCTCTTCTACCTCGTACCCGACGCTCAAGGCTTTTTTCTTCACGTCGAACAACGAGATAAAATCCATACTCTTCGCCAAACCGTCGGCCTTTGCTGCCACGTGGGTCAATCGCTTCGCCATACTGGCAGCAACGTCATTGGTTCGCGCTATTGCGGAGCGCAGCAACCGTAGCGCCGATTGCATTTCGCTGCCCGCTCCTTCCTCTTGCACTATCACGGCGAGCTTTCGGTCCAGTGCTCCGCACAGCCGTGGCAGCGATTCCAAAGTCAGCCGTTCGGAACGAACGATGTTCTGCATGTCCCGCATGCTGGTGTATTTCGCAAACTGCGGTGCCAACCAGGGCGCGAAGTCATAGAACAAGCTTTGCAGGTGCGTGATCCTCAGGCAGAGCTCGTGTCCCCACCATGCGATTTCGCTGCCTGATTCCGAAAGCTTTTTGTCCAGCGCCACCACATCGCGCTCAATAGCGGGCAACGCTTCCGCCCACTTGTCCGGCAACGTTCCAAGGGCTTTTACTCGCGCTTTTAGTTGCTGGACCAACGTCAGCCGCTCATCCCAGCGTTCCGGCCTCAGCAAATCTTCGAGGGTGTCCAGGTGGTCCGCAACACCTTTCCAGAGCTGTGGAGAGAATATCCGCTCGTCTACCGCCCCAAGGCATCCCTGCTTCAGAGTCCACAAGCAGCAAACCAGATTTCCGTTGTCGACCGAAGAAATGAAGCGTGGCTTGCAGGCTTCCAGTGTGCGAGTGTCGTACCAGTTGTACATTTGGCCGTTCAACTTCGGCATGCGGTCAACCGATTCGAGCGTCTTTTCCGTATCCGCGACAAATTCCGGCAAGGTCAAAAAGCCCATATCCATTGCGGCAAGCCTTGAATTAAACAGCAGGCCCAAGTTGGTCGTGGAGATCCGGTGCACGATCAGCGATGAAGGCTCCTGGACGATGTCCGGTATCAGCCAGTTTTCTTCCGGCGTGCTGAATTCCCGGAACAGCCGCCATGTTCGCAGTGCCGACCGTCGCAGTAAAGCTTCATCGTTTGCGTCCATTCGTTTTTCCCCCGTGCGGGATGGCAGACTCAGCCACTGCACGATCGGCTTCGAAACGCCCCACAGCACCAGCAACGGCAGCGCTACCATGAACGATTCAGGGCGATCGACCGCCAAAAACAATCCTACAAAAAATGACAACCACGGCGTAATCTCCAAATAAATTTCCACCGGGCTCTTCTTCTGAGTCTGTTCCTCGGCCTCCGCGGAGGTTTCCCATTCCAGCAGCCGCTCGTGTGTCACCGTCATGCGCACGATGGATCGCACTACTGCGTCGATCGTTATCAAGCTTTGGTGACACAGGCACGCCACACGCATGAAAAGATTTGCCTGCGCGATCCCAAAATCCGCACCGAGGTTTCTCCAAAACGCAGACGTGAACAGCGCTCCCCGAGCCCGCACAATCGTAAGGGCAAACTGGGCGTACGTCGGCAGCGCGAGTATTGCCAACGTTACCGCGGTCCAATACAGCGCGTGTTTGGGAAAGAACAGCCAGCCGCTCAGCAGCATCACGAACATCGCCATTTCCGTCAGGCTGCGCCGCAGATTATCCAAAATCTTCCAGCGCGAGATGATCGACAGGGGATTGCGCGCCATCTTTCCGAAAAAGTCCGGCACGCGCGGCAGCAGCCAGAAAATGATCTGCCAGTCTCCTCTAACCCACCGGTGTTTTCTGCGGCTGAACGCGCTCATGTGCGAGGGATAGTCGTCTACGACTTCGACATCCGACACCAACCCGGCGCGTGCGTAGGCGCCTTCGATCATGTCGTGGCTCAGAATTGTATTGCAAGGAAAACGGTGCTCCAGCACCTGCTGAAACGTCTTGACCTCGTAAATTCCTTTGCCTGTAAAGCTACCCTCGCCGAATAAATCCTGGTACACGTCGGACACCGCGCGGGTGTAAATGTCGAAGCCAGCGTCTGATGAAAAGATCGCCGCCAGCCGCGACTGGTTCGCCGACTGGATGCTGATGTCCACGCGCGGCTGCAAGATACCGTAGCCCTCGACAACCGTGTTCGTGGCCGCATCCACAACCGCTTTATTCAGCGGATGAGCAATTGCCCCCACCAACCTGTGCGCGGCATTGCGCGGAAGCTGCGTGTCCAGGTCGAGCGTGATCACGTATCGTACGTTCGCCAGAATCGACAGATTCCCCGCTTTCACCGGAAAATTATCGCCTGCCCCAAGCAGCAAATTATTGAAGTCCAGCAGTTTCCCGCGTTTGCGCTCCCACGCCATCCAGATTCCTTCAGACTTGTTGTAGGAACGCTGCCGATGCAAGAGGAAGAAGGAGCCTCTCTCCTCCGCACCGTACTTCGCATTCAATTCGTCGATCAATTCCGCGCAAGCTTTAGCGAGTTGGTCTCTCTCGTCGAACTGCTGGCCCGCATCCGGTGGGTCTGTGAGCAGCGCAAAATGTAAGTTGGTGTCCCGATTGGCCAGGAACCGGATTTCCAGATCGCGCACGGCGCGTCTCATTTGCTCTTCACTGGTCAACAGCGTGGGCACCGCCACAACCGTTGTGAACTCAGCAGGAATACCGTCTGCAAAGTCTAGTTTCGGCAAAACTTTCGGCGGAACGAGCGTCGTCGCAATCTGATTAACGAGCGCAACCGCGCATTCCGCGGCGGGCAACAACAGAAGCGCAACTATTGCCAGCCCGGATCCCAACCCGGAAAATCGCAAGCCCCCGCCCAAAAACGCTGCCGCGATCAACAGAAATGTGCCCAGCTCGATGGCCAAAATGTACGAAAAATCTGGCCAGCGCATCACAAAACCTTGCAGCCGTTCCGCAAACGTCGGCCAGTAGCCGATTTCTCGCTCGAGAGCCTTCCGCCCGCCGCCGACCAAGTAATACCCAACGTGCGACTGACGTTCCGCGACTCGCTCGTCTGCCACGGGATGCAACTGGCCCGCTAACCGCAGCGCCGCCTGTGCAATCGATTGTTCGCTTGCATTCGACCGCTCGGCCATCTGTGTGATGCTGTTGCGATAGCTGTCTCGGCTCTCGTAATCCATTTGTGCATACGCGCCCCGTGGATCCTTGCGGAGTATTTGCTCAATTATATTGATTTGCTCAAACAGTTCCTTCCAATCTGCATTGGACATCGCCCGCAGGCTCGCAACCAGCCTCGGCACGCTGTCCGACCCGCTGCCGGTAAACTCGTTTTCACCCTGTCCGGCTGAGTACGAACGGTTTTCCATCTCGTTCGCGCGGTCCGCTAAAGCTTCCAATAGCAAGAGTTCGGCAAAGGGTTTCAACTGCCAAAGTTCCGCCATTTCAAAAGCTGTTATTTCCTGAACGGCGCTGAAGAATTGGGCAAACGTCTGCTCGTTGAATTCATAGTTAACAGCTCGAAAATAGCTAGCGAGGCTCGCATACACACGCGGGACGCGGCGGCAGCCTGTGCTCTCAACGTGAGCGAGCGGCTTTGCATCCCGTAGCGCATCCCGGACTTCCTGGAGACTCTCCCGGAAAACCGCGATATGGTCCGTAAGGGCTTTTGCCTCGCTGTTGAGCTTTCGTCCGGCGGCAGCGCCCTCCCGCAGGCTTCGGCAGCGCGTTTCAATCGAGTCTTTTGCTTCTTTCCACTTCACGTCCAGCAAAAAGGGGCGCTCCCTGCCATCGATCACTTGCCAGGATCGCGCTTCCATGTGCGCATACGAGCGAAGTTGCTCGCGTTGCATCGTGACAGATTGCACCTGCAGTAACTCGCCAGGCTGACGCTGGCGTCCGCCGTTTCGCATCCAAATCGGCGCCAATGCTGTATTGGGGTCTAACGGAAACTGCTGTTGAGTTGCCATCACTCTATCCTTGCTCGGTTCACCGGTAACTTGATGCCTGCAGTTCAAACATCTCGGCGTAGCGCCCGCCACGAAGCAACAACTCCTCGTGGTCGCCCTGCTCGGCAATTTGCCCTTGCTCCAGGACAAGAATTCGATCCGCCATCTTCACCGTCGAGAATCGATGCGAAATCAGAAGCGCCATCTTGCCGTGCGTTAATTCCGCGAAGCGCTGAAATACCTCGTGCTCCGATTTGGCATCCAGGGCCGCCGTCGGTTCGTCCAAAATTAGAAGCTGCGCGTCGCGCAAATAGGCCCGCGCAAGCGCCATCTTCTGCCACTCGCCGCCCGAAAGGTCGACTCCCCCCTCGAACCTACGGCCGAGAATCTGGTCGTAGCTCTTGGGAAGCTTGCGAATCACCCCCTCGGCCAAACTCTTCTGTGCCGCCGAACGCACCCGGAATGTGTTCTCGCGATCTTCGATTTTCCCGATGGCGATGTTTTCCGCGGCCGTCATGTCGTAGCGCATGAAGTCCTGGAAGATCACACCGGTTTCTCTCCACAAATCTTCCAAGTCGTATTCCCGCAAATCCACGCCGTCCAACAAAATCTGTCCCGCGGTCGGGTCATACAGCCGCGTTAGCAGCTTCACAATCGTCGTTTTCCCCTGCCCGTTTTCGCCGACCAGAGCCAAACGCTCGCCACGCTTTAGGTGGAAACTCACATCGCTGAGCACCAGCCGCGTATGGCCGGAATAGGTAAATGAAACGTTGCGGAACTCAAAGCCCTCCAGGATTGGCCGCGGCACCGGCAGCGCGTTCGGTTTCGAGGAGACTGCTGGTTTCATCGCAAAAAAGTCCAGCAAGTCCGTCACGAAGAGCGCCTGATCCGCGATGGTCGAGAATGTGGCGAATAGCGCCTGAATGTTCGTGCTCGCCCCGGCAATCGCCCCAGTCAGGAAGTAAAGGGACCCGATCGTCAACGCCCCCACGACAGTCTCGTAAATCACGAACGCATAGCTGCCGTAATACCCGAGTGTTCCAAGCAGACTGAGCAGCCCTCCGACCATCAGCTTGCGCTTGGCCAGTCCTACGGTCTGTTCGTGCAATTCGTTCGAGAGCTTCGCATAACGCCCCACCAAAAATGGCGCAAGCCCGAACAGCTTCAGCTCTTTCGCGCTTTCCTTGCTCCCGCCGAGCACTCGCAAATACTCCATCTCGCGTTTCGCAGGTGTCTGCCGGAAATTCAGCGAGTAGCCCATGAACGCGAAATGCGTCTCTCCCAAAAACGCCGGCACCACGCAAGCCACCAGTGCAATCAGGATCCAGGGCGAGAAAAACAGAATCCCCGCTGCCAAGCTGACCGTAGTAACCAGTTGCTGGATGAGCAGTCCCGTCGCCTGGATCAAAACAATGCGGTCCGTCCCTTGCACCCTCGCCCGCTCCATGCGGTCATAAAACGAGGGGTCCTCGAACGACGTCAAATCCAGATGCGACGCATGCTCCATGATTTTTGTGCTGATGTGTCGGCTGTACTTATCCGCGAGCACTACATCGCAAAAATTAATCATCCGCACCAGAATTGCCGCCAGACTCGCCAGCCCAAATTCCAGCGCAACCAGCCACCAAAAATAATGGGGAAGCGCCGTGTGCCGTGCGGTCAGGTTGTAAACGTCATCGATAATGACTTGCGTGACCTTCAACACCGCAAGGGGCAGCAGCGCCGTTATCACTCGCAGCGTCATGCTCGCTACGATCACCTTCGGCGCTGCTTCCCACACCATGCTCAGTACGGGCGGAATATTTTTGAGGGCCTGAAGCCGTTCGCGCCAACGCGGGGCAGTTTTCGAAATAGCGGCCATTTCGCCGGCTCCTTACCTTCACTCAAAGGGGACAACTAACTTTCGCCCGGCAACTTGGGTTCTGCACGTCGGGGGCCACGCGATTGTTAGTGTAACTTGATGGATTAACGATGTTTAACGAAGGAGAGCTTCTGAGTTCTTCTGTTTTTTTTTCGCCCTCTTCGCAAGTTCTTCATAGCTTTCGCTGCTTTGGTTTCTGTAACCAGATGCCAAACGTGCTACTCGTAACCAATTCATCTAAGGGTGTCTACAACATTTCCTTTAGACTCCCGCGCTCCGTGCGATTCGACAGTACATGCATCTAACTTCCGAGAGCATCTTAGATGAACCGCAGAGCAAAGCCGCGCATAGCACGTTTCGTCCTCGCGTGGGTGCTCTGCATCACCAGTGCTCGAACTTCCGCTGCCTACGAGGTGCCGCTAACTCCGGCCGCCCTACACGAGGCGTACATTTTGGGTCAACGAAACGATCAGGCGACCGCGAGTTTTCTAAGCCCGTACGTCAAGCAACTCACCGATAATTCCCAAGCGCCGCACATTGCGGAGATTGAGATCCTCACGCCCTTCGCGCAAGTCGTGGACCTCTCGCGTCGCAACACCAGCGGTTATACCGAAGAGCAGGCCGCTCGCGATTACCGTCAGCGCGGCGACACCGTCGTCGTTCGCATTCTTCTCATGCTCCCTGCCGCGTACCCAAAACCCGATGCTTCGCTGAACCAAACTCCGCCTCCCCCACCGCAGCCCCCCGCGCCAAATACGGCCCTGCAGCCTGAAAACTTTTGGCAGAATTTTCGGTTCGAGACCAAGCAGCACGGTAAGACCATTCCCACCCGCTTCATCCACAACAAGCCGATCTACTCCACTCCGACCAAAGACACACCCGGAGTGCTGGACGGTGCAACGGTGTGGCTGGAATACGACGCGAAGGATGTAGCGTCCGACGAAACCGCGGTCGAGGTCACCACGCCCGACTCAAAAACAATTAATGCGACTTTTGACTTGAAGAAGCTCCGCTAAATTTAGAAAGCAGCTCTGGGCACAATGGATCGCGCACTAGCCGAGTTCTCACACTCCTATCTTCATGAGGAGGGAGCCTCGGCGCTCTCGCGCCCCTTCGGCAATTGCGTCTTGATGTCATACTTCTGATTCGCTCGCACTTCGATTTCCGTTTGGAATGACTGGTAGCCCGGCAGAGTAATCTTGATGCGGTGCTTGCCCGGGCTTAGTAGCATCGCGCGACCAGCGCCTCCAAACTCGTGTGCGTGCCCCGCGTATTGATCGTCTACAAAAACTGCCGCGCGATCGGGATCAATCGACAGCCTCACCTCCGCACTAACTGTCGGATATTGCGCCCGCGGATCCTTCGCCAACGAGACCTTCAGCGTCTGCACCGCGTTCGGCTGCACATCAATCTTCTGGTCCACCGACCGGTAACCAGCCTCGCGCACCGAGATTTGGTGCTCACCAGGTAGCAGCAACAACTTCTTCGAACCCTTCAGTTCACTGAGGTAGCCCACGTACTTTCCGTCCACCCAAACGCCCGCCGTTTTCGCAGGTCCGTTCTCTGGCTGGAAACGAACCTCTCCCAGTATTTGGCTGTTCTGGGCCGCAACGGGCCGCACCATCACGCACAAGAATGCGAGAAACACCCCAGCCTTCGTTATCTTCGAAATTCTTGCATGCATAAAAAAATCCCCCGTTTTCTACGATAGGACCGTTACGAACATGAGATGCAGGCGGCCAACCAAGAAGGCACACTCGCGTTTGTCTATAAGCCGCTGTAAGTACGCAAGTTACAGCAAGCGGCGGTAACGGGGCAGGTACTGGAACTGATAATTCTTACCCGATTTATCCGTTCAGCTTGGAATGCTAGCGCGCTCTGCCGCAATCGTTTTGGGTAACTGTATACCCGGTGCAGGGCCGGAAGACTCTCTTATCACAAACTCTGGCGCAATCGCGATTTCCGGCTCGTACGTTCCACGTTCCTCGATGCGTTCAATTACAGTCTGTGCCGCGATCTGCCCCATTCTCAATAATGGCTGCCGCACTGTGGTCAGAGCCGGATTGCTAAAAGCTGCGCCCGGAATGTCGTCGAATCCCACCACAGATACGTCGCCTGGCACTCGCAAACCCGCTTCACGAAAAGCCCAGATTGCGCCAATCGCGGAAATGTCGTTATAAGCAAACACCGCGGTGAACGGCCGCTTTCGCGCCAGCAATTGCTTGCCTACCGGATAGCCGATCACCGGTGTCGAATCCGTCCCCTCGATTTGCACGGTCAGTTCTGGGCGAACGCGAACGCCGAGCTCTGCGGCCACTTCCACAATTGCGTCCCAGCGCGCAGCCGAATCCGAGCTGAATGTTTGACCTCTCAAGAATGCAATTTCCTCGTGCCCGAGACTTTGCAGGTGCTGCAAAGCCATCCTCGCCGCACGCTTATGATCCAGCACGATGTTCGTTACTCCTGCCACGTGCTGATGGCCTGCTACCGCCACGGTCGGCAGTGCCGGCTCCTCCATGATGGAAGTATCCACCGTAATAAAGCCCTCGACACCGCGCGATTGCAGCATCTGCGAATACGTTTGCAAAAGTTTCTTGTCGTGCCGGTGGATCACGGTCAGAAACAGAAAATTGTTCTGCCGCAAATGTTGCTCGATCCCGCTGATGATCAACGATCCATACGCGTCGCCAATTTCTTCTGCGATAACGCCTATTGTGTACGTGCGCCGCAGCCGCAGGGAGCGCGCAAAAAAGTTCGGCCGGTAATTCAGCTCGCGCGCGGCCGCCAGAATGCGCTGTTTTGTATGTTCTGGGATAGATCGCGCCGCAGAGGAATTATTCAGCGCTGCCGACACCGTGCCCGGCGTCAGATTAAGCTGCTCCGCGATTGTTTTCAGGGTGACGCGTTCCGGCCGGCGGATACCCGCCTTAGCCTTATTGGGGGTCTTCATCGCTGCCTCGACGTTACTTCCCGTACTGCGTACTTTGGCGTTTAGCCAAAGAGCATAACTGCAATACGCGCACCAGCGAGTTTCGTAACTGCATCGCAGAATATCATTATTTTTCTAGTGACCATCAACAATTTTGCTTGACACCATCTCCGCGCCCGGACTATACGTTCGTCTAGCTGTAACAGCATCGTGTCCTGCAGTGGGGTCCTCGCGTCACCTATCTTTGAGACTGGGGTGTGGAGGTGGTGGATGCATTTCCTTATTTCAGTACCTTCTCGTGTATTTAATTCCGCTTTGAAACGCTTCCGTTTGTCGCACGGATTGGTTCTTTGCTTGCTCATTTTCGGTATCTCAAGCCAAGCATTCGGTCAAAACGCGACCGTCGTCGGGACTATTACAGACCCGAGCGGCGCCGCCGTTGCAAACGCAACGATTACTATCACTCACACGGAAACTGGTCAGGCGTACCACCTCACCAGTAACAGTGACGGCCAATATGTGGCCCCTGACCTTCCGATTGGTCACTACAACGTGAAGGTGGAAGCCTCGGGATTCAAGGTAGCCGAGCAAAAAGGGGTCGTCCTGCAGGTCGGTGATCGTATACGTTTGGACTATCAAATGTCTGTTGGCGGGGCCAGCGAAACTATAACGGTAGAAGCCAATGCCGTGCGCGTGCAAACGGAATCCGGCGAGGTCAGCAACGTCATCACCGACCAGCAGTTGGCGCAACTTGCGGTGAACGGACGCAGCATTTACCAGCTGGCCGCGTTAACACCGGGGGCATCGAGCCAGATCAACGGCTACGTCAATACACCTGTCGGTGGAGACTCCAACGTGGAATTTAATGGTATGCGACAGAACCACAACATTTATTTGTTGGACGGTGGCGAAGATGACGACCGCGGTGGCGCCGGTGGCATGAGCATTGCGCCATCCACCGATGCGATCGCAGAGTTCCGCGCCCTGACCTCCAACTACGGTGCCGACTATGGTCTTTCTTCGGCGGCAACGATGACCATGGTTCTCAAATCAGGGACGAACACACTGCACGCTTCCGCATGGGAATTCAATCGCAACGACGCGTTGGACGCGCGCAACTTCTTTAACCCGGCGACCAATCTCGACGGTACTCATAACCAGGTTGCCAAGTTGCGCCTCAATGTGTTCGGCTTCAACGTCGGCGGCCCGGTGACCTTAGGCAGGCTGTACAACCCGGACAAGAAGAGGACCTTCTTCTTCTATAACATGGAGTGGCGCAGGCTAATCCAAGGCAACCTCAACAACGGCCAGACCGTACCCCTACCCTCAACCTATGGCGGTGATTTTAGCTCCAGCGCCACCGCGATCAACGTTCCGGCTGCCACACAAGTCGCCCCAAGCGTTCTCTTTGCTAACTGTCCAGGTGGCGTTGCTCCCGCGGGAGTTGTGCCAGGAGCTCCGTTTCCCGGCAACAAGATTCCGTCGTGCATGATTGCTCCAAACGCCACCGCGCTGCTGACTGCCGGCATCTTCCCGGCGCCCACTTCGGGTAACACATTCCAAGGAACCAGCAACACACCTACCAACTTGAAAGAAGAGATCGTCCGTATCGATCATAATTTCACCAGCAAGTTTTCTGTCTTCGGTCACTTTGTGGCCGAACAGGTTACGCAAGGATATTCGATTAGCCAATGGAGCGGTGCAAACGTTCCGACAGTGGGAGATACGTTTGGCAATCCGTCCTACAGCGGCGTCATTCACACTACATATACGATCAGTCCCACACTTCTGAACGAGGCCTCGTTCAACTACAACGGCAACCGCATCAACATCATTCCGTTTGCTGGCGCGGGCTTGAAGAGCTTGGCGGTTCCGAGTGGCTTCGTTAGCAACAGGCTGTTTTCTGGGCCCAATAACCTGAACCGCATTCCCAATATCGACTTGAACGGTTCGGCGGGCACCCACTTCGAAGTTTCCAGCTGGCCGTGGGTGAACAAGGCTGACGATTACCAGATTCGCGACGACGTCTCTATAACCAAGGGAGCTCACCAACTGAAATTCGGAGGTAGCTGGGCGCTCTACAAGAAAGTTCAGGATCTGTTCGGCCAGACCCAGGGCTCGTTTGGCTTTGACGGAACTTTCACAGGAAATGACTTCGCCGATTTCCTCCTTGGCGATGCCAAGGGCTATGGCGAACTCGCCATCCAAGACCACGGCTTTTGGAACAATGTATCTTGGGCCGCATACGCTCAGGACAATTGGCGCGTGAACCGTCGTCTGACCCTGAATCTTGGCCTGCGCTGGGATGGCGTGCCGCACACTTATGAAGCGAACGACCGGATGGGCAACTTCTATCCGTCCCTCTACAATCCAGCGAATGCCGCCGTGATGATCACAGATCCCAACAATCCGGCCTTTGGCACGATAAGTCCTAGCAGCCCAGGACTCGGCACCAGCCCCAATCCGATTCTCGCCGGCGTTCCGCTTTACTTGAACGGAATCGGTATTCCTGAGAAAAACGGTGTTCCTAAGGGTCTAGTCAATAATCACTGGGCAGCCTTCGGGCCTCGCCTCGGCTTCGGTTATGACCTTACTGGCAGCGGCAAGACCGTTGTCCGCGGCGGCTTTGGCATCATGTACGAGCGCATTCAAGGCAACGACATGTACGACGCCGGCCCCAATATCCCCTTCAGCTTGAACGTCGGTCTCCAGAGCGTCACATTGGCAAACCCAGGCGTCTCGCTCGCAACTGGTAATTTGGCGAACCGTCCGATTAATACCGCGGACATTACGGGTCTGGCCGTTAACAATTACAAACTTCCGGCCAGCTATCAGTGGAGCATCGGCGTCCAGCGTCAACTGAACTCTAAGTCCGTACTGACAGTTGCTTATGTCGGAAACCAGGGCCGCCATCAGAGCGACCGCAGCGAATACAATCTCCCGGATCAGGCCGCGCTGCCCTCTCTCATCGGCGGTTCTAAGTACAGTTTGGCTCCGGGGCTGCCGTTCCGCGGTTTCCATTCCATTCGGCTGACCGCCACGGAGGCGAACACGCATTACAATGGCCTACAGATCGACGTGAATTCACAGGTCGGGCGTGACCTTCAACTCCGCGCCTTCTACACGCTTTCGCGTGCCGAAGATCCCAGCAACGGCGGCACCGGCGGCGGAGACTTAAACAATGTCTCGAATCCTTACCTTGGCTGGAGATACGACATTGGACCGAGCGGCTTTGACCGTACACACGTCGCTGTCGTCAACTTCATCTACGACATCCCTCTCTTCCGCGGGAATCAGAGCAGGCTCTTGAAGGCGACGGTCGGCGGCTGGCAGGTCTCCGGCATCGTCACCATGGAGTCCGGCGTACCGATCAACATCGGGATAAGCGGCGGCCAAGGCGGCAACGGCCTCCCCAACGCGACTAACCGCCCGGATAGTGTCGGCTCAATCACTTATCCGCAGGCCGCAGTGCCTGGCAAACAGCAGGGCATCCAATACATCAATCCGGCAGCCTTTGCGCTTCCAGCCCTGGGCGCCTTCGGCAATCTGGGCCACAACGCGGCGCGCGCACCCGGCCGCGACAACTGGAATCTCTCGCTGTTCAAGAGCTTTGTCTTCAGCGAAACACGCGGCAGCCGGTTGGAATTCCGCGTGGAAACCTTTAACACCTTCAACCACACCCAATTCCATGATGTCAGCAACAATTTCGGTTCCAGCAACTTCGGGCAGTTCACATCTGCCTGGGATCCGCGCATCATGCAACTCGGGTTGAAGCTGTACTTCTAACGAACTGATCCGGCCCGGCACCGCAGGGCCCTTGTTATCACAGCCGCGGAGGAGCGGGTTTTGCCTGCTCCTCCGCGTTTCGCTTAAGGTCCTGCATTCGCAGCTAAAGCGCGATAAACTGGTCGGGCTCTTTCCATTGTCTGTATGCGTCCGTCAAAGCAACCCTCGCTGCCTCAGATCCTGCAATATCTGACGCCGTTACTGATCTGTTTCTCCGTGTCGCCTCTTTCCTCTCTCTGCCAGGACAGCAGCAGCGAAGGAACTATGCTGCGCGGCGACCGCGCGGAAATTTCGGTCACTATGCGCGACAGCTCGGGAGAACCTATCTCTGCTCCGGCCTCCGTCAAGCTTTACCATGACGGAATTCTCTTGGACCAGAAAGCGGCCTCGCGCGGACGTGCGTTCTTCGTCCCCCGAACGCTTGGCAATTTTGCCGTGATCATAGAAGCGACCGGATACAAGGCCGGACAAAAGGACTTGTCGCTGAACGTCGCCGTTAAAACCGAGGTCGATGTCTACCTGGAGTCATCCTCGAACGACAACACTGGCCCCCCCGGCAAGCCGCTGCTCGCTCCTAAAGCCAGGGAAGCCTTCGACAAAGGGTTGCAAGCTATAAACGCCAACAAGCTCGATGAAGCGGAGAAGTACGTCGGCCAAGCGATGAAGCTCGCCCCCGGCCATCCCGATGTGTTATTCCTCCAAGGAGTCCTATACCTAAATCGGCGCAATTGGCCACAAGCACAGACCGTTTTGGAGAAAGCCACGCAGATGGATCCCGCTAACCCCCGCGCCTTCGCGGCTCTGGGAATGGCGCTTTCGAATCAGCGTAAATACGAAGAGTCGATTCCGCCGCTCGAGAAATCGATTCAGTTGGACGCTGGTGCGTGGGAAACGCAATGGACTCTGGCCAAAGCCTATTACTATCACGAACAGTATGGCGAAGCGCTGAAAGCATCGCAGCAAGCTCTCGCTGACTCGAAAGGGCAGGCGCCGCAAATCGACCTCCTCGTTGCCCAGTCACTCACGGCTTTGGGGCGGTACGAGGACTCGGCGAAGACTCTGCGCGCATTCCTGAAGGACCATAGTGATCGCCCCGAAGCCGCCACCGCGCGTCGTTGGCTCGATGGTTTGGTGAAAGATGGGAAAATTCGTCAAAATTAGCGCCGCCACAGGTCGCAATTCAAAAAAGGGAATACACTGCTTCTGTCGAGTTCAAATTCCTAGCTTATGAACACCTGGAAACTAGTCTGCCTCGCCTCATTATTCTCCTCAGCCATCTTGGCAGCTGCCCAGATGCCCAAGACCCCAAATCCATCTGAAGCTCTCGCGCTTGAGCGACAGGGGAAACTCCTCGAAGCCGAAGAAACTTGGCGCCAGATCACACAACTGAACCCGCAAGATGGCGCCGCGTTCGCGAGCTTAGGCCTAGTCCTCTCAAAACAGGGAAAGTATCAGCAAGCGGTTCCCGCTTACAGGAAAGCCGTTGCGCTCGATCCCCAGCTACCCGGGCTTCATCTCAATTGGGGGCTCGCAGAATTCAAGCAAGCGCATTTCGAGGCTGCGATTTCTGCCCTCAGTGCCGCGCTAGCTGCCGATCCGCAAAACATGCAGGCACGTACGCTTCTTGGCCTAAGCTGCTATGGTGCCAAACGGTTTGCTGAAGCCGCGAAGTATCTCGAGCCGGCTTCCAAGTCTGACCCAGCGAATACGGAATTACACCGCGTCCTGGCGCAAAGCTGCTTGTCCGCAAAGGAATACTCCTGCGCGCTCGCCGAGTTCCGCCAGATTCTGGAGCACGATCCAGATTCCGCGGCCGCGCACATGCTGAGTGGGGAAGCCCTCGACGGCTTAGGCAGGACAGTGGAAGCCATACCGGAGTTCCAGGCTGCCGCGAAAGCGGCGCCACGAGAACCCAGCGTCCATTTTGGTCTGGGCTATCTCTACTGGAAGTTGCACAAGTACGACGAAGCCAAAACCGCGTTTGAAACCGAACTCAGCATCGATCCCAGCCATGCGCAATCTCTCGCGTATCTGGGTGATATTGAGCTGAAGAAAAACGCCCCGGATAAAGCACTCCCCCTCCTCCAAAGGGCCACGCAGATGAGAGATGATATTCGTATAGCGTATCTGGACATGGGCGCTATTCTGTCGGACCAAAAAAAATACCGAGAGGCTCTCGCGGCCCTCCGGCGCGCCGAGAAATTGGATCCCGCTCAGGCCGATGCTCATTACAGACTGGCACGTTTGTACCGCGCCATGGGAGACGCGGCAGCGGCCCAGCGGGAATTCGCCAAGGTCAACGAACTACACGACAAAGACGAAGACATAGCCCCCAAAATGGCCACCGTCCCGCCGTCCTCGCCTGACTAGTCCCTTACGCTCGATGCAAGAGTGGTGAGCAAGACCGAATCTCCCGAATTGTAGGCCGATGTCAAAAGCCGCGGGATAATAGGTCTGCCCAGAAACCCCTAGGGGAGCTATAGAGCAGTTCGCCACCTGGAACGCGGTTGCTATTCAGGTTGGCAGCCTTAGAATAACAATATTTTCCTTCGGAATATCATTATTTTTGCTTGACAAGCCTCCGTAGCAGGGCTATATATCAGCCCTAGTAGAAAAGTATTACGTTCTTTCGTGCAGTTTTTTTGGTGGTGGGTCCTTAGCTCAATCAGGGTGGGTTGAGTTGGAAAGTTCACTAGATCAGACGCATTGCATCCTCTCGGTATGCTTGCGCCTGCCCCCAGTGGACTAATTCTTCGAGGTGGGTAAAACGAATGAAGAATCACGCGTCTCTCCTTTCCGGTGTAAATTTCAATTTCCGCGCGGCCTTCGTCCTTTGCTGCGCTCTCCTCATCGCGCTCTCCTGTTCCAGCGCTTTGCAGGCTCAGGTGACCACCGCCGCCGTTCGCGGTACGGTCATGGATAACCAGAGAGCGGCTATTTCCGGCGCGTCTGTCATCATCACCAACGCTGGAACCGGCTACAGCCGAACTACGCAGTCCGGCTCCGACGGAGAATACTCGTTTCAAGAGCTCCCGCTCGGGACATATCGGATCAACGCGACCCATGCCGGCTTTAAGGCGCAAACGCAGACTGGCATCGAACTTCACGTTAATGACAGCATTGTGGTCAATGTCACATTGAGCGTCGGCGCGGTAAACGAAACCATAACCGTTGAGGCATCCCCCATTGCCGTAGAAACTACGAACGGCGAACTGACGGGTTTAGTTCAGGCTAGCCAGGTTGCTGAACTCCCGCTTAACGGCCGCAACTTCATGCAGCTCGTTACTCTCTTGCCGGGCGTTTCTCCTGCCGAAGCCTTTAGCACCACCAACAAAGGGCTTAAGGGCGCATCGGATATTTCCGTTAGTGGCAGCCCTTCCAATGGAAATCAATGGCTCGTCGATGGAGCCAATAACAATGACACTGGCTCGCAGCGCACAATTTTGATCTATCCCTCTACGGAATCAATTGAGGAGTTCAAGATCGAACGCAACGCCTACGGCGCCGAATTTGGGTTAGCGGCCGGAGCGACCGTCAACCTCGTGACGAAATCGGGCAAAAATGACTTCCATGGCAGCGTCTTCTATTCTGGACGCAACGATAAGCTGAATGCCTATGACACCGAGTTGAAGGCGGGCTGCCCCACCTGCACCAAGAATAAGTTCCGCGGCAACGACTACGGCTACACTGTCAGCGGTCCTGTTAAGAAAGACAAAATTTTCTTTTTCTGGTCGCAAGAATGGAACAAGCGCATTGAAGGCTTGGTTCGTTCCGGTCATGTCCCGACGATGGCCGAGCGCTCTGGCGATTTCAGCGACCTTGCCGCTTGCCCCGCCTCTGCGAGCACCGGCTTTCCCGCTGGCGGTTTGCACGACCCTGCAGGTGCACCCGGCAACACCTCGTTCGGTAATACCATTCCACAGGGTCAACTAAGCCCGGGCGGCCTGCTGCTTCTAGCGCAATATCCTGCGCCGACGCTTCCGTATACGGCGACTTCGTGCCCGTTCACCAACTGGACGCAATCCCTCAACGCGCCGACTCCTTGGCGCGAAGAGAACGTCCGCGGCGACGTTAACTTGACCAAGACCCTGACCCTGATGCTGAAATTCACCAACGACTCTTGGGTTCTCGGTCCTCCCTCTGCCGGCTTTGGCTGGGGAGCCAACTCCTTCGGCGTTATCGACGAGAGCTGGAATCAGCCGGGACGAATCGCCGCGGCCAAGCTTACTAAGACGATCGGTTCCAACGCGGTTAACGATTTTCAATTCAGCTATTCCGCCAACCGCATTACGATCACCCCATCAAACACCAAGCTTGAGCAGCAGCTCAATGACGCTATTCCCACGTTTTTCCCATTGTCCGGCAAGCGCTACGGCGACAAAGGTCCTAGCGTGTGGTTCTCAGGGTGGGGTAATGCTCACCTTCCCAGCGTTTGGACTATCGCTCCCTGGCAAAATGCTCAGGATCTCTACACTTGGCAGGATGACTTCTCAATCGTGAAGGGACGCCACACGTTCAAGTTTGGCGGCGTCTACAGCCGTAACTCCAAGAACGAACAACAGTCCAACCAAGAGTTCGGTGGCCTTTTCGGCGCAGTTGGTTACAACGGTTGCAGCGGGGCCATCGTGCCTGGGCAGTGCGCGAATAAGTCCGGCAATACCACCGGGTACGATGTTGCGGACTTGCTTCTCAAGAACATGGCCTTCAACTGGAGCGAAGCCAGCAACATCAACATCAACGACATCCGTTGGCAGAATACGGAGTTCTACGCCGCTGACAATTTCCGCGTAACCAGCCGCCTAACCGTGAATTACGGCGTACGATATTCCTTGCTGCCCAATCCCTATTTCGGGGACAACCTATACACGTCTTTCAATCCCGCCGCGTACGATCCTAATCTTGGCAAAGCCACTTGCAACGGTTTGCTGTACACGCCCGGCGTAGCAAACCCGTGCCCGGCAGGTACCGGCGGTACACCTGGTCCTAACAGCGCTCTCTGGAACAACAACAACCATATGTTCGCGCCGCGTCTTAGCCTCGCTTGGGATCCGACCGGTCGTGGCAAGTGGGCCATTCGTGCCGGTGTCGGTCAATACTTCAACCGCGATCGTCTATACGCTTTGCAAATCGGTGGTCAGAACCCGCCGTTCATCGGAAACTTCACCTCCACAAACGGTCGGTTCATCGATAACGTCAACCAGCCCGGCGCCTGCGCTCCAACCTGCTTCAGCACGGGTCTAGGCAACGCGACGATCGGCAATGAAACCAGCAACCAGATGCCGAATAGCTGGCAATATAACCTGACCATTCAGCGTGAACTTTTTAGGGATGCGCGCCTGGAAATCGGCTATGTCGGCAATCGTAACAATCATTGGCTCATCCGCTCCGACGTCAATGCCGTGCCGGAAGCTGCCCGTCTAACCTACGTTCAAGACTCGGGTAACGGCGGTGCGCGTTCTGCCCTAAGGCCCTTTGGCGCGCTCCGCGGAGACAATTCACTCACCTACTACCAGCGCAGCGGCACCTCCGGCTACAACTCGCTGCAAGCTCTGTTCAGCATGCGCTTCTCGCGCAATTCAACCTTCCAACTGGCCTATACATGGTCCAAGTTGATTTCCGACACGCAGTTGATCGACTCGCCCGCTAATAACGTCGACTTCTACAATCCAAGGGCGAGCCGCGGCCCGGATCTGCTCAATCGTCCGCAAAACTTGACCGCCAACCTCGTTTACAATTTGCCAACTCTGCAGAACCAGAACAGGTTCCTCAAGGGTGCCTTTGGCTCATGGGAGGTTAGCACCATCATTACGGAAGTGGCCGGACCTTCCGTTACACCGATTATCAACAGCATCAGCAACCTCGGCGACCCCTCCGGAACCGGAAGCAACAGCCTTGAGCGTCCGATGCGCGTCCCTGGTCAGTCTTGCCGGGCGCACAATGGCGATTCCAGGCAGTGGCTGAATCCTAATGCCTTTACCTTGAATGGCTTCCAACTGGGCAAGATCGGAAGCTCCGGGGTCGGCATTTGCAGCGGTCCGGGCAACAACGACGTCGACTTCTCCATCCGCAAGAACTTCCGGATTACCGAACGGGTCAAGATGCAGTTCCAGTTTGACTTCTTCAACCTGTTCAACCACCCGCAATACCAAGCGAGCGCCCTCAACATGGGCTTGGACTTCACTTCGCCGAACACCACCGCCACTCCTGAATTTGTGACTGCTGGCGGCGTCGGCACCACGAGCCTGAGCAATGCCGTGGCAATCCAGAATACAACCTTGAACCCTGGCACCTTCGGCTTCGCCGGTCAGTCCCGCGAGAACGGATGGCGCACACTCCAGTACGGGCTGAAGTTTAGCTTCTAACTGGACGTCTAAACTGTTTCATCAAGTCCCGCCACGGTCTAAGTCGTGGCGGGACTTTTCTTTTGCCGCGGTTTTTCTGCACCGATTTTTCCCGCAGAAAAACCTCATGCGTTAGAATAGGACCCCATGTTCGGGTACCCTCTGAAAACTTTTGTGTCCGGAAGTCTGCTGTTTCTACTCGTTCTTGGCGTTCCGATTTTCCTTGCCTCGCAAGAGGCTGGCCCGCAGAGCGTCCGCGTTCCTCGCATCACTAAGCCGGCCGGAAAGCCCAAAGCAGACCGCGCGGCTTTTCCGCCTGTCCCCGTGTTCAAGGATATTGCCAGCGAAATTGGCGTCACCGTCCCTCACATCGCCGCTCCCGAAGCGCACTACGTCATCGATTCCACAAGCGGCGGCTCAGGCCTCTTCGATTGCGATGATGACGGCCGCCTCGACATCGTCCTGGTGAACGGCTCAACGGTTGAGCGCCTGCTAAAAGGCGGCGACCCCATGGTCACCCTTTACCGTCAGGAACCGGACGGCTCCTTCAAGGACATCACCGCCACAGCCGGCCTAACCCGCAAAGGCTGGGGCATGGGAGTAGCCGTCGCCGACTTCGACAACGACGGCAAGCTCGACCTATTCGTCACCGGCTACACCGGCAGCGCCCTTTACCACAACCTCGGCAACTGCAAATTTGAAGACGTCACCGATAAAGCCGG
Source organism: Candidatus Acidiferrum typicum (assembly GCA_025463055.1). GTDB lineage: Bacteria > Acidobacteriota > Terriglobia > Acidiferrales > UBA7541 > Acidiferrum > Acidiferrum typicum_A. The sequence goes on from JAOAPV010000099.1 coordinate 36,300, forward strand.
CGTCCGCGGCAGCGGCTTCATGACCGGCGCCGCTTGGGGCGACTACGATCGCGACGGCTACGTAGACCTATTCGTCTCCCGTTACTCGCATCTCGACCTCAACAATCTTCCCCAGTTCGGCAGCAACAAGTTCTGCCGCTTTAAGGGCATCCTGGTGCAATGCGGACCATGGGGCCTTGAAGGCGAAAGCGATTTCCTCTATCACAATCGCGGCGACGGCACTTTCGAGGAGGTCTCCGTCAAAGCCGGCGTCCACGACGATATCGGGTACTACGGCCTGGGCGTGATGTGGGTGGACTACGACGATGACGGCTGGCCCGACCTGTTAGTCGCCAACGATTCCGTCCCGAATTACCTCTACCATAACAATCACAACGGCACCTTCACCGACGTCGGCATGCTCACCGGAGTCGCCCTCAGCGGGGAAGGCATGGAACTCGGCAACATGGGCGTCGACTGGGGCGACTACGACCACAGCGGCCGCCTCAGTTTTTTCGTCACGCACTTCGAGGAGCAGCCCAACTCCCTCTACCGCAATATGGGCGCGAAAGGCTTTGACGATGTCAGCTGGATATCCGGCGTCGGCCAGCCCAGCTACCCCTACGTCGGCTGGGGCACTGCTTTCTTCGATATGGACAACGACACCTGGCTCGACCTCCTCGTCGCCAACGGCCACGTCTATCCCCAGATCGACACAATCGACGTCGGGGCGCGTTATAAAGAGCCTATGCTTCTCCATCGCAACAACCGTGATGGCACCTTTGATGAAGTTTCAAAAGAAGCCGGTCTCCAATCCATACCCCTGAAGTCGCGCCGCGGTGCCGCCTTCGGAGACATCTTCAATAACGGCAATATCGATGTCGTGCTGCTAAACGTCGGCGAGCCGCCCTCCGTCCTGCTCAACACGAATCGCGATCCATATCACCGCGTACTCTTCAAACTGATCGGAACCAAAAGCAATCGCGCCGCAATCGGCGCCCGCGTCACCATCCGCTCCGCTGGCGTAAAGCAATTCAGCGAAGTCCGCAGCGGCGCCAGCTATCTCTCCCAGAACGATCTCCGCCTACACTTCGGTCTCGGCACCGCCTCCAAAATTGAATCGGTCGAGATCCGTTGGCCCAACGGCACAACGGAAACTCTGCAGAACGTCGCCGCCGATAACATCTACACCATCGTCGAAGGCTCCGGCATCCGCGACACGAAACCTTTGCCATCCCCGGGGGCAGCGCCGATGGGCCGCCAATAAACGATCAAGCTATGTCGCTTTTTCGCAAAGCCACTCGATCCTTTCTTCCCGTCGCGAAAATTAGCTTGGCCTTCGTCCTCGCGCCGACAGCTCTTGCGGCGCAGAATCCCGCTGAAGTCCTCGGCAAACAGTTTCAAGCCGCCAAATCATCGTTGGAATCTGGCGATCTCGCTCAAGCTGAGGCCGACTACCGCGCCACTCTCGCTCTTGGTCTTCGCCAACTCGGCAACCTCTCCATCTCCGAAGATCGCTATTCCCAGGCCACGCAGCTCCTCGATGCTGCCGTAAAAATCGCTCCGCAAGACGCCGACCTCCGCGTCGAAGCCGCCATCGCATGGTTTCGCAGTGGCGACTCGACCAAAGCCGCGGACCTTATCCAGGCCGTCCTCGCCGACCATCCCGAAAATGCCCGTGCTCACAACGTGCTGGGCCGCATTAAATTATTCAACGGGGATACAGACGGTTCCGTCGCCGAGCTCAAAAAGTCCGTCGAGCTCCAGGACGACTTCGAGACCGGCTATTTCATCGGCGTCGCCTACCTGAAGGCCAAGAGACTTTCCGATGCTTCCGCCTGGTTCCAGCAATTACAGGCGCGCATGGGAGATTCCGCCGCGATTCACGTCCTCTTCGGGCGCGCCTATAGCGTCACTCACTTTCCCGAGCCGGCTATAGCCGAATTCCGCAAAGCCATCAGCCTGGATCCCAAATATCCGCGTGCACACGGTCTCCTCGGTTATTCCTACCTGGAGCTCAAAGGCGAACAGTCCTATCCCCAGGCGCGCCAGGAATTTGAACGTGAACTCAAGCTTCGCCCAGACCAGTATTATTTTCTAATGCTTCTCGGCATCGCCACCGTTTCGCTGCGTGATTTTCCCGCCGCAGAAGTCACCTTGAAACATGCCGTGCGTCTCAACCCCAAGGAGCCCGGCCCATATCTATATCTTGGTGAAACGTACAGTGAGACTCAGCGCACCGCGCTTGCCGTTCAGGCCCTGCAAAAATACGTCAGCCTCGTAACTCACCCGGAGGAAATGTCGCGCGACGTTAGCCGTGCTTACTATCTTCTCGGACAGTCGCTGATGCGTCTGGGTCGCGTCGAAGAAGCCAGAAAGGCCCTGCTCAATTCCCAGAAATACCGCGAAGCGAAATTTCGCTACGACACCAAACATATCTTCGACGACAAGCCCAGCCCAGAAGCCGCGGACAGCCGCGCTTCCGAACGTATTGAAGGGTTGCTCGAGACCGCCGCCCCCGGAGAAGACCAAACCACCGAAGCCATCGCGCAAGGCGGCGTCCAGCGTTCTGAGGCCGCTGATCAGCTCGCGCCCGAATCCGCCCCTGCCAAGCGATACCGCGCCTTCGCCTCCGAAATTCTCGCCAGCTCCTATAACGACTTGGGCGTCATGCGCGCGAAAGCCTCGAAATTCGCCGAGGCCGCTGAATTCTTTAAGCAAGCTCACACCTGGAACCCTGCGCTCCCCGGCCTGGATCGCAATTGGGGCTTCGCCGCCTATCGCGCCGAAATGTACTCCGAAGCTGTTCGTCCGCTTGAGCGTCAGCTTGCGGCCCACCCCGACAACGCATTTGTCCGCCAAATTCTCGCCCTGAGCTATTTCGACCAGGAGAACTATTCCAAGGTCACCGAAGTCCTTCGCCCCTTGCAGAAAAATCCCCCCGACGATCCCGCACTTCTCTTCGCCTGGGGCACCGCGCTCGTCCGTACGCGCCAGTCCGCCGAAGCCGCAAAAATGTTTCAGCACATGCTCCAGCAAAATGACACCAATCCCGGCGTTCACTACCTTCTCGGCCAAGCCTACGCACAAGACAAGGACTATCCGAGCGCCCTCACCGAATTAAGATCAGCCGTCCGCCTCGATCCCAAGCTCCCCGAAGCTCACTACTACACCGGCTTGGTCTACCTGCACCAAAGTGATTTCGACAACGCCGCCCAGGAATTTCGCGCCGAGCTCGCGCTCCGCCCCGGCGATCCCGTCACCTCCTACCATCTCGCTTTTGCGCTTCTCTCCAAAGGTCAAACCGAAGAAGCCGCCGCGCTCCTCCGCGACGTAATCAAGACCAAGCCGGAGTACGAGATCGCGCATTTTGAGTTAGGCCGTGCGCTCCTCCAGCAAGGTGACGTCGAAGGTGCCATCTCCAATCTCGAAATCGCGAAAAAACTTCAGCCCGACCGCGACCTCACCTATTTCCAGCTCAGCCAGGCATACCGCCGTGCCGGTCGCGCGCAAGATGCCGAGCAAGCGCTCGCCACCTATCGCAAAATGATCGAAGAAAGCCGTCAGAAAAAGCGGCAATCCCTCGAAGCGGAAACGCCCTGAGTCGTTCCTAACGCTGTGATTTTGTGTGCGCTGCACGTCAAATCCCGGGCTTTTGCCTTGCCTAGAATAACGATTTTATACTATAGTTTCGCTTAATTAAGGGCGCGCCGAGGGTGGCTCGAAAACGGTACTTCCTGTCGTATACGTCGAGGAGTGTCATGAATAAGCGGCTCGCACTTGTCTGCTATGTAGCGCTTCCGTTCGCGTTCCTCACCTCCACTCTCTACGCCAACGACGACGTCCCGAAAGCCGCCTGGAAGCGTCCCATCGGCCAACCCCTCGAAAACCCCGGTACAAAAAAGCCCACGCTCGACAGCGGCCACATCGACAACGGTTTTTGGCAAGGCGCGCCCGTCGGAGGCTTTGGTGCCGGCACATTCTCGCGGACCTATCGCGGCGACTTTGCGCGTTGGCACATGAAAGCCGGCGTGCACAAATATCAAACTGTCTGGGCCAATCAGTTCGCGATGTTTCAAAAATCCGAAGGCGATGAAAATGGTGTAGCGAAAGTTCTCACCGCCGCGCATCCACCCGACCATGCGCTAAGTTCCTGGGATTGGGATTACCCTGTTGGCGCCGGCGATTACTCGGCGCTATATCCAAAGTCCTGGTTCGAGTATCGATGGGAAAAATTCCCAGCCCACGTGACCGTCGAGCAGTTCTCGCCTATTCTTCCCGATAATTACAAAGAAACCAGCTACCCGGTCGCCGTCTATCGCTGGCATGCCGAAAATCCAACCAAGCATCGCGTCACCGTCTCCGTCTTGCTCTCCTGGGAAAATATGATCGGTTGGTTTCGCACGTACGGCCGCGACTTGAGCGGCGGCATTAACCATGGCAATCACAACGTTTTCCGCTCCGAGCCGTTTACGCACGCCATGAAGATTGCCAAACAGGCGGCTGGCTCCGCGGGCACGATGAAAGGCATCGTCTTCGACCGCAATCACCTCGGCCCGGTGGAAGACGAATGGGATGGCCAGTTCGTGATTGCCTCGCTCGAATCCCCCGGCGTTGAGATCACCTACCAAACCACCTTCGCGCCCGATCGCGACGGCAAGGAAATCTGGGCGCCATTCTCGAAAGACGGCAAGCTTGCCGACAGCAACGATGCCTGGACCAGCAGCGGCGAAAGTCTCGCTGGCGCCATAGCCGTCCGCTTCACCCTCGAACCCGGCGAAAAGCGCGTAATTCCCATGGTTATCGCCTGGGATTTGCCGATCGCCGAGTTCGGCTCCGGCCGCAAGTGGCATCGCCGCTACACCGATTTCTACGGCTCGACCGGCACAAGCGCCTGGGCCATCGCCCGCGACGGCATCGCGAACGCCGCATCCTGGAGCGAAGCCATCGACGCTTGGCAAGCGCCCTACATCAACGACGAGAGCAAGCCACTCTGGTATCGCGGCATGCTCTTCAACGAGCTCTACGTTCTCGCCGACCTCGGCTCTTTTTGGGGCCGCCCCGTCGGCTCCAACCCGCAAGCCCCTCCGGTCTACTCCTTCATGGAGTGCTACGACTATCCCTATTACGAAACGCTCGACGTCCGTTTCTACGGCTCCATGCCGCTCCTCAAATTCTGGCCCGACCTCGAGAAAAACGTAATGCGCGAATTCGCCGCCACCGTCCCACAGGAAGCCGGCGAAAAAATGGAATGGATTTGGAAAACGCTTCACACCGGCCAGCTCAGCTTCCGCATCCGCAAAGCCAAGGGAGCCGTTCCCCACGATCTCGGTGTTCCCGACGAAGATCCCTTCAAACAAGTCAATCAATTCAGTTGGCAGGACACGAACGGCTGGAAAGATCTAAATCCAAAATTTGTCCTGATGGTTTACCGCGATTTCGTTTTCACCGGACGCAAAGACAAAGACTTCCTCCGCACCACTTGGCCCGCCGTCCAGGAATCCATCGAATATCTCCGCAAGTACGACCACGATGGCGACGGCGTCCCCGAAAACGAAGGCTATCCCGATCAGACCTATGACGAATGGGTCGTGCGCGGCGAAAGTGCCTACTCCGGCAGCCTATGGCTCGGCGCCCTGCGTTCCGCGGAAGAAATCGCCAAGCAGCTAGGCGATTCCGCCGCCCAGTCGAAATACCACGATCTTTTCGCCAAAGCCCAAGCCAGCTACATCACCAAGCTCTGGAACAAGGAATACTTCCGCTACGACACCAGCAGCGAATACCGCGACAACATTCAGGCCGACCAGCTAGCCGGCCAGTGGTACGCAAACATGACCGGCCTCGGCGACCTGGTCCCGCGCGAGATGCAGCGCAGCGCCCTCCACAAAATCTTCGATTTCAATGTGATGAAGTTCGCCGACGGCAACATGGGCGCTGTCAACGGCATAGCCCCAGACGGCTCGCTGGTAAAAACCAACGAGCAAGTCCAGGAAGTCTGGACCGGCACCACCTTCGGCCTGGCCGCCCTAATGCTAAGTGAAGGAATGAAAGACGAAGCCTATAAAACCGCCCAAGGCATCTATCACACCACCTACGAAACCAAAGGCTACTGGTTCCGCACCCCCGAAGCCTGGGACATCACCGGCAACTACCGCGCCTCCATGTACATGCGCCCCGCCGCCATCTGGGCCATGGAAATGACCGAACCCCCAAAATGAATCCGTTCGGTACTCCCCGTAGGGGCGCAGCACGCTGCGCCCCAGCTTGGCAAGATGGAAGCTGTCATTGCCTGTCTTTTTTTGGTAGCGGGTCAGTTTCCGATAACCCGTGCGAGCTCAACCGGTCGATGCAACACTATCTAGTCAGTTGATCCGACAGCACTTCCCCATGGAGAAGCGCTATGCCCGTCTGTAACCAATCAGATCCTAGCCAGGATGGTGTTCCGCTTCAATCAACGCTCGCGAACGACTCTTAGCTATTGAGGCCTTTGTAAGGGGATTTCGGTTTGGTGTTGCGTCGACCCATTGAATCCACCCGACTTACCAGGAGTTGAGTTCCCTAGTTTGCCGTGCCGGTCAGATTTGTGAACTCCGCATACGTTGACGACTCGTTGAATGACATCGGCTCGTTGCCTCTAAGGCGCTTTAGACAATAGAACCCATTCATGAACGCGCACATCAGGAAGGCTCCAAATCGAAGTCGAAAGAACGATCTCACAATTCTCAAAAATGAATATTTCAACGAGAAGGCCTCACGCCAAAGCGTCCGGTGCGCTTGAAGCAGCTGGTCAGGCGACATGTTTTTCGGTCTGAATGACACGTTATACCCGTTGTAGAATTCCCAGCCGCGCCCGCCCAAAATCCTCGCCTCCTTGGCCATCTTCGCGTAAGCGGCCGTGCCACGGTAGGGAGTAAGAATGCTCAAAAAGGGAACATCAACGCCAGTGTCATAGAGCTGTTTTGCCATCGCGACGATGGTCTCTGGAGTATCGCCGTCGAACCCCGCGATGAATCCGGCCATAACACAGATTCCCTGGTCGTGTAGTGCGCGGATTTTGTCCCGATACTTGTCAACCTTATTCTGCGGCTTGTGTGCATCTTCCAAAGATTCGACCCCGAATGACTCGATTCCGAAAAAAATACCGATGCAACCAGATCGTTTCATCAGCTCCAGCAGTGCTCCATCGTCCGCAATGTCCATGCTTGCTTGGGTAAGCCACCATTTGCGAAGCGGCACCATGGCAGTAAGAAGGGTTCTGATGTAGTGCCGCTTGATCGTTAGGTTGTCGTCCCAGAACCACACCACTTTTCGCTGCCACCAATGCCGAAACTGCGCGTACTCAACATCCTTAATTACTTCAGAAACGGGACGTGTGCGAAAACCTGGATTAAGCGTCGGGACGGTGCAGAACGAGCACGTGAACGGACACCCACGGGTCGCTTGCACAACGCGCTGGATGAAAAATCTGCGAGGGAGCAAATCATAGCGGGGAGTTGGGATTCCATCAAGCGGAAGAGGCTTGCCTACGTAACGCTGGCGAAGTCTTCCGTGCGCGGCGTCCGTCAGCAGTTCGGCCCAGACTGCTTCAGCTTCACCGATCACGACGCAGTCACAGTATTCCAACACCTCATCTGGGGCAAAGGTAGCATGCGGTCCGCCAGCGACAACGCGCTTACCGCGTTTCTTAAACTCGCGGGCGAGACGATAGGCTTCCGGGGCGAAACCACTAAAAAAGGTGAGTGCGATCAAGTCTGCCGAGGTGTCGAAGTTGATTGGTTCAACCTGTTCGTGAATGACGCGGACTTGATAACTCGAAGGAGTGATCGCAGCAAGGTGGATGCCAGTGATTGGTGGGACGAAATGAGCTTCATGGCCGAACAGATAGCGCTTCACATAGACGACTATGATTTCAACTCTCAACCCAGTCGCACCGTGCGGCTGATTATCTCCTGAATCGCTCGCAAACTTGTATGGGAAGTCAGGCGGGTGGCAACGAGATTCGATGAGTTCCTCGTAAGGCTAAATCGAAGCAAAAATGTACGGCGGGTGCCGCATCCCTTGTGGTGTTCAAGGGTGCGGGGGGTTGACGTTCGGGTGCATACGGTGAGAGCCTCTCCAAGAATTCTCAGCCACCTGCACTCCAACCGTCCCTCCGACCAGTTGTCCTCGCGTACTCCTCCTGCTATTGTGAGCCCGAAATTCGGACCAAGTCTCGCTCCGGAGCCGTCCCTGTAACGGATTGTGAGTTTGAGATTGAGAACCTGCTGACGATGCCCCCACTTCGCCCCTCCTTTCCTCAGCAATCCATTGTTGTGCGCACCGCAAACAATCGATTTTTTACTCCTTTATTTTCAGCATCTTCTGAATCGCGAACTTCCTGACGCTCAAAGCAGGGGATAGGGTGTGGCCGCCTCGGGCACGCTCCAAGATTTCAATCAATCCGATAAGTCTCTTTAGAATGAACACTTGCAAAAGTGTATCAAAACAAAGGACTTTAAGTGGTTGCAGAATGAACACTTATGCGAAAACCGGGGGAGGGGGTCTATCGCGGCAAACGCAATCGGGCTTCGCACCCGCGCGCCCCACGCCGATTCTGCAGCGTCAGTGTGCCGCCATGGGCCTCAGCTATCTGGCGGCTCAGCGCCAGCCCAATGCCGGTACCGCCCGGCTTGGTGGTAAAGAATGGTACGAACACGTTGGCCGTGTTCTGGATCCCCGGCCCATCGTCCGTCACCCAGACTTCCAGTTGCGAATCCTGGCTCGACCATCCCACGCCGGCCTGCGATCCACATTCCAGCACTGCATCTGCGGCGTTGCGCAGCAGATTGATCAGCAATTGTTCCAATTGGTCCGCATCGCCCGAAATCGTCACTTCCGGCCCTTCCTGGATTTTCACCTTCACGCGCGTTTCCAGCTTCGCCACGCGCGAAATCCAGTCTCGCACGCTGACCGGCGCGAGTTTAGGCGCCGGCAACCGCGCCAGCCGGGAATACGCCGCCATAAATCGTCCCAGCGCTTCCGTCCGCGACCGAATAATGCCAAATCCCTGTTGAATGTCGTCCAAAAGCGCACGATTCGTTTCCGGCTGCAGGTCGCCTTCATTGCGCAGCGAGTTCAGTCCGCTCTCCAGGCTCTGCGCTACGGATTGAATCGGCGCGAGCGAATTATTCAGCTCATGCCCCATAACGCGAATCAGCCGCTGCCAAGCCTGCCGCTCCTCATCGCGCAGCGCCCGGCTCAAATCGCTGAGCACCACCAAGTGATGCGGCAAGCCCGCCTGGCGAAAAGAGCCGCGGCGCATTCCCCATCGGCCCGAGCCGCCCGGAAACGTGAGCTCCATCGTGCGCACCTGTTCGCCTTCGAGAGTAGCGCCGAGACCAAGCTCGGCGGCGGTAAAGCCCAGCAGCCGTTCAACCGGGCGCGCGAGCAACCGTTCGCCAGCGCGATTTACCAGGCGCAGCTTGTTTTCATTATCAAAGGTGAAAATCGCCACATCGATCTCTTCCATCACGGTGCGCAGCAACGCAGTAGCTTCCAGCGCGCCGAGCCGCTGCTCGCGCAGCGTCTCGCTAAGCGAGTTCACCTCAATCATCACTTCGCCCATTGCGTCGTCCCGGCTCGCGCCGCGTGCGCGCACAGAAAAATCCTCTTCGCGCATCGCGGCAAGCAGGTTAGACAAAGTTTGCAGAGAGAAAACGACGCGGTGACGCACGGAAAATGCGAACCCCAGCCACAGCCCCATGATGAGCAGCGCCAAAGTCCAGATCGTGCGAGAGGAGTAGTCGCCGGTCCACAGCAGAATTAATGCAATGAGGGAGCCCGGCAGGCCCGCTGCGACGGCCAGCAGTTGGATCCGGTGTTCGTAGCTGAGCGGCTTCATTCCAAGCCGTGTTTTTGCAAACGGCGGTACATCGCGCTACGGCTCAAGCCCAGAGCCTTTGCGGCTTGGCTGACGTTGCCGTCGTGGCGCGCCAGCGTCCGCTGGATCAGGTGATGCTCCACTTCATCGAGACTCATTTCCTCGAGCCGCGCGCTAGTGCCCGGCGCCGCCGCACGCAAGCCCAAATCGGCAGCGCGCACCAGCGGCCCGGTCGCAAGCAGCACGCCGCGCTCGATCGCGTGATCCAGCTCGCGAACATTGCCCGGCCACGGATGCTCGTGCAGAACCTGCGCGGCGACGGGATCGAATCCGCTGATCGTTTTGCGATAGCGCTGCGCATAGCCCCGCAAAAAATGATGCGCGAGCAAATCGATATCCTCTTTACGCTCGCGCAGCGGCGGCAAATGGATCTCGATCGTATTCAATCGAAACAGCAAATCTTGGCGAAAGCGTCCCGCAGCAGCTTCCGCAGTTACATCCACATTGGTCGCCGCAATCACGCGCACATCCACGCGCCGCGTACTGGAAGATCCAACGCGTTCGAGTTCTCCGGTTTCCAGAACGCGCAGCAGCTTGGCTTGCAGCTTGAGCGGCACGTTCGCAATCTCGTCGAGAAACAGCGTGCCATTGTCTGCCAGCTCAAAGCGCCCAACGCGATCGACACGCGCATCCGTGAACGCGCCCTTCACATGCCCAAACAGTTCGCTCTCGAACACGCCTTCCGAAAGCCCGCCCGCGTTCACCGTAACCATGGGAGTATTGGTGCGGGGAGACAGCGCATGAAGCGTTTGCGCAACAACTTCTTTCCCCGTACCGTGCTCGCCGGTGATAAGCACGTTCGCATCGGATGGACCGATCCGCCCAATAATGTCCAGCACCGGCTGCATCGCCCCAGATTCCGCGATCATCGTCGGACGCGATTCCGCGCGCAGCAAACGATTTTCCGCCTCAAGCCGTGACGCTTGCCGCAGCGCCTGCCGCAAATCGATCTGCGTGCGAATCACGGTGACCAAGCGCGTGTTTTCCCACGGCTTAGGAATAAAATCCCGCGCGCCGCGCCGCATGGCCTCCACGGCAACTTCCACGCTGCTCCATGCCGTCATCACAATCACGGGCAGCGTGCTGTCCATCATCTGAATCCGCGGGAGCAAATCCAGCCCTTCCTGGCCAGAGGTCGTGTCGCGCGCATAATTCAAATCCATCAACACCGCATCGAATTCCCGCGCCTCCAGCGCCGCCAAAGCCTCGCTAGGGGAAGCCGCCCCGTGAATCTCGTAGCCCTCGCGCCGCAACAGCAAACGAAGCGCGTCGCGAATGTCCGATTGGTCGTCTGCAACAAGCACGCGATGAGGATGTGAGTTAGTCGGTTTCATTCCGCTCGTAATCTAGAGTCTATTCTACAGGCCGCAAAGCCTACAACGCCCACGCCGCCGAACCCCAGTTCGCGGCCTCGCAAGCTTGGCGCACCAGTATCTAACTCAGAAACGATGGAACAGGCGAGACGTTTCCACGGCCCTTTTCACAGATTGGCTTGCGGATTAGCCGACAGGGTGGCGGCCTTCTCTTCGCTGACCACCCAGCCGTCTTTGAGCTGGATGATACGGTTGCCGAAGGTGGCATTGCGCTCGGAGTGGGTGACCTGAATGATGGTCGTGCCGCCTTCGTTCAGGCGCTTGAAGAGCTGCATGATCTCTTCACCTTGCGCGGAGTGCAGGTTTCCAGTCGGCTCGTCGGCGAGAATCAGCTTCGGATTCTGAATCACGGCGCGCGCGACGCCCACAAGCTGCTGCTGGCCGCCGGAAAGCTGATTGGGAAAGAGATCCTTCTTGCCCACTATGTTGAAGCGGTCAAGGATGTCGCAGACCAGGCTGACGCGCTCTTTGTGCGGAACGTTTTTATACGAGAGCGGGATTTCGAGGTTTTCGAAAACGGTGAGATTGTCGATCAGGTGATAGCTCTGGAAAACAAAGCCGATATTCGCTTTGTGCAGCTCATTGCGCTTCTTGACATTCAATTTGTGCACCGGCTGATCGAGAAAATAGTATTCGCCGTTCCACGCGCTGTCGAGCATGCCGATGATGCTGAGCAGGGTGGATTTTCCCGCGCCCGAAGGTCCCATGAAAGTGACGAATTCGCCCCTTTGAATGTCGAGCGTGATCCGGCGCAAGACAAAAAACTTGCTTCCGCCGGCCTCAAAGACCTTCTCGAGATTGCGCATCTGTATCAAAGGTTCCACAAACGCTCCTTAATCGCTCGAATGGGCTCGCTCTAGTGTACCCTGCGCCGCATCGTCGCTCTACTCGTAGCGCAGCGCTTTCAGCGGATCGAGCCGGGCAGCGCGGCGCGCGGGGAGATAGCACGCCAGGGCGGCGACGCCGGCAAGCAGCAGCGGCAGGCCGATAAATGAAAATGGGTCGGCGGCTTCCACGCCAAAAAGCAACGCAGCAAGCGCGCGGGCCAGCGCGAACGCGATGGGCAATCCGATCCCCAAGCCGAGCACCGTCAACGTCATACCGCTGCGCAGCACCATGCGCAAAATATCTTTGGTTTGCGCGCCCAGCGACATGCGAATGCCGATCTCATGCGCGCGCTCGCTCACCGAGTAAGACATCACGCCGAAAACTCCGACCGACGCGAGCACCAGCGCTATGACGCCGAGCACCGCCATCATCGCCGCAACGTAGGCGATGCCTATAATGGAGTCGGTGATGAGCCGGTCCATGGGCTTGATATTGTAGAGCGGCAAATTCGGGTCTATTGCAGCGACTTGGCTGCGAACAGCGGATACAAATTGCAACGGGTTCCCAGGCGTCCTCAACACAATCGTCGTGTAGTAGGGTGGAGCCTGCCGAAACGAGCCGTAAATCGTCGGAAGATCTTCCTTGTTGATCCAACTATAGTGGACGTCGTTTACAACGCCGACGATAGTCATCCAGGGGCGCGTAGAGTCTTCACCGCCGACTCTGATGCGCTTGCCCAACGGATTCTCGCCCGGGAAGTAGCGATTGGCAAGGCTCGCGCTGATTACGGTAGTGGGCATAGAGTCCGCTCCGTCGGTGTCCGTCAGAGCGCGGCCAGACCGCAGGGCAATGTTCATGATTTTGAAGTAGCTCGGGGTAGTGGTTTCAATGATGGCGCTCTGCAATTCACCGCGCTTCACGCGCGGGCGTCCCTCGATAGAGAACACGTCCATGTTGACCCCGCCACCGTCGGAGTAAGGAACATGCGTGACCAGCGCGACACCCTGCGCTCCCGGCACGGCGCTTAGGCGCTGCACTACTTGTTCGTGGAACGCCAGCCGCTGTGCGCTGGTGGTGTACTGTGTGTCATGCAACATCAGGTTTATGGTTAAGAGCGTTTGCGGAGCGTAGCTCTCATTTACGTTCAGCAATCCCCGGAAATTCTTCACCAGCAATCCGGCGCCAACGAGTAGCACCAGCGCCAGGGAAATCTCTGCAACGACCAGCGCACCGCGCAAACGTCCACGCGCACGGCTTACCGAACCGCGGCCACTTTCCTGCAGGGATTGGCTGACGCTCGTTCTGGAAGTAAGCAGGGAAGGAGCAATTCCGGAAATTATGCCGCTTGCAAACGCAATCGCTAGCGTGAATAAAAACGCGTTCGTATCCAGGCTGATGGTTTTCCATCCCGCTATGAACCTGGCTACGTCGGCGGGCATGTGCGAAAGAATCAGGTACAGAGCCCATTGCGCAATGAGCAAGCCAAGAGCCGCGCCCCCAAGCGAAAGCAAGATACTTTCGGTAAGCAATTGCCGCAGGATGCGCCAACGACTGCCACCCAACGCCCTGCGCACGGCGAATTCATTGGCACGTCCCGTCATGCGCGCGAACTGCACATTCGCCACATCCGCGCAGGCAATCAGCAGAACAAATCCTACTGCTCCAAGAAGCAGCAGTGTGTAATCTCTTGTCAGGCTGCCGGTGGCGAAATCACTCAACCGCATGGGACGAAGCTGCCAGCCCTTGTTGGTATCGGGATAAAGCTCAGATTGGCGCTGCGCGATGCCTTGCATCTCCGCGGCTGCTTGCGTGTACGAAGCACCCGGTTTCAAGCGACCGAGTACCCACAGCCAGCGGTCGTTGCGGCTCAAGTTCGCTTTTACGTCGAGAGCCAGCGGAATCCATGCTTCAGCCGGCAATGGAAAATCGTAGCCTTTGGCCATTACGCCGACCACAGTGTAAGCCTTGCCGTCTACCTTAATGTTCTTGCCGACGATGTGCTGGTCGGACGCGTAGCGCTGCTCCCAAAGCGCATGCCCCAGAATAATTTCTTGTTCCTTGCCAGGGACTTCTTCTTCGGATAGGAAAGCGCGGCCGAGCTCGGGTTGCACGCCGAGCATGCCAAAAAAGTTTGCCGAGACCTGAAACGTTTGAACTTTTTGCGGCTCGCGGTCCCCGGTAAGATTCACCTCACGCCAGGCGTAAGCGGCGAATTGATCGAAGGAATGCGCCTGCTGCTTCCAATCGAAATAGGTAGCTGGTGCGACTGCATTCATGTCGATGTTCTGTCCCGGCCGTGAATCAACTAGCGCGATGATGCGATCGGCATTCTCCAGCGGCACCGGATGAATCAGGAAAGCCTCCGCCAGGCTGAACATCGCGGTATTGGCGCCGATACCGAGCGCCAGTGCCACAATCGACACCAGCGTTGCGAGCCGATGCTTCATCAGCATCCGCAGCCCGAATCGCACATCTTGCAGAATCGCGAACATAGCAACTCCTATTCGTAACGCAAGGCTACCAATGGATCGACGCGGGTGGCCCGGCGTGCCGGCAAGTAGCAAGCGGCCAGCGCCACCAATCCAAGCAGCAACGCGACACTCGCATAGGTGATGGGATCGCTGGAGCTGACGCCGTAAAGCTGGCTGCGCAAGAAGTAAGTTACCCCCAGCGACCCGATAAGGCCGAGAGCAAGGCCGAACGCAGCAAGTTTGCCGCCGCCGACTAGCACCATGCCGAGCACATCGCGGGGCTGCGCGCCGAGCGCCAAGCGAACGCCGATTTCGCGTGTTCGCTGCGCCACCGCGTAGGCCATCACGCCGTAGATTCCGACTGCCGATAGCACGAGCGCTAGCGCGGCAAAGATGCTGAGCAGCAGCATGCTGAAGCGCGCGCGAGATAGCGAACGCGCAAGCAACTGCTCCATGCTCGCCACTTCGTAGATCGGTTGATTTGGCAGCAGCGAATGGACCTGATCGCGAACCATTCCCGTTGCGGCCAGGGGATCTCCCGTAGTTCGCACAGCGAAGATCGTTTCGCCCCAACCTTCATTGTGATATTGCGCGTAGGGTGCGTAGACAGTGGGAAACGCCGGCCGAGTGATTGCTTGATCCTTCATATCCGCAATCACGCCGATAATCGTTCTCCATGGTGGAAGCGTTTCCGGCTTGCGAAATTCCGGGGGCACGAGAGCCAGCGGCGGACGCATCCAAATCATTTTGCCGATTGGGTTTTCATTTGGGAAGAACTGGTGGGCGGCGGCTTCGTTGATGATGGCGACTCCAGGCGCAGTCTGATTATCCTGCCATGTGAAGAAACGGCCGTCGCGCAGCCGCGCTGCTATCGACGGCAAAAATCCCGGCGTGCTCAACTGAAAGCGCACGTCAGGAACATTGTCCAGCGAGGTTGGCGGCGTATGGCCCTGGACATCAATCGCTTTGCCCCAGCCCATACCAAAACCAAGCGGCAGCGTCGTGGTAATGCCCGAGCCCTTCACGCCGGGCAGGGCATCCACGCGTGCGGACAGATCGCGATAGAACTGTATGGCCGCGTCCTCGTGGCCATTTGGAAAATCCGTTTCAGGAGAAAGCTGCATCTGCATGGTGAGCAAATGATCGGCAGAGAAGCCAGGGTCCGCATGGCGAAGCGCACCGAACGTTTTGATCAAGAGCCCGGCGCCTGCCAGCAGAAGCACGGCCATGGCAACTTCGGACACCACAAGCAAGCTGCGTAGTTTTCCGGAGCCGCGATGTTCCAGGCCGCTACGGCCACCTTCGCGCAAAGTTTCTTGAATGTCGCCCTTCGATGCAAAGAGCGCCGGTGCCAACGCAAGGAATAATGTAGTAAGGAGGGAAATAGCGGCAGAGAAGACGAGCACGGTCGTATTGATGGCGATGGGATTGAAGCGGGGCAGATCGGCGGGAATCAGTGACTCCAGGAATTTGATCCCCCACGAAGCGAGCATGATGCCGGCCGCGCCGCCGAAAGCCGCGATGGGCAAACTTTCGAGCAGCAATTGAACGAGCAGACGCCCGCGGCCAGCGCCCATAGCGGCCCTAACTGCAAACTCCTGTTGACGAGCCGTAGCGCGGGCCAGCATCAGGTTGGCAATATTCGCGCAAGCGATGAGCAACACAAATGCGACCGCGCCGAGCAAAATCAGCAATGCCGGACGCTCGTCGCCGACAAGCTGCTCGCGAACGGTCACAACTTTCGCGCCCATACCTTTATTTTCCGGGAATTGCTGCTCGATCTGTTTCGCGATGCCGGCCATTTCGATCCCGGCGCGTTCGACGCTTGCGCCCGGCTTCAATCGCGCAACCACATTAAGGTAGTGGTTGCCACGCGTGTTCATGTCGTCTTTGGGAGCGTAAGAAAGAGGCACCCATAGCTCGACGCGCGGCAAATCATCGAAGAAAGGCATGCCTTTCGGCATCACGCCGATAATTGCGTACTCGTCATTTCCTAAGCGAAGATTCCGGCCAAGCACGGTCGGTTGTCCACCGAAATGGGTTTGCCAGAAACTGTAGCTCACAAGCACGGAGTGGTTGCGGCCCCACTGTTCTTCGGCGGGCAGAAAAGTGCGCCCGGAAAGTGGGTTCACGCCGAGAAGCGAAAAGATTCCGGGTGAGACCGCTGCCCCTTGCACGCGCAACGGCTGTTCGCCGGAAAGGGCGAGGTTATAGTTGTCGTATGTGTACGCAGCCATGTCCTCAAAGACGTGATTGTGTTCGCGCCATTCGCGAAAGTCCGGAGCCGCCGAGCCGCTAATCGGCACGCCCTGCGAAATCATGGTGGTCCAAACGTAAACGAGCTTGCCGGGATCTTTGTAAGGGACAGACTGCAAAAGCACGGCGTTCACAACGGAAAAAATAGCCGTGTTTGCTCCAATACCCAGCGCCAGCGTAAGCACAGCGACTGCCGTGAACGCTTTGTTCCTTGCGAGCGTCCGCGCTCCGTAACGCAAATCCTGCAGGATCGTTTGCATACTCGGCTCCTACTGCCGCACGTTTAATCACACCCATACCGTTAGCGTCGGGGTGCAGCGCCGACACCTCGCACCGGACCGATTTCGACGGAGCTAGTTCGCTCCGACGCGGGCTTCCTGGGTTTCTTCCACGATGCGGCCGTCGAAGAGGTGAATGGTGCGCTCAGCGAAGTTGGCGTAGCGCTGGTCGTGGGTAACCATGCAGATGGTCGCGCCATTGCGGTGCAAATCGCGCAGCAGTTCCATCACGGCTTCGCCGTTTTTCGAGTCCAAGTTTCCCGTGGGCTCGTCAGCCATCAGAATGAGCGGATCGCCGACCAGCGCGCGCGCAACAGCAACACGCTGCTGCTGACCTCCAGAGAGCTGCGAAGGGTAGTGCCGCAGGCGATGAGCCATGCCGACGCGCTCAAGCGCGTTTTGCACTTTTTGCTTGCGCTCGCTAGAGCTAGTGCCGCGATAGGTGAGCGGCAGCTCAACGTTTTCGTACACCGTGAGATCGCCAATCAAGTTGAAGGCCTGAAAGATGAACCCAATCTCACGATTGCGAATGCGCGTGCGTTCGCTGATAGTGAGTTTGCCGACGGGCTGGCCGTTCAGTTCGTAATTGCCGTCGGTAGGCGAATCAAGCAGTCCGAGAATCGACAGCAGGGTCGACTTGCCGCAGCCCGAAGGCCCTGCAATCGAGATGTACGTTCCCTTCTTGATCTCGAGATGAATTTCCTCGAGCGCGTGGGTTTCCACTTCGTCCGTGAAGAAAACTTTCTTCACGCCTTGCATTTTAATAAGTGTGCCGTTTGCGTCCGCCATTGCCTCTCCTTTGGATCCGTAGTCGTGTTCTAGAAACTCGTGTACATCACCCCGGGGTTTTCAAAGTCTTTGCTTCATTCGTAGCGCAGCGCCACTAACGGATCGACGCGAGTCGCGCGTCGCGCCGGAATGTAGCAAGCCGCTAACGCGATCACTGCAATCAAAGCCAAACCCAACGCATACACGGTGGGATCGCTCGCATGCACCCCGAATAGCAGCGATTCACTCAAACGCGCAAGTCCATAAGCCAGCGGCAAGCCGACCGCCACGCCAAGCAGAACCATCGTGCCCACTTCCTTCACAATAAGAAGTCGTACGTGTGCCGTCTCCGCGCCAAGCGCCATGCGAATTCCAATTTCACGCGTGCGTTGCACCACAAGATAAGCCAGCACGCCGTAAATGCCCATAGCCGCGAGTAGCGCCGCCAATGTGCCAAACGTGGCGGAGAGTGCGGCGACCATGCGCTCACCGAACAGGTCTTCATCAACCACGCGCTCCATGGTTTTAATCCCGAAGATCGGAAGGTTGGCGTCCAGTTCCTGTACCGTGCTTCGCAGAGCAGACACGGCAAGCAGAGGATCTGGCTGGGTGTAAGTGTAAAAAGTCATTTCGCGAATGGTAGGCTGTTGCGCGTAAGGCAAATAAATATAAGGAAGATCGGCGCTCCGCACGTGATCTTGCTTTACATCTTTCACCACGCCGACGATCTCGATATTCGGCTTGGTGTCGTTACCGGCGCCGAATGCAAAATGCAAGCCCAGCGGATTGCGCCCGGCAAAATACTTCTTGGCCATAGCTTCGCTGATGACCGCCACTTTCGCTTTGCCGGGGCCGTCCCCCTCGTTGAACTCGCGCCCGGAAAGCAGTGGAACGCCCAGAGTCGAAAAGTAGCCGGGGCTGATGGGATCGAAATTGATGTGCGAGTCCTCGGCGGCAAGATCCTTGCTACCTTCGATGGTGACGTTGCTGCCCATATCCGAACCAGTCAGCGTGCCGAGTTCGGAAGTACCCACCGCGCGGACGCCAGGTACACCAGCCATGCGCGCGCGCAATTGATCGATCAAGGCGATACTGCGGGACGTATCATACCCGTTGAGAATCGGCGAAATCGCAAATGTCACGACGTTTTCTGTGCGCAGTCCAAGATTTTGCTTGCGCAGATTCCACAGCGTCCGCGTGAACAGAAAAGCTCCGGCCAGCAGAAGCAGAGTGAAGGCCACTTGACCGGCGACAAGCATTTTCCGCGCGTTAACATGCGAAGTGCCTGCGGAAGTTGTGGTCGCTTGATCTTTCAGTGTCTGCGCTACGGCTGTACGAGTCACACGCCATGCCGGCAGCAGCCCGAAAAACACGCCAGAGATCAGCGTGGCGCCGGCCGCGAAACCAAGAACACCCAGATCCAAACTGGCGCTCAGGCCCTTGACTGACAGATTGGACGCCACGATGGGCGTGAGCAAGTTCATAAGCCAAGCGCCGATCAGCAACCCCGCCGCGCCCCCAGCCAGCGCGCAGAGCAAACTTTCCGCCAGCAACTGCTGAATCATGCGTCCGCGGCTGGCGCCCATCGCGGCGCGAATGGCCAGTTCGCGCTGACGTGCTGCGCCTTGCGCGAGAAGAAGATTTGCCACATTCGTGCACGCGATCAGCAACACCAGCGCGACCATCACGAACAATGCGATCAACGGCTGCCCGGAATCATTTTGCAGCGTGGTTCGCCCCTTGGCTCCCGCGACCAGCAAGACTTTCTTGTCCAAAAACTTTTGCCGCTTTTGCGGGTCCCAACCGTTAATCTGCGCCAGTTGGTCCTGCAGCAGGGGACGATAAGCCGCGTTGATTCCGGCTTCCGCCTGGGCCATCGACAGGCCTGGTTTCCTCCGCGCAAGGACAGCCAGCCAATAGTTGTCCCACTCCTCCAGCCCGTTTCGCTCGGGCGTCATTTGCCCTTTCATCATCAGAGGGACGAAAATGTCCGCAGCTTGGCCGATCTGAATACCGGTGAAGCCGGCAGGGGCGACGCCGATTATGGTTAGCGGAGCGTTGTTAACGAGCAGAGTCTGATTCAAAACGTTAGGATCGCCACCGAAGCGGCGGGTCCAATAAGCGTGACTCAAAACCGCAACTGGTTGGGCACCGGGGACCCGATCGTCATCCGATGTGAAAAGTCTGCCAAGCGTGGGGTGCAGGCCGAGGACATCGAAGTAGTTTCCCGAGACCAATTCACCGGAGCCGCGCTCGGTCTGCCCGCGCGAGGCAATGCTCGCAGGAATGGCGAAGCGTGCCAACATCCCGGAGAAGACACCATTGCTGTCACGAAGACGCTTGTACATCGGGTAGGAGAAGGATTGTGCCTCGTCGCCGTCGCTCCACACATGGCCGCGCATCGGGCCCGGTGAGCGCAGCACGACCAACTCGTCTGGATTTTGTACAGGTAAGCGCCTAAGAAGGACTTGGTTGACCAGGGAGAAGATAGCCGTATTAGCGCCGATCCCGAGCGCCAGGGTCAGCACGGCAATGGTGGTGAACCCCGGATGCTTCGCCAGCATCCGCGCCCCAAACCGAATGTCTTGCCAGATCGCCCGCATCAGGATTTCCCCGTCCAGGCTGCCCGCAACCACGTCGCGGGCGCCACGAATCCCTCTATGTCACGGATATACGCTGCGAGGGCCACCTTTGTTCCACCGTAAGGACTTGTGAGCGCGATTCGGGCCGCTACCCTCACGAGGCCACCTCTGCGACTAGACGAATCCCTGCTGACTCAGACGTTGCAACCTGCATTCCCGTCTTTGCAGAAACGAAAAATCTTTAGAAGCCGGCGGCGCGGGCGGCCAACACCCGTTATTTCAGGCGTATACGGTCGACGTTGTCCCACTGCGACATGTCGGACAAGATCACCTTGTCTCCAACCTGTAAGCCCGAAAGAATCTCGATCGTGGTCACCGAGCTGCGCCCCAGCTTCACGTTTATACGCGAGGCTTCCGAGCCATCCGGCGTAATCTTGAACAAGCTGATCGTGCTGTCCTGCTGGCCGTGCACCGGTCGCCCGACGTAAAGAACGTCTTTAAGGTTTTCCAACTCGATCGTGCCGTCGACGCTCAAGTCCGCTCGCGCACCCGGCGGCAACGCCTCATCAAACACGGCGTCCACGGTGACTGTGCCGTTCTGAACCGAGGGATCGATCCGCGAGACGTGACCGGTAACGACGCCGTTGCGAGTATCAATCGTTGCCTTTTGGCCGATTGTAATGTCTTTGGCTTGTGTCTCGGCAATCTTGATTTCGGCCTTTAGCTTCTTCGGATCGGCCACGCGCGCCACGTTCGTCCCGATGGCCACGTTTTGCCCTTCTTCTACGGGAACCAGTTGCAAAACGCCGGTGATGCCGGCGCGAACGCGCAGCGACTGCGATTGGCTGATGCGCAGTCCGTATGTTGCCTTCGCTTGGTCCACCTGAGACCTCGCGGCAAGCAGCCGCGACTGCGCCGACTCCTGAGAAATCTTCGTCCGCTCGGTCTCTAGCTGCAGGCGGATGGCGAGTTGATCTTCTTTCACCTTCGAAAGAGCTTTGGTGTTCACAGACGCGATGCCCTCTTTGTATAGCTTTTCATCCACATCGTGCTGCAGGTGCGCTTGCTCGTAGTCGCTGCGCACGGATGCTTCGTTCGCTTTCTGACTCATTAGATCGCTATCAACCTGCACTTTGAGGGCGGCGAAATTGGCCTCGGCAGCCTTGAGCGCATACTCTGCGTCGAGCACGTCGCGCTGCAGTTCCGGATTGCTCATTTCCAGGATTACGGTATCAGGCGTCACCAAGTGTCCGGGGCGAATTACGATTTTGTCCACACGCGCCGCGGTCTGTGCCGGAATCCAGTGGATGTCCTCGGGAACGAGCGTGCCCAGGCCGCGCACCTCGCGCAGCATCGGTCCTCGCTTCACGGTATCAGGCCAGATAGTCGAGCCGTCGACAGATGGCGCCGCGGGCTTCAGGCGAGACAATGCCAGAGTGACGCCGGCGCAGGCCAGCACGGCAACTGTGACGTAGGCGATTCGTTTAAGTTTCTTGGCGCGGGCGTTTGATGGTCGTTGGATATCCATAGTGTTTGTTCACCTTGAAAATGGCACGCAGCCTGCCCTGGTCTATCCCGCGTAAGGTACGGTAATTCAGTAGTTTACACCCAAAACTCGCAGTCGAACATAGGTGACATTGACCGAAAATGGGAAAAATCGTCCCACGAGCGAACAAGGTTATTGACGTCGGGACAGTTGCGGTCGTCACGCCCCTGCCCTGAATACGCAAGATGCTGCCCACAGGTTCCTGCGGGAACTTTGTTCCTTTGTGACGGGAAATCAAGTTGAAAGTTTGTGACAAGAATTGAAAGTTTGTGACGGCAACTTGTAACGGGAAGGAACCACTTCGCACCCAACAAACATGAGAGTAACCCTACACTCCACCTGCGCGTATAACAGATAAGGACGCGCCACGAAAGAGAGCGATGAAACCTGACTTGAAGCTGTTCGCTATTGCCATTTTTTTGCTGGCCATTCCAGTGCTGATGGCGCTTCCACAATCCTTTTTGGTGTCCGATGTAGTTCTGAGCCAGGACGCTCCTGCCCATAAGAGAGGGCAAGGTCAACAGACCCAGGACGAAGGGCACATGCCGCTCTTCGGCAAGATCACTGCGATTACTGGTTCCACAATTCAAATTTCCAACGCCAACGGCGAGACGGTGACAGTCAAACTCACGCCGCAAACCGAATTTCGCAAGGATCGCCAGCCGGCTAAGCGGAGTGAATTCAAAGTGGGCGACGTGATCGCGGTCCGCGGAGAGGAAAATCCCGATCACACCTGGACCGCGAAGACAATTGGCGCGCGTTCCGCGAACGGCGAGGGCCGCGGCCCCAACATGCAGGCCGGAACGCTGGGCAAGGATTACGTCGCCGGGGAAGTGAAGGCTGTGGATGCGCCAAAAATTTCCGTGCTGCGCTCCGATAATGTGACGCAAATGATCGAGCTGAATGAAGATTCTTCGCTTCGCAAGGGGCGCGACGCTATCACTATGGCTGAGGTGCAGGTGGGCGATCACCTTTTGGCGCGTGGTGCGTTGCAAGACAACGTGTTTGTGCCCAAATTTGTTATGGTTATTGCACCCGAGCAATGGAAACGTATGCAGGAAATGGGCGGAATGCGTCCGGGCGCAGCGGGAGGCTCCGGGGCTGGTGGCGTTTCGCAGAAACCTGCGGAGCCGCCTCATTGAAAAAGCCCATCCCGGCCCTGCTTTTTCTTTTCTGTCTTTCCTCCGGTAATTTCCTGTGCGCGCAAACTCCAGCGCCCTCTCCGGCCCCTTCTGCAGATGGCAGTTCCACGCAAGAGACCTCTCCCGCGTCTGTCGCGCCAGTGCCGCAAACCACGCCTTCTGCGCCCGCTTCGTTTGAAATCACGGGAATAGTGCGAGCAGGGAAGACGCCGCTGCCGGGCGTAACCGTGACCGCGTCCAACTCGTTAACTGGAAAGAAATTTGTGGTCGCCACAGCGGCCAATGGCACGTACACGTTTGCTGGATTGCCGCGCGGCCGTTACGTCGTGCGCGTCGAGTTTATGGGCTTCGCGGTGCAGACGCAAGAGATTGTGCTGAAGCCCGAAACTCCGGCGGGGAAGTTCGACGCGGAAATGGTGCTCGCATCGCGGCAGCAGGACCAGGGCGGCTTGGGCAATTTGGCTGCGCTGGTCACCGCGGGCCGCGGATTTCAGAGCTTGGCCCTGGATAGCACGCTTTCCGCTCTCGCGACCGGCGGATCAGGAATGATGG